>NZ_DASXFO010000092.1:0-11379 GCF_036489515.1 Acidocella sp.
TGCAGCACGCCGAACAACAGCTCGACGGCGTAACCCGCCAGTGCCATGGCGACGTAAAACACCACCGCCAGCAACGCCGCGACCCGACCGCCATAATATTTGCGATAAATATCCAGGATCGGCAGGATGATCAGATCGGCGAACAAAAACGACACCACGCCGCCGAAACTGATCCCGCCATTCCACAGCACCGCCGCGAGCGGCACGTTCCCCACCGAGCAGACGAACGACACGACCGCCACCAGCGGGCCGATCAGCGGCCCGGCAAGCTTTGCCGCGAGCGGGTGCTGCACCAGGAAGAATGCCTGCCAGAATTTGTTCGGCACCCAGGCGCCGAGCGCACCTGCGATCAGCAGGCCGCCGACGATATCCAGCCAGACGCTGGCCCAGTCCATAACGAAATAATGGCTGATCGCCGTCAGTCCCTTGGGCGACAGCGCCCGCTGCAGCAGCGGCCCTTCGCCCACCGACATATCCATCAGGGCATGACCCTCCATGGCTCCCTGGCGGTTTGTGTCCGCCTGCGCCCGGGCCTCACGGCGCAAGCCGTCATTCATTGTTGCCCGCAACAGCAGCACCAGGAGCACGATCATGATCGCGCCGCCGACGAATTCGGCGAGGGTAAAGCGCCAGCCGATCAGCACCGCGAGAATCACCCCCAGCTCCAGCACCAGGTTTGTCGAGGCAAACTGGAATGCCATGGCGGCGTTAAAATCGGCCCCCTTGCGGAACAGCGAGCGCGCCAGCGCCACCGCGGCATATGAACAGGAGGATGAGGCCGCGCCGAGCAGGCTGGCGCGCAGGATGCTGCGCGGCCCGGAATCCGGCAGCAGCCGACTCATCTCCCCCTTGTTCACCACCGCCTGCACAACGCCCGAGAGCAGGAAGCCAAGGCACAGCGCCCAAAAAATCTGCCACGCCATTCCGGCAGCCAGAAGCACAGCACTCATAAGGGAATTGATCATGACCAACCTATGTTTATCGGCTGCTGTTTGTTGGCGGCCCCGACAGAGGTGATACGCGAATGCACGGCGCCGGATGTAGACCCCCTGATATAGAGAACCGGATGTAGAGAAGGGGTCTACGTTGCCATCCCTCATTCGCGAGAGCTTCTACTCTACGGAATTGACTCTCACTTGGATTTGCACCGGCGCCACGCCAAGGCCTGGCGCAATCGTCATGTGGCGGGTTGTGCCACGATGCGGACCGGCACCGATTTGTACGAAGGCGTGCCACTCTCCTTATCGCAGTAATCGAGCGGCACCAGCACGTTCGCTTCCGGGTAATAGGCCGCGATCGAACCTTTGGCGATCTGGTGGGCGATGGCGATGAATCCCCTGAGCTGCATCGGGCTGTCGGTGTCCAGAGCGGTTTCGACCGTGATGAGATCGCCATGTTCGAGGTTGCGTTCCGCCAGATCCTCCTCGTTCATGAAGACGACGTCGCGCCGCCCGAACACGCCGCGATACCGGTCGTCCAGACCGTATATTGTGGTGTTGTACTGGTCGTGGCTGCGGATGGTCGTCATTTTCAGGACATTTCCGGTTATCGCCCGTGGATCCTCCTCGAGTCCGCGGAACGGGATGAATTCGGCCTTTTTCGAGGGCGTGTTCCAGATACGCTCTGTGGCCGGCAAAGGCAGGCGGAAGCCGCCGGGGATGCGGATCCGTTCGTTGAATTTTTCGAAACCGGGAAATACCGCCTCGATGCCATCGCGGATCAGGTCGTAATCAGCGATCAAAGCCTGCCAGGGCACCTTGCTGTCCGGCAGGGTCGCCATCGCGATGCTGGCGATAATCGAAGGCTCGGAGCGCAGATGTTCCGAGGCGGGCGGCAACTTGCCGCGCGAGGCATGCACCATGGACATCGAATCCTCCACGGTGACCGCCTGCTCGCCGCTCGCCTGCACATCCCGCTCGGTACGGCCGAGCACCGGCAGGATGATGGTTTCGTTGCCGACCAGCAGATGCGAGCGGTTCAGCTTGGTGGCGAGATGCACCGCGAGATCGAGCTGGCGCATCGCGGCGGCGCAGAGCGTTGGATCCGGCAATGCAATGCTCAAATTGCCGCCAAGGCAGATCAGCGCTTTCGAGCGCCCCTCGGAGATCGCCTGCATCGCCGCCACGGCATCGTGCCCGTGATGTTGCGGCGGCACGAAGCCGTAGGTTTTCTCGATGTTTTCCAGCATGAAGGCGGGCGGTTTCTCGGTGATGCCGACGGTACGGTCGCCCTGCACGTTGGAATGCCCGCGCAGCGGGCAGATGCCGGCACCCGGCTTGCCCATGTTGCCGCGCAACAGCAGCAGGTTCGCGAGCTGCTGCACGCTCCCCGTGCCTTTGGCGTTCTGCGTGACGCCCATGCCGTAGCTGATGATCGTCGCGTTCGACTTCGCATAGGCAGAAGCGACCGCCTCCAGATCCGCGCGGGCCAACCCGCTGGCGCGCTCGATGTCGCCCCATTCGGTCGCGCGCAGATCGGCGATCAGCGCCTCGATGCCGTTGGTATGGGTGCCGATGAAGTCATGGTCCAGAACGGTGCCGCCGGCGGCGTCATCCATGGCGACCAGCGCCTTCATGATCCCCTTCATCGCCGCGGCGTCGCCGCCGATCTTCACCTGATAATAGGAGGAGGCAATCTTGGTCGAACCGAAGCTCGCCATTTCCACGGCGTCCTGCGGATCGGTAAACCGTTCCAGCGCGCGCTCCTTCAACGGGTTCAGCACGATGATGGGCACCTTGCGGCGGGCCACCTCATGCAGCGTGCCCATCATGCGCGGATGGTTCGTGCCGGGATTATGCCCCACGGCAATGATCAGTTCGCAATGCTCGAAATCGTCGAGCGACACCGTGCCCTTGCCGAGGCCGATGGATTTCGGCAGGCCCTGGCTGGTGGCCTCGTGGCACATGTTCGAGCAGTCGGGGAAATTGTTCGTGCCGTATTCACGGACGAAGATCTGATAGAGGAACGCGGCCTCGTTGGAGGCGCGGCCGGAGGTGTAGAATTCCCCCATGTTCGGATCAGGCAGGCTGCGCAGGATCGCGCCGATGCGGGCGTAAGCCTGCTCCCAGGAGACCTGCTTGAAGGTGTCGGTGGCGGGGTCATAGGCCAGCGGATCGGTCAGACGACCTTCATTCTCCAGCTCGTGATCCGTCCACTTCAGCAGCTCCGTCACCGTGTGCTTCTCGAAGAATTCCGGTGTCACGCGCTTCTTGGTGGCTTCCCAGGTTACCGCCTTGGCGCCGTTCTCGCAGAACTGGAAGGTCGAGGTGTGCTCCTTGTCCGGCCAGGCGCAACCCGGGCAGTCGAAGCCGTCCGGCTTGTTCGTCTGAAAGAGCGCCACCGGCGCCTCGGTGACGCCCATCTGCTCGCGAACAGCCTTCGCCGTGGCGCGCAACGCCCCCCAACCGCCGGCTGAGTGGTGATAGTCCTTGATTCCGGGGACACTACGTTGTTTTGCCATCAAAGCCTTCCTTCTTTTACATTCTATTCACGGTTGCGATCGACCATCAGCCGATCATGAAAACCGGCCACCCAAGCCAGCGCGCCAGCCCATGGGCAAGCGACAGGCGTACCTGAAACGATCGTCTTGGCGGGCGCAGCGCCTGCGCGACGGATGCCCTTAACCATCAGCCCACACCCCAAACGCCCGATACTGGCAAAAGGCTCACGCCCCGCCTCTTCGCGCGCATTGCTGAGTGTTTCAGACGATAAAACATAATCCACCGGCAGATCTGCCCACTTGAAACTCACCATTATATGCTTTATGTATGGACCAATAGACGACATTAAAAGCATATAATGAACGTATAAATCTCTTCCGGGAAAGGGACAATGACAAAAGGCGTTGATCCAAGTGTATGGATACCTGCCATCCGGAAATCGGATGGGCCGGTGTACCTCGCCATTGCCGATGCGCTTGCCGCCGACATTTCCTCGGGGATGCTGCGCGAGGGCAGCCGTCTGCCCACGCAGCGCGGCTTGGCCGACTCCTTAGGTATCGATTTTACGACGGTCACCCGTGCCTATACCGAGGCGCAGCGTCGGGGCCTGGTCGAGGGCCGCGTGGGGCTCGGCACCTATATCAAGGCGCAGCCCGGGCCGCCGACAAAAGCCGCGGCGCCGGGCTTGATCGATCTGAGCACGAACTGGCCCCCACATTTTCGTGACGAGAAGCTCATTGCGCGCCTCTGGCAGGGGGTCACCAGCCTGAATGCGCCCGGCGGGCTGGATCTGCTCCTGAATTATCAGGAAACAGGCGGGGCGATGTCCGACCGGGCCGCCGGCGCGCAGTGGCTCTCCAGAAAGTTCCCGGCGCTCGCCGCAGAGCGCGTCCTGGTCTGCCCGGGCGCGCAAGGCGCGCTGTTCGCGATCGCGGCGCAGCTCGCCGGTCCGGGAGAGGCGATCTGTGCCGGCACCACGACCTATCCAGGCTTCCGCTCTCTGGCCGCGCATCAGGGCTGGCGCCTCGTCCCGGTGGCCATGGATGACGAGGGACTAATCCCCGAGGCGTTCGAGAAGGCCTGCCGGCAGCACCATCCCAAGGCTCTCTATACGACGCCGACACTCCACAATCCGACGATCGCCACCATGCCCGCGAATCGCCGGGAGGCGGTTGCCGCCATCGCCCGCGAATACCAGGTCTCGATCATCGAGGACGACGCCTATGGCATGCTGCCGCGCCAGACGCCCCCTCCCCTCGCCACATTTGCGCCGGAACTCACTTATTATGTTTCGAGCCTGGCCAAATGCCTCTCACCGGCGCTCAGGGTGGCGTATGTGGTGCCCCCCGACCCCCGCGCCGCAAGCCGCCTGGCCGGGGCGGTACGGGCAACGATGTCCATGACCTCACCTTTGACCGCGGCCATCGCGACCCGCTGGATCCAGGATGGAACCGCCGACGCCGTGCTCGCCGCGATCCGCACGGAAATGAATGAACGACAGGAAATCGCCCGGGCCGTTCTCCCCCCCGACATGATCCGCGGCCATCCGGAAGGCTTGCATTTATGGCTGCGCCTGCCCTCACCCTGGACGCGCGGGGCGTTCATGAACCAACTTCACGCCAGCGGCATCAGCGTCACCAGCAGCGACGTTTTCGCGCTGGAGGCGCCGCCCGAAGCCGTGCGCCTCAGCCTGGGGCGGGCGCATTCATTGGCGGAATTACGCCGGGGCTTGGAGACCATCGCCACGTTGCTCAGCGATCAACCGGCGATCTCGGCCATGATGGTCTGAACCGCCCGGCGAAGCGAAGAGAAGCCTACTTTTTGTGAACAAAAAGTAGCAAAAAAACTTTATTAATTTGGGTCATGGGCGTTGTCGGCGGCATCGCCCATGACCCAGCATAGCCAAAAATTTTTGCGCCGCTTTTTTTTAAAAAGCGGCCGCTTTCTTCCTTAATGCAACGCGGCATTGTGCTGCGCACATTTTCATGGGACGATCCGCGCCACAAAAACGTGGCGTTAGCATAATGCGCCGCCCAACGAGGGACGACCAAAATGAGCGGCATCGACGATAGGGCCCATCCACAGCCGGGCCAAGTTCAAGGCTCGGACACAAGCGCCGGCGATACCGGCCTGTTCACTTTCTACGGCAAGATGACCGGTGTGGAGCGGCTTACCTTTTGGGCCTGCTTCAGCGGCTGGACCCTGGATGCCACCGATTTCATGATCTACCCGCTCGTGATCGGCACGCTCCTGCCGCTCTGGCATGTCGACCGCGGGTTTGCCGGCCTTGCGGTCACTGTCACGCTGCTCTGCTCAGCCGTGGGCGGGTGGTTGACCGGCTTCCTGGCCGATCGCATCGGCCGGGTTCGCGCCCTGCAGATCACCGTGCTGTGGTTCGCCGGCTTCACCCTGCTGAGCGCCTTCGCGCAGAATTACGGTCAGCTTTTCGCGGCGCGCGCCATGCTTGGCTTTGGCTTCGGCGGCGAATGGGCGGCTGGGGCGGTGCTGATCGGTGAGACCGTCCGCGCGAGCTATCGCGGCCGCGCCGTCGGCGTGGTCCAGTCCGGCTGGGGCGTGGGCTGGGGCATCGCGGTTCTGCTCCAGTTCGTGTGCTACTCGCTGGCTCCGCCCGATCTCGCCTGGCGCCTGATGTTCGGCTTCGGCGCAGTGCCCGCGATCTTCATCTTCATGCTGCAGCGCCGGGTTCCCGAGCCGGCGATCCACGCCCGCGCCGCCGCGCAAGCGACGGCCGCGCACAAGCCGCCGGCGATCTGGGAGATTTTCTCCCCCGGCATTCTGCGCATCACGATCTTCGCCGGCATCCTCGGCACCGGCGCGCAAGGGGGGTATTACGCGGTCACCACCTGGTTGCCGACCTTTCTGCGCGTCGATCGCGGCCTTTCAGTCATCGGTTCGACCGGCTACCTGCTGGTCCTGATCGCGGGCGCGACCAGCGGCTATCTCGCCGGCGCGTGGCTTTCCGACCGCATCGGCCGCCGCCGCCTGTTCATCCTGTTTGCGATTTGCGCCTCAGTGCTGGTGATCCTCTACACGCAGTTGCACTTCTCGAACGGCGTGATGCTGGTGCTCGGCTTCCCGCTTGGCTTCTTCGCCTCGGGGTATCTGTCCGGCCTCGGCCCGTTCCTCACCGAACTCTACCCGACCCGCCTGCGCGGCTCCGGCCAGGGCTTTGCCTATAATGTGGGGCGCGGGATCGGCGCGATTTTTCCGACCTTGGTGGGCTATCTTTCGGCGACCATGTCGCTGGCCACCGCGATCGCCATCTTCGCCGTCTGTGCCTACGGATTGTTGCTGCTCGGCGCGCTCCTGCTGCCCGAGACCAGAGGAAAGGAACTCGACCCCGCATGACGACCGACGTCAACGCCCATCTCGCCTTCGCGACCGATTCCGCCCCCGCTTGCCCCGGGCCGGACGCAAAACCGCGCGGCGCGACCCGCTTCACCGTGCCCACGGGCGCGGTGGACACCCACGCCCATGTCGTCGGCCTGCCGCCGGAGACCACCCTCGCCGCCGACCGCCGCTACACGGCCCCGGTCGCGACCGAGGCGCAGTATCTGCACATGCTGGACGCCACCGGCATGGCGCATGGCGTGCTCGTGCAGATCAGCATCCACGGCACCGACAATTCGCTGATGCTGAAGACGCTGCGCGCACACCCTAAGCGCCTGAAGGGCGTTGCCGTGGTCGAACCGACCGTTACCGAGGCCGAATGCCGCACCCTCGCCGAGTCGGGAATCGTCGGGCTCCGCATCAACACCCTGTTCGGAGGCGGAAGCAGCCTCGCGGACACCGAGCGCTACGGTGCGATCTGCCGGGAGATGGGCTGGCACCTTCAGCTCTTCCTCAATGCCGCGGTGCTGGCCGAACACGGCGCCGTGCTTGCTTCCCTCGGCGTGCCCCTGATCTTCGACCATATGGGCCTCCGCCCGGCCAAAGGCGGCGTGCAGGATGCCGGCTTCCAGAACCTGCTCGCCATGGTGCGCGACGGCGCCTGGGTGAAGCTCTCCGGCGCGTACCGCGTCACCAGCGCGGGCTTCCCTTACACCGACACCATCCCGATCGCCCGCGCCTTGGCCGAAGCCGCACCCGACCGCTGCGTCTGGGGCTCCGACTGGCCGAACGTCTCCACCTGGGAACACATGCCCAACGTGGGCGAACTGCTCGACCTCCTTGCCGACTGGGTCCCCGACGAAACCACCCGCAACCGCATCCTCACTGACAACCCCGCGCGGTTCTATGGTTTCGGAAAGTAAAGGAAGGCTACTTTTTGTGAACAAAAAGTAGCCAAAAGACTTTGCTAACCTGGGCCATGGGCGTTGTCGGTGACAACGCCCATGGCCCAGCATTAGCCAAAAGTTTTTGCGCCGCTTTTTTCAAAAAGCGGCCGCTTTTCTCTCTGCCCTGCCGGCGTAAAGTGAACACATGATCCCGCGTCTCAAATCTCATCCGCCTGCGCAACCGGCGGTCCTGGCCTTTCTCGATGCACTGCGGCGGGACGGCTTCACCGGGGACATCAGCATCACGGACGCGGACCGCGTTGTTCTGGCGACCGATAATTCGATCTATCAGGTCATGCCGGAGGCCATCCTCTTCCCACGTTCAACCGAGGACCTCGTGCGCACCGCGCGCACGCTGGCCTTGCCGGACTACGCCGCGATCGCGCTGCGGCCGCGCGGCGGCGGCACCGGCACCAACGGGCAGTCGCTCGGCCACGGCGTGGTGGTCGATCTGTCGCGGCATATGAACCGCATCCTGGAAATTGACGTAAGCGGCGGCTGGGTGCGGGTCGAGGCCGGGGTCGTCAAAGACCAGCTCAACGCCGCCCTGCTGCCCTACGGCCTGTTCTTCGCCCCCGAACTCTCCACCTCCAACCGGGCCACGATCGGCGGCATGATCTCGACCGATGCCTGCGGTCAGGGCTCATGTCTCTACGGAAAAACCCGTGACCACGTGCTGGAACTCTCCACCGTGCTCGATGACGGCACCCTGTTTCTGTCGCGTCCGCTGGGCGATTCTGAACTGGCCTCGTTGCAAACCCGCGCCGATCGCGTAGGGGAAATTCACCGTGTCGTGGACGAGATTCAGCGTGATCACGCGGCACTGATTGCCGAACGCTTCCCGAAACTCAACCGCTGCCTCACGGGCTACGATCTGGCGCATATCCGCGACGGCGAGAACCGTTTCAACCTCAATTCGATTCTTTGCGGGTCCGAGGGCACCCTCGCCTTCATCGCCGAAGCCAAGCTACGCGTTCTGCCCATCCCGCGCGCCTCAGCCTTGGTCAACCTGCGCTACGCGAGCTTCGACGCGGCGCTGCGCGACGCCCGCGCGCTGGCCGGCTTCGGCGCGGCATCGGTCGAGACGATCGACTCCAAGGTGCTGGACCTGGCGCGCGCCGACATCATCTGGCCGGAGGTCAGTCCGTTTTTTCCGGACGAAGCGGGCGCACCCGTCCGCGGCATCAACCTGGTGGAATTCGTCGGGGATGATCCTGATGCCGTGATGTCCGCCGTGTCCCGCCTGACAGACGCTCTCGGCGCCGAGACCGAGCACGCCACGGCCCGGCTCGGCCACACCGTGGCGACCGGCGCCGATGTCGAGCGCCTCTGGACCATGCGCAAGAAGGCCGTCGGCCTGCTCGGCAATGTCGCGGGCCGTGCCCGGCCCGTGGCTTTCGTCGAGGACACGGTCGTTCCGCCTGAGCGTCTGGCGGATTATATCGCCGAATTCCGCGCCGCACTCGATCGCCGCGGGGTTGAATACGGCATGTTCGGGCACGTCGATGCGGGCGTGCTCCATGTACGCCCGGCGCTCGACCTCAAGGACCCGGCGCAGCAGATGCTGATCCGCGAGATCACCGAAGAGGTGATCGCGCTCACGACCAAATACGGCGGATTGCTATGGGGCGAGCACGGCAAGGGCATCCGCTCCGAATTCGTGCCCCGGGTCTTCGGCCCGTTATATCCCTGCCTGGTGGCCATCAAGCGCGCCTTCGATCCGCTCGATCGCTTCAACCCGGGCAAGATCGCCTCGGCTCAGGGCGGCGATTTGCTGCGGGTGGACGGCGTGCCGTTCAAAGGCTCCTTCGACCGTCAGATCCCCGAACCGGCACGCCATTATGTCGACGAGGCAATGCACTGCAACGGTAATGGCGCCTGCTTCAACTACGATGAAGATGACCCGATGTGCCCGTCCTGGAAGGCCACGCGGGAGCGGCGCCATTCCCCCAAAGGCCGCTCGGCGCTGGTGCGGGAATGGCTTCGGCGTCTCGCGGCCGAAGGCGTCGACCCCCAAGCTGAAAGTGCCAAGCTCCGGGAAGGCTCATCCTGGCGCTCCTTTCTGCCGCGCCTGCGCAATAGCCTTGCAGCAAAGCGCGGAGAGCCGGACTTCTCGCATGAGGTCCGGGAAGCGCTCGACGGGTGCCTCGCCTGCAAGGCCTGCGCGGGACAGTGCCCCATCAAGGTGGACGTGCCGACCTTCCGGGCGAAAGTCTTCGAACTCTATTACGGCCGCTACTTGCGGCGCCCGCGCGATTATCTGGTCGGGTGGCTTGAGACATTTCTGCCGGCGCTGGGAGCGCTGCGCGGCCTGTCCAATGCTATGACCAACAGCCGCGCCGGACAGGCCGGGATGCGGGCACTGGGCCTGGTGGCGACGCCCGCTTTTTCGCGCATGTCTCTGCCGCAGGCGTTAGCCGTGCGGGGGATTGCCTTTGCCACGCCCGGCGCCTTGGCCGCTCTTTCGGCCGAGGAGCGGGCGCGCAGCGTCGTGCTCGTGCAGGACGCCTTCACGCGCTGGTATGAGACGGGGCTGGTCCTCGACACACTCGACCTCATCCAGGCTCTGGGGTTCCGCCCCTGGATCGCACCGTTCCGGCCCAACGGAAAGCCGCTGCACGTGCATGGCTTCCTCGGCCCCTTCCAGCGCGTCGCCGCCCGCAACGCCCGGATGCTGCGTAGCCTTGCCGAAACCGGTGTCGAGCTGATCGGGCTCGACCCCTCGATGACGCTCACTTACCGCGCCGAATATGCCGCTCTTTCCGGCGCGGATCGTCCGCCAGCGGTGCTGCTGTTGCAAGAATGGCTCGGCCGGCATCTGGACGCCATTCCGGCAGGCCGCACGGACGCTGAATTCGTCCTGCTGCCGCACTGCACGGAACGCACGGCCGCTTCCGCCACCATGCGCGACTGGCAGGCGGCCTTTGCGGCCACCGGCGCCCGTCTGCGCATCCTCCCTTCCGGCTGCTGCGGCATGGCCGGAACCTACGGGCATGAGGCTGAACACCGCGCCACCTCCGAACAGATCTACCGCTTGAGCTGGGCCGGCCATGTCGCCGCGCATGCGGAGCAAAAACGCCTGCTGGCGACGGGGTATTCCTGCCGCTCCCAGGTCAAACTGATGGACGGCTTGGCCTTATCTCACCCGGTGCAGGCGCTGCTCGCTTGTCTCAGGAGCTAAGGGAAGACTTCTTTTTGTGAACAAAAAGAAGCAAAAAAACTTTGTTCATCTGGGTCATGGGCTGTGTCGCCGACAACGCCTATGGCCCAGCATAACAAAAGTTTTTGCACCGCTTTTTTCAAAAAGCGGCTACTTGCTTACAACTACCGCGCGATAAAGTTCCGATCTTTTTTGCCTTAAGCGGTCAACAAGCCATAGTTTTGACCATGGAACAAACAGCATGGCTCGCCCCGATGCGGACCGTCACCGATATGTTCAGCACCCTCATGCAAACTTTTTATGATTGGGTCGGCGCTCAACTCGATCGAATGCCGCTTAGCCTAATACCAACGGCGGCAGTTTTTGACTCGTGTGGGATTCCCAATATCCGCATGATGTGATTCGCTCCTCTCTCATCGGTTCGGGGGGTGGCATGGCCGTTTCAATTACGCGGATGGAGTTGGATGCCTCGGGACTGCGC
>NZ_DASXFO010000009.1:0-11100 GCF_036489515.1 Acidocella sp.
TGGAGGGCAGCAGCGCGCCACGCCAGCGCCGTGGGCGAAAGGCGGAGATCGGCGTGAGCGGCAGCAGATTCGCGGTGAGCGGAATGATCGGGCCATGCGCGGACAGGTTATAGGCCGTGGAGCCGGCCGGGGTGGAAATCAGCACGCCGTCACAAATGAGTTCCGCCAGACGTTCGCGATGGTCGACGCTGATGCGGATTTTCGCCGCCTGGCGCAGCTGGCGGAGCAAGGCCACCTCGTTCATCGCCATCGCCTCCTCAACCACGCCGGAGGCCGTGATGGCATGCATGCGCAACGGGTGCAGCACGCTGGAGAGCGACCGCGCGATGCGGCCGGGCAGGTCGTCCTCATGATATTCGTTCATCATGAAGCCGACCGAACCGCAATTCATGCCATAGACCGGCTGTTTGGTGCCGAGCACCTTGTGCAGGCATTCCAGCATCAACCCGTCGCCGCCCAGAGCGACGATGACGGCGGCGTCTTTCGGCGCGCAGTCCCCATAGCGGGCGGTCAAGCGGTCGCGCGCGGCCTCAGCGGACTCGGTCTGCGCCGCGATGAAGGCGATATCCATGGTCAACGGCGCCACGGCGTCGCCGAGGATGGCGACGTTATGCAAGTCGGCGATGCTCGAGCAGCGGCATGTTCGCCCGCACACGCGCCATCTGCGTTTTGTCGATGGTGGCGGTGGCCCAGCCGAGCCCGTCCGAGGCGCGCGCGACGACATGACCCCAGGGATCGACGATCATCGAATGGCCATAGGTGAAGCGGACATCGCCCTTGGCCCCGCGATGCGGCCCGGTGCAGGCCGGGGCGGCCAGCCAGGTCTGGGTCTCGATGGCGCGGGCGCGCAACAACACTTCCCAATGGTCCTTGCCGGTCTGCAGCGTGAAGGCGGCGGGCAGCATGATCAGGTCCACATGGCGGCGGCGCAGCGCCAGGAACAATTCGGGGAAGCGCACATCGTAGCAGATGGTAAGCCCGACCTTGGTGCCGGCGATGTCGCACGTCACGACCGTTTCGCCCGCGCCATAGGTCTCGCTCTCGCGATAGCCGGTGCCGTCGGGGGTGGTGATGTCGAACAAATGGATTTTGCGGTAGCGCGCCAGCTCCAGGCCGGAGGGGGCGAAAACCAGGCTGGTGTTGAACAGCTGCCCGCCGGCCAGCTCGCCGATCGAGCCGCCATGCACATGGATGCCGTGGGAAACCGCCATCTGGCGCAGGAATTCATAGGCCGCACCACCCGTATCACCGGGCTCCGGCAAAGCCTCCGCCGCGGCGAATTTCGTCTCCCGCGCGCCGCCGAGACAGGTCCAGATCTCCGGCAGGGCGACCAGATCCGGGCGCTCACTGGCCACGGCCCCGGCGATCAGGGCGCGGGCCTGGGCGATGTTCTCTGCCTTGTCCGCCGTCGGCGACATCTGGACCACACTAACCCGCATGAACACCCCATGATCTATCCTCGGGCGAGTATAGCTTTTTTCTGCTCCGGTGACCACGGCCAAGAAAGCGGCCGCTTTTTAAAAAAAGCGGCGCAAAAACTTTTATTATGCTGGGCCATGGGGGTTGGCCCCGACAACGCCCATGGCCCAAATTAACAAAGTTTTTTGCTACTTTTTGTTCACAAAAAGTAGTCTTCCTTTTCACTTACTTCCGCCATGGATCTTGCGGACCAGATAAGTGGGGCGTTGCTTGGTCTCGAGATAGATCCGGCCGATATATTCGCCGAGCAGGCCGATGCTCATCAGTTGCACGCTGCCGAGAAACAGCACCACGACCAGCAGCGAGGCATAGCCCGGCACGCTGATGCCCCGGAGCAGCGTATAAACAACCGTGAACATCGCGTAGATGAAACTGCAGACCGCACCGACGGCGCCGAGATAGGTCCAGATTTTCAGCGGCGCCGTGGAGAAGCTCGTGAAACCCTCCAGCGCGAAATTCCATAGCGCCCAGCCCGAGAATTTGGAAGCGCCGGCTTGGCGCGAGGGGCGCGCATAATCGATGGTGACGGTGCGAAAGCCGACCCAGGCGAACAGGCCCTTCATGAAACGCTGGCGCTCGGGCAACTGCTTCAGCGCCTCGACCACGACACGGTCGATCAGGCGGAAATCCCCGACATTTTCGGGAATGTGCGTTTTCGACACGAGGTTGTGCAGGCGGTAGAACCAGGCGGCGCTCTTGCGCTTCATGACGCCGTCAGCGGCGCGGTCGGAGCGGTGGGCCAAAACCACTTCCGCGCCGGCGCGCCAGGCGGCGACCATCGGCGCGATCAATTCCGGCGGGTCCTGCAGATCGGCATCGATGGGGATCACCGCCTCCCCGCTTGCGGCGTCGATGCCCGCGGTCAGCGCCGCCTCCTTGCCGAAATTGCGCGAGAGCTCGAGCACACGGAAACGCGGATCCGCCTCGGCCAGCGCGACCAATTGTTCCAGCGTGGCATCGGTACTGCCGTCATCCACGCAGACGATCTCCCAGGCGCTGTCCGGAACGGCTTCCAGGCAGGGCATGATGGCGTCGTGAAATGCGCGAATGTTTTGCCCCTCGTTGTAAAAGGGCACGACCAGGGAAAGACGCTGGGTCATTGGGGTTGGACCGAAACGATCATTACACCATCGATTTTTTTTGTTGGCCAGTCAAGCGCGGCAATGGACGCGACCATTTCGGGGTTGGCGCCGGGCCCGACCGCCACATATTGCGTACCGGTCGCCCAGCAAAAACGCGCGAATTCCGCCGCAAAATCCGGCCGCACATAATTGCCAAACAATTCCCCTACGACCGGGTATTTCTGCATCGGCGCGGGGGGGAAGCCCAGATAACCGCCGGTTTGGGTGAAACCGAAACGGTTTTCCATTTGCCAGAAGCTGGAAGGCCCGTTGATGGCGAAAGGCAGGATCAGGATGCGCGGATTGGGCCCGAGAACGGACTCGATTTCGCCCGGGGCAAAAAGCGCCATACGCGGCAGCGCACGCCAGGGATGAGGTTGCGGCAGCAGCGTCACGCAGCAGATCATGCCAAACGCCAGCCGCGCCCAGCGGCGCTCCGCGCGCGCGATCCACAAAGCCGCGATGATCGCCGTCGTCAGCGCAACAAACAGCGCGAAACGTGCCGGCAGGGCGTTGTGAAGGAGCGGCAAATGCATCGCCAAGCTCCAGGGCAGGACGATGGGGGAATAATGACCGGCGATCCACAGCCGGGGCCCGAAACTGCAAATCAGGAAGGCCAGAAAGCACGCGACCAGCAGGCGCCCCTGAGGCCTGCCCCCCTGCTCCCGGGCGAAATGCCAAATGAGAAACAGCAGCGGCAGGCCGAGATAGATATCCTGCTCATGCACGTCGCCATCTAAGTGGCGGGAGAGCGATAAAAACGGTGCGCCGAACAAATTCTCCCGCGACGGGATCACCAGGTCCAGCAGGTCCGCCGTAAAATAATACGGCCACGCATCGGGCAGATGCAGCTGCCAGGCGGTCCTTGCCATGGCGACCAGAAACGGCCCCGCCGCCACGATAACAAATGGCGCCGTCACGAGCGCGTCGGTGAACAGAAGCCGCAATGCCGGCCTCTGCGCTGCCAAGTACAAATAGGCGAACATCCAGGCGATGCCGCCAAACACGAAAATCAGGGCAAAGACTTCGACGCTGGTGTAAAATTGCATGGTCAGCAGCAGTGCGGCGAATGCGACGGCCCGCCGGCGTGTCAACGAACCACCCAGACGGCTCAAAACGACAAGCAGCAAGGCCGGCACGCAGAACACCGCGCTCAAATTCAACGCCGAGGTATTCTGCGCCATTTCATAGCTTGAAAAGCCGAACAGGAAACCGCCGACCAACGACGCGGCCCGATCGTCCGTCAGACGGAAACATACAAGGTAAGCCAGCCACGCACACAGAGCCGGGGCGGCGATGATCAGGACATTATAAGTGACGACCGGCCCGGCGATCGCGGTGAGGGGCGCAAAGAGCAGAGCCAGGGCAGGAATCGAGGTGAGCCAGGGCACGGAAACGCCCAAGGGAGACCATAAAAGCGGTGACGTCAGCAGCGGTAGATGATGCGCGATCGCATAAGGCCACCAGGCCAGAAACCACAGGTAAATGTACGGGTCCGTGCCCTCCCCTGCCAGATATCGTGTTAGCGAAATGCCGTGATCAACCAGCACCAGGGAATAGATAAAATAAGCCGCAAGCGCAACGAAATGCCCGTTCCAGCTCCCGCGTTTTTTCAGCCCCTGCAAGCTTGGCCTTCCAGAAATGACGCCTCTCAGCGTGCATCCATACGACATTCCGCATCCGTGGCAAAATGGACGGAATGCCGAAGGCAGGCGTCTTAGATAAAGGAAAGCGGCCGCTTTTTAAAAAAAGCGGCGCAAAAACTTTTATTATGCTGGGTCATGGGCGTTGGCGCCGACAACGCCTATGACCCAGCATAATAAAGTTTTTTTGCTACTTTTTGTTCACAAAAAGTAGCCTTCCTTATCTCTCTCCCGCTCAGGCCTTCGGGTCGCGCAGCCCCGTCGCGCGGATCCGTTCGGCTTCCTCGTCCCAGCCTGCGCGCTCGTTCACGCGCAGGAACAGGTGTACGTTGCAGTCCAGCAACTGGCTCAGCTCGCGCCGCGCGCGGGCGCCGATATCCTTGATGCGCGCGCCCTTGGCGCCGATCAGAATCGCCTTGTGCCCGGCCCGGGCGACGTAGATCACCGCGTCGATCCGCACCGAGCCATCTTTCTGGGTCTTGAAGCTCTCGGTCTCGACCGTGGTGCCATAGGGCACCTCGTCGCGGGTCTGTAGAAAAACCTGCTCGCGGACGATTTCCGCTGCCAGCAGCCGGTCCGGCAGGTCGGTCAGCTCGTCCTCAGGGTACAGATACGGCCCCTCGGGCAGCTTGGCGGTGCAGAAATCGAGCAGCACCTCGATGCCGTCGCCGGTGGCGGCGGAGATCATGAACACCTGTTCGAATTCCGCCAGCGCGGTGATGTCCTGGGTCAGCGGCAGCAGCCTGTGGCGCTCCAGCAGGTCCACCTTGTTCAGCACCAGCGCCATCTTGCGGCCGGTGGCGGCGGCTTGGGCGATGATGCCGCGCACTGCCTCGGTCAGCCCGGTCTTGGCGTCGACCAGCAGGAGCACATAGTCCGCCTCCCCCGCCCCGTCCCAGGCGGCCGCGACCATCGCCCGGTCCAGGCGGCGCTTCGGCGCGAAAATGCCCGGCGTGTCGACGAACAGGACCTGCGCCTCGCCGCGCATGAGAATGCCCAGCACCCGCGCCCGCGTGGTCTGCGCTTTCGGCGTGACGATGGAGACTTTCGCGCCGGTCAGGCGGTTGAGCAGCGTGGATTTTCCCGCGTTGGGTGCGCCGATCAGGGCGATGAAACCGCAGCGGCTCATGCCGGGAGCATTTCCAGCAACGCCCGCGCGGCCGCCTGCTCGGCGGCGCGCTTGGAACCGGCGTTGCCCCGTGCCGCGTCATCGCCGACACTGACCTTCACCACGAAATGCGGCTCATGCGAGGGGCCGGACATGGTCACCACCTCATAGGCCGGCAGCGGCAGAGCGCGCTTCAACGCCCATTCCTGCAAGGCGGTTTTGGGGTCTTTGGGCGGGATAAACTGTTGTTCGACGACATTACTCAAAACCTTACGGATAAAATCACGGGACGCGGCGAGCCCGGCATCAAGATACAGCGCGCCGATCATCGCCTCCAGCGCGTCGGCCAGCACCGTGGCCTGGGTGCGCACGCCGCGCTTGGACTCCCCCGGGGCCACGCTCAACAAAGCGGCGACACCGTTGGTTTCGGCAACTTGCGCCAAAGCCGGCTTCGAGACCAGGGCCGCCAAACGCGGGCCGAGCTTGCCTTCCTGCTCGTTGGGGAAACGCTCGAGCAGCCACTCGGCGACAACCAGCCCGAGCACGCGGTCACCGATGAATTCCAGCCGTTCGTTGGAGCCCACCCCGCGCGCGCCGGCGGCGGAGCGGTGCGTCAGTGCCTCGGAGAGAAGTTTCGGGCGCTGGAACCGATGGCCCAGCAGCACCTGCGCGTCATCGAGGCCACTCAATTGATGATCTTAAACAACCGGCCCCAGCGGATTTCCAGCGGCCACTCCCAGACCTCATAGAACGGGTGACGCAGGTCAATTGAGAAAAAGATCAGATCCGCCGGGCCGACGACATTCTCCATCGGCACATAGCCGACCGGGCCATCCATGAAGCGGGAATCCTCGCTGTCGTCGCGGTTGTCGCCCATCACGAAGAGGTCGCCGGCCGGCACCGTGTAGAGCGGCGTGTTGTTGGCGAAGCCCTGATCGGTCTCCTTGAGGATCGGATGGTTCTTGCCGTCGGGCAGATGCTCCACGTACTCGGTCGCGACCACCGGGCCGCCGGAGCTGGTATCGGTGTAATTGCCCATCAGCGTTTGGGGCACCAGCTTGCCGTTGATGTACAGCCGGCCCGCGGTCATCTGCACCGTGTCGCCCGGCAGGCCGATCACGCGCTTGATGTAGTCCTCGCTGGGATCTCCCGGCGGGCGGAACACGATGACCTGGCCCATCTTGGGCATGCTGCCGAAAATCCGCCCGGAGAACAGGTCAGGCGAAAAGGGCAGCGAATAATGCGAGTAACCATACGCAAACTTATTTACAAAAAGGTAATCACCCACCAGCATGGTCGGCACCATGCTCCCCGAAGGGATGAAAAACGGCTCGACCAGAAACGTGTGGATCCCCACCGCGATCAGCCCGGCATAGACGACTGTCTTGATAAACTCCACGGTCGACGCGGATTTCCGCTGTGCCGCGGGAACCGCCTTCCGGCCGGCGGAGGAGGATTTTTGACGAAAGAATGCCATAACAATAGCCTATCAGGATGGGCCTAAGCATCAAGCGCGGTGCTTGCAGCTTGTCAAGAAATCGGTGCAGAGAGACACCGCATTCGCCCGACCCGAAGAAAGACATGCGCCCCATGATCAAACAAGCTGGCATCTCTTCCCTCATTGCCGTTGCCGCCGCCGTCGCGATCGCCGCGCCGGCTGTCGCGCGAACCCTCGCGCTGCCCAGCAACTTCTCCATGACCGGCAAGACGCCGCCCCCGAGCGGCCCGGCGCCCGTGCCGGACAGCCCGATCGCCGACCCCAACACCCCGACCCCGCCGGTTTTGTCCGATGTGACGTCCTATGTGCTGATGGATGCCCGCACCGGCGCCATCATCGCCGAGGCCGCCCCGGACCTGCAGGTGGCGCCGGCGAGCCTGACGAAGCTGATGACGGCGCACATCGTGTACCAGGCCGTGAAGAATGGCAGCCTGACCATGAACCAGACGGTCCCGGTCAGCGTGACCGCCTGGCATACCGGCGGCTCGCGCATGTTCATCAACCCGAACACGGATGTCACGGTCGATCAGCTGCTGCACGGGTTGATCGTCGATTCGGGCAACGATGCCGCCGTGGCGCTGGCCCAGGCGGTGGCCGGCACACAGAGCAGTTTCGTGCAGCTGATGAACCGGGACGCTCGCCAACTGGGCCTGACCGATACGAACTATACCGACGTTGACGGCCTGCCCGACCCGGCGCTGCATACCAGCGCGCTCGACGTCGCCAAGCTGAGCCGGGCGATTTTGCAGGACGAGCCGCAGATCCTGAACATCTCCAAACTGCCGAGCTACGCCTACGACAATATCACCCAGACGAGCTGGAACCCGGTTCTGGCTGTAGACCCCACTGTGGACGGGCTGAAGACTGGCCTGACCAATGAAAGCGGGCACTGCATCGATGCCACGGCGGTGCGCGGCGACATGCGGCTGATCGCCGTGGTGATGGGCGGCCCCTCGTGGCAGGCCAGCACAGCGGCGATCGAATCGCTGCTCGATTATGGCCAGAAATTCTTCACGGATGCAGCCATCTCCACGGCCGGCCAGCAGATCGACACGCTGCACAGCGCGGCGCTGAATACCGGCATGGTCCCGGTCGGCGTCGCCAACACCATCAACATGACCGTGCCCTCCGACGGCGCCTCCAAGGTCGCCTACAAGATCACCTATACGGCGGACCTGACGCCGGGCGTGACCAAGGGCGAAACGCTGGGCACGGTCACCTACACGCTGGACGGGAAAGCGCTGGCCAGCAGCCCGGTGATCGCGCTGACCGATGCCCCGCCCGCGAGCTTTTTCACCAAACTGAAGCTGAAACTGAGCAAATATATATGAGCGACACACCTCCCGACCACCTCTCCATCGACCCGAACAGCCCGTTCTTCAACGAGGCCATCCTGGAGCGCGGCATCGGCATCCGCTTCAACGGCGTCGAGAAAAACAATGTCGAGGAATATTCCGTGTCCGAGGGCTGGGTGCGGGTGTCGGTCGGCAAAAGCGTCGACCGCCACGGCAAGCCGCTGACCATGCGGATCAAAGGCACGGTCGAAGCCTATTTCCGCGACACTGCGGAAGGGTAGGAAGGAAGCGCTACTTTTTGTGAACAAAAAGTAGCAAAAAAACTTTATTAATTTGGGTCATGGGCGTTGTCGGGGACAACGCCCATGACCCAGCATAAAAGAAGTTTTTGCGCCGCTTTTTTTAAAAAGCGGCTACTTTCTACTTCGGCCGCACCATGTCGAAACGCGCCTCCGGTCCGATCAAAGCATAGGCGCTCGGCCCGCCGGCGCGCTGGATAATTTCCGCGCCGAACGTGTCGAACACGCCGTCCTTGAGCAGCGTGCGGTCGATATGCACGCCGACCACCTCGCCCAGCACCAACCAGCTGGAGACTGGCACCCCGGCAGCACTCTTCAACTGCACGATGTCGGCCAGCTTGCACTCGAACTGCACGGGGCTGGCGGCGACGCGCGGCGGCGCCACAAGGCGTGACGGCGCCTTTTCCAGCCCGGCCAGCTCGAATTCATCAACGCCATAAGGCACCGAAGCCGAGGTGGCGTTCATTTGCGCGCCCAGCTTGCGGGTTGCCAGGTTCCACACGAATTCGCCGGTCTCCTGCACGTTGCGCAGCGAATTCTTGGCCGCGGTGCTGGAAAAGCCGATGATCGGCGGGGTGTAATTGAACGCGTTGAAAAAGCTGTACGGGGCCAGATTCACCCCACCGTCCGCCCCCCGGGTCGAGACCCAGCCGATCGGCCGCGGACCGATGATGGCGTTGAACGGGTCATGCGCCAGCCCATGTCCTGCGGTGGGTTCATAGAAATGCATTGTAGTCATTCGTCTGTCTCCCGGTTTACCACCGGTATCGCCTCGCCCGCGCGGCAGAGCAAGGATGAGGAAGGCTACTTTTTGTGAACAAAAAGTAGCAAAAAAACTTTGCTATGCTGGGTCATGGGCGTTGTCGCCAACAACGCCCCCGACCCAGCATAAATAAAAGTTTTTGCGCCGCTTTTTTTAAAAAGCGGCTGCTTTCTTCCTTACGCGGGCTCCGCGGAAATGATGACCTGGGCGTAGGCGTAGGGGTATTCATCGGTCAGCGAGACGGCAATGTGCGGCGTATGGCCCGGCGGGATCAGCGCCGCGAGTCGCGCCAGCGCGCCGCCGTGCAGGGTCATGGTCGGCTGGCCGCTGGCCAGGTTGGTGACCCGCAGGTCCGCGAAGAACACGCCGCGCCTGAACCCGGTGCCGAGCGCCTTGGCGCAGGCTTCCTTCGCGGCGAAACGCTTGGCGTAGCTGGCCGCCCTGGCATGCACCCGCCGCTCGGAGCGCGCGCGCTCCACTTCGGAGAAGACGCGTAAGGTGAAACGCTCGCCAAAGCGCGCCAGGCTCGCCTCGATGCGACGGATGTCGCAGATGTCGGAACCGAGGCCGATGATCATGTCTTGGCGCGCTCCACCTGGGCGATGCCGGGGGCCCCGCGCAGCCCGGCGATGACCTGGGACAGATGCCGGACGTCGCGCACCTCCACATCGACCAGCGCCTCGAAGAAATCCTGCTGCCGGTGCACGACCTTGAGATTGGAGATGGCGCCTTCCTGCTTCGCGACGGCGTTGGTCAACGATGCCAGCGCGCCGGAATTGTTGCTCGCGATGACACTGACGCGGCCGATGAAGCGGCTGGATTTACGGTCGCTACGGGCGATCACATCGGCGTCCCAGTCCACGTCGATGAAGCGCTCCGGCGTGGCGGCAAAGGTTTCCAGTGTTGCGCAATCCTTGGTGTGCACCGTGACCCCCTTGCCGGTGGCGACGATGCCGACGATCTTGTCGCCAGGCAGCGGGTGGCAGCAGCCGGCGTAATGCACGTCCATGCCGGAGACGAGGCCGGTGATCGGCATGCCGGCATCGGCCACGCCGACATGGCGCGGCGAGCGCGCGGTGAGCGCCTGGCCCATGAAGCCCGGCAGCATGCGCGGCGCGCGCTGCTCGCGCAGCTCCGGATAGGCGGTGTGGACCACTTCCTTCGCGCCGATGATGCCGGTGTCGACCGCGACGTAGAGATCGTCGAGCGACAGCTGCTTGAGCGTCTTGACGGTCGTTTCCAGCACTTTTTCCGAACCGTCCACGCCTTCCTGGCGGAACGCCTTGGCCAGCGCCGATTTTCCGGCGTCGCGATGCTGCTCGCGCATCTGCTGCGCCAGGAAGCGGCGGATGCGCGCGCGCGCCTTGCCGGTGACGACGAAACGCTCCCAGGCCGGCGACGGCGTGCCGCCGCGCGCGGTGAGAATCTCCACCTGGTCGCCGTTTTGCAGCTCATAGCGCAGCGGCATCAACCTCCCGTTGATGCGCGCGCCGACGCAGGTATCGCCGATCTGGCTGTGCACGGCATAGGCGAAATCGACCGAGGTGGCGCCGCGGGGCAGCTGGATCAGCTGCCCCTTCGGCGTGAAGCAGAACACCTGGTCCTGGTAGAGTTCGAGCTTGGTGTTTTCCAAAAACTCATCCGGCGCCGCGGAGTTATCCAGGATTTCCAGAAGATCCTGCACCCAGCGGAATTGTTTCAAATCAGACTGGCTGGCGTCACTCTGCTTATACAGCCAATGCGCGGCAACACCGTTCTCCGCGATCATCTGCATTTCAGGCGTGCGTATCTGAATCTCGATTTTCTGGTTGCGCGGATGGCGCAATGTGACGCCTGTATGCAGGGACTGATACCGGTTGGCCTTCGGTGTGGAGATATAATCCTTGAACCGGCC
>NZ_DASXFO010000018.1:0-13241 GCF_036489515.1 Acidocella sp.
ATTCCGTCCGCCCCAACCATCAGCCAATTAAAAAGGCACCGTTTCCGGTACCTCAAAGCAGCCGACGCTCAAAGCGTGGAGCGCCTTCTACAGCCCACCAACCCACACTGTCAACAAGCCGTCACACAAGCAAATCCCTGGAGTTTCCGCCCCACGCAAAGAAAGCAGCCGCTTTTTGAAAAAAGCAGCGCAAAAATTTTTGCTCCTCTGGGCCATGGGCGTTGTTCCCGACAACGCCCATGGCCCAGAGGAGCAAAGTTTTTTTGCTACTTTTTGTTCACAAAAAGTAGCCTTACCTTCACTTATCCAGGCGGCAACAGCCGCGCCATATGTTCCTGCAACAGCCCTAGCAAAGCCCGCGCCGCAGGGAGCAGCTTCCGGTCGAGCAGATGCACCGCGTACCATTGCCGCACCACCGGCAGCCCCGCTACGTCCAGCGTCACCAGCCTTCCCTCGCCAAGCTCATGGCCCACCGTGTGGCCGGAGATGAAGGAAATCCCCAGCCCCGCCATCACCGCCTGCTTGATCGTCTCATTGCTGCTGATCTCCATGCCCAGACGCGGCGTCACCCCGGCTCTGGCGAAGACCTGCTCCATCAGCATCCGCGTGCCCGACCCCGGCTCCCGCACCAAAAAAATCTCTGCGCCGAGATCCGACGGCTCCAGCCCTTTTCGGCCTGACAGCTTATGGTCGGGGGCGGCGATGATCACATGCGGATGATCGGCGAGCTTCACCAGATCCACCTCCATCCCCTCCGGCGGCCGCCCCATGATCGCGAGATCGATCTCCCGTTGCCGCAGCCCGTCGATAATGTCGTTGCGGTTGCCGATCACCAGCTTCAGCTCGACGCGGGGATAAGTCTTGTGGAATGCGCCCAGCACCTGCGGCGCGAAATATTTGGCGGTAGAGACCACGCCGACCACCACCTTGCCCCGCTCCGGGTCGCGTAAGCCCGCCACCGCCTGGTCGCAATCACCGAGTACCGCCTCGATGCGCGCCGCCGCCGTCAGCACCTCCTCGCCCGCCTTGGTCAGCAGCAGCCTGCCCTCGGCGAATTCGAACAGCGGCAACCCGACCTCCTCGGCCAGCGCCTTCATCTGCATGCTCACCGCCGAAGGCGTGAGCCCCACCGCGTTCCCGGCCGCGGTAAAACTGCCCAGCCGCCCCGCGGCGGCGGCGATCCGCAACTGTTTGAGGGTCACCCTGCGCATGCTGTCAGTTTATCTGAAAATCCTCTTCAGAACATTCAAATTCTCAAACCAGCCGCCTTCCCCCATGCTGCCTGCCAGATCACCCCAGGAGCAGGAAAATGACCCATAGCCGCCCGGTGCAGGCCGCACCGGCCAAAAAGAGCCGCTATGCCGCCGGTGTTATGGAGTACCGGAACATGGGCTATTGGGAGCCCGACTACGTTCCCAAGGACACCGACATCATCTGCCTGTTCCGCGTCACCCCGCAGGAGGGCGTGGACCCGGTGGAAGCCTCCGCCGCCGTCGCCGGCGAATCCTCCACCGCCACCTGGACCGTGGTCTGGACCGACCGGCTCACCGCCTGCGAGACCTACCGCGCCAAATGTTACCGGGTAGACCCGGTGCCCGGCATGCAAGGCTCCTATTTCGCCTATATCGCCTACGATCTCGATCTGTTCGAGCCGGGCTCCATCACCAATGTCGCCGCCTCGGTCATCGGCAACGTGTTCGGCTTCAAGCCGCTGAAAGCGCTGCGGCTGGAGGATATGCGCTTCCCCACCGCCTATGTGAAAACCTTCGACGGGCCGCCGACCGGCATCGTCGTCGAGCGCGAGCGGCTGGACAAATTCGGCCGCCCTCTACTCGGCGCCACGGTCAAGCCCAAGCTCGGCCTCTCCGGGCGCAATTACGGCCGCGTGGTCTATGAGGCGCTGAAAGGCGGGCTCGATTTCACCAAGGACGACGAGAACATCAACTCCCAGCCCTTCATGCATTGGCGCGACCGCTTCCTGTACTGCATGGAGGCGGTGAACCGCGCCCAGGCGGCCACCGGCGAGGTGAAAGGCACCTATCTCAACGTCACCGCCGGCACCATGGAGCAGATGTACGAGCGCGCGGAGTTCGCCAAGGAGCTCGGCTCCGCGATCGTCATGATCGATCTGGTGATCGGCTACACCGCGATCCAGTCGATGTCGAAATGGGCCCGCCGCAACGACATGATTCTGCATTTGCACCGCGCCGGGCACTCCACCTATACGCGGCAGAAAACCCATGGCGTGTCTTTCCGCGTGATCGCCAAATGGATGCGCCTCGCCGGCGTCGACCACATCCATGCCGGCACCGTGGTCGGCAAGCTCGAAGGCGACCCTGCCACCACACGTGGCTACTACGATATCTGCCGCGAAGCCTTTACCCCAATGCAGCTCGAGCACGGCATTTTCTTCGACCAGAACTGGGCCAGCCTGCGCAAAATGATGCCGGTCGCCTCCGGCGGCATCCATGCCGGGCAGATGCACCTTCTGCTGCATTTGCTGGGCGAGGATGTGGTGCTGCAATTCGGCGGCGGCACGATCGGCCATCCGCTCGGCATCGAGGCCGGGGCCATCGCCAACCGCGTCGCCCTGGAAGCCATGGTGCTCGCCCGCAACGAGGGACGCGACATCCTGGCCGAAGGCCCTGCTATCCTGAACGATGCCGCCACCCACTGCCTGCCGCTGCGCCAGGCGCTGGAAACCTGGCGCGACGTCACCTTCAACTACGCCTCCACCGACACACCCGATTTCGTGCCGAGCGAGAGCGTCTCCGCCTGACCTATAAATTTGGCGAGCAACTCTATCCGATCAAATGAGTCCATTTGACCGGATGTTGCTCTGGAGGAATGTTTCCATGCGTGTGACCCAAGGCGCCTTTTCCTTCCTGCCCGACCTCACCGACCGGCAGATCACCGCCCAGGTGCAATACTGCCTGGACCATGGCTGGGCGGTGAACATCGAATTCACCGACGACCCGCACCCCCGCAACACCTATTGGGAGATGTGGGGCCTGCCGATGTTCGACCTGCCGGACGCCGCCGGCGTGATGGCCGAACTCGCCGCCTGCCGGAAAATTTATGGCGACCGCTATATCCGCCTCTCCGCTTTCGACAGCACGGCGGGCTGGGAGTCGCTGCGCCTCTCCTTCATCGTCAACCGCCCCGCCGAGGAGCCGGGTTTTCGGCTCGACCGCGCCGAACAAGGCGGACGGCGCATCGCCTACACGACCCGCGCCTATGCGACCGACCGGCCCGAAGGCACAAGATATGGCTGACCCGGCGGCAGAAGGCCACGCCCCCGACCGGCTCGACCTCGCCGCCCTCTACGCCGAAAGCGAGATCGGCCAGATGCTGGCGGCGCTCGACGACGACCTGGTCGGGCTGCTGCCCGTCAAACGCCGCATCCGAGAGATCACCGCGCATCTCTTCGTCACCCGGGCGCGGCAGATGATGGGCCTGGCCACCGGCACGCCAACCCTGCACATGGCCTTCACCGGCAATCCCGGCACCGGCAAGACCACTTTGGCCTTGCGCATGGCGAGCATCCTGCACAAACTCGGCTTCATCCGCCGCGACCATGTCATTTCCGTCACCCGCGGCGACCTGGTCGGCCAGTATATCGGCCACACCGCGCCCAAGACCAAGGAGGTGCTAAAAAAGGCGATGGGCGGCGTGCTGTTCATCGACGAGGCCTACTACCTGCACCGGCCGGAGAACGAACGCGATTACGGCCAGGAAGCCATCGAGATCCTGCTCCAGGTCATGGAGAACCAACGCGAAGACCTGGTCGTCATCCTCGCCGGCTACCAGGACCGCATCGACACGTTTTTCGAGTCCAACCCCGGGTTCCGCTCGCGCATCGCCCACCATATCGAGTTCCCGGATTTTTCGGATGACGAGCTGCTCGCGATCACCTGCAAAATGCTGGAGGACTCGCAATACCGCTTCAGCCCGCAAGCCCTCGGCCTGCTCCGCCACTACATCGCCGCGCGGCGGCAACAGCCGAATTTCGCCAATGCGCGCTCGATGCGCAACGCCTTCGACCGCATGCGCCTGCGCCAGTCGCTGCGTTTGTTCGAAACCCCGGGCCTGGTGGACCGCACCGCTTTGGCGACCATCGAAGCCGCCGACATAAGCCCAAGCCGGGTCCTGACCGGCCTCAAAAGCGGCTCACAAGAGGAACACGGAGACCATCATGACACCGAGGAAGCAGCTTGATGAAACGCTGACCGCCTGGGCTGCCACTGATCCCCTGAAAGACGCCGTCGCCGCGACGATCCTGTGCCTCGCGGATGCGGCGGCGAAAATCTCCCGTTTGCTCGCCGCCGGCCCGCTGGCCGGCGACCTCGGCGCGGTGCTGTCCAGCGGCGAAGCCGGCGAAGAGCAAAAGGCCCTCGACGTGCAGGCCGACGCGATTTTTCTCTCCTGCCTGCGCCCGGCCCCGGTCGCCGCCATCGCCTCTGAAGAAGCGGAACACGCCGTCCTCCTCGACCCTGCCGCGCCGTTGCTGGTCGCACTCGACCCGCTGGACGGCTCCTCCAATATCGAGACCGGCCTGTCGGTCGGCTCGATCTTCTCGATCCTGCCGCGCTGCACCTCCGCGGCGATAGAGCATGAATTCTTACGCCCCGGCACAGCCCAGCTCGCCGCCGGCTACGTGCTCTACGGCCCCCACACCGCTTTGGTGTTGAGCGTTGGCGAAGGAACGGACCTCTACGTTCTGGAGCCCGAGAGCCGGGTTTTTCTCCTCGCCCAGGCCGGGCTCAAAATCCCCGCGGGCAAGGCCGAATTCGCCATCAACATGTCGAACTACCGGCATTGGGACGAGGGCATCCGCCTCTATATCGACGACTGCCTGAGCGGCCAGGACGGCCCGCGCAAGATCGATTTCAACATGCGCTGGCTCGCCTGCCTGGTCGCCGAGGCGCACCGCATTTTCAGCCGCGGCGGCATCTATCTCTACCCCGCCGACGCGCGAAAGGGCTACGGCAGCGGCCGGTTGCGGCTGATCTACGAGGCCAGCCCCATCGCCATGCTGGTGCAGAATGCCGGCGGCCTCGCCACCGACGGCGCCACGCCGATCCTCGAAAAAATCCCCGCCAAGCTGCACCAGCGCACGCCTTTGGTGTTCGGCGCGCACGCAAAGGTCGAGCGCCTCGCTTCCTATCTGCGCACCCAAGGCGGCCCCGGCGAACATGCACCGCTGTTCCGCCGCCGCACCTTGTTCTCCGCCTGAGGAGCAAAAATGACCGTCCGCCATCCCATCATCGTCGTCACCGGCTCGTCCGGCGCCGGCACCACCTCGGTCCGCAACACCTTCCAGCAGATTTTCCGGCGCGAGAAGGTGCACGCCGCCTATATCGAAGGCGACGCCTTCCACCGCTACGACCGCGCCGGCATGCGGCAAAAAACCACCGAGGAGACGGCGCGCGGCAACGACCATTTCAGCCATTTCGGCCTGGACGCCAACCTGCTGGAAGAGCTGGAGACGCTGTTCCGCCACTATGGCGCCTCCGGCACCGGCCGCACCCGCCATTATGTGCACGACACCGCCGAAGCCGAGCGCTACGGCGCCCCACCCGGAAATTTCACCGCCTGGCAGGAGCTCGAAACCCCGACCGACCTGCTCTTCTATGAGGGCCTGCACGGCGCGGTGGTGGCGAACGGGCTCGACCTCGCTTGCCATGCCGACCTGAAAATCGGCGTGGTCCCGGTGATCAACCTCGAATGGATCCAGAAAATCCACCGCGACCGCAACACGCGCGGCTATTCCACCGAGGACGTGATGGCGACGATCCTGCGCCGCATGCCCGATTATGCGAGCTATATCTGCCCGCAATTCACCCATACCGACATCAACTTCCAGCGCATCCCCACGGTCGACACCTCCAACCCGTTCATCGCCCGCTGGATCCCCACGCCGGACGAATCCATGGTGGTGATCCGCTTTCGCAACCCGCGCGGCATAGATTTTCCCTATCTTCTGTCGATGCTCGCCGGCAGCTTCATGTCGCGCGCCAACTCCATCGTCATCCCCGGCAACAAGCTCGATCTCGCCATGCAGCTGATCCTGACCCCGCTGATCCTGCGGCTGATCGAACGCCAGCAACGGTCCCAATAAGGAACACGCCATGACCATGATCGAGCGCCCCACAGCCCGCCCCGGCGATCTCGCCTGGCCCGTCGCCGCCGCGCTGCGCGCCTTGGCGATGGACATGGTGGAACAAGCCAAAGCCGGCCATCCCGGCGCGCCGATGGGCATGGCGGAAATCGCCGCCGTGCTCTGGCGCAACCACCTTCGCCACAATCCGGCCAACCCGCTCTGGCCGGACCGCGACCGCTTCGTGCTCTCCAACGGCCACGCCTCGGCCCTGCTCTACGCGCTGCTGCACCTCACCGGCTACGACCTGCCGATGGAAGAGTTGCGCCGCTTCCGGCAACTACATTCGCGCACGCCCGGTCATCCGGAATACGGGGTCACGCCGGGCGTGGAAACCACCACCGGCCCGCTCGGCCAGGGTTTTGCCAACGCCGTCGGCATGGCCATCGCCGAGCGCACGCTGGCCGCGCAGTTCAACCGCCCCGGCCACAACATCGTCGATCACCGCAGCTTCGTCTTCCTCGGCGATGGCTGCCTGATGGAAGGCATCAGCCACGAGGCCGCCTCGCTCGCCGGCCGTCTCGGCCTGGCAAAACTCGTCGCCTTCTATGACGACAACGGCATTTCCATCGACGGCAAAGTGACCGGCTGGTTCACCGACGACACGCCGCGCCGCTTCGAAGCCTATGGCTGGCAAGTCATCGCCGATATTGACGGCCACGATCCGGCGCAGATCGACGCCGCAATGCAAACAGCCCTCGCGCAGACCGTACGCCCCACTCTGCTCTGCTGCCGCACCATCATCGGCCACGGCGCACCGACCAAAGCCGGGCATCAGGACACACACGGCGCCCCGCTCGGCCCAGACGAAATTGCCGCGACCCGCGAAGCCATGCGCTGGCCCCATCCACCTTTCGAAATTCCCGCCGCTATCTGCGCCTCCTGGGACCACCGGGCCGCGGGGGCGGAAGCGGAAGCCGTGTGGCAGGAGCGTTTTTCCCGCTACACGGCAGCTTACCCGGACCTCGCCGCCGAATTTTCGCGCCGCGTCGCCGGCCGGCTCCGTCCCGAACTTGGCAAGGCGGCGGAGACCGCCCTCGCCGCGATCACGGACCAGAAAATCGCGACACGCAAATCCGGGCAGAACGCGCTGGCCGCCTTCGCGCCCGCCGCCCCGGAATTGCTGGGCGGCTCGGCCGACCTCACCCATTCCAACCTTACTTTCTGCGCCGGCTCCGTGCCGATCACCGAGAACCCGGCCGGCAACCAAATTTTCTTCGGAGTCAGGGAATTCGGCATGGCGGCGATCGCCAACGGCATCGCTTTACACGGCGGCTTCATCCCCTTCGCCGCCACCTTCCTGGTGTTCAGCGACTACGCCCGCAACGCCATCCGCATGAGCGCGCTGATGCGCCAACGTGTGATCTACGTCATGACCCATGATTCCATTGCGCTGGGTGAGGACGGTCCGACCCACCAGCCGGTCGAGCACCTGGCCTCCCTGCGGCTGATCCCGAACCTCGAACTCTGGCGCCCCTGCGACAGCGCCGAGACCATCTGCGCTTGGGCTGAAGCGCTGCAGCGGTATGACGGCCCGACTTTGCTCGCTCTGTCCCGCCAGGCTTTGCCGCCGATGCCGCGGACACCGGACCAAGGCGACGCCATCCTTCGCGGCGGCTACGTGCTGGCGCAGACCGGCACGCCACAGGCCGTGCTGCTCGCCACCGGCTCGGAAGTCGCGTTGGCGATGGAGACGGCACAAATTTTGATGAACGAAAACATTTTTCTCCGCGTGGTCTCGATGCCCTGCGTCACCCGCTTCGAGGCGCAGGATAGCGCCTACCGCGCCAGCGTCCTGCCTTTGGGCCTGCCGGTGATCACGCTGGAGGCCGGCGCCACCGCCGCCTGGCGCGCCTATGCCGGGCGCGATGGCGCCACCATCGGCCTCGACCGCTTCGGCGACTCCGGCCCCGACAAGGCGCTGCTCGAAGCCTTCGGTTTCACCCCTACTTGTGTTGCCGAGCGAATTCGCGTGCTACTGGGCCGCCATCTCAACGAAAGGAGTTGACCCGATGCCCCTGATCTCCATGCGCCAGCTGCTCGACCACGCCGCCGAGCACGGCTACGGCCTGCCCGCCTTCAACGTTAACAACATGGAGCAGATCCGCGCCATCATGGAGGCCGCCGCCGCCACCGACAGCCCGGTGATCCTGCAGGGCTCGGTCGGCGCCCGCAAATATGCCGGCGACGTGTTCCTCCGCCACCTGGTCGCCGCCGCGGCGGAAACCTGGCCGAACATTCCCATCGCCATGCACCAGGACCACGGCGCCACCCCGTCAGTGTGCATCAGCGCCATCCGCCACGGCTTCACCTCGGTGATGATGGACGGCTCGCTCCGCGAGGACGGCAAAACTCCCGCCGATTACGCCTATAACGCCGCCGTCACCGCCAAGGTGGTGGAGATCGCGCACGCCGCCGGCGTCTCCGTGGAAGGCGAGCTCGGCTGTCTCGGCTCGCTGGAGACCATGCAGGGCGACAAGGAAGACGGCCATGGCGCGGAAGGCACGCTCTCGCGCGAAATGCTCCTGACCGACCCGGACGAGGCCGCCCGCTTCGTCAACGAAACGCAAGTGGACGCGCTCGCCATCGCCATCGGCACCTCACACGGGGCCTACAAATTCTCGCGCAAGCCGACCGGCGAAATTCTCGCCATCGACCGCATCAAGGCGATCCATGCGCGCCTCCCCAACACGCATCTGGTCATGCACGGCTCTTCCTCAGTGCCGCAGGCCCTGCTTGAGGAAATCCGCACCCATGGCGGCGACATCAAAGAGACCTACGGCGTGCCCGTGGAGGAAATCCAGGAAGGCATCCGCCACGGCGTGCGCAAGGTGAACATCGACACCGACCTGCGCCTGGCCATGACCGCCGGCATCCGCCGCGTCATGGGCAAAAACAAGGCCGAATTCGACCCGCGCAAATTCCTCCAGGCCGCACTGGACGAAGCCCGCACAGTCTGCCGGGCCCGCTTCGAAGCCTTCGGCACCGCCGGCCAGGCCAGCCGCATCCGCACGCTCGACCTCGACGTGATGGCGCAGCGCTATGCCAAAGGCGAACTGCGCCAAGTGGTCGCACCGCACGCCGCGGCGGCTGCGTAAGGCTCAACAAGGGAAGACTACTTTTTGTGAACAAAAAGTAGCAAAAAAACTTTGCTAACGCTGGGTCAGGGGTTGTGTCAGCGACAACGCCCATGGCCCAGCGGAGCAAGAGTTACAACGGCGCAAAAATTTGGATCGTCGCCCAGCGGCTTCTTTCATTGAAGCCGATGCAGTGAATTAGCTGACGAGGCGCCAAAGGACGCGCACTAAGCCGATAATGCCTGCCCACATTAGCAACGAGACCACCAGCATGATGAGCAGCCCGACCCCAGGAGCCAACCGCCGTTCAGCCCTGCCCGCAGCCGGAGGACGCCCCGTTGACGCCGTGCCAGCTAACTCGTAGCGGCCATCCATCGCGACAAGATCCATCGCTCTACCCATCCGTTTTGTCGGGGGATGGCAGGAATTCAATTCCAATCTGATTGCCCCTGGTCCAGCACCGCCGAGCAGGGCGGCTAACATTGTCATTCATGCGCAAGGTTAAAAATTCAGGCACCGGCACCGGCGCCGTCACGGTGGTTTCAGCGCGCGCCCCATTCTTGGATAGATCTAAGACGACACAATCAACGACGGTCTGGCCGAACCCTCCGTAAAGAAGCTTTCCACTCTTCAATGTCCGAAACCGTGGTTCACGACGGAATTCAGTAGTCTGTAAACTGGCTATTGCGGTCAGAGCGTTCATGGCACCGTCCGTTACAATTTACCACCTGCTACAGAATCGCCGCGAGTCTCTGCAAGCAGAAATCGTGTGCAGTCTCACCCGCGAACTGACGAACCGGCAGGGGTCATAACGAGCCGGACAATTCCGGGCGGCGGCAACATGACCACACCTTCGCCTGTCTCGCCGCCTGAACCGCGTCTCCAGACCGACCTGCGCCTGGCCATGACCGCCGGCATCCGCCACGTCATGGGCAAGGACAAGGCTGAATTCGACCCGCGCAAATTCCTCCAGGCCGCACTGGACGAAGCCCGCACCGTCTGCCGCACCCGCTTCGAGGCGTTCGGCACCGCCGGCCAAGCCAGCCGCATCCGCGCCCTCGACCTCGGCCTCGACGCAATGGCGCAGCGCTACGCCAAAGGCGAACTACGCCAAGTGGTCGCACCGCACGCCGCAGCGGCGTAAGGCCAAGAAAGAGAACGCTTCTTTTTGTGAACAAAAAGAAGCAAAAAAACTTTGTTAACGCTGGGTCATGGGCTTTGTCACCGACATAGCCTCAGGCCCAGCTTCGCCAAAAGTTTTTGCGCCGCTTTTTTCAAAAAGCGGCCGCCGGATCGGCCTCGCGATCCACGATTTCGGTGTCGGCTTTACATCCTTTGCCTATCTGAAAGAGTTCGACGCACAGGAAATCAAGCTCAACCATTCCTTCGTCACCGGCCTGACACCCGGCTCCTTCAACGCCTCCTCGTCTGCCGCCTAGCCCGCACTAAGTGTTGCGCTTCAGCGCGATCGCATGAAGCCTGAACAAATCACCGTCATGTGCAGCTTTCGACACTACAGGTCGTGTGTTACCCAAATACTTGCGCGGCTCATCTTGACCATTATATTCAGATGGAAATTCGATATTAAAGAAGCGCGCCTGAACGATCCTGCTGCCCACTACGAGCTCTAGAGGATTGTTGCTTGTGTTAGATAGCTCCAGAGGAAAGCAACCTCTGTATCCCGGCTGCATCATTGTCCCAAAACTCATTCCTAGCCTGGCATAGCTGCTGCGCGGCAACAGATCGGCGTACACATCAGCCGGAAGCCCAACATATTCCAAGCTCGTGGTCAGAACCACCTGCTGCGGGTACAGAACAAATCGATCGCCAATTTCTCGTCTAGTGGAACGGTAGTACGACTCTACTCCGCGAAAGTTTTGATCTTTCTCGACCACGCTTATAAATGGCTTTCTAGTCAGAATTGGAACGAGAAAGTCGTACCCAAGCCTCAGATCAACAGTTACTTCACCCAGTTGAGAAGATTCCAAAAGAGGCTCAATAAAAAGCCCCTTCTCATTGGTAAGGCTAAGTCGCCGCCGGATTTCTGCTTTGTTAAGGAGCTGCATGAGCTTTCCACATCTCCTTGGTTGAGTAGTTTCTAATGGACTTTTCTGTCAGGTCGTTTACCGTCCGTTCGAATTGCTCAACGCTCATTGCCACATTGGTCATGGGAGATACTGGTTTGCTCTCATTGACCGAAAAATACGACCAAGCTGCATCAAAAAGTCCATGCAGTTCGGCGGCCGATTTGATGTCGACCGGCCTTACGTCATTGTACGCTGAGGTTAGATTTGGGACCGTATGCCGAATTTTGAGTGCCGGCGCTCCTAGGTTTTTCAAAGCAATTTCAAACGCAGTAAGCCGTGGATCACTTATGCCGTTAACAAACTTTTCGACTAAGTCGATACGATCTTTAGACGCGGGATGAGTCTGGTTAGCGGGCGCATTCGGCACAACGGCTTCTAGAAGTCCGGTACTCGATCGACCAACGTAACACGCAGCAAAGAGGTCCGCGAAGTGCTCTGCCCAATGCAGTGGAGGTAAAGTTACTTGGTTGAAGCTTCCACCCTGCTGGAGCGCATTCAATCTAATATACGCCACAACACCCACATGCCGATCTACGAAGTGGCCTAGTTCATGAAAGAGGGGGATACAAAATATCGGTTTGTGTCTGTACAGGCGGGGCACGCCGATCAGGACTAAAACGCGATCAAAATGCTGGGCACTGAATGAGGGGACTAATGCCTTCACCTCCTTCCAGGGATCTAGCCCATTAAAATGGTAAGCTAGCGGCCCGTACGTAAACCCCGTTGTAATAAGACAATCTTTCTTGGCCCACTCCCGAAGCGCCGCCTCCAGGCAATACTGCACCTCATATGGAGCTTCACTCGAGATGCTGCCCGCGAGATACTGATAGGCTTGCCACACTGTCTCTGAGAGCCTTCTGAGAGACAACTCTGAGAGTTTAGGCGCCTCGGTTAAAGCATGATCAATGGCACTGCACAGATGCTCGCTGTAGCTGGCAACCTGTTGATTGAAATATGGAGTTGAAGCTAACGCTCTAAGGTTCGATCGCAGTAGGCATAAATCAACCTCAGGCAGCAATTCGGCTGTCCATTTCCCTCAAGACCTTTCCTGCCATCTGGGGGCTCAGATCGGAAAGAGATGAAACATTACAAAGATCTGACGCTAACTCGTGGTTGGCGGCCAACGCAAGCGCGAGTTCGATCACCTCGGCATTCAGGCCGGCGGCGTTCTGGGGGGCCGTCACCAGTTGCTTAGCACTTTGTAGCACTTGCTGAAAATAATCATCCAGCTCAGTTGTACGCTGGAGTTGTTTCCGCTCAACAAGCTCTAAGGCAAGCTTAAACAGATCAAGGGCTGTGGGCTCCGACGGCGCGGCTGCCATTAGCATGATACGGCTCCCTTTAATTGCCCTGAATCATAGGCGACTCGATGGAAGCCGCGTCAAGGGGGTTGTTGGTCCCGACCACCATAATAAGCCACGCTTATTACGTCCAAAGCATTACGTACTACTTTGGTGGCCGGTTTGGTGGCTCACGGCCGAACCCAAAAAAATTGGTTAATTTCAATGCCTTGCAGGCTATTCTGGCGGAGAGGGTGACCGCCGTAAAGTGATAATAACAAACAGATATAAAACGATAAATCAGTTATACGAAAAAATTCTCCCACATAATACCCCTCACTTAGGAGCACAAAACCGGCTCTGCGATGGTTGCAGTGCCATTCAGCCGTCCGTCTAAGCCGTGGTAGCGGGGAAGCAAATAAGCTCGGTAACAGCGCCGCTTAGCGCAGCCTCGCCCGCACGGGTCGTTACTTTCAGCGCAGCGCTAGGAAAATATACGCTATTATGCACTTGACGTACCACGCCAAAAACGTTACTAAAGTGGCATGACATACGACCTTACAAACCCGATCTACAACGACGAAGAAGCTGCCCGTAAGCACTTTGAGGCCATCCGTTGGCCAGAAGGTACGGTCTG
>NZ_DASXFO010000037.1:0-4106 GCF_036489515.1 Acidocella sp.
TTTCCGTACACTACCGCATTCCGACATAGTTTTCCGTATATATTTTAGCCCCCAAAAGCCCTAATTTTTGAGCGATCCAGGACGTTGACGGAAAACAGATGTTTTCCGTTGTCGCAACGAACCGGCGCCGATCATATAAAACCCCAAAAAACCCTTGAAATGCCTCGACATGGCCGATTCACCGTTCCCGGTTTGCCCCCTTATGTAGGAAAAATGGGCCGTTCGTTACTTCGGGCCACCACGCCAGGCTCAAGCGTTCCTATTCGCCCAATCCTTCATCTACGGCCATTTTCGGCCACGGCGGCATCTCATGACTGCCAAGGTCTATCGGGAGGGCCGGGCAACGGCGTTCATGGTGTGGCAGCAGGAGACGTGCGCGCGAACGGCAATCTGATCGCGCAATACGTTCGAAATCCAGTGTCACCCTGCCAGACACAGATTAACGTGACAATGCCTCACCGGGCGATCAAGCGAATGGTCAGAGCAATGTTGGGGTTCAAGGCCTTCGGGTCGGCGGCGATCACCATTGCAGGTATTGAGATCATGCACATGATCCGCAAAGGTCAATTACGATCGACAGAAAAGTTGCGTCCGGCGCAGCAGTTCTATTCGTTGGCAGGATAAGCCAGTTCCGTCTTCTCGACCGGATTCAGCCAGTTGCAAAATTTGCGACAGAACCGAACATCTTCGCCCTGGGTTGGATGAAGCTGCTTGGGCTTCGTACTTGCAATTGCGAGGTCGATAATCATATCTCCGGGCATGGTAATGGCTTTTGCCAAAGGCCAATTCCGCATGAAGCGTTACATCGGAGCGTTCCTTTGTGTCGGATTTGCCAGCGCGCTCTTGGGCTGCGTGGCTACGCGGCCGCAGCACCCCGTTGTCGCACCCGTTCCCGTCGTTGACAGACCGGCCGTTGCAAGTTCGCCCGCGCCCGCTCCATCGGTCACGGGGACCGCCTCGTGGTATCAAAGCAGTGGGCAGCTGCAACGCACCGCGTCGGGTCAAATGCTTAATAATAACGCTCTGACCGCCGCCTCGCCTACTCTTCCGATGGGCACAAAGGTTCGGGTTAAACGCCTCGACGGAAGCCAATCCGTCGTTGTGAAGGTGAATGATCGGATGCCATCCAACCATCGGCTAATAGACGTCTCCGCCTCTGCCGCGAAGAAGCTTGGGTTGAAGAAAAGCGGTGTGGCTAAGGTAACCGTTACACCGGTCGCGGCACAGTGATTTTTGATTTGGCCGGCCAAGGCTAGATATGGAAATTTTAATTTTTCAACAATGCGCTTTCGCGAACTCGGTCCCATCCCTTTAAGGAGGGCCGCGGCGACCGATAAGGCATCACCGTCCCCCAAACAGCGTCTCGGTCGGGTTATTGCGCCACAGATCGGCCGGGCGGAGATAGGCCAAGGCGACCTGCGGCGATTTATGGCGGGTCTGGCGCATCACCTCGGCGAGGCCGAGTCCGGCGTCCCCGGCGCCGGTCGCCAGGCCCGCGCGCAGCGAGTGCCCGGCATAGCGCGCCGGATCGAGGCCGGCCGCCGCCGCCGCCGCCTTGACCAGCCGCACCACCGCCTTGTCCGACAGCCCCTGCCCGGTGAGTTTGCCCCCCTTGGTCACGGCGACGAACAGCGGGCGGCCGCCTGACTCACCCACCCCGGCCAGATCCGCGCCCCGGTGCCGGAACTTCAGCCAAGTTTCGAGCGCCCCCAGCGGACAAAAGCCGGGGTCGGCCGGGTTGGCCCAGATCGCCACCTCTTGGCCCCGTCCCTGCTGGTCGGTTTTCGAGCGGCGGATCCGCACCCGCACGCCGCGGCCCGGCACGATCTCCACATCGGCGAGGGTCAGCGCCACCAGCTCGGAGCGGCGCAACGCCGCGCCGAAGCCGAGCAGCAGCATGGCGCGGTCGCGCGCCGCCAGCGCCGCCTTGAGAATCTCGTCGCGGCCGCAGGACGCCAGCATCGCGCGCAGCACCGTGGGCACGGCCGGGGCGGCCTGGCGCCGCGGCCGGCTCCCCACTGTGCGGGTGACGCCTTCCACCACCGGCGCCAGAAGCGGATCGCGCAGATCGAGGGGGTGGCCGGCGAGGCGGTAGGCGGTGGCGATCGCGGCCAGCGCGACGCGGATGGTGGCGACGGCGCGGCCGGTCTCGGCCAAATGCGTCACGTAGAGCGGCAGAGGCCCGGCCTCGGCGCGCGGCCCGGCGCCGGCGAAGGGATCGAGCCCGTGCCCGGCGCACCAGGCGGTGTATTTTCCCCAGGCCGCACGGTAGGCGCGCTGGGTGCCGGGGCCGAAGGCGCGGGTCGCATAGACGGCGGATTGGGCGGCCAGGTTGGCGAGTTCGGGACTGGGTGGGCCCGGGGCCGAAGCCCCCTGCCCCGGCTCGGCCGTGGCCGTGGCCGTTGCCGTTGGCGGTGCCGGATCCCGCTCTGCATGATCATAAGAAGAGGGCGCCCCGCCAGCTGCCGCCTCTGGGGCGGCGGCGGCGGGTTGCGGCGCGTCGGGGGCGTTTTCGGCATTCATGGCGCCAGCCTAGCAGCGTTGATTCCGTCCGAAAAGGGGGCTTATCGGACGGAATCAACCGCGGCCAAAAACCGCCTTTTCTCAAAAAGATGCTTATTTTACTTTTCTCGGTAAATAAGGTAACTTTGCGTATAACTCATTGATTCAGCGTCTCTACGCCACAGCACGCACCGGGGAGGCCATGCTCGATTTACTTTTGACGGCCCGCGCCGCGGAGTCCTCCCCACGTCCTGTTCCGCTCGCCGCTGCGCTGGCGCAGGCCGCGGCGACGTGCGGCCGGCTCGACCAGGCGGCCCAGAACCACCCGCTCCGGCCCGCCCTGCTGTTCCGCGCCCGGCTCGACGCGGTGCGCCGCATGGCCGCCGCCGACGGCCACCGGATCGACCCCTGGCACCTCGCCGCCCTGCTCGAAGGGTTGCGCCTGCGCATGGACTCCGAGCTGCGCATCATCGACCGCGGGCAGATTTTTGCCGCGGCGCGGCACGCGCTGGGGCTGCATCGCTGGCTGGTCGACCCGGATTTCGACCAAGAAGGTGCGGTGCAGCGCGCCGCTGCCCATCTGCACGCGCAAGCCGATCACGGCGGCACGCTGCTGACGGCGGGGGTCGCGGTCCATCGCTGGCTCGATGCCGGCGGCGCCCGGGCGCCGCTCCGCACGGCCCTGGTGCGCCATTGGCAAACGCGCGGCGTGTTCAGCCTGCCGCTCCCCTTGACCGGCGCGGCCGCCTTGACGCCGGAGACGCCCTGGGACCGCGACGCTTGGCTGCCGGCGTTCCTGACCAGCCTGGACGCCGAAGCAGCCGCGACACTGGACCTGCTGCGCGGGCTGGAGCGCGCCTGGCGGACCGCCCGTACCCTTATCATCGGTCGGCGCAAGAATTCGCACGCAGCCGCGGCGGTCGACCTCCTGGCGGCGGCGCCGCTGCTCTCCGCCACCTCGTTGGCGGCGGCGTTGGGCATCGCCGTGAAAAATGCCACGCGCCTGCTCGATGAATTCTGCCGCGACGGGATCGCGCTCGACGTCACACACCGCGCCAAGCGGCGGCTCTTCGCGCTCGCGAGCCTCGCCCCCTTGCGGGAGGCCGTCGCCGGGCCCCGGCGGCCCGCGCCGTTCCGGGGGCGGGGACGCCCGCCGCTCCTGCGCAACGAGGCGAGCGAAACGGAGATGGAGCCCCCGCCCCGCCCCCCTGCCCTTCCCCTCGCCCGCGCCGGGTTCGACTATGGCGACTTGGACGCGGCCCTCGCGGCCATGGAGGCGACCATCCGCCGGACCCGCTCGGCCCTGGAACGCGTTGGCGCGGGCGATTAGGTTTGGTTGCAGGCTAGTAGATGCGCTTCACTTAGACGATCCTTGCAAATCGGCTTTGAGGGGGCCCCTTTCGCCTCTCAACGGTGGTCCCGCCTGGTCGCAGAGTTTTCCACGATTTTAGTGACTTACTTGGTGATCGATTGGGTTTTTGCGCCTTTCAGAGGTCAATCGCCATGGCGGCTCACAGCAGTACACCCATGGCCGGAGCAGCTGCCGGCCCCTCCTCCTAAGGAGATATTTTGCGATATAAACAAACATCCCTTTTATAGCCTAG
>NZ_DASXFO010000042.1:0-72479 GCF_036489515.1 Acidocella sp.
CAGAATGCGGCGATGGTCGAGCAAGCGACGGCGGCGAGCCACGGCCTCTCGAGCGAAGCCCAAGAGCTCGCCAGGCTCGTGGGGCAATTCCATATCGGCGAGAGCGCCGCAGCCCCGGTGCTCAAGCGGGCCGCACCCAAGACGCCGCCGAAGAAGCGCGTCGTGACCGCTTCCGCGCGCAAGGTCGTCGCGCTGCCACGCCAGGATGAGGCGAAGCACGTGGCGCTCGCCGATGCGCAAGAAGGCTGGAGCGAATTCTGATCATGGCCCACGATTTGTTTCGTTCCATGGGCAAAAGCAATCAGCTGCTGTGCGTGCGTCTGGCGCTCAGGAATTTGCCCTGAGCATCCGGGCCATTCGGGAAATCAGGGGGGATTTCCTCCCCCTCCTGCACGCGCCGCCCTACATCAAGGGCATGATCAATCTGCGCGGCAGTGTGCTGGCCATCATCAATCTGGCGGAGCGGCTGGGCTTGCCGAGCGCGCGGCTGAAAGATAGGCCGCCTTTTATTGTAAAAAGCGGCATCCAAAAAACTGTATAAATTTCAGTGGGGCCCGGCGGGACTATATCGCCCGGCCCCACGGCCTATGCGGTGATCAGCCCGCGCAGCTGCCGGATATCCTTCAGCGTCTCCAATTGCATGATGGCTTTGATCAGCGCTTCGGTCTTCTGGCTACCCAGCACTGGCCCCATCAGATCCCTCGCTTTATCCGCAACATCATCCGGGCTCATCGGATTTTCCGCCGTGCCCGGCGGGTATTTCGTGAAATGCTGGAACTTCTGGCCATCATTAGTGGTGACGGTGACAATTGCTCCGCGAGGAGCCGCCGGGTCCATCAACGCCTCGTCCGCCACCACCGTCACCTTGGCGATCTGTGCCATGATCTCCGGCTGGCGCATCTGCGCGAAATCATCCGCATCCTTGAAGGAGACGCGGCCTTTGAGCAACGCCACCGCGACAATATAGGGGCAATTCACATCCGGCATTGCGCTGGCCCCGACAATGCCCACCGCATCCGTGGGCAACTGCACCTGGATCGCCTTCACATTATCAGGCGTCAAACGATATTGCTTCCGCAGCTTGAGCATCGCGTCGATCACCGACTGGATCGGATAGCCGACGGAATAAGCCTTGATCGAAGTCTTGGTGATGTAGAAATCCTTGCCCAGCCCGGCCACCATCAGCTCCGGTTGCGGCGCCAGGGAGATCGCCGCGAAGAGATTATGCTGGGTGTCCAGCACATCGCTAACGCCGGTCATGCCCGACTTCACCATGCTCACCGCCATCACGCCATTACGTGCGCCCATGCCGGAAAAATCGAAGGATTTTTCGATGTGCTGGCTGTCCTCCACCCAGCTCCACAGACCAGAAACCTGCTGGGACGCATAGGAGATGGCATAGCGCATCTGCATCTCATTGAGCCCGGCTGGCACGGCTGCACCGCCCAAGGCGCAGAAGGTCGAAGACGTGCCTTCAGCACTGCGGTGGTGCCCGCGCACTGATGCCTGCCCCAGCGCCAGGATTAGCCGGCAGCCGAGATCATAACCTAGCGTCACCCCGCGGATGAAATTGGCGCCGTCGCGCCCCTGCCATTCAGCCATGGCCAAAGCCGCCGGCACGGTGGAGCTGCCTGGATGCGCCTTGGTGCTGGCCTCGAAATCATCGGTCTCGTCGGAATGCGCACACATGGCATTGGCTAAGGCCGCCTCGACCACATTGGTCCGCAGCTCGGTGCCGACCACGGTGGCCTCCGGGTTGCCGCCCAGGCTCTTCACATAAGCGATGGCGTCCTCGCCGGGCCGCAGACGAGAGCCGGACACCATCGCCCCGAATGTATCCAGAACATGAAGCTTACAGGCCGTCACAACCTCGTCCGGCAGTTTTGCGACGCCCGCGCCCGCCATGTAACCAGCGAGTTGGGCGGTAATGTCGCTCTCCGCCCTGGCCCGAGCCAAGGGCAGGCCTGCCAGCGCCAAGCCAGCACCGGCAGCGCTGAGCAAAGATCGTCTACGTATGGTCAAAATTGATTTTCTCCATGTTCCCAAATACGGCGTCGGACTAAACCGCTTATTGTGCGCCACAGTTAGTCTGTTAGTTGATCCTTATCAATAGCTTATTGACAGGCGACTGAGGCTGCGATGCATTCTGGCTGAGAAGAGCGTGTGGGCACAGCGGGCATAGCGCGTAGCGATGCGCCAGGTTCCGCCAGAGACCGGCAGTGCCGCCCCCCGCGGCTATGTCGAAGGCCTGCTGATGCGCAATGAGAAGATGTGCTGCCAACCGAGCGGGGCGAGTCATGAAACTGCTCTGGATAGGTCTCGGCGATGAGGTCGCGGATGAGCGCAGGGCGAGCGTCGCGAGCAAGTTTCGGCGCAGACGGCCGCAGCCCAGGCGACATGGCACCTGGATGAGGTTTTCATTCGCATTCAGGGTGAGCTTCGCTATCTTTGGCGCGCCGTCGATCAAGACGGCGTGGTTCTGGACATCCTCGTGCAGAGCCGTCGAGATGGCGGAGCGGCCAAGCGCTTCTTTAAGCGGCTGCTGAAGGGCCTGCAGTATGAACCGCGCGTCGTGGTAACCGACAAGCGATCATTCGCTTGGTTCTGTCATTCAAAGTGCCGACCCAACCGTTTTTCGATCAGTATTCAACAATTATGAACCGGTCGAAATCCACTTGAAGAGGTCATCACTTTCGTTTGATGAGAGCGGTGCAAGCTTCGTGGAATATACGCACTGCTCCACCGGTATTGCCTGCATCCGAGCTGCTTCATTGTGAAGCGGAGGATATTAAGGAAACCTGTGATGAACAAATTCATCGTCGTAGTGGCACTTGCCGCCGGCCTGTGTGGCCCTGCGGGGGCCGCCTCCATCGTCCACACACCATCCGACGCCACTGGCACAACGTACGCCCAGCACGCCACCGACAACCTTCCCTATCAGGTCAACGAGTTGCGCTCCGAAGTGAAAGCCCTGCAAGGCCAAGTCAGCACCCTCAAGAACGCCAATATCGAGCAAAACGACGAATCGGACGCCCAAATGTGGCCCGTTGGAACCGGTGGCTGAATGTCTGTCACGGATGTCTACAATTCCGTAGTCTTTTGCAGGCGACTGGTGGGAACTTGAATATTACGGAAATATCACGACAATTCTAGAATAAAGTTGCGTCGCGGCGGTCTTGTGGTGGTCAATGTAAGGAGCGCACAAGAATGAACGATCATCACGATATTGATGCCGGCCTCAGAAATCCATCCCGTCGCGTAGCCTTGGCTTGCGCCGGGTGGATGGGCACCGGCATGGTGTGGACCATGGTTGCCGGCGTGCCGCGTACCCTTGGACTCATCGGTGAAGCCGAGGCCACCACGACCGATGAGTTCAGTTTTGTCCAAATGAGCGATAATCATATCGGCTTCAAGGCTGGCCCTTACCACGACGTTGCCGGCACGTTGCAGGAAGCAATTGGCAAAGTGCAGGCGCTACCTCAAAAACCCGCCTTCATGCTGCACACGGGTGATATAAGCCACCTAGCCAAAGTGGAGGAATTCGATATCGCCGATCGTATCAATGCCACGGCTGGGCTACCCATTCACCATGTGCCGGGTGAACATGACATGCTCGATCCGGGCAAAACCCTGTACCTCTCCCGTTACGGCAAAGGCACAAAGGGAGATGGCTGGTACAGTTTCAACGATCACGGCGTGCATTTTATTGGCCTGTCGAACGTTCTGCACAGCGCTCCGGATGGTCAATGGCTGTTGGGCTCCGATCAGATCGCTTGGCTTGCCGACGACCTGCGGGCCGTCAGTCCTTCGACACCGATCGTGATTTTTGCGCACATCCCGCTATGGACGATCTATGCCAGGTGGGGATGGGGTACGGGTGATTCTGCCGCCGCACTGGCACTGCTGCGTCCGTACGGTTCGGTTACGCTGCTGAACGGACATATCCATCAGATCGTGCAAAAGGTGGAAGGAAATATTAAATTCCATACGGCGCGCTCCACCGCCTTCCCGCAACCGATCGCCGGCACGGCGCCGCACGAAGGACCTATTCTAACGATCCCGACCGGCGAAATCGGCGAATATCTCGGCATCACCAATGCCAGCATGACCCATACGTCCGGCACGCTCGCCGTCACCGATATAGCGCTATCCTGAGGAGGAACCATATGTATTTACCCAAAAGCGTCATGGCCACGACCGTTGCGGTCCTGCTGGCCGCCGCACCCGCGTTGGCCGCCACGGAGACCGTCACCATCAACAATTACACATTTACGCCGGCTACCCTTACCGTGCATGCCGGCGATACCGTCATCTGGACCAACCAAGACAGCATTCCGCACACCGCGACCGCGTTGGATGGGAAGAGCTTCGATAGTGGCGCGATCGACCCCGGCGAAAGCTGGAAATTCGTGTTTACCAAGGCCGGTCAATTCAAATATCGTTGCGCAATCCACCCGGATATGCGTGGCGCTATCGACGTCCAGTAATGTCTTAATCATCCTTACCGGGGGCTACGTGGCGGTGGTAGGTGAAGATCATACCGTGCAGTTTCGGGCTTTGCTCCTGCCGGAGCTCGGCTATCTACGGCGCGTTGGCGTTGCCCTTACCGGCAACCAATCGGCCGCTGATGACCTGGTGCAAGAAAGTGTTTTGCGGGCGCTACGTTACTTCGGCAGCTACAAAGGCGACGGTTTCAAACCATGGATGGCTGCGATCATGCGTAATGTACACCGCGACCGGCCGATGACCAGGTCGGTCGCCTCAGACGACAAATGGCTTCAGAGCATCGCGGATTCGGCGCCGGACCCGGAACAGCAAGCCCTCGCCAAGGACAATTCCACCCGGTTGCGTGGCCTGATCGCGGCGTTGCCGGGACCGTTGCGCGAAATTCTTGTGATGCGGGAATTCGCCGATCTTTCCTACACGCAAATCGCTGCCGCACTCGAAATTCCGGTGGGCACGGTTATGTCCCGGCTCTCTCGCGCGCGGGATGATCTACGCACCGCATGGTTGGCCGACGAGGATAAGGCAGCATCATGAACCACGAATCTTATTCTGAACAGTTGAATGCGATGTTGGATGGAGAATTGCGTGCCGCGGAAATCGTTCCCCTGGCGCGGCACATCACAGCCTGCCAAGATTGCGCCAAACACCTGACCGAACTGATCGCGCTGCGCGCGGCTTTGCAACAGGAATACCCAGAAGAAGACGTCTCCTCAGAATTTTATGAAAAAATCGCTGGGTTGCTGGACCGCGAGATACAGCAGCCAGAATCGCCCAATGTCATCCCGTTTCGACCACGCCCGGTTCGTCGCCGCATCGCCTGGCTTGCCGCCGGCACCGCGATCGCGGCGATGCTCGCAATCTTGCTTTTGCCGCACCAGAACCCGACGCAGGATTTAATGAGCGTTCGGGATGCCGCATTACGTGGCAGCCTTTCGCCGACTGTTGCCGTCAACAATTCTGGCCCGGCTATTCCCGGTTTTCGCTTGACAGCGTCTCGATCCGATATCGTTGCAGGCCATCCCGCACGGGTATTAGCCTATTCGAAAGATAGTCAGACGATCACCTTATGCATCTGGTCCGCCGACGGAGAGGCTGCCCACGGCATTCGTGATGCCGTCTACAAGGGGATGGCCATCAGCTACTGGAATGACGGCAAGCAAGAATACTGGGCGGCGACGACGGGAACAAACGGCCTACTGGAAAATTTCGTAGCAGCCGCCAAAAATATCTGAGTGCTTCACCCTACCAAAACCAGCAATACGTAATTCTTAAGTACCGTTGAAAAGTCGTGATTGCGGCACGGAAAATAGTTGGTTCGCTAGGTTCATGACCCGCAGGCGTCATTCGTCACCCGCTGACGCGCAGGCACCACAACTAAAGATTGACCGTTATCCGACGTGGGATTTTGTCGAATTGAGAACAGCCTGTTGGAGTGCAAATGGTCTTGGAAGTGCCCAATAGTCTCATTTATGGGTGGACTTTTTGCTTCCTTCCAGACAGCTCTCTCGAGCTTTGTGCCCACATCGAGTCGGCCAGAGGTGGGGGCCAACTTCTATCTCCCTAGTGGCAACCTCTCTGAGAAACCACAAACCCAACCACCAGTTAGTGAGCCACGATCAAATTGGACTCGCATTCCGGGTATCCCATGAACTCTCCCACACTTTGAGCCGGACCAATAGTCGCATTATTTCATGGAATGCCCAGAACGCCCGACTGCTTTAGATATATGGTTCCTTGATTCAAGGTTCTGGGTGCTCTCGTGCGCACTTTTGGTTCCATTCAGACTATTTGAGTCGTATTTCTCACTATTTGTGAGAGGGACCAATCACACTTTCGTCACGTATCCAGGTTCGCCACTTTCAAGGCGTTGCTGACGATGAACTCACGCCGTGGCTCGACGATGTCGCCCATCAGCGTCGTGAAAATCTGGTCGGTATCCTCGGCATCGGCGATCTTCACCTGCAGCAGGCGGCGCACCTCGGGGTCCAGCGTGGTCTTCCAGAGCTGTTCGGGGTTCATCTCCCCCAACCCTTTGAAGCGGTTGATGGCGAGGCCCTTGCGGCCAAAGCCCAGCATCGCCTCCCACAACGCCGCCGGGCCGTGCACCGGCTTGGGCGTGCCGTCCAGCGTCAGCGTGGTCTCAGGCCCGAACAGGGTGGCCAGGTGCTGGGCGTGCTCGGCCAGATAGCGCGCCTCGGTGGTGCGCAGCACCGCCGCGTCCACCGTGTAGCGCTCGGCTACACCGCGCACCATGCGCCCCAGTGTCACGCCCGAGGCGTCCGACGTCACCACCCAGCCGCGCTCGGCCATCGGCGCATTGCCGTTCAGCCGCGCCGCCAGCGCCTGGTCGCGTTCCGGCTGGCCCAGCGCATCCGGCGCCAGCATGCCGGCAATCGCCATCTGCTCGAGATACATCACCGGCAGCAGGCGCGAGAGAGCTTGCAGCCGGTGCACCACCTGGCCGAGCAAGGTCATTTCGCCGCGCAGTTCGTCGCCGGCAAACAGCTTCCCGTCCGCCGCCTGCAGCGACGCCTCGCCCAGCGCCCGTTCCAGCAGATACGCCTCCAGCGCCTCGTCATCCTTCAGGTAGCGCTCGTCATTGCCGCGCTTGGCGCGATAGAGCGGCGGCTGCGCGATATACAGATATCCCTGCTCGATCAGCTTCGGCATTTGCCGGTAGAAGAAGGTCAGCAGCAGCGTGCGGATATGCGAGCCGTCGACATCCGCGTCCGTCATGATGACGATGCGGTGATAGCGCAGTTTGGTGGCGTCGAACCCGCCTTGCTCCGGCTCGCCATGGCCGATGCCGGTGCCGAGTGCTGTGATCAGCGTGCCGATTTCCTGGCTGCCCAGCATCTTGTCGAAGCGCGCGCGCTCCACGTTCAGGATCTTGCCTTTCAGCGGCAGGATCGCCTGGAATTTCCGGTCGCGCCCCTGTTTCGCGGAGCCGCCTGCGGAGTCACCCTCGACTAGGAACAGTTCGGACTTGGCCGGGTCGCGTTCCTGGCAGTCGGCCAGCTTGCCGGGCAGGGAGGAGATGTCGAGCACGCCCTTGCGGCGGGTTAGCTCGCGCGCCTTGCGCGCCGCCTCGCGCGCGGCCGCGGCGTCCATCACCTTTTGCGCGATGTTCTTCGCTTCCTTCGGATGCGTCTCGAACCAATGGCTTAGCGCATCGGCCACCGCCGCCTGCACCACCGGCTGCACTTCGGAGCTGATCAATTTGTCTTTGGTCTGCGAGGAGAACTTCGGATCCGGCACTTTGACGGAGAGCACGGCGGTCAGCCCTTCGCGCATGTCCTCGCCGGAGAAATCCATATTGTCTTTTTTGCTCAGGCTCTGCGCGTAGCGCGACACCACGCGGGTCAGCGCGGCGCGGAACCCGGCCAGATGCGTGCCGCCGTCGCGCTGCGTGATGTTGTTGGTGAAACAGAGCATCGTCTCGTGGTAGGAATCGTTCCAGGTCAGCGCGAATTCCACCTTGATGCCGCTGTCCGCGGCTTCGGCCATGGCGGTGATCGGCGTCGGCAGGACCGAGGTCTTCGCCCGGTCTAGCCAGACGGCGAATTCCTTCACGCCGCCCTGGTAGCAGAATTTCGCTTCCTGGAGCGGCTCATGCCGTTCGTCACGCAAAATGATCGTCAGCCCTGAATTCAGGAAGGCGAGTTCGCGTAAGCGCCGCTCGAACACGCCATAATCGAACTCGACATGGGTGAAGGTGCCGGAGGAGGGCTTGAACGTCACCTCGGTGCCGTTCGGGTGCTCCGACGGGCCGACCAGCGCCAGCGGCGCCTGAGTCTCGCCATGCTGGAACCGGATGAAATGCTCAGCGCCATTGCGCCAGATCCGCACGTCCATCCATTCCGACAATGCGTTCACCACGGCGGCGCCGACACCGTGCAGACCGCCCGAGACCTTGTAGGAGTTCTGGTTGAACTTGCCGCCGGCATGCAGTTTGGTCAGCACCACCTCGGCGGCGGAAACGCCTTCCTCGGTGTGGATGTCGGTGGGGATGCCGCGGCCGTCATCGCGGACGGTCATGCTGCCATCGCCGTTCAGCACCGCCACTACCACCGTGGCATAACCAGCTTGCGCCTCGTCCACCGCGTTGTCGATGATCTCGAAGCCCATATGGTGCAGACCCGAGCCGTCATCGGTATCGCCGATATACATGCCCGGTCGTTTGCGGACCGCGTCGAGCCCCTTCAGAACGCTGATCGAAGCGGCATCATAGGCGTCAGGATTGGTGGGTTCGGACGGGTTCGGCGGGGTGGACTCGGACATAAAAGCGGAGGCTCCAGAATCGTCAGCAATACCGCGCTTTATAGCTGAATTGTGCGTAGAAGCCTAATCGGATCCGCCGCGCCGCAAGGGCAAGCGAAGAGGAAGGCTTCTTTTTGTGAACAAAAAGAAGCAAAAAAACTTTGTTAATCTGGGCCGTGCTGGTTTCGCCGCCCCAGGCCCAGCGGAACCAAAAGTTTTTGCGCCGCTTTTTTCAAAAAGCGGCCTCTTTCTAAGCGGCATCGCCCAGCGTTGCGATGTCCAGAGCCGCGGCAAGTTCAGTGATCGCCTGGCGGAACGGCCCGCGCAGCGCCGCCGGCTGGAGGCCAAGCTGGGTGTTTTTCGGCACGATCCGTGGCAGATCCGGGATCACCGCGTCGAAGCGCGCGCCCATGGCCTTCTCCATGGCGGGAATGGCCAATCCGCCCGGGGCGCCGGCGTGGTTCAGCACGAGCATCGGTCGCGGCCCCTGGGTGGGTCCGCCCAGCAGCGAGAGCAGACGGGCCATGTTGCGAATGGATACGGGGCTCGGATCCATCAAGATGATAAGCTGCGGTGTCAGGGACAGCACATCCCGGGCAAACGGCTCAAGCCTGGCACCGGCATCCACGACCAGAAAGTTATACCGTTCCCGTAAGCTCTGAAGCAGCGGCGCCGCACTACCCGGCTGATAGGTGATATTCCGGTGCAGCGCTTCCTGCCCCGCCAGAATATCCACCCGCTCGGCGAACGGCCGTACGGAACGTGCCACCAGCAGGGCGTCCAGCCGTTCCGGCGTCTCCAGCGCTGTCATCAGCCCGTTACTGGCCGCCATGTTGCAGCTCAGCGCCACCGTGCCGGCGTGAAGATTGGTGTCCAGGATGACGGTGTGCCGATGCAGCCGGGTGCCGATCAGCCAGCCCAGGCTGGTGGCGATCGTCGTGGTGCCGACACCGCCGCGCGCTCCGAAAAAGGTCGTCATCCGGCCGCCGCGCAGCAGAGCGGGGGCGGGCTGCCGACCGACGATGATCGGCCGAAAAGCGTCGGCCACCGTCTCGGGACGCAGCGGTTTCGCCAGATAGTCGTGGACCCCTAAGTCTTTGGTCACGGTGCGGTAGAAATTGACGTTCTGGATGGTGCCGATGGCCAGCACCGTGGTGCCCGGCTCCACCCTGTCCGCCAGCGCGCCGAGCGCGTTGATCGGCTGGTCCTCTTCGGAGATATCGACGAGAATCACCTCCGGCGTCGGCATGCCGTCGAGGCGTGCCAGGGCTGCGCGAAAATCAGTCACGTGAATGGGCGTGTTCGGCGGCAGGCATTCCGCCAGCGCCTCATGCAGCACCAGGGCGCTCGCCTCGTCCTGGGTGAAGCCGAAGAATTTGTCCCGTTTTATTCCCGACTTCTGTGGCGTGTGGCCCAGGGCTGGATTCGGAGCGGACAGATTCTGCTGAAAACCATGAGTCGATCCCTGATCTGACATGGAACGTCCCGCGCAAGGGCACCGGCCCCGCCTCCGCCGGCTTCTCCATGTGGCCAGACGAAAGTTACCAAATAGTTAACAACCCAACCGCCGACGGCTCGGTCCACCGCAGGCGCGGAGCCGACTTGTTCTCTCCGTCCGCTCCCGGCTTTCGCTCCCGCTCGGCTTTCGCTATCAGCCAGCCTTCAATTTCGAATGGACTGTATATGGCTCGGCAAAAGCGAGGCCGCAAAATCGACGGCTGGCTGATTCTCGACAAACCGCGGGGGATCACCAGCACGCAGGCGGTCAACAAGGTGAAACGCGCGCTCGATGCGCAGAAGGCCGGGCATGGGGGCACCCTGGACCCTCTGGCGACGGGCCTTCTGCCGATCGCGCTGGGCAACGCCACGAAAACCGTGCCTTACGTGATGGACGGCACCAAACGCTATCATTTCACCATCACCTTCGGCGAGGCGCGCGACACCGACGATGCCGAGGGCGCGGTCACAGCGACCAGCGACGTGCGCCCGAGCGATGACGAGATCCGCGCCGTACTGCCCGCCTTCCGCGGCAGCATCATGCAGGTCCCGCCCGCCTTCTCGGCCATCAAGGTCGAGGGCGAGCGCGCCTATGACCTCGCCCGCGCCGGCGCCCCGCCCGACCTGCCGCCGCGCCCGGCGCAGGTCGACCGGTTCGAGCTGATCGGCCGGCCGCACCCCGACATCGCCGAGTTCGAGGTGGAATCCGGCAAGGGCGTCTATATGCGCTCGCTCGCCCGCGACCTCGCCCGCGCCTGCGGCACGGTCGGACATATTACCGTCCTGCGTCGGCTGCGGGTTGGCCCGTTCCTGGAAAACATGGCGGTTTCGCTGGACAATCTGCTCGATCCGGCGCATACGCCCCACACTCTTGCCGAACTCGTTCGGCCGCTCGAGACCGCGCTGGACGACATCCCGGCACTGGCCCTGACGGCAAGCGAGGCCCACGCCCTTTCCCAGGGTCAGGCGATCAGCCTGGTCGACCTGATGGGGCGGATTCCAGACGAGGCCAATCCCGATGAGGGGCTGGTCCGAGTTCTGGCGGCAGGGCGTGTTCTGGCGCTGGCCCGCCTTTCCGAAGGCTGGCTGAAACCGGAGCGCTTGCTTCAACAATTTTCGTGAAGGATCATCACGATGTCGATTACGCCTGAGCGCCGCACGGTGCTGATTGCCGAATACGCCACCACCGCCAACGACACCGGCAGCCCGGAAGTGCAGGTCGCTCTGCTCTCCGAGCGCATCTCCAACCTCACCGAGCATCTCAAGACGCATGCGAAGGACTTCCATTCGCGCCGCGGCCTGCTGGTGCTGGTCGGCCAGCGCCGCTCGCTGCTCGACTACCTGAAGCGCAAGAGCGTCAAGCGCTACCAGGACCTGATCGGCCGCCTCAACCTGCGCCGGTAACCAAAAAGCGGAGCCTAGGCTCCGCTTTTTTTATGCAGGAAAGAGAAGGCTACTTTTTGTGAACAAAAAGTAGCAAAAAACTTTATGAATCTGGGCCAGAGGCGTTGTCGCCGACACCGCCCATGGCCCAGCATAACAAAAATTTTTGCGCCGCTTTTTTTAAAAAGCGGCTGCTTTCCTTCCCTTACTCGGGCGCCCACATCTTCTTCGTGAAATTATGGTGCGCCTCGACATAGCGCACCGTGCCGGACTTGCTGCGCATGACGATGGAATGCGTCACCGCGCTGTGCCCGGAGCGGTGCACGCCGCGCAGCATCGGGCCGCCGGTCACGCCGGTCGCGGCGAACATCACGTCGCCCTTGGCCATTTCCGTGATGGTATAGATGCGGCTGGGGTCGGTGATGCCCATGGTGCGGGCGCGGTCGATCTGCGCCTGGTCCTCGAACAGCAATCTGCCCTGCATCTGTCCGCCGATGCAGCGCAAAGCGGCGGCGGCAAGCACGCCCTCCGGCGCCCCGCCGGAACCGAGATACATGTCGATGCCGGCGCCGGGTTGCGAGGCGGCGATCACGCCCGCCACGTCGCCGTCGCCGATCAGCATGATCCGCGCCCCCGCTTCGCGGATTTTCGCGATGGCTTCGGCGTGGCGGTCACGGTCGAGCATGCAGACCATCAGTTCGGCGATGTCCACAGCCTTCGCCCGGGCCAGATTCTTCAGGTTTTCCGCGACCGGCGCGTCGAGTGCCACGACATCGTCGGGCAGCCCGCCGCCCACGGCGATCTTGTCCATGTAGATATCCGGCGCGTGCAGGAAATTGCCGTGCTCGGCCAGCGCCACGGTGGCGATGGCGTTCGGCCCGCCTTTGGCGGTGATCGAAGTGCCTTCCAGCGGGTCGACGGCGATGTCCATCGCCGGGCCGCCCTGGCCGACTTTCTCGCCGATATAGAGCATCGGCGCTTCATCCATCTCGCCTTCGCCGATCACCACCGTGCCGTCGATGGCGACGGTGTCGAAGGCTTTGCGCATGGCTTCCACGGCCGCGCCATCGGCCTCGTTCTTCTTGCCGCGGCCGATCCAGCGCGAGGCGGCGATTGCTGCGGCCTCCGTCACGCGGACCAGTTCCAGCGCGAGGTTGCGGTCCGAGACGTCTTCCAGGCGACGTGCGGTCATAGGGTGAGACTCCTTCACTTTGGCTCGATACGGATCAAGGTGGGCGCCTCGAGCACCGATTCCAACTCGGCGATGCGCGTTAGCGCCTTGGCCACCGCGGCCTCGTGGGTTTCATGGGTGACGAGCACGATCGGCACCGCCTCGCCGGGCTTGCGCCCGTGCTGCAGCATCGAGGCGAGCGAGATGTGGTGCTCGCGCAGGATCGCGGTCACATCGGCCAGCACGCCGGGCTGGTCCACCACCATCAGGCGCAGGAAATACGCGCCGACATGGTGGGCGATGGGCACGGCCTGACCTGCTTCAAGCCGTGCGGAAGCCGTTCCCCAGACCGGCACGTCGGTGCCGCGGGCGATGTCGATCAGGTCGGCCACCACCGCGCTCGCGGTCGGGCCGGCCCCGGCGCCGCGGCCTTGCAGGAACACCGTGCCGGCGAAATCGCTCTCCAGCAGCACGGCGTTGTACACGCCCTCGACCGAGGCCAGCAGGCTCTGCCCGGGCACCATGGAAGGGTGCACGCGCATCGCCACACCTTCGGCGGTGCGGTGGGCGATGCCCAGCAGCTTGATCCGGTAGCCGAGCTCTTCTGCGAATTTGATGTCCAGCGCGCTGATGCGGCGGATGCCCTCGACATGCACGGCGGCGAAATCGACCTGCCGGCCGAAGGCGAGGGCGGCGAGAATCGCCAGCTTGTGCGCGGCGTCCACGCCGTCGATGTCGAAGGCCGGATCGGCCTCCGCATAACCGAGCTCCTGCGCGTCGGCGAGCACCTCGGCGAAGTCGCGGCCCTCCTCGCGCATGGTGGTGAGGATGTAGTTGCAGGTGCCGTTGAGGATGCCGGCGACGCGGTCGATCCGGTTCGCGGCCAGCCCCTCGCGCAGCGCCTTGATCACCGGAATCCCGCCCGCGACCGCGGCCTCATAGGCCAGGGTCACGCCCGCCTCGGCCGCCGCCTGCGCCAGCGCCGCGCCATGCAAGGCAAGCAGCGCCTTGTTGGCGGTGACCACCGGGCGCTTCGCCGCCAGCGCCTGCTCGACCAAGGCCTTGGCCGGGCCGTTCGAACCGCCGATCAGCTCCACTACCACATCGACCGCGTCATCGGCGGCCAGCGCCGTCGGGGACTCGTGCCAGCGCACCCCGTCCAGCGCCACGCCGCGGTCGCGCGAGCGGTCGCGCGCCGAGACAGCGGTGACGACGATCGGCCGTCCCGCCCGCGCGGTGATCATTTCGGCATTGTCGCGCAGCAGGCGCATCACGCCGCCGCCCACCGTGCCCAGACCGGCGATGCCGACTTTCAGAGGGCGCATCGCCTCACGCTTAGCGGAATTCATATTTACAGTGCCGTCTCACTCTGGGCGTCCACGGGGCCGCCATTATCGGTTGCCAGAAAATTGCGGATGTTGCGCATCGCCTGGCGCAGCCGGTGCTGGTTTTCCACCAGCGCGATGCGCACATGGGTGTCGCCGTATTCGCCGAAGCCGATGCCCGGCGCCACCGCCACCTTGGCCTTGGCCAGCAGCAGCTTGGAGAATTCGACGCTGCCCAGATGCGCGAAGCGCGGCGGAATCGGCGCCCAGGCGAACATCGAGCCGGCCGGGGAGGGCACGTCCCAGCCGGCGGCATGCAGCCCCTTGATGAGGATGTCGCGCCGCTCGCGATACAGCACGCGCATCTCCTCGACGCAGTCCTGCGGTCCGTTCAGCGCCGCCGTGGCCGCGACCTGGATCGGTGTGAACGCGCCGTAGTCGAGATAGGACTTCATCCGCGCCAGAGCGGCGATCAGCCGCGGGTTGCCGGCGGCGAAGCCCATGCGCCAGCCCGGCATCGAATAGGTTTTCGACATTGAGGTGAACTCCACCGTAATGTCCTTGGCCCCCTCCACCTGCAGCACGGAAGGCGGCGGGTTGCCGTCGAAATAGATCTCCCCATAGGCGAGGTCGGAGATGATGAAGAGCTCGGTCTTGCGCGCCAGCGCCACCAGCTCCTTGTAGAAGTCCAGGTCCGCCATATAGGCGGTCGGGTTGGACGGGAAATTCACGATCAGTGCGGTCGGCTTCGGCACGGAATGGCGCACCGCGCGGTCGATCGCGCGCAGCATCTCTTCGCCCGGCTCGGCCGGGATCGAGCGCACCGAGGCGCCGGCGATGATGAAGCCGAACTGGTGGATCGGGTAGGACGGGTTGGGCACCAGGATCGTGTCGCCCGGGCTGGTGATCGCGGCGGCGAGATTGGCCAGCCCCTCCTTGGAGCCGAGGGTGGCGATCACCTCCGTCTCGGGGTCCAGCTTAACGTCGAAGCGGCGCGCGTAGTAGCCGGCCAGCGCCCGGCGCAGGCCGGGAATGCCCTTGCTCATGGAATAGCGATGGCTGCGCGGATCCTGCACGGTCTCCACCAGCTTGGCGACGATATGCGGGGGCGTCGCGCTATCCGGATTGCCCATGCCGAGATCGATGATGTCCTCGGCAGCGGCGCGTGCCTTGGCCTTGGCGGCGTTCACCTCAGCGAAGACATAAGGGGGCAGGCGGCGGATGCGGTGGAATTCTTCGGACATGAGACGCTCAATGGTTCTTTGGTTACGTATGAAGGGCTAGCCGCTTGTCTAATATACCAATTGCACGAAGCCGCCAGAACCGTCCCGGCTCGCGACGAGATTTATCACGCGGGGCGGCACGCCCTCGGCGGTGAGCTGGTCGGCCAGCCGCCGTGCCCGCGCCAGAGCGAGGGTGAGCGAGCCGTCGCCGAAACCGCCGACCAGCACATGCGCCTCGCCCCGCTTCGCCGCGACGGTGCGCAGCGGCGCCACATTCTGGAAGGGCAGCACCGCCGAGCCGGCATTGAAAGCGAGCGATACGGGCGGCGGGTTGGGTGGCGTTTGCGGTTTCGGTGTCACGATTTTCGGCGGCGGCGGGGTCGACGGCGTGGCCGGCAGATCCAGGCCGGGAATGTTGGGCAGAGGCGGCGGTGCACCGGGCAGCACCAGCCCGGCCAGCGCCGCGGGCGAGGGGGCGGAAACGCCGGTCCCCGTGTTGGTGACCTGGGCAGCGATCTTCGCCTGCGCATTGGGGGCTTCCGGCTTCGGCGCGGCCGGCACGTCGGCGAGATTCGGGTAGGGCAGGTTATAGCCCGGCGGGGGTTGCCGGTGCTGGGCGATCGCACCACCTTCGATGCTATGGTACAAGCCGACGGGACCAGAACAACCGGCCAAAAACAATGTCAGAATACCCGATGCCGCACCCAGACGCCGACCGGCCATTACTTTCTACCCCGTAATCAAAAATGCACGGCGGGCCGCTCGTGGCGGGAACCCGTCCGGGGCCTGTTTGCCCGAGAACCGTCGCCACGGAAAGGATCGTCCTATGCCCGAGACCAAAGAACCAGAACAAACGGATATCAAACTCCCCGATCCGGAATTCATGGGCCGCTCGATGGCCGACATCGCCGCCCGCTCACAGCGTCTGGTCAATGACTGGCTGAAGCGCCAAGCCCAGGAAGGGGTCAGCCTCGACCCGCTGAATGTCGGCGGCGCCTTTCTGGAAATGACCGCCAAGCTGCTCGCCAACCCGACGGTGCTGATGCGCGCGCAGATGGGCCTGTGGAAGGACTATATGACGCTGTGGCAGAACACCACGCGGCGCATGCTGGGCGAGGTGGCGGAGCCGGTGATCCAGAGCGACCCCAAGGACAAGCGGTTCGTCGACCCGGCCTGGCAGCAGAACGAGGTCTTCGACTTCATCAAGCAATCCTACCTGCTCTCCGCCCGCTACATCAACGACGTGATCGGCAAGGTGGACGGCCTGCCGCCGAAAACCGCGCAAAAAATCGATTTTTACGCGCGCCAGTTCATCAACGCGCTGAGCCCGTCGAATTTCCTCCTCACCAACCCGGAAGTGCTGCGCCGCACCCGCGAATCGGGGGGCGAGAACCTGGTGCGCGGCCTCAACAACCTGCTCAACGATCTGGAGCAGGGGCGGGGCAATCTGCGCATCAAGATGACCGACACCGAGGCCTTCAAGGTCGGCGGCAACATCGCCGTCGCGGACGGCCAGGTGGTGTTCCAGAACGAACTGATGCAGCTGATCCAGTACACGCCGACCACTGCAAAGGTTCACGCCCGGCCGCTGGTGATCTTCCCGCCCTGGATCAACAAATTCTATATTCTCGACCTGCGGCCGAAGAATTCCCTGGTGCGCTACCTGGTTTCCCAGGGCCACACCGTGTTCATGGTCAGCTGGGTGAACCCCGACGCCAGCCTGGCGGGCAAGAATTTCGACGATTACATGGTCGAGGGCGTGTTCGCGGCGCTGGACGCGATCGAGAAGGCCACGGAGACGCGCGAGGTGAACGCGATCGGCTATTGCCTCGGCGGCACGCTGCTGGCGGCGACCCTCGCCTATATGAAGGCGCGTGGCGATGACCGCGTCAAATCCGCGACCTTCCTCGTCACCCTCACCGATTTCTCCGACGCCGGCGAACTCGGCGTGTTCATCGACGAGGAGCAGCTGAGCACGCTGGAAGAGCGCATGCAGCGCCGCGGCTATCTCGAGGGCAACGAGATGGCGACCACCTTCAACATGCTGCGCGCCAACGACCTAATCTGGTCCTTCGTGGTGAACAACTACCTGCTCGGCAAGGAGCCGTTCCCCTTCGACCTGCTGTACTGGAACTCCGACGCGACGCGCATGCCGCCGGCCATGCACTCCTTCTATCTGCGCAACATGTACCAGAAGAACCTGCTCTCCCAGCCGGGCGGCCTGTCGATGAAGGGCGTGCCGGTCGACCTGCGGAAGATCGACATCCCGGTCTATTTCCTCTCCTGCCGCGAGGATCACATCGCCCCCTGGACCAGCACCTATCGCGGCGCGCGGCTGTTCAGCGGCAAGGCGCGCTTCGTGCTCGCCGCCTCCGGCCATATCGCCGGCGTGGTCAATCCGCCGGAGGGCGGCAAGTACAACCACTTCATCAACGACGCGTTACCCGATACCGCCGACGCTTGGGTGGAGGGCGCGACCGAGGTGGCCGGCTCCTGGTGGCCGGACTGGCAGCATTGGGTGGCAGGTCTGGACCACAGCAAGGTTCCGGCACGGATCCCGGGCGAAGGGCTGCAGGCGATCGAGCCTGCGCCGGGCACCTACGTCACCGTCCGCGCTTAGAAAGAAAGTAGCCGCTTTTTAAAAAAAGCGGCGCAAAAATTTTTATTATGCTGGGCCGTGGGCGTTGTCGGCGACAAAGCCCACGGCCCAGCATAATAAAGTTTTTTTGCTACTTTTTGTTCACAAAAAGTAGTCTTTTTCTTTGCTTGTCTGCCAAAGTTGCCGCCCCCGCATTTCACGGTTAAGCACCCGCCTCGATGCGTATTCTTCAAATCATGGCGGCGCGGGGCAATGGCGGGGCCGAGTTGTACTCGACCGACATCATGTTGAGCCTGCATGAGGCCGGGGTGGACCAGTGCGTGGTGCTGCATCCGGCCGCCCTCCGCCGCGCCGAGTTCAGCCGCGCCGGGCTGCGCCTGGCGACGGCGCCGCTGGAGACCGGCTTCCGCCCCTGGCAGAAACGCCGTCTGCGCCAGCTGATCGAGCAGGAAAAGCCCGATCTGATCCATTGCTGGATGCGCCGCGCCGCCAGCCTGGTGCCGCAGGACGCGCACCACCAGGCCGCGGTGGTCGGCTGGTATGGCGACTACGAGGAATATAAGCATTTTTCGCATTGCTCGGCCTTCATCGGCGTCACGCAGGATCTGGTGCGCCATATGCGCGACTCCGGTGTCGCCGCCGATCGCGCCTTCTATGTGCCGACTTTCCCCTCGATCGAGCCCAGCGCCCCGCTCGACCGCGCGACCTTGGACACCCCGGCCGATGCGCGGGTCCTGCTGACCCTGTCGCGCCTCCACCCCACCAAGGGCCTGGACACGGTGCTGCAGGCGCTGCCCGCGCTGCCGGATTGCTATTTGTGGATCGCCGGCGAGGGCCCGCTCCGCCAGGAGCTGGAGCAGCTTGCCCGCAAGTTGAACGTGCTGGAGCGGGTGCGCTTCCTGGGCTGGCGGACCGATCGCGGCGCCTTGCTGGGGGCCGCGGATATCTGCCTGCTCCCGTCGCGTTATGAACCGTTCGGCACGGTGATCCTGGATGCCTGGTCGACCCGCACGGCGTTCATCGCCTGCGAGAGCGACGGCCCGCGCGCCTATATCCGCGACGGTGAAAACGGCATGCTCGTGCCCGCCGACGCGCCGTCGGCGCTGGCCGCTTCGATCCGACGTGTGCTGGACGAGCCGGCCCTGAAAGAGCGCATCGAAGCCGGCGGCCATGCCGAATTTCGCGCCGGTTTCACGCGCGAGACGGTGACAAAACGCATGATCGATTGCTACCAGACCATTCTCCAATCCTCGAGGGATGACAAGAAGCTTTGATGCGACCTGACAGCTTGAGGAGGATCGCACTCGCGGCTGCGCTCCTGGTGCCCCTTGGATTGCTGCATGCCTTTGTCCTGGCGGAAATCTGCATCGCCATCGTCGATGTGCTGTTTCTGGTCTGCATGGCGCAGCGGCGCGATATCGCCTGGGCGCGGCAGCCCTGGTTCGTGCTCGCTCTGGTCTGGCTGGCCTGGCTGCTGCTGTGCTCCACGCCGTTGCCCTTCGCCTCGTTCGGCTCGGCCGGCTGGGTCATGGGCTTTGTCCAGGCTTTGGTGATCCTGCGTTTCCTGCTGTTCACGGTGGCCCTGCAGACCTGGCTGCTGGTCACGCCCCGCGCGCAGAAGGCGGCGTGGCTCACCCTGGCGCTTTCCTGCTTCTGGATCGGCATCGAGAGCTGGCAGCAATATCTCACCGGCACCAACATTTTCGGCGATCACCGCTGGCTGGACGGCTCGCTGACCGGGCCGTTCTGGAAGCCGCGCGCCGGCGCGCCCTACATGCACCTGCTGTTCCCGGCGATGCTGCCGGTGGCGTTGGCCATGCTCGCGCGCGGCACCACGCTGTGGCGCGGCGCAGGTGCGGCGCTCGCGGTCATCGGCGTGGTGACATCGGTGCTGATCGGGCAGCGCATGGGGGTCGCGTTGACCGGCCTGGGCGTGGTGGTGACGGCTCTGTTCATCCGCCAGCTGCGCGGCATCGCCGTCTTCATCGTCGTCGCGGCCGCGATCGTGATTGTCGCGACACCGGTGATCTCACCGCCGACCTACGCCAAGCTCATCCACGAGACGAGCAAGAATCTCAGCCACTTCTCCCTGAGCCCCTATGGCGAGCTGTACACCCGTGCGACTGTCATGGGGCTTAACTCCCTGTGGCATGGCTGGGGCTATAACGGGTTTCGCGAGCTATGCGTGGCCCCGCAATTTTCCGCCGGCCTGCCGGCGCTGGGCATCGCCCCGACCAGCCTGGCCTTGGGCGCCTGCAACCTTCACCCGCATAATTATTACATCCAGGCCTTCGTGGATGCGGGCCTGCCCGGCCTGATCCTGTTTTCGTTGATGATGCTCTCCTGGATGGTGGCGTTGGGGCGGAACCTGTTCCGGGCGCCGGACCCGATGCGCGTGGGCATGTTCGTCAGCGTGCTGACCTTCACCTGGCCGCTCGGCTCCACGGATGAATTCCCGGCTTTGTACATACTGGGCTGGATGTTCTTCATCCTGGGCCTCGGCCTGGCGCTGCGTCCGACGGCGGGCAAGGCCCCTTCCGCATGACGGCGCCGGTCTTGATGGTGCTGCCGCCGCGCGAGAAATTTTCGCCGGATTATGCGGGGGCCATTTCCATCGTGGTGCATTGCCTGGCGCTGGCGACGCCTGATGCGGTCGTCCTGGGCCGTGCGGTGGGTGATGGCGGCTTTGCCGATGTGGCGTTTCGGGCCGTGGCGCCGTCGTCGGGATCGCAGCTGGGCTATATCTGGGCCATGATCCGCGCCGTGCGAAACCTGCGCCCGGCCAGTGTCGACGTGCATCAGCACCCGAATCTGGCGCTGACCCTGGCCCGCCTCTTTCCCAGGATCAAAATCACCCTGGTGCTGCACAACAACCCGCTGACCATGCATGGGTTGGTTTCCGTGCGGCAACGCAGCACAGCGCTGCGCCGCCTGCACCGCATCGTCACAGTCTCCGATGACCTGCGGATCCGCTATATGAGCGGCCTGGACTCCGCGTCCAAAAGCCCTGTCACGCTGAACAATCCGGTCGATTTCGACCGCATGCCGGCGCGCGGCGCAGCCCGGCGGCAGGAGTTTCTGTTTGTCGGACGCATCACCCCCGATAAGGGCGTCGACGTGTTCGTGCGGGCCTGCGCGAAAGTCCTGCCGCGCCTGCCGGGCTGGTCGGCCCGCATCATCGGCGGCGAACGCTACGGCTTGCACCAGCAGGAAGCCCAGTTCGCGACGGATATCAGGCGTGAAGCCGCACAGGCGGGGGTGGTGTATACCGGCTATGTTCCGCAGTCCGAGGTGTTGCAGGCCATGGCGCAGGCTGCCATCCTCGCGATGCCGAGCCGGATGATCGAAGGCTTTCCCTTGACGGCGATCGAAGGCATGGCTTGTGGCCTGGCTTTGGTCGCGACCCGTCAGGGGGGGCTTCCGGAGGCCGCGGAAGAGGCCGCTTTGTATGTCGCGGTCGGCGATGACGAGGCGCTCGCCGGGGCCATGTTCAAGCTGGCCGCCGATCCGCTTGCGCGCGAGCGGCTGACGCAACTAGGCTGGGAGCGGGTCCGGAAACTCGAGCGTTCCGTGGTCGCGGCGCGCTGGAACGAGATGCGCCGGGAACCTACATAAGGTTCGGACGCTCCTTGATCGACTTCTGATGAATGCGCCGTTGGCGATGTTTAAATTTCCGAATGGGTCTCAAAATCATGTCTGACACGCTCATCCCCGTCACCGTGCTCACCGGCTATCTCGGCGCCGGCAAGACCACGCTGCTCAACCGCCTGCTCACCGAGAATCACGGCAAGAAATACGCCGTGGTGATCAACGAATTCGGCGAGCTGGGCGTCGATAACGACCTCGTCGTCGATTCCGACGAGGAAGTGTTCGAGATGAACAATGGCTGCATCTGCTGCACCGTGCGCGGCGACCTGATCCGCATCGTCGGCGGGCTGATGAAGCGCGCGCAGAAATTCGACGGCATCATCGTCGAGACCACCGGCCTCGCCAACCCGGCCCCGGTGGCGCAGACCTTTTTCGTCGACGAGGACGTGAAGGCGAAAACCCGGCTGGACGCGATCATCACCGTGGCGGACGCCAAACACCTGCTGACGCGCCTGGAGGATTCCCCGGAAGCGGCGGACCAGATCGCCTTCGCCGACGTCATCGTCCTCAACAAGCTCGACCTGGTCACGCCCGAAGAGCTGAAGGCCGTCGAGGACCGCATCCGCCAGATCAACCGCTTCGCGGACATCCACAAGGCCACCCGGGGCGATGTCCCGGCCGACAAGCTGCTCGGCCTCAACGCCTTCGACCTGCAGCGCGTGCTCGCCTCCGTGCCGGATTTTCTCGAGGACGATTCGCACACCCATAACGAGCATCTGAGCAGCATCAGCCTCTCCACCGACCAACCGCTCGATGCCGAGAAATTCAACACCTGGATCGGCCATATCCTGCAGACCCAGGGGCAGGACCTGCTGCGCACGAAGGGCATTCTCTCCTACAAGAACGAGGACCGCCGCTTCGCCTTCCAGGCCGTGCACATGATCGCCGACGGCGATTTTCTGGCGCCCTGGAAAGCCGACGAGAAGCGCACCAGCCGCCTCGTCTTCATCGGCCGCGACCTGAACCGCCCGGCGCTGCGGCGCGGTTTTGAGAGCTGCGTGGCGTAAAACCGGCCGACACACGCCGGGAGACGCGGCGGCGGGCGGTGCCGCGCCACAGTGCTCTTCCGGCGTTTTTTCAAGAATTCGTGAAACTTTGGCGTCGATATTGACGGTTGACGAATAGTTAGTAAATTTCAGAACGCTACAACGTTAAGTAGGAACACTGTGATGGTCGGGAATATCGTTGGCGTCCTCCACGCGCTGAAGGCGGACCATAAAGCCGTTACGGCGATCGAATATGCCCTCATCGCCGCCTTGATCGCGGTTGTGATCATCGGCGCTGTGAGCGCCATTGGTGGCAATATTGGCGGCACGTTCAACAACGTCGCCAGCGAACTTTAAGCCTCGACGATGAAGCCACCCGAGCAATGGGATGAGCAGCGGGGCGAAAAGCGCCGCCCGATCACCGGCGTTGCTCGGTTGGCGCAGCGCACGCGTGTCATTCTCGGAGGCGAAGAGGGCAGGGTTCAACCCTGCAAAATCCTCGACGCCTCAAACAGCGGTTTCCGCATCGCCCTGAAGCCGATGCCGAAGCTTGAAATCGGCAACGAGATCATCCTCGAACATACCGACGGAACACGGCAGCTTGTTAGCGTCTGCTGGGTGGCCGCACATGAGATTGGCCTGAAAGTCGTCGTGCCGGATAAACCGGCACGGTAACGGATTATAGGAAAGCGGCCGCTTTTTAAAAAAAGCAGCGCAAAAATTTTTGTTTATGCTGGGCCATGGGCTTTGTCCCCGGCAACGCCCATGACCCAAATTAATAAAGTTTTTTTGCTTCTTTTTGTTCACAAAAAGAAGCCTTCCCTTTCTCAGTCAAGTCGCCGGCTCATATAGACGCGCCGCAGTCCCGCTTCCGTGCCGCGATGCGTCTCACGGAAGCCGAGCCTTGTGTACCAGCCGATGTTTTCCGTCATCAGTTCGTTCGTATAGAGCCTGAGGCACGGCAGACCGAGCCGTTTTGCCGTGTCTTCCGCGAACGCCATCAGCCGACGGCCGATTTTTTGCCCCTGTGCCGCCGGCGCGACCGCGATATTGTCGAGCAGCAGCGCGTCCGGCTCGGCAATCAGCACCACCAGCCCGGTCAACGTGCTGTCAATTTCGATAACGTGGACGAGCCCCTGCGCGATCGCCGCGGCATAATCGTCCGTCATCGGCCCCGGCGCGCGACCGAGGCGGGGGATGTAATGCGCGTATGCCGCGTTCACCAGCGCCTGCACCGCGCCGAGATCGTCAGCCAAAGCTGGGCGGATTTTTGCCATGTTGGCATCGTGCCGGAACGTTGGTCGCCGCACCAGCATAAGCGCCCGGGGTCCGGGTACCCCCCAACAAAAAACCCCGGGAGCGCTCCCGGGGTTCTTCGTTCGTCCAGACGTTTGAGCGTGGATTAGAAATCCATATCGCCCATGCCGCCCATGCCGCCCATGCCGCCCGGGCCGCCGGCCGGAGCCTTCTTCTCGGGGCGCTCGGTCACACCGGCTTCGGTGGTGATGATCAGCGAGGCCACGGAAGCGGCGTCCTGCAGCGCGGTGCGCACGACCTTGGTCGGGTCGATGATGCCGGCCTTGACCATGTCCTTGAACTCACCGGACTGGGCGTCGAAGCCGAAGGTGTACTCGTCCTTGTCGAGCACCTTGCCGGCGATCACCGCACCGTCTTCACCGGCGTTCTCGGCGATCTGGCGCAGCGGCACCTGGATCGCGCGACGGATGATGTCGATGCCGACGCGCTGGTCTTCGTTCTCCGCCTTGAGCTTGGAGAGGACGAGCGAGGCGCGGGCCAGGGCGATACCGCCGCCCGGCACGATGCCTTCCTCGACCGCGGCGCGGGTCGCATGCAGCGCGTCGTCGACGCGGTCCTTGCGCTCCTTGACCTCAACCTCGGAAGCGCCGCCGACGCGGATCACCGCAACGCCGCCCGCGAGCTTGGCCAAGCGCTCCTGGAGCTTCTCACGGTCGTAGTCGGAGGTGGTCTCCTCGATCTGCGCGCGGATCTGGTTGACGCGGCCGGTGATGTCGGCCTTCTTGCCAGCGCCTTCGATGATCGTGGTGTTCTCTTTCTCGATCAGCACTTTCTTCGCGCGGCCCAGCATCGCCAGGGTCACGGTCTCGAGCTTGATGCCCAGATCCTCGGAGATCACCTGGCCACCGGTGAGGATGGCGATGTCTTCCAGGATGGCCTTGCGGCGATCGCCGAAGCCCGGCGCCTTGACGGCGGCGATCTTCAGGCCGCCACGCAGCTTGTTCACGACCAGGGTGGCCAGGGCTTCGCCCTCGACGTCCTCGGCGATGATCAGCAACGGCTTGCCGGTCTGCACGATGGCTTCCAGCAGCGGCAGCATCGGCTGCAGGCCGGACAGCTTCTTCTCGAAGATCAGGATGTACGGGCTGTCGAGGTCCGCGATCATCTTCTCGGGGTTGGTGATGAAGTACGGCGACACATAGCCGCGGTCGAACTGCATGCCCTCGACGACGTCGAGCTCGGTCTGGATGCCCTTGGCTTCCTCAACCGTGATCACGCCCTCGTTGCCAACCTTCTGCATGGCCTTGGAGATCATCTCGCCGATCTCGGACTCGCCGTTGGCGGAGATGGTGCCAACCTGCGCGGTCTCGGCCGGGGTGGTGATCTTCTTGCTGCGCTTCTTCAGCTCTTCCACGACGACGGCCACGGCCTTGTCGATGCCGCGACGCAGATCCATCGGGTTCAGGCCGGCGGCAACCGCCTTCACGCCCTCGCGCACGATCGCCTGGCCCAGAACGGTGGCGGTGGTGGTGCCGTCGCCGGCCAGGTCGTTGGTCTTGGAGGCGACTTCGCGCATCAGCTGCGCGCCCAGGTTCTCGAACCTGTCAGCCAGCTCGATTTCCTTGGCGACGGTCACGCCGTCCTTGGTGATGCGCGGGGCGCCGAAGGACTTCTCGATGACCACGTTGCGGCCTTTCGGGCCGAGCGTGACTTTAACGGCATTGGCGAGGGTGTCGACGCCGCGCAGCATGCGGTCGCGTGCGTCAGACCCAAAACGTACGTCTTTGGCAGCCATGTGATGACTCCTGATGAAAGGGGAAAATGGTCCTGTGTGTCGCCGCTCGCCGCCTGAAAGTCAGCGCGGACAAGGCGGCGCAGGGTTTTAGGCGACTTTTTTCTTGGAGCCGGTTTCTTCGACGATGCCGAGAATGTCCGATTCCTTCATGATCAGCAGGTCTTCACCGTCGATCTTGACCTCGGTGCCCGACCATTTGCCGAACAGCACGCGGTCACCGGCCTTCACTTCGAGGGCGACAAGGGCACCGGCTTCGTTGCGCGCGCCAGGGCCGGCGGCGACAATTTCACCTTCCATCGGCTTTTCTTTGGCGGTGTCGGGGATGATGATGCCACCGGCGGTCTTCTCTTCGGCATTCAGCCGACGGACGACGACGCGGTCGTGCAGGGGGCGGAATTTTGCCATCTGGATCGCTCCTAAAACGTAGAGTCTTGAAAGACACTCGCAGCCTGTCCGGCCCGGCACGCGGCGCCGCGGCTGCTAGCACTCCCAGGGTGAGAGTGCCAAATATCTAAAGTCGCCCCGGACCTAAGTCAAGCCGGCAGCACTTTGCCACGGCGAGTGCCAGATTGCTGTAATCACCTGGTTTTTTATTGATTTTTCCCCCCGCCGGCATGTCATTTTCATGACGTTGGGAGGGCGAAGGCACGCCCCGTGCGGGCCCCTCGTGCCGATGCGGAAGGAATGTGCCGATGAGACTGGCTTTGCAGATGCACGACTACCGGCTGACCACCGCCGAGATCCTCTACCACATGCCGGACCATCCCGGCCTGCTGCAGTCCTATGTCTGGCAGGATCTCGACCTCGCGCCTGACTACCCGGCCTTGCGCAAATTCCTGGATTTCTGGACGCGCCGCCTCGACGGCAAGCTGCACTCCGTCCGCGTCGGCTCGGCGCCGCTGATCACCCCAGGCTCATGGCGCCATGGCCATGTGCTGACGTTGCATTAAGGAAGGCCTACTTTTTGTGAACAAAAAGTAGCAAAAAAACTTTGCTCACTTGGGCCATGGGCGTTGGCGCTGACAACGCCCATGGCCCAGCATAGCAAAAATTTTTGCGCCGCTTACTTCAACACGTCGGCCGCGGCGGGGTGACGGTGTAATCGTAAAAGCCGCGGCCGGATTTGCGGCCGAGCCAGCCGGCGTTCACGTATTTCACCAGCAGCGGGCAGGGGCGGTATTTGTCCTCGCCCAGCCCCTCATGCAGCACCCGCATCACTGCCAGCAGCGTGTCCAGCCCGACGAAATCGGCCAGCTCCAGCGGCCCCATCGGGTGGTTGGCGCCGAGTTTCAGGCCCGCATCGATCGCGGCGACCGTGCCGGTGCCTTCGTGCAGGATGAAAATCGCCTCGTTGATCATCGGGCAGAGGATGCGGTTGACGATGAAACCCGGAGCGTCCTCAGCCGCCGCCACCGTCTTGCCGAGTTTTTCCGCGACCGCGTGCACGGCGGCAAAGGTCGCGTCGCTGGTGGCGATGCCGCGGATGATCTCCATCAGCTTCATCATCGGCACCGGGTTGAAGAAATGCATGCCGATGAATTTGTCCGGCCGCCCTGAGAGCGTCGCCAGCCTGGTGATCGGGATGGATGACGTGTTGCTGGCCAGAATGGTGTCCGGTCCCAGCACCGGGGCAAGCGTCCGGTAGATCTCCGCCTTCAGCTCCTCCCGCTCAGGCGCCGCCTCGATGATGAGATCGGCGCCGCGCAGGAGGGCAAAATCGGAGCCGGTGACGAGGCTCTTGAGCGCCGCGTCCCTGGCCTCGGCGGTGATCGTGCCTTTCGTCACCTGCCGGTCCATGTTCTTGGTCATGGTGGCGACGGCTTTCGGCAACGCCGCCTCGAACGCGTCAATCAGCGTCACCTGGAAGCCGGAAAGAAGGGCGGCATGGGCGATCCCATTCCCCATCAGCCCGGCGCCGATGACGCCGATTTTCGCGATGCTCATAACGCCTTGTTCAACTCCGGTAGAATGGTGAAGAGATCTCCGACCAGGCCGTAATCGGCCACCTGGAAGATCGGCGCATCCTCATCCTTGTTGATGGCGACGATCACCTTGCTGTCCTTCATGCCGGCCAGATGCTGGATCGCGCCGGAAATGCCGACCGCGATGTAGAGTTCTGGCGCCACGACCTTGCCGGTCTGGCCGACCTGGTAGTCGTTCGGTACGAAGCCGGCATCCACCGCGGCGCGGGAGGCGCCCACGGCAGCCCCCAGCTTGTCGGCGATCGGCTCGATCAGGGTGGAAAAATTCTCGCCGTTCTGCATGCCGCGGCCGCCGGAAATGATCACCCGCGCCGCGGTCAGTTCCGGCCGCTCGCTCTGCGATAGTTCCGCGCCCACATATTTCGATTTCTGGTCCGCCACCCCGGGCATTGTCACGGCAACGATTTCCGCGGAACCGCCTTCGGCCGGCACCGGATCGAAGCTCGCGGCGCGGACGGTGATGACCTTCTTTGCATCGGAGGATTTCACCGTCGCCAGCGCGTTGCCGGCATAGATCGGCCGGACAAACGTATCGGCATCGATCACTTCCGAAATATCCGAAATCGGCTGTACGTCCAGAAGGGCTGCGATGCGCGGCATCACATTCTTGCCCGTGGCGGTCGCGGCGGCGACAATATGCGAATATTCCGCGCTCAGCGCGACCACCAAAGCCGCCAGCGGCTCCGCCAGCGCGTGCTCCAGTGCGGCATCATCGGCCACGAGAATCTTAGTCAGGCCCGGCAGTTTGGCGGCGGCGGCCGCTTGGGCGCCGACATTTTTGCCGGCGATCAGCCCATGCACCGCGCCCAGCTTGGCGGCGGCGGCGATGGCGGAGCGGGCCGGCTGCTTCACGCCCGTGGCGTCGAAGTCGAGAATCACGAGAGAGGTCATGGTCAGATCACCTTCGCTTCGTTACGCAGTTTATCGACCAGTGCTGCCACATCGGCAACCTTGACGCCCGCCTTGCGCGACGCCGGCTCGGCCACCTTGATCGTGGTCAGGCGCGGCGCCGGATCGACGCCGAGATCCGCCGGCTTGATCGTCTCGATCGGCTTCTTGCGGGCCTTCATGATGTTCGGCAGCGAGGCATAGCGCGGCTCGTTCAGGCGCAGATCGGCGGTGATCACCGCCGGCAGGGTCAGCGCCACGGTCTCCAGCCCGCCATCGACTTCGCGGGTCACGTTCGCCACGCCGCCGGCGATCTCCAGTTTGCTGGCGAAGGTGCCCTGTGGCCAGCCGAGCAGCGCCGCCAGCATCTGGCCGGTGGCGTTCATGTCGTCGTCGATCGCCTGCTTGCCCATCACCACCAGGTCGACGCCTTCCTTCACGACCAGCGCCTTGAGCATTTTCGCGACCGCCAGCGGCTCCAGTTGCGCATCGGTCTCGACCAGGATGCCGCGATCGGCGCCCATCGCGAGCGCGGTGCGGATCGTGTCCTGACATTGCGGAACGCCCATGGAGACGGCGATCACCTCGGTGGCGATCCCCTTTTCCTTGAGGCGCACCGCCTCCTCGACGGCGATTTCATCGAACGGGTTCATCGACATTTTCACGCCATTGGTCTCGACCGCCGTCTGGTCGGCCTTGACCCGGACCTTGACGTTAAAATCGACCACGCGTTTCACAGCGACCAGCAATTTCATGGTGTTATGTACCTGCGTTTGGTTTTATGGTTCGGTCGTCTGAACTGAATATGGCGTCTTCGCCGCCGGGGGAAGGGCGGCCATTGACGTATACTTACACCTAGTAACGCATACGGCATAGCCGCTCGATGGCTTCCTCGATCTCTTGCAGCCGGGCGCAGTAGCTGATCCGGAAAAAATCCCCGCCGCGCGCGGTGTCGAAATCATAGCCCGGAGTCGTGGCGATGCCCGCCTCGTCCAGCAGCCGGTCGCAGAGGGCAGCGCTGTCGGCGGCGCGCCCGGCGATGTCGGTATAAAAATAGAACGCGCCGTCCGGGGGCGAGAATTTCTTGAACCCCGCCGCACTCAGCCCCTCTGCCATGATTTCCCGGGCTTGCACGTAAGTGGTGCGGTTGGCCTCCAACTCGTCATGGCAGTCGAACGCCGCTTCTGCCGCCACCTGGGAGATGTGCGGCACGGAGATGAAGAAATTCTGCGCCAGCCGCTCCACGGGGCGCACCAGCTCCTCCGGCAGCACCATCCAGCCGATGCGCCAGCCGGTCATCGAGAAGTATTTCGAGAAGGAGTTGATGACGATCGCGCTGTCGCTGAACGTCGCGGCGGAGGCCACCGGCTTTCCGTAGGTGAGGCCGTGATAGATCTCGTCGGAGATCAGCCGGATGCCGTTCGCATGGCAATAGCGGGCGAGTGCGGCGATGGTCTCCGGCGGCAGCATCGAGCCGGTGGGATTCGCCGGGCTGGCGATCAGCAGCCCGTCCGGCTTCTCCGGCAGCGCCTCAAGCATGGCCACGGTCGGCTGGAACGCAGTCTCGATGCCGCACGGCATGATCAGCGGTTTCAAGCCCAAAGCCGTCGCGATGTTCACGTAAGGCGGATAATACGGGGCGGCGAGCGCCACAGTGTCGCCGGGGTCGAACGCCGCCAGATAAGCCAGGGAGAACGCGGCGGAGGCGCCGAACGTCACGGCGATCCGCTCGGGTGCGATGCTCGTGCCGTACCAGTCATGGATATGCGCGCTGAGTCGCTCGCGCAGCGTCCGGCGGCCGAGCGCCTCAGTATAGCCCATCACGTCGCCGGCCTGCAGCGCGTTGGCCACGGCGCGGCGCGCGCCCTCGGGCAGGGGGGTGCCGGGCTGCCCGACTTCCATGCGCAGAATGCGCGGCGCATCCGGGGGCAGGGCAAGCTGCCGCGCATTGGCCCGGCTGATGACATCCATCACCCGGAAGGACGGCACGCCACCACCGATGCCGATTTTCAAAGCCATGGGATCAGCGCCCACCGATGGCCAGGCCCAGGCCGCGCGGATCGGCGCTGGCGCTGCAGGAGGCTTCGCCGCCCGGCACGCCGCCGGGGCAGGAGATCACATCGGCACGGCCGGGTTCGGGCACCGGCGCGTTGCGGTGGCGTCCGTCGGTGACGGCGTCGATCAGAGCCAGGCGCGCCGCTGCGGCGGCCCCCGCCTGGCCGGTGCCGGTGGCGGCGGCGCGGAAGGTGAGAGAGTCGTCATAGGCGATGCCCGCCGCCAACTGCGGTGCCGGCGCGTCATGCGGCGAGGCGGCAAGCAGCACGCCGGTGCCCGGCGCGATACGCCCGGTGCCGAACAGGTTGTTCATGCTGGTCGCACAGGCGACCACGCCGCCATTTTTGTCCAAAGCCATGAAGGCGGCGGAGGCGGGGAGGGTTTTGCCGTCGGCATCGGCGGTCGGCAGCATCGCCAGGCTCAGGCCATGCGCCCGGGAGATGACCGGGGCGCCATATGTCGGCGTGGAATTGGCGAGATCGGCGGTCGTCAGCCCGGCGCCCGCCTGATCGGCGGCGGTGACGAATGCTTGAGCGTAGGCGCCGGCATAAAATCCTTGCAGCCCCTGGGTGCGCAGCATCTCGAACGTGCCGGCGAGGTCGGGCTGCGCGAGGTTGGCGCCGGCCGGCAGCACCGTGCCGTTCGTCCCGAACACGGCGGCCGCCGCGGGGTCGTCGAGCAGCGCCGGCCCCACGACTTGCAGATCCGCTGCCAAAGCCGGCGAGACCGGGGAACTGGTGGCCAGCTGTTCGGCCGGTTCGATCACGCTGGCGTAAGGCAGGTTGCCGTAGCGGGCCTGCAGCGCCAGCAGCCCGCGCGCCAGAGCCGGCACCGCGGCCGGGCGGCTGCCATTGCCGGATGGACTGCCGGCCGGAAACAGCAGAGTCACCGGGGCCGCCATATGGCCTTGCGCGTCCGGCATTTTCACGATGCAGGCGCCGCCGCCGCCGAGCCCGGCGCGGGAGGGCAGGGTGACGCTCAGGGCGAAGCCCTCCGCCGCCGCTGCATCCGCCGCATTGCCGCCTTCGTTCAGAATCTTGCGCCCCACCAAGGCCGCCTGCGGCTCGTCCGCGACCGCATAGCCGAACACGCTGGGGGCCACGTTCCCCTGGCCGAGGGAGGCGTTTTCGTTGTTTCCAAGACCAAGCGTCTGGTGGCCGATGCCGCAGCCGGAAAGGATTCCCAGGGCCGCGAGAGCGGCGGTGGGGCGTAAAATATGGCTATGCAAAATCAGTCGTCCTCGGATTGGAACATGCGAAACTGCGTGAGGGTGCTTAACCGTGAAATGCGGGGGCGGCAACTTTGGCAGGCAAGCGAAAGGGAAGGCTACTTTTTGTGAACAAAAAGTAGCAAAAAAACTTTGTTAATTTGGGCCATGGGCGTTGTCGCCGACATAGCCCATGCCCTCCGGGGCTATTCCAACGGTGCTACGCACCGCCGGAACCTTTAGCCCCTCCGCCCAGTGGAGGATCAGGCCTCCAGCGACTGGCAGCTGCGTGGTGAGATCATGGCCAGGAACTCCCGCCGCGTCGACGGATCGTCGCGGAAGGCGCCGAGCATGCGGCTGGTGACCATGCTGGCGCCCGGCTTGTGCACGCCGCGGGTGGACATGCACTGGTGTCCGGCCTCGATGACCACGGCCACGCCGCGCGGCTGCAGCACCTCGGCGATGGTGTTGGCGATCTGCGCCGTCAGCTTCTCCTGGATCTGGAAGCGGCGCGCATAGGCATCGACCACGCGGGCGAGTTTGCTGATGCCGACCACGCGGGTGCCCGGCAGATAGGCCACGTGCGCGCGGCCGATGATCGGCACCATGTGATGCTCGCAATGGCTTTCGATGCGGATGTCGCGCAGCACCACCATCTCGTCATAGCCTTCGGTCTCCTCGAAGGTGCGGGCGAGCAGCGCCTCCGGATCCTCGTCATAGCCCGCGAAAAACTCCTCGTAGGAGCGCACCACGCGGGCCGGGGTGTCCAGCAGCCCCTCGCGGTCGGGGTTTTCGCCGGCCCAGCGCAGCAGCGTGCGCACCGCTTCTTCGGCCTCGCGGCGGCTCGGTTTGGTGGCCTCCGGCAGTTTCGCGGCGGGCGTGTCAATGTTCAAGGCGGTCTCCGTAAGGGCTTGAAGTCCTGGTTGTGCTCTTTGTGAGCCGATGACTTGATGTGGGCAAGGTTGTGGGCCTGGATAGAAGAAGAAGAAAGAGGCCGCTTTTTAAAAAAAGCGGCGCAAAACTTTTGTTATGCTGGGCCTGGGGCTGCGTCGCCGACAACGCCCATGGCCCAGCATAACAAAGTTTTTTTGCTACTTTTTGTTCACAAAAAGTAGCCTTTCTTCCTTTTCGCTCTAATGGCGCAGCGTGTTCTGGTGCGGGCTGTCCAGGCTGAAGGTCGGGATTTCGATATCGAACTCGGTGCCGTCGGTCACCGCCACCATATGGTACTTGCCGGACATGAAGCCCGAAGACGTCGCCAGCGGCGTACCGGACGTGTACTCGAACACCTCCCCCGGCTCCAGCCGCGGCGTCTCGCCGACCACGCCCTCGCCGTGCACGTGCTGCACGCGGCCGTGCGCATTGGTGATGATCCAGCTGCGCGCCAGCAACTGCACGATCTGCGGGCTGTGATTGGCGATGCTCACATGATAGGCCCAGACATAGTGCCCATCTTCCGGCTCCGATTTATCGGCCAGATAGAAAACTTGGACGGTGACGGTGATGCCCTCCGTCGTGGCTTGAAAGCCTGGGGTCATGCTCATTGCCTTCCTGGCTTGCATTGGCGGCACGGGTGAGTCCGGTCCCGGCCGAGCGTCGGCTGAAACCTAATCCAGCCGGAAAAAGTGAACAAGGGCAGCGTCCCTGGCGTGTGCCGGTCAGGTTCCAGGCGGTGTTGCTGGGCGTTTGGAATGCCCCTGACGGCCTGGCCGATTTTGCCCGGCGCGGAGCGCGCTGCTACAGCTGGGGCAATGGATATATTCTCTGCCTTGAGCCGCCGTGGTGCGGTCGCCGTGTGTATCTTGTTGTCGGCTTGCGCGGCCGGACCAGGTGCGGCCGGCCAGGCCGCCGGCGACCCGTCCAGCGATCGCGCCTATGGCGCTTTCCTGGCGGCGCGTTATGCCGAGGCGCAGCACGACCCCATGCTCGCCAGCGAGTATTATGGCCAGGCGCTGAGCCTTGAACCGACCAACCCGCAACTGATCGGCGAGGGATTCCTCGCGGCACTGTTGGCCGGCAGCCCGCAGGCCGAGACGCTCGCCACCCAGGTGCCGGCCAACGCGCTGGCGGATATGCTGCGCGGCAACCAGGCAGCGCAGAGCGGCGATTACGCGACGGCCGGCCGGATCTACGCGCAGCTGCCGCAGGACGAGGTGATCGGCCTGATCAGGCCGCTGCTGCTGGCCTGGGCCACGTTCGGCGACGGCAACGTTCAGGCGGCGCTCGCCGGGTTGGCGCCGTATTACAATAACGGCGCGTTCAGCTCCGTCTACGCCCTGAATGGCGCGCTGATGGCCGATGCCGTGCATGACGATGCGGACGCGGCGCGGCTCTATAACCAGGCCGCCGGCGGGCCGACCAACCTGCGTCTCGCGGAGATCCTGGCCAGCTGGCATGCGCGGCAGCACCAGCCGGAGCTGGCGGCGCAGGATCTGGCGGCGTTGATCACCGCACATCCGGACCTGCGGATCGCTTTGCCGCAATTGCAGGCGCAACTCGGCAAGCCGGTGATCAACACGGCCACGCAGGGGCTCGCCGAGGCCTATCTGACCCTGGCCGGTTCGCTCAACGATCCCTCGCAAGCGTTCCTGCGCACCACGCTGCTGCGCTTCGCACTGATGCTGCGGCCGGACCTCACCCCGGCGCGGTTGTTGCTGGCGGCGGTGCAGCTCGGCAGCAACCCTGACGCCACGCCGACGCAGACGCAGTTGCAGAATGCGCTGGCGACGCTGCAGCCCGTGCCGTCGGATGATCAGCTCTACGGCCCCGTGGCGGCGCAGCAGGCGCGCCTGCTGGCGGCGTTGAACCAGCCGGCCGAGGCGGTGGCCCTGCTCGACAAGCTCATCGCAGCGGTGCCGGACGATCCCGGCCTGCTCGCCAATGCCGGTGATATCTGGCGCAACGCCAATCAGCCGGCCAAGGCGCTGCCTTATTACAATCGCGCTTTGACGATGATCGGCACCCCGGCGCCGGCGGCCGCCTGGGTGCTGTATTTTGATCGCGGCATCTGCAAGGACCAGCTCGGCGACTGGGCCGCCGCCGAGCCGGACATCCGCCAGGCGCTCGCCCTCTCGCCCAACCAGCCTTATGTGCTGAACTATCTCGGCTATAGCTGGGCCCTGCGCGGCGAGCATCTCGAGCAGGCACGCGAGATGCTGCAGCGGGCGGTGAGCCTCGACCCGGATGATGGCGCGGTGCTCGATTCGCTCGGGTTCATCGATCTGAGGCTGCACCGCACCGACGAGGCCGTCGCGGCGCTCACCAAGGCGGTGGAACTCGCTCCCGACGATGCCGAGGTGAACGCGCATCTGGGCGATGCGTTCTGGCAGGCGGGCCAGAAGTTGCAGGCCGATTACCAGTGGCAGCGCGCGCTGGCCCAGCAGCCCGACGCCAAGCTGCAGGCCGAAATCAAGGCCAAGCTGCAAAAACATTTCCCGGCCACCTGATGCGCACCCGCTTCGCGCCCGCCAAGGTCAACCTGTATCTGCACGTCACCGGCAAGCGCGATGACGGCTACCATCTGCTCGACAGCCTGGCGGTGTTTCCGGCCGTGGGCGACGTGGTGGGCGTGGCCCCGGCCGCGGCGCTTGGGTTAAGCATTTCCGGGCGTTTCGGCGCGGTGCTGCAGGCCGAGCCGGACAATCTGCTGCTGCGCGCCGCGCGCCGGCTGCGGCCGGACGCAAGCGTGGCCCTGACGCTGGAGAAGAACCTGCCGGTGGCCTCGGGCATCGGTGGCGGCTCCGCGGATGCCGCGGCGGCGCTGCGTCTGCTGGCGCGGCACTGGGAAATTTCCGCGCCGCTGCATGAGGCGGCCCTGGCTTTGGGCGCCGACGTGCCGGTCTGCCTGGAGTCAGCGCCGGCCCGGATGGGGGGCATAGGCGAGATCCTGAGTCCCGCGCCGCGCCTGCCGCGCTTTGGCATGGTGCTGGTCAATCCCGGCGTGGCGGTGGCGACACCGGCCGTTTTCAAGGCCAGGCAGGGGCCGTTCTCGGCCACGGCGGCGCTGCCGGAGGCGTGGCACGACGCGCGCGACATGGCGGCGGCGCTCGGCCGCCTCACCAACGACCTGCAAGCCCCGGCGGTGGCGCTGCAGCCGGCGATTGGCGAGGTGCTGCGCGCGCTCGAAAGCCTGTCCGGTGTGCTGCTGGCGCGCATGAGCGGCTCCGGCGCGACCTGCTTCGCGATTTTCGCAACGCCCGAGCAAGCCGCGACGGCCGCCGAAAAAATTCGTCATCCGGGATGGTGGAGCTGGGGCGGGGGTCTTTACGAGCCCCCCCCGACCGACCTATGAGCGGGGCGCGTTGGGACGTCGCCAAGCGGTAAGGCAGCGGATTTTGATTCCGCCATACGGAGGTTCGAATCCTCCCGTCCCAGCCAGAAGTAAGTGGCCGCTTTTTAAAAAAAGCGGCGCAAAAATTTTTATTTATGCTGGGTCATGGGCGTTGTCGCTGACTGCGCCCATGACCCAGATTAATAAAGTTTTTTTGCTTCTTTTTGTTCACAAAAAGAAGCCTTCCGTTTTTTCTTCGGTTTCGCCCTTGAGCATATGCTGGATGTGCGCGGCCAGAGCGTCGATCGAGAAGGGTTTGGCGATCAACTCGCTTCCCGGTTCGAGGGGGTCGTCGGTTTCCGTGTAGCCGGTCATGAACAGGATTTTGAGGTCAGGCCGTAGCACCAATGCCCGTTTCACCATTTCCTGGCCGTTCATGTCCGGCAGGCCGATATCGGTAATGAGCAGGTCGATTGGCGGCGCCGCGCGCAGGATTTTCAGTCCCGCCAGAGCGTCCGCCGCCGCCAGGGGCGAAAAACCGAGATCTTTCAGCACCGCCACCACCAGTTCGCGCACGCTTGGATCGTCCTCCACGACCAGCATGGTGCCATGACGTGTCATGGCGTGATGGTCGGCAGGCGTAACCGGGCCGTGGTGCCCTGGCCTGGGGTGCTGACGAGTTCCAGCACGCCGCCGCTCCGGCGGGCGAAGCGCTCGACGATGGCGAGGCCCAGCCCCTTGCCGGCGCCGCTCGCACGGGTGCTGAAAAACGGCTCGGTGGCACGTCGGAGTGTATCTGGCTCCATGCCGGGCCCGTCATCCGTCACGCTGATGACAACCAGCTTTTCTGTGATTTCGATGTGCAGCACGATGCGCCCATTGCGGCCCGCCGCCTCGGCGGCATTGTCCAGCAGTTCCTGCAGCGCCATTTCCGCCTGCGCGGCATCGCAGAAAATTTTGGCGCCGGCTTCCAGTTCCGTGTCGATCGTGATCCCGGCGGCGCGCATCGGCTCGATCATATCGCGGGTCACGGCGGCGAGATCCACGGGCGCAGAAACCTGCGCGCCGTGGCCCGAGAAGGCGAACAACCGCTGCGTGAACCAGGCAGCGCGGTTCCCGGCATGGCGCGCGCCTTCGAGATAAGTGTCGAAATCCGTCACGCCGAGACGCCGCGCACGGTTCTGCATCAACTCCAGATTGCCGAGAATGCCGGTCAAAAAATTGTTGAGATCGTGCGCCACCTGGGCCGCGAACGGTTCGATGGGGTATGTCCCGGGGGACGTGTCTTGGGCGGGGTCGGTCATTGAATACTCGTTAAACTCTCGTCACCTTCACATTAAACTCCGTCAAGGCGAAGGAAAATGCAGATGGTTTCACGAAAGTTTTACAGCTAAACTGCGGGCTCTGGCGAATCATGGCACGGTGCGAGGGGAGGCAGAACCATGCGTATCTTGCTCATCGAGGATGACGAAGACGTTGCCCGGCTGATCACGGCGGGCATGGGCGAAGCCGGGCATCAGATGACGTTTGCCGCGACCGGGCCGGAGGGGATGACCCAGGCCCTGGCCGGCGGCTTCGATGTCATGATTTTCGACCGGCAGCTGCCCGGCGGGATCGACAGCGCCGACCTGCTGAAGGATCTGCGTGAGCGGGGGATCGGCACGCCGGTGCTGTTCCTGTCCGGTCACGGCGGGCTGCAGAACTGGATCGAGGGGCTCGATGCCGGCGGTGACGATTATATCGTCAAACCCTTCGCGTTCACCGATCTGCTTAGGCATTGCGAGGCGCTGCACCGCAGGGCAGGGAGCAAGGAAGCAGCCGCTTTTTGAAAAAAGCGGCGCAAAAACTTTTATTATGCTGGGCGGAGGGGCTAAAGGTTCCGGCGGTGCGTAGCACCGTTGGAATAGCCCCGGAGGGCATGGGCGGTGTCACCGACAACGCCCATGGCCCAGCATTAATAAAGTTTTTTTGCTTCTTTTTGTTCACAAAAAGAAGTCTTTCTCCTAGCTGAAGGACCGCAAAAACGTCACCAGCCCGGCGGTCGATTCATCATCGGCGGCGCTGCTGTCGCCCGACACCGCCGGCAGCAGGGCGGTCGCAAGTTCCTTGCCGAGTTCCACGCCCCATTGGTCGAAGGCGTTGATGTTCCAGATCGCCGCTTCGACGAAGATGCGATGCTCGTACAGGGCGATGATCCGGCCGAGCGTTTCCGGCGTTAGTTTTCTATAGGCAAGCGTCAGAGACGGGCGGTTGCCGGGAAACACTCGGTGCGGCGCCAGGCTTTCCGGTCGGCCCGCTTTCCGGGCTTGGGCGAGGGCTTCCTCGAGCGAGCGGCCCTGCATCAGCGCCTGGGCCTGCGCCAGGCAATTGGCGACCAGCAGGGCATGGTGGGCGCGCATCTCCGGCTCATGGCCAGAGGCTGCGATCAGGAATTCGCAGGGGATGATGTTCGTGCCCTGGTGCAGCAGCTGGTAGAAGGCGTGCTGGCCGTTGGTGCCGGGCTCGCCGAACACCAGCGGGCCGGTCGGGTGGGCAACCGGCGAGCCGTCCTGCTGCACGCTTTTGCCATTGGACTCCATGTCCAGCTGCTGCAGATAAGCGGGCAGGCGGGCCAGGCGCTGGTCATAAGGCAGGATGGCGCGGGCCGTGTAACCGCAGACATCGCGGTGCCAGATTCCCGCCAGCGCCAGCAGCACCGGCAGGTTTTCCGCGAACGGCGCGGTGCAAAAATGTCGGTCCATCGCCTGCGCCCCGGCGAGGAATTCCTTGAACCGCGCGGCGCCGATGGCCAGCATCACCGGCAGGCCGATCGCCGACCAGACCGAATAGCGGCCGCCCACCCAGTCCCAGAATCCGAAAATCCGGTCGGGGGCAATGCCGAAGGCGGCGACTTTGTCGAGCGCGGTGGAAACCGCGGCGAAATGCGCCGGCACCGCCGCCTCGCCAAGGTGTCGGACGATCCAGCGCCGCGCCGAGGCGGCGTTGGTCATGGTCTCGGTGGTCGCAAAGGTTTTCGAGGCGACGATGATCAGGGTGCGCGCCGGGTCCAGCGTCCGCAGCGTGTCGGCCAGATGCGCGCCGTCGACATTGGCGACGAAATGCGTGCGCGGCCCGTCATGATAGGGTGAGAGCGCCGCCGTCGCCATCACCGGGCCGAGATCCGAGCCGCCAATGCCCAGATTGACCACGTCGGTGAAGGGTTTTCCGTCGGCGGCGGTGATGTTTCCCGTCCGCACGCCTTCGGCAAAGGCAAACAGGCGGGCAAAGGTTTCGTTCACGGCCGGCATCACGTCCTGGCCGTTCACCAGCACCGGCCGGTTGTCGAGGTTGCGCAGCGCGGTGTGCAGCACCGGGCGGTTTTCCGTGCTGTTGATTTCCGCTCCGGCGAACATCGCATCGCGCTTTTGCGCGACCTTGGCCTGTACGGCGATCTGCAGCAGCAGCGCGAGCGCGCGGGCATCAAGGCTGGTCTTCGAGAAATCCAGCAACATGTCGTCGAGCCGGGCGGAAAACGCCGCGAACCGGCCGGGATTTTGGGCGAATAGCGTCTTGAGGTCGCCGTTGCGTTGGGCGAGGTCTGCCAGTTCCGTCCAGGCTTCCATGAATGTTGTCCTACCGCTGTTGCGTCCCGGGCGCGATTTTAGGGGGGTTTGGAGCGGTATCCAAATCCATGATCGAGCGAAAGCAAAGGGAAGGCTTCTTTTTGTGAACAAAAAGAAGCAAAAAAACTTTGTTAATGCTGGGCAATGGGCGTTGTCGCGGACACGCCCATTGCCCAGCATTAACAAAAGTTTTTGCGCCGCTTTTTTCAAAAAGCGGCCGCTTCCTTAGGCGTCCTCCATTCGCACGCCCGGGTGGAAATGCGCATAGACCGCGCGGGCGGTGGCGTGGTTGATGCCGTCGACCGCCTCGAGGTCCTTCAGCCCCGCCCCCTTCACCCCGCGCGCCGAGCCGAAATGCATCAGCAGCGCCTTTTTGCGCGCGGCGCCGACGCCGGGCACGTCGTCCAGTTCCGAGGTGGTGAGCTTCCTGCTGCGCGCGTTGCGGTGCGTGGTGATGGCGAAGCGGTGCGCCTCGTCGCGCAGGCGCTGCAGGAAATACAGCACCGGGTCGCGCGGCGGCAGCTGGAACGGCTCGCGGCCGGGCGTAAAAAACCATTCCCGCCCGGCATCGCGGTCGGGCCCCTTGGCGATGGCGACCAGCGGGATGTCGGAGACGCCCAGCTCCTCCATCACCGCCTGCGTGGCCGAGAGCTGGCCGGCGCCGCCGTCGATCAGCACCAGGTCGGGCCAGTTCGGATCATCGCGTTCCGGGTTTTCCGCCAGCGCCCGGCCGAAGCGGCGCTGCAGCACCTCGCGCATCATCGCGAAATCGTCGCCCGGGGTGAGCGCGGATTTGATGCCGAATTTGCGGTAGGCGGATTTGTTGAACCCTTCCGGCCCTGCCGCCACCATCACGCCATAGGCCGACGTGCCCATGATGTGCGAGTTGTCGTAGGTTTCGATCCGCGCCGGTGTCTCGGCCAGGCCGAACAGCTCGCCCACGGCGGTGAGCAGCTTGCCCTGGCCGGCGCTCTCCGCGAGCTTGCGCTCCAACGCCTCGCGCGCGTTGGTCTCGGCGTGGCGCACCACGTCGTGCTTCTCGCCCCGTTGCGGCACCAGCAGCGTCACTTTGCGCGCCGCCTTCAGGGAGAGCGCCTCGCCGAGCAGCGCCATTTCGTCCGGCTCGTGGTTCAGCAGGATCAGCTGCGGCGGCGGTTTGTCGTCGTAGAACTGGGCGATGAAGGCGCCCAGCACCGCACCGGCCTCGTCGCCCTTGGCCTGGGCCGGGTAGAAACTGCGGTTGCCGTTATTGCGTCCGCCGCGGATGAAGAACACCTGCACGCAGCTGAGGCCCGCCTCCTGGTGCAGTGCGATAACATCGGCGTCGGTGAGGCTGGCCGGGTTGATGACGTCGTTGCCCTGCACATGGCTGAGGCCGCGGATGCGGTCGCGGATCGCCGCGGCGCGCTCGAATTCCAGCTTTTCGGCGGCTTCCTCCATGGCGGCGGCCAGTTCTTTCTGCACCGTGCCGGACTTTCCTGACAGGAAAGCCTTCGCCTGGTCGACCAGCACTTGATAGTCCGCCTCCGAGATTCGGCCGACGCAGGGGGCGGAACAGCGCTTGATCTGGAACAGCAGGCAAGGCCGGGTGCGGTTGGCGAACACGGTGTCCGCGCAGGTGCGGAGCAAAAACACGCGCTGTAAGGCCTGCACGGTCTGGCTGACCGACCAGGCCGAGGCGAACGGCCCCCAATAGCTGCCCTGCCGGGTCTGCGCGCCGCGATGCTTGGTGATCTGCGGGAAGGGGTGATCTTCCGTCAGCATCAGCCAGGGATAGGATTTGTCGTCCCGCAGCAGAATATTGAAGCGCGGTTGCAGCCGCTTGATCAGATTGGCCTCGAGCAGCAGGGCCTCGGCCTCGGTATGGGTGGTGACGATCTCCATGGCCGCCGTGTCCGCCACCATGCGGCGCAGCCGCTCCGGCAGGCGCGCCAGCTGCGTGTAGGACGTCACGCGTTTTTTGAGATTGCGCGCCTTGCCGACATAGAGCGCGTCGCCCTTCGCATTCAGCATGCGGTACACGCCAGGATTTCCCGGCATGGTTGCTAGCGCCTGCTCGATTATTGCGACTCCGATTAGATCTGAATCCGCACTGAAATGGGTCATGTCAGGTCTGTGGATAAGTATGTGGACATAGCGGTTTTGCCAAGCTGTGTCCTGGCACTCGGAAAAAACGCAAGGATTTTGAAAATTCCCGATTATTGCCAGTTAAGCTTTTGATTTTGTTCGATAAATGCGTGACATCGTTGTAATCAACGAGTCATGGTTTTGTCTTAAGACGCCTTGAGAGGAGGTTAATTCAGGGCGTGGACAAGTGGCGGTTCCGGCGTTCCACCTCGACTCCCGCGGCGGCGGCATCCGGGAAGATATCGAGTTTTTCCACACGCACGCGGGCCGTGTATACGCGCGGATCGGCCAGACAGGCCTCGCACAGGCGTTCCGCCAGGGTTTCCACCAGCTGGACATGCCCGGCGGTGACGATGCTGCGCACCCGGTTGACGATGCTCTCATAATCCACCACCCGGCTGAGCTCGTCCTGGCCGACCGCCGGGCGCGACAGCCGCGGCTCCTCCTCGGTCACGGCCAGGTCGACATTGATGCGCACGCGCTGCGGTGCATCATGCTCATGCGCATACACGCCGATCGATGCGATCAGCACCAGGTCGCGGATGAACATGTGGCGCGTGGCGCGCGCCGCGTCGGCATAGCGGGGGTGTTCCATGGGCCGTTTCTGCGCCGGGCGCGCGCGCGGTTCAAGTTGGAACTGGGTTGCGCACGGGCCAAGCAGGGTTTGGCCGGGGCCGCGCCCGAGGTTATGGTGAGGGGCAATCAACCATGGAGAGGCTTTCTTGCGCCAGCTTCGTCACCTCGCTCTCGTTTTTGCTCTCGTTTTTGTGATGGCAGCACTGCCGGCGGTGGCGGAAGCGGCCGGCAATTCCTCGCCTCTCGGTCAGCCGCCTTTGCCTGTGCTGCACGCGCAAACCCCCTGGTTCCGCTATCTGCTGCCGAACCTCCCCGCCGCCGGCTATCTGGTGCTGCAGAATACCGGCAGCGGTGATGCGATCCTGACCGGCGCCAGTTCCCCCGATTGCGGGTCTCTGAGGCTGCACCAGAGCCAGGAGAAGAGCGGCATGTCGAGCATGAACATGGTCTCCGACATCACCGTGCCGGCGCATGGCAGCGTCACCTTCGCCGCGGGCGGCTACCATCTGATGTGCATGCAGCCGAAGCTGAAGGTGGGCCAGAGGATGCCGTTCGCGCTGCATTTCAAGGATGGCGCGGTGCTGCTGCTGATGGCGCCGGTCTATGGCGCGACTTCGCCGCCGCCCGGGGCCTGACAGTTGGCAGGAGCGGGGCAAACGAATATGGGAGCGGCAGCATTCACCACAAAGGGAATTACGCATGAGCCAGGCGTCGGATTTTAAGGTTAAGGACATCTCGCTGGCCGCATGGGGCCGCAAGGAAATCGAGATGGCCCAGGACGAGATGCCGGGCCTGATGGCGCTGCGCGCCGAGTTCGGCAAGAGCAAGCCGCTGGCCGGCGCCCGCATCGTCGGCAGCCTGCACATGACCATCCAGACCGCCGTGCTGATCGAGACGCTGACCGCGCTCGGCGCCTCGGTGCGCTGGTCCTCCTGCAACATCTTCTCGACCCAGGACCAGGCCGCCGCGGCGATCGCCGTCAGCGGCGTGCCGGTGTTCGCCTGGAAGGGCATGACCGAGGACGAATTCTGGTGGTGCATCGAGCAGACCCTGCGCGGCCCGGATGGCTGGACGCCGAACATGATCCTCGACGATGGCGGCGACGTCACCAAGCTGATGCACGACAAGTATCCCGAGATGCTGAAGGATATTCGCGGCATCTCCGAGGAGACCACGACCGGCGTGCACCGTCTCTGGGACATGGCGAAGGCCGGCACGCTGCTGGTGCCCGCGATCAACGTCAACGATTCCGTCACCAAGTCGAAATTCGACAACCTGTATGGCTGCCGTGAGAGCCTGGTCGACGGCATCCGCCGTGGCACCGACGTGATGATGTCCGGCAAGGTCGCCGTGGTCGCCGGCTTCGGCGACGTGGGCAAGGGGTCCGCCGCCAGCCTGCGCAACGCCGGCTGCCGCGTGCTGGTCACCGAGATCGACCCGATCTGCGCACTGCAGGCGGCGATGGAAGGCTATGAGGTCGTGACCATGGAAGCCGCGGCCCCGCGCGGCGACATCTTCGTCACCGCCACCGGCAATGTGGACGTGATCACCGCCGACCACATGCGCGCCATGAAGCACCGCGCCATCGTCTGCAATATCGGCCATTTCGACTCCGAAATTCAGATCGAGTCCCTGCGCAACTACGCGTGGGAGAACGTGAAGCCGCAGGTGGACGAGGTCGTGTTCCCCGACGGCAAGCGCCTGATCGTGCTCTCCGAGGGCCGTCTGGTGAATCTCGGCAACGCCACCGGCCATCCGAGCTTCGTGATGTCGGCCAGCTTCACCAATCAGGTGCTGGCGCAGATCGAGCTGTGGACCGCGCCGGCGGGCAAGTATGAGCGCAAGGTCTACGTGCTGCCGCGCCACCTCGACGAGAAGGTCGCAGCCCTGCACCTTGCCAAGGTCGGCGCCACGCTGACCCCGCTGACGACGAAGCAGGCGGATTATCTCGGCCTGTCGCAGAGCGGCCCGTTCAAGCACGAGCTGTACCGCTACTAATGCGCGGCATCGGCAATGTCCTCGCCAGCCTGGGCCTCGCCGCCCTGGTTGGCGGGATGTTGTTTTTCGGCGCGGTGACGGCCCCGCTGGTGTTCACGCATCTACCACTGAACATCGCCGGGCCGTTCATCCGCGCCGTCTTCCCCTTCTATTACGGCTACATGATCATCGCCTCGCTGGTCGGGCTGATCGGCTATTGGCTGAACCGGGAGGTCATGCCGGCGCTGGCGCTGCTGCTGATTCTGCTGGTGACCGTCTGGCTGTGGCTGTGGTTCATCCCGCATCTCGACGCGCTGCGCGTGGCCGGCAATACCGCAGGGTTCAACGCCGGGCACCGGGAATCAGTCTGGATCAACGGCGTCCAGATGATTGTCGCTCTCGCGGTGCTGATCCACACAGCGATCCGCAAATAACACGGCGGCGCGCGTCGCCGCCGTTTTCACAAGACAGGGGTTGCTCAAGAGCCGCGCCAGCGCCATCGCGGCGCTGGCGCGGCTTGCCGCGTCGGCATTCGGCGTGGCCAGGATGATGTTTGGCTCCACCCCAAGGTCGGGAAGCCGGTCCCCAAATATTTCGATCCGCTGGCTGTCGGGGGCGGCGGCGATGAAGGGGCCGGGCACGCCCACCCCGTCATTGCCGAAGGGCACCAGCGCCAGCGCGCCCGGATATTTCGCCGCCATGCGCGCCGCGATTGCCTGGGGCTGCATGGTGGCGGGAGCGGCGATCAGGCCGATCACCGCCAGGCTCTGCACCGCCAGCAGCGGCACCAATAATTTGCTCCGCAGCGCCGCCAGGTACAGCGCGAGGTAGGGGAGCGAAAAGGCCAGATACCGAATTTCGATCGGCGTGTTGTCGAAGAGCAGGCCGAGCAGCAGCAGCCCGATAAGCGGGGCCGCCGCGAGGAGCGCAAACGGGCTGGACTCCTGGTGCCATGACGCCATCAGGCAGGTCGCGAAGAGCATAAGCAAGATCAGGGCGACGAGGGGGCCAGCGGCCCCGGCATAAAGCGGCAGCCCGCCGAACAAAGCAGCACCCGCATCGCGGACCAGCAGCAGCACAGCGTGCGGCCAGGAGAAGGGCGCAAGTTGCCCGGGCCGGGACGCGCGTTGCGCGAGAAAGAAGGGCAGGTCGAGGAGGCCCAAAAACAGCCCGAAGCCGGCGGCGGCGGGCGGAAGCATCCGGCGCCGGTCGCGGTGCAGCAGCCAGAGCAGCATGGCGGCGCCGAGGAACGAGGTGAGGTAATTGGTGAAGCTCGCCGCCCCCAGCGCCAGCCCGCCCAGCAGAGAGCGATCAGGGGCGTCGCGCCGTACGGCGGAGAGCAACAGCGTCACGCCGAGCAGCGCCAGACATTGCGCCAGGGCAAAATTCCGGACGAGAATCCCGGTATAGGCGAAACCGTAGCTGAGCAACGTGAGGGCCATGGCCGGCAGAACGGGCCGCGCCGTCATCGCCGCGAGCCGCCCGACCAGGGCCAGAGCGGCCATCGAAAACGCCACCGAAAGCATCCGGGCCACAAACCAGGACGGCCCGGCGGTGCGCCGCCACATCTCCAGCACCCAGAAATAGAGCGGCGGATGCACATCCGAGCTTTTCAGGGTCTGGGCGATGGCGGCGAAGCCGGCCTGGCCGGAGAACAAGCCCCGCACCGACCCGGCGGTGAAAACGCCGGCCGGCCAGGCGGGCAAGGCGTGGCCGGCGGTCAGAAACAGCGAATAAGCCTCGTCATATTCCGGCGTCCGCAAATACGCGGCCGTGCCCAGGAGCAACGCCGCGAGGAGCAGAAATGTTGTTGCCTTCATGCAACAATGGGTAGCGCTACAGGCAAGCGAAAGGAAAGGCTTCTTTTTGTGAACAAAAAGAAGCAAAAAAACTTTGTTAATTTGGGCTATGGGCGTTGTCCGCGCCAGCGCCCATAGCCCAGCATCGCAAAAGTTTTTGCGCCGCTTTTTTCAAAAAGCGGCTACTTGCTTTTATTCGTCCCGCAACTCGCGCCCCATCAACGCCGCCATCGTTTCGGCGATGTTTTGCGTCCCGGCCAGTAGCTTCGTGACGGCGGCGGTGAGCGGCATGTCGACGCCGAGTGCAGCGGCGCGTGCGAGCAAAGCGGGAGCGGTGGCGACGCCCTCGGTCACGCTGGAGCGGCGGGCGAGAATGTCGGCCAGGCTTTCGCCCTGGCCGAGTGACAGGCCGAGCGAATAGTTGCGGCTGCTGACGCCGGTGCAGGTGAGCAGCAAATCCCCGAGGCCGGATAGGCCGGACACGGTTTCCGCCCGCCCGCCCAGGGCGGAGGCCAGCCGGGCGATCTCGACGATGCCGCGGGTGATCAGCGCGGCGCGGGCGTTCTCGCCGAGCCCGGCGCCGATCACCACCCCGGCGGCGATGGCGATGACGTTCTTCGCCGCCCCGCCCAAGGCCGCGCCCATGATGTCGGCGCTGCCATAGAGGCGCAGCGTGTCGGTTTTCAGAGCCGCCATTAGGCGCGTGCGCAGGGCGGTGTCTTGTGTCGCTAGCACCGTTGCGGCGGGCAGGAGGGCGGCGATCTCATGCGCGAAATTCGGCCCTGTCAGCATCGCCGTGGGGCGGGCCTGGACGATCTCCGGCGGCAGCAGGGCGGTGCCGGTCTCCAGCCCCTTGCAGCACAGCACCACCGGGGCGTCGCCTTGCGGCAGCAGCGCCAGCGTCGCGCGCAGATGCTGCATCGGCACCGTGAGGAGAAAAATATCGGCGTCGGGGATGTGGTTGCTGATTTGCAGCCGGTCGGGCAGGACCACGCCGGGCAGCCGGTCGTTGCGGCGCGAGACCAGCATGGCGGAGACGCGCTGCGCATCGCGCGCCCAGAGCGTCACGTTTCGTCCGGCCCGTGCGTGCAGCGCCGCCAGCGCGGTGCCCCAGGCGCCCGCGCCGATCACCCCGAGTGTCTCGCCTTTACTCATCGATCAGCCTTTCCATGAGGAAGCTGCCGCCCGGTTCGCCGAGCACGTCCTGGATTGCCTGCAGCATCGCGGCCCCGGCGGGTTCGAAGCCGAAAGGCGGATTGACCACCAGCAGGCCACACCCATTCAGCCGCGCCGGGTCGGTCGGCGGGCGGCGCAGAAATTCCGCGGCGACGACGTCGCGCAGTTTTGAGGTTTTGAGCCGCTCAAAAAATTCCCGCACCGGCGCGCGGTGCTTGATCGGGTACCACACCGCGAACACCCCGGTGCGGAATTTCTCAAAGGCGGCGACCAGATTCTTTTCCAGCGTCGCGAATTCGTCCGGACGTTCGAATGGCGGGTCGATCAGCACCAGCCCGCGCCGTTCGGGCGGCGGCAGGAAGGCCCGCAACGCTTCGTAGCCGTCGCGCTCGTGCATGGCGACGCCGGGGTTGCCACGGAAATTCTGTTTCAGCGTGGCCGCGTCCTCGGGATGCAGCTCGCAGGCGATCAGCCGGTCGCCGGGCCGCAGCAGGGCAGCGGCGAGGGCGGGAGAGCCCGGATACAGGCCAAGTCTTTCCACGACCGCCAGATAATCCGCGAGCGCTTCCGGCTGCGCCGCCAAAATTTTGGTGATGCCGTCGCGCCATTCCCCGGTCTTTTCGGCGGGACCAGCGGAGAGATCATAGCGGCCGATGCCGGCATGGGTGTCGAGGACCAGAAACGGTTTGTCCTTGCGCTGCATCGCGCGGAGCAGGTCCAGCAGCAGCGCGTGCTTCACCACATCGGCGAAATTGCCGGCATGAAAGGCGTGGCGGTAGTTCACAGCGCCTCCAGCGGCCAGCGCGGCCGGCAGGGGGCGGAAATCTCGTCCACCAGCCCCGCGCGCAGGCGCTCGATGCCGGCCCAGGCGACCATCACGGCATTGTCGGTGCACAGGCGCAGCGGCGGCGCGATGAGTTTTTTGCCCCGCCGCGTGGCGATGTCTCCCAGCCGGGCGCGGATCGCCGCGTTGGCGGCGACACCGCCGGCGATGATGATTGTTTCTGCGCCGGGCAGCAGCGCGAGGGCGTTTTCCAAACGGTCGGCGAGGATGTCTGTCACGGCAGTCTGGAAACTGGCGGCGATGTCCGCGGCCACGGCCTGTGGCAGTGGTCCCGGCGGTTGTGCGGCGACCAGCTGCGCCACCGCGGTTTTCAGGCCGGAGAAGGAAAAATCGCAGCCCGGCCGGCGCAGCAGCGGCCGGGGCAGGGGAAAGTGCTGCGGATCGCCGGTCCGCGCCGCTGCTTCCAGCGCCGGGCCGCCGGGATAGGGCAGGCCGAGCAGTTTCGCGGTCTTGTCGAACGCCTCGCCCACCGCGTCATCCAGCGTCGCGCCGAGCAGGCGGTGGCGGCCCACCCCTTCCACCGCCACGCACTGGCAATGCCCGCCGGAGAGCAGCAGCAGCAGATACGGAAATTGCGGCTGCTCGTCGGTTAAGCCCGGCAGCCGCGCGGTCAGCGCATGCGCCTCCAGATGATTGATGGCCAGATATGGCAGATTGGCTGCGATCGCAGCACCGCGCGCATAGCCGGAGCCCACCAGCAGGCCGCCGATCAGCCCCGGCCCGGCCGTGGCGGCGATGGCGGCGAGATCGGAGAAACCGAGCCCAGCTTGGCGCAGCGCGTCCTGGACCAAGGCGGGCAGGGCGGAAAGATGCGCGCGCGCGGCGATTTCCGGCACCACGCCGCCGAAGGCGGCATGGTCGGCGATCTGGCTCAGCACCAGCTCGGCGAGAATTTCCCCGTCCGGCCCCAGCACCGCGGCGGCGGTTTCATCGCAGGAACTCTCAATTCCCAATACCGGCCTTGTGATAAGTGCAGCTTTTCTTTCCATGTCGCTCGCTCTAGAGCATGCTTGTGAGTACTGTAACACCCCCGATCAAGCCCCATCACCGCGAACTTCCCCTCAAAGTAGGCACCCGCGGTTCGCCCCTCGCCCGCGCCCAGACCGCTACATTCCTCGGCTTGCTGGAGCATTTCTGCCCGGTGCTGCGCGGCATGCATGTGTTCGAGGAACACATCATCGTCACCACCGGCGACGCGGTGCAAAATCGCCCGCTCGCCGAGATCGGCGGCAAGGGGCTGTTCGCCAAGGAAATCCACGAAGCGCTGGCGGCAGGGCGGATCGATTTCGCCGTGCACAGCCTTAAGGATTTGGAAACCGAGTTGCCGCCGGGCATCACGCTCGCCTGCACGCTGAAGCGCGAGGACGCACGCGACGTGCTCGTGCTGCCGCCGGGCCACGCCCCGGTCGATCCCGCCGATCCGTATGCCGTGTTGCCGAAGGGCGCAAAAATCGGCTCCGCCTCGGTGCGCCGCCAGGCGCAGCTGAAACATGCCAGGCCGGACCTGCAATTCTCGCTCCTGCGGGGCAATGTCGGCACGCGCCTCGCCAAGATCGAGGCCGGCGAGCTCGACGCCACGCTGCTCGCCTATGCCGGGCTGCGGCGTCTGGGGCTGGCGGAAAAAGCCAGCGTGGTGCTGAGTCCGGAGCAGATGGTGCCGTCCGCCTGCCAGGGCATCGTCGGCATCACCGTGCGCACCGACGATGTGGAATTGCTCCAGTTGCTCGCCGGGATCGAGGATCCGGAGGCGAAGGCGGTGGCGACCGCCGAGCGGGCGCTGCTCGGCGCGCTGGACGGTTCGTGCCGTACGCCGATCGGCGGTTATGCGCGGCTGCTGGAAGATGGCAGCCTGCATCTGACCGGGCTCGTCGCCCGTGCGGATGGCAGTTTTTTACTCCGGCGCAGCGTTACCGGCAGCGTGGCCGATGCTGAAATCATGGGCCGGGAACTGGGCTTGTCTTTGAAGGCCGACAGCCCGGACGATATTTTCGCTCCGTGAGGATCCTTGTGACCAGGCCGGAGCCGGGGGCGAGCGCCACGGCCAGCCGGCTGGTTTCCCTGGGGCATGAGCCGGTGCTGGCACCCTGCCTCGAGATTGTTCCGCGCCCGGTGCACCTGCCGGAAAATGTCGGCGCGCTGATCGTGACCAGCGGCCAGGCCATTCCGCCTTTGCCTGCAAGATTGCACGGCGTGCCGACGTTCTGCGTGGGCGACGCGACGGCGAACCGGGCGCGCGCGGCCGGGTTTTGCCGCGTCGAGAGCGCCGGCGGCGATGCCGGGGATCTGTTCCGCCTGGTCTGTGCGCGGCGTCTGCCCGGCACGCATGTGATGGCGGTGGGCGAACGGCAGGGGCTGGCGCTCGCCCGGCAGCTGCACGAGGCCGGCATTTCGGTCCTGCGCCGGAAAGTCTATGCGGCGCGGCCGCTGCGCGTCTTGCCGGCGGACATCGCCGCTGCTCTGGCCGCGGAAAAACTCCAGGCAGCTTTGTTCTATTCCGCGGAAACCGCCCGCGCTTTCGTCCGGCTGCGGCCGCGCAACACCGCTTCGATCACCGCCTACGCGCTGAGCCCGGTGGTCGCTTCGGGCCTCGATGGCTTGCCCTGGGCGGCAATTCGTGTCGCTGTAGCCCCCACCGAAGCAGACCTGATGGCGTTATTGTGATGAGCGACAGCGAGACAACTTCTTCCCCCGAGCCGGTGCCGGCCGAAACCGCGCTGCCCGCCTTGCGGCCCGAGCCGGTGTCAGCACCGGCAGCGGCCGCGCGGCCGCGCCGCACGGTCTGGCCCTATCCGCTGCTGGCGCTGATCGTGCTGATCGGCGCCGGGGAGGGATATTTGTGGTACCGGCTGCAGGCGGAGGCGGCAAACGCCACGCAGCTCGCGGTGCTGCAGACGCAGGTTGACGATCTACGCCAGCTTGCGATGCAGACGCGGCCGGGTTCGGGCAGCGTCGCCGCCCAGGCGGACCTCTCGGTGAAGCTGGCCACTGTCGCGGCGCAGCTCAACGCGGTGCAGAGCCAGATGGCCGCCGATCACGGCGCGCTGACCATGCTGCAGAGCAATTCGCTGGACCTCACCAAGCTCGCCGCACGCATCGAGCTGTTGAACCAGCTGGAGACGGCGCGCATGGCGCTCGATGCCGGCCAGCCGCTCGGCACCATCGCCAACGCCCCGCCGGCCTTGAGCAATTTCGCGACCACGCCGCCGCCGACGGAAGCGGCGTTGCGGCTTGGTTTTCCCGCCGCCGCCCGCGCCGCAGAGGCGGCGAGTGTTGCCGGCGACACCAAAGGCGGCGCCTGGGCGCACGCGCTGGCGCGGCTGGAAAATTTTGTCACCGTCAGCGCAGGCTCGCATGTGCTGGTCGGCGCACCCGCCGCGGCGGTGATTGGCCGGGCCCGCACGCTGCTCGATGTCGGCGACCTGGCCGGCGCGGTGGCGCAGCTGAACACGCTCAGCGTGACCACGCAGCAGGCGATGGTCGGCTGGCTCGCCCAGGCGCGGGCGCTGCTGGCGGCACGCGCCGCACTGGCGAGCATGGCGGGGCAGGCCTGAGCCATGTGGCGCGCGGTTAGATTCATCGTCATCGCGGCGCTTCTGCTGGTCCTGGCCTGGTGGATCGGCGGCCTGCCGGGCGATGTCACGGCCGTTTCCGGTCCCTACCGGGTCGAAACCTCGGTGCCGGCGGCACTGCTGATTCTGGTCCTGATCGCGTTGCTGCTGACCGCTCTGCTCCGTGTGCTGGGCGGCGTCCGCCGCGCACCGGGCGGGGTGTTGGCCTGGCGTGGCGGGCGGCGGCAGCGGTTGGGCGAGATCGCCACGCAGCGCGGCCTCGTCGCGTTGGCCGCGGGTGACGCCGCGGCGGCCCGGGCTGAAGCCGGGCGGGCGCGCAAATGCCTGGGCGACACGCCGCTGGTGCTGCTGCTGACCGCCGAATCCGCGCGCCTCGCGGGGATGGCGGAACAGGCGCAGGAGGCCTTCCGGCAGCTGGCCCAGCACAAGGACATGGGCTTTCTCGGTCATCACGGCCTGTTGCGCCACAGCCTGGCGGTGCAGGATCACGAGGCAGCCAGGGACCATGTGGTGGCGGCCGAGCGCGCTTATCCCGGCAGCGCTTGGCTGCAGGAGCAAAAAAAGGCGCTGGCAGTGCGGCAACAGGATTGGGGCACGGCCCTGGCCTTGACCCGGAACCCAGCGGAAATCGCCGCTTTCGCCACCGCCGCCGCTTCCGCCAGCACGACGCCGCAAAACGCTCTGGCTTATGCCAAGAAGGCGGTGAAAGCTTCCCCCGGATTGGCCCCGGCCGTGGTTGCCTATGCCGCCGCTTTGCGCCAGGTCGGCAAGCCGCGCGCCGCGAAAAAGGCCCTGGCCGTCGGCTGGAAAGCCGCGCCGCACCCGCTGATCGCCGCCGCTTACCTCGACCCGCTGGCAACACCTCTGGAACGCGCCCAGGCCGCCTCCGAACTGGCGGCTGTCCGCCCCAACCATCCCGAGAGCGAGCTGGTTTTGGGCGAAACCGCCCTGGCGGCGCGGCTGACCGGCGAAGCGCGCCGCCACGCCGAAGCGGCGCTCGCCACGCATGCCGATGACGGCAGGGCCACGGATATCCTGGCGCGCCTGGAGGGCAAGCTGGCGCACGCCGGCAGCGACGCCGGCTGGGTCTGCGAGAGCTGCCAGACGCGCTGTGTCGATTGGGCGCCGATCTGCCCGCATTGCCAGCGCCTCGGCACGCTGGTGTGGCGCGCTCAGCAGTAAGGGTAAGGCTACTTTTTGTGAACAAAAAGTAGCAAAAAAACTTTGCTATGCTGGGCTATGGGCTGTGTCGGCGACAACGCCCATGGCCCAGCATCGCCAAAAATTTTTGCGCCGCTTTTTTAAAAAGCGGCCACTTTCTTTTATGACGGCCGGGACGGCGAAGGAGCAGAGACGTGGCATTAATGTCGGCCGGCGATGAAGTCCCGTCCTGGGAGCCGCGGGAATTAGGGTTTTCGCGTGCCCTGCTCGTCGCCGTCCTCCTGGTCGCGGCAATCACGGCTGTCGGGGTGTGGATTTCCGTTTCTTTCAGTCCTACGCCCGCGCCGCAGGCGATCCAGGTGACGCAGGTGACGTTGGCGCAATTGCCGAAACCGGCGCCGCTGGCGCCGCTTGTGCCCCCGAAAGTGGTGCCGCCGCCCAAACCCCTGCCGGCCGTGATTCCGAAGCCGCCGCCGGTACCCAGTCCGATCGCGGTGCCGACCATGCCGCCACCGCCGCCGCCACCACCGCCCGTCCGGCATGTCTATAAGCCGGCGCCGCATCCGGTCATCAGGCACGTGGCCCCGGCTCAGGCGCCGGCCCGCCCGGCGCCACCACCGGCCGCAGCCGTACCGCAGCCGGCGACCCCAGCCGCGCCGCCTGCCGCGCCCGTGGTGCGAACCAGCGGCATTCCGATCTATGGCGAGCAAATCTATTCGATCATCCAGGCCAACCAGAACGTGCCGGCGGTCTTGTCGGAGATGGGGGCTTCCGGCACGGCGGAGATCGAGATCGTGGTGGGGCCGAATGGAAGGGTGCTGTCCGCCCGCGTGGTCAAGTCGAGCGGGGTGCCGATCATCGACGCGACCGCTCTGGAACATGCCCGCGACGCGCAGCTGCCGCCCTTCAACAGCGACATGCCGGCCCAGCCGCACGCTTTCCTGGTTCCGATCGAGATCCGGCCGGGGCAAAATGATTAGAAGAAAGAAGCCGCTTTTTAAAAAAAGCGGCGCAAAAATTTTTGTTATGCTGGGCCTAGGGCGTTGTCGCGGACAACGCCCTAGGCCCAGCATAACAAAGTTTTTTTGCTTCTTTTTGTTCACAAAAAGAAGTCTTCCCCTTTTCTTGCCTTTGCTCCTGGCCGCAGCTCCGGCGCCGCAGAACTGCGGGACCATCGTCGTGCCGACCGGCGTCGGTGTCGGCAACGGTGCTGACATCACCTCGATGAATCCGCTTCTGGTCACGTCGCTGTACAACCAGCAGGCGGCGGGTCTGCTGTATCAGCCCTTGATCTGGCTGGACGCCAATACCGGGAAAATCGACTGGTCGCGCAGCATCGCCAGCGCCGTCACCACGCCGGATCACGGTACCACCTATGATGTCAGCTTGCGGCCCTGGCACTGGTCGGACGGCGTGCCGGTCACCACGGCGGATGTCGCTTACACGTTCAAGCTGATCAAGGCGCTCGGCACCACCTATGCGGCATATGGCGCGGGCGGCATGCCGGGCATCGTGAATGCGCTGAACATCATCAGCCCGACGCAATTCCAGCTGGTGCTGACGCATCAGGTTAACCCGACCTGGTTCATCTATAACGGCCTCAGCCAGCTGCTCCCGTTGCCGGAACATTCCTGGGGCCGCGACACGGTCGACCAGATTTTCCAGGGGCAGAGCTCGCCGGCGTTTTTCAGCGTCGTCGACGGGCCACTGCAAGCCCAGCGCCTCGATATCGGGCTCGATCTCGTTCTCGTGCCGAACCCGACTTATGACGGCCCGAAACTGCATTTTGGCAGGTTGATCTTCAAATTCCTGGAGAGCGACGGTGCGGCGCTGCAGGGCGTCGAGGCGGGCGATCTCGACATGGCGAACGCGCCGCTGCCGCTCTGGCGCGCGGTGCAGCATCTGCCGGGCCTGCGCCTGACCACGCTGCCGCCGGTCGCTGCTTATGGCGAGATCGCGCTGAATTTCCGCAATCCCGCTGTGCCGTTCTTCCGCGATGTGCGGGTACGCCAGGCGATGGCGGATGCGATCGACCAGGAAACGATGGTCAGGCTGATCGATCATGGGCTGGGTGTGCAGATTTACGGCCCGGTCGTGCCGGCGCCGCCCACCTTCCTGTCGCCGGAGATGAAAGCGGGGCACTATCCCGTGGGCTACGATCCGGCAAAGGCGCGGGCGCTGTTGCGGGCGGCGGGTTACAGCCCGGGCCCGGACGGCATCATGCAGAAGGATGGCAAACAGCTTGCTTTCACCTACCTGATGCTGACCGGCGACGCCGACAACCAGCAGGTCACCGAACTGACGCAGGCGGATCTGTTGAAAATCGGCATCCGGATGAAGGTGCGGGAGATCGAGTTCAACCAGCTGGTGGCCATGCTCGGCAATCCGAAGGCGGACTGGCAGGCGGCCGGGCTGGGCGAGACCACCGGTGTCTATCCGTCCGGCGAGGAAGTGTTCGGCACCAATGCGGCCCAGAACGCGGGCGGGTATTCCGACCCGGAAATGGACCGGCTGATCACGGCGAGCACCGAAGCCGCCGGCCTTTCCGGGCTCTACGCCTATGAGAATTACGCCAGCGCGCAGCAGCCGGTGATTTTCCAGGCGGCCGCCCAGCCCTCAATTCTCTCCCGCGACACGCTCCACGGCGTGAAAGACTTCGTGGATTCCAGCGGAAATTATTATCCTGACCAGCTTTATTGCAGCGCGGGGGGAGGACCAAAATCATGATCCGCATGATCGCCGCCCGGCTGGCTTCTTCGGCGCTTTCCATCGTCATTCTGGTGACGCTGGTCTTTTTCATGGCGCATCTCACGCCCGGCGGCCCGGCCTATTCGATCCTCGGCATGAAGGCGACCGCTGCCTCGGTGGCGCAACTCAATGCCAGGCTCGGCCTCGATGCGCCGCTGTGGCGGCAATACGCGATCTGGTGGTGGCATCTGCTGCACGGCCAGCTAGGCTATTCCTATCTGCTGAACCGCCCGGTCGGGCAGCTGCTGTGGCGCTATGAGCTGAACACGCTGGTGTTCTACAGCGCCTCGATCGTGACCAGCATAGTGCTCTCGATCGGCGTCGGTCTGCTGCAGGGCGTGTATGACGGGCGTTGGCCGGCGAAACTCATCGGCGGGCTGCAGCTCGGTTTTTACGCACTTCCGCCGTTCTTTGTCGCTGCCATGCTCGTGCTCTGGTTCGCCGTGCAGCTCCGGCTGCTCCCGGCCAGCGGCATCACCGATCTGCGCTTAGGCCATCCGGGCATCGGCTCCTACGCCGCGCATCTGGTGCTGCCGGTCACCACCGTCACGCTGCTCACCACCGCCGCGCTGTCGCGCTATTTCGGCGAGGCGGTGCGCGAGGAGCTGGGCCGGGATTATGTGCGCACCGCGAGGGCGAAAGGGGTCGCTTTTCCCGCCATCCTGTTCTTCCACGTGCTGCGCAACGCGCTGCGGCCGCTGGTGACGATGATCGGCCTGTCTTTCCCGTATATTTTCACCGGCGGCGTGATCGTCGAATCGGTGTTCAACTATCCCGGCCTGGGCTGGCTGATGTGGCGTTCGGCGCTGTCGCAGGATTACCCGATCCTGATCGCCATCGTGCTGATCATCGGCCTGCTCACCGTCATCGGCAATCTGCTCGCCGATCTGGTCAACGGGCTGTTGGACCCCAGGGCCAGCTATGAGTGACCGGATTCTTGCGCCGCCGCCGGGTCTGCCAGCAGCCCCGCTGGGGCGCGCGATCGCATGGATGACGCGGCGTCCCACGCTCGCCGTCGGGCTGTGCCTGGCCGGGCTGATTCTCTTCATCGGCTTCATCGCGCCGTTTTTGTATCCGCCTGATCCGTTCGCGATCCATCCGGATCACGCTTTGGAGCCGCCGAGCTGGGCGTTTCCGCTGGGCACTGACGAGCTCGGCCGCGACGAATTGGGGCTGCTGCTCTCCGGCGGGCTCGCAACGATGGTGGTGGCGCTGCCGGCGGCGGTGCTGGCCTTCGTGACCGGCATCGCCTACGGCCTCGCCGCCGGGCTCGGCCCGACTTGGGCGGACCGGCTGATGATGCGCCTGCTGGATGCGATTCTCGCACTTCCGAGCCTGATCGTTCTGATCTTCTTCGCCGCCCTGGTGACCTTGAACGACACCAGCCTGATCCTGCTGCTCGGCCTCATCTCCTGGCCCGGTCTCGCGCGCCTGGTGCGCAACGAGACGCGGGCGCAGCGCGGGCGCGATTTCGTGCTTGCCGCCGAGCAGATGGGCGCCGGGCGCTTTTATATCGCGCGCGCGCATCTGTTGCGGGTGATGGCGCCGGTGCTGGTGGTGAACGGCACCTTCATGATCGGCGATGCGATTTTCGCTCTGTCCGCCTTGAGCTTTCTGGGCCTTGGCGTGCAGCCGCCGCAGGTCAGCTGGGGCAGCCTGCTGGAATCGGGGCTGAACCTCATCGCGCTCGACCCGTGGTGGCTGATCCTGCCGCCCGGCCTGCTGGTGTTTATGTCGCTCCTGGCGGCATCGCTCACCGGCCAGGGATTGTTGCGGCGCTGGGAACCCGGCCGATGACCGAGGTGCTGCAACTCGAGAACCTCTCGGTGTCGCTGCCGCGCGGCCGGACCGGCAATGTGCCGATTCTCGACGCGCTGAACCTCACCATCGGCGCCGGCGAGATGCTGGCGCTGGTCGGCGAGAGCGGTTCCGGCAAGACCATCGCCGCCCTCTCGGTGATGCGGCTCCTGCCGCAGGGCGCGGAAATGTCCGGCAGCATCCGGCTTGCCGGCACCGAGGTGACGTCGCTGGATGACAAGGCGATGCGCGCCGTGCGCGGCCGCGATGTCGGCATGGTGTTCCAGAACCCGCTGGCGGCGCTCAACCCGTCGCGGACCGTGGCGTCGCAGATTCAGGAGGCCTGGCGCGTGCACCAGGGCGGCAGCGTGCGCGCGGCGCGGGTGCGGGCGTTGGAGCTGCTGGGCGAGGTCGGTCTTCCCAACCCGGCGCAGCGTTTGGATGACTACCCGCACCAGTTCTCGGGCGGCATGCGCCAGCGCGTGATGATCGCGATGGCGCTGGCCTGTTCGCCGAAACTTCTGATTGCCGACGAGCCGACCACCGGCCTGGACCCGCTGATCGCCCGGCAGATCATGGCGTTGATCGCGAAACTGCGGCGCGAGCATGCGATGGGCGTGCTGTTCGTCACCCACGACCTTTCGGTGGTGGAGGAACATGCCGACGCGATCCACGTGCTTTATGCCGGGCGCAGCGTGGAGTTCGGCGGCGCAAAAGAATTTTTCGCGCATCCGCGTCACCCCTACAGCGCGGCGCTGCTGGGCGCGGTCGCGCGCCTCGGCCAAACGCGGCTGCACAACATTTCGGGCCAACTGCCGGAGCCGGAATTGCGCGCCGCCGGCTGCCGCTTCGCAGCCCGCTGCGCCTACCGCCAGCCTGAATGCGAGACCGCCTATCCGCCGTTTTCCGCCAATGGCGGCACCGCGGCAGCCTGCTTGTTCCCGCTGCCGACCGCTGGCACCAGCCACGCGGCGCCGCCTGAGCTGCCGGCGGCGCAAAATTTCGCACCGCAATTGGAGGCGCAGGATCTCACCGTGCGCTATGCCGGCGCAACAAAATGGTTCGGGGGCGGGTCCGAAAATCTGCCGGCGCTGCGGGATGTGGCGTTTGCTCTGGGGCGGGGCGAATGCCTGGGCGTGGTGGGGGAGAGCGGGTCCGGCAAATCGACCCTGGGCCGTGCCGTGCTGCAGATGATCCCTTACGAGGGCCAGGTGCGGTTGGACGGGCACGACCTCGCGCCGTTGCGCGGGCTTGAGCGGCGGGCGCAGCGCCGGCGTCTCCAGGTGGTGTTCCAGGACCCGCGGGAATCGATGAATCCACGCCTGCGCATCGGCGACATCGTCGCCGAGCCGTTGCGGCTGAAGGGCGGGCTCACCGCGGCGGACATACGCGGCCGGGTGACGGCCCTGCTCGGCCGGGTCGGGCTGAACCCGGAACTGGCGCATTACCTGCCGGGTTCGGTCTCCGGCGGCCAGGCGCAACGCATTGCCATCGCCCGCGCTTTGGCGGCGGCGCCGGATGTGATCGTGCTTGACGAGCCGACTTCGGCGCTCGATGTCTCGACCCAGGCGATGCTGCTGAACCTGCTGAAGGATCTCGCGCGGAGTGATATGTTATCCTATATACTCATCAGCCATGATTTCGCCGTGGTAAGCTACATGGCGGACCGGATCGCGGTGCTCAACGCGGGGCGCATCGTCGAGATGAACGAGACGGCCAGCTTGATCGCGGCCCCGCAGCATCGTTACACGGCGGCGCTGATCGCAGCGGCGCCGCAACTGCGTCCATCTTTGCGTTAGGAGTTCAGGGTCTATGGAGGAGTTCGGCAGACTGGTCATTCTCACCGGGGGGCTGCTGGCGGTGATGCCGCTGCTGCTGATCATCACCCTCGCGGTGGCCATCGAGCGGCTGTATCTGCTGAAAAGGATCCTGCGCCAGGGCCACGATATTCACAACCGCCTGCGCCAGGTGGGGTATCGGAACATTGCTGCCCTGCAGGCGATCGCCGATGACTCTTCTGACACGCTGCAAGGTCATCTGATCGCCACCGCCATCGCCTCGCATGGCGAGGATGCGGAGGCGATGGAGATGCATCTCGAGGAGGAGATCATGACGGCAATGCCGAAGATCAGCCGCCTGCTCTGGGTGCTGGACACGGCCGTTACCATCGCCCCGCTGCTCGGCCTGTTCGGCACCATCATCGGCATGATCCAGGCGTTCAACGTGCTGGCGGTGAATGGCGGCCCGGCCAAGGTCACCGGCGGCATCGCCGACGCGCTGGTCTCCACCGGCGCCGGCCTGCTGATCGCCATCATCGCCGTATATTTCGTCAACTATTTCAACAGCTTGACCCGGAGCATCGTGCACCAGCTGGAGCTCATCAAGCTGATCCTGATCAACCGCGTGCACGGCAACGGCACCGGCGGTGTGGGCGCACAGCGCCCGGTCGTGTCGCGCGTCAGGAGCGGGGTCTAACCCATGCGCAGAAATCGTGACCTGCTGATTCGAGAGCGGCCCCGCTTAGAGATCGTGCCGATGATCGACATCATGATGTTCCTTCTGGTGTTCTTCGTGATGATCGTGCTGCGGATGATCCCCGATTCGGGCGTGACCCTGTCGCTGCCAGGTGCCGCTACCGCGCAACGGCTGCCGCCGACCCAGGTCGTGATCGTCATCGACGCCCAAGGCGATTTCCATGTGAACGACCAGGTGATGAGCGCCGACACGCTGGAGGCCTATCTGCAAGGCGTGAAGGCGAGCCACACCACCGACGTGATCATCGCCGGTGACAAGGGCACCAGGCTGCAAGAGCTGATGAATGTGATGGACCTGACCCGCAAGGCCGGCATCACCAGCATCGGCATCGCGACGAATAACCAACAGTAAGCGAAGGCTACTTTTTGTGAACAAAAAGTAGCAAAAAAACTTTATTAATCTGGGTCATGGGCTGTGTCGCCGACAATGCCCATGACCCAGACTAACAAAAATTTTTGCGCCGCTTTTTTAAAAGCGGCTACTTTTGTTTGTTTAGCTTAAGCCTTCCTAAGCAAAAACAACCCTTGTTCGCCGAACAGGTTGGCCAGCGCCTGCGACCGCCGCCAGGGCGTACGTGCGCCTTCCTCGTCGGCGGCCAGCCATTCCTCGACCTTGTAGCCGTCGGTTTCGCACAGCGCGAAGAAATCGCAGATCGAGCAGGGGTGGATGTTCGGTGTTTCGTACCAGGGACGGCTCCACGTGGAGGTCATCGGCATGCGTCCGGTCACCAGCAGTTGCAGGCGCAGCGTCCAATGGCCGAAATTGGGAAAGCTGACGATGGCGTGCGTGCCGATGCGCAGCATCTGGCGCAGCACTTCGCGCGGCTTTTCCACGGCTTGCAGGGTGCGCGACAGCACCACGTAGTCGAAGGCGTTGTCCGGGTAGGCGGTGAGGTCGGTATCGGCGTCGCCCTGCATCACCGGCAGGCCGCGCGTCACCGCCTGGGTCACCGCGCCCATGTCCAGGTCCAGCCCGCGCGCGTCGCATTGCTTGGTGCGGAACAGATGCTCGATCAGCGTGCCGTCGGAGCAGCCGATGTCCAGCACGCGTGCCTTGGGCGCGATCATGCCGGCGATCAGCGCCAGGTCGACGCGCATTTTCTTAGGTGCGTTCATTTCAGCCCGGCATGCTCCGCGCAGCCGGTGAGGAAGCCGCCGAGGCTGCGGTGAAAATCCGGCTCGTCGAGCAGGAAGGCGTCGTGGCCCTTGTCGGAGGTGATTTCGACGAACGAGACGTTGGCGGCGACATGGTTGAGCGCGCGCGCCACGAGGCGCGACTGCGCGGTGGGGAACAGCCAGTCCGAGGTGAAGGAGACCAGGAGGAAGCGGGTTTTGCTGCCGGCGAAGGCGTTGGCCAGCACGCCGTCATGATCCGCTGCCAGGTCGAACAGGTCCATGGCGCGGGTGATGGTGAGATAGGAATTCGCGTCGAAGCGGCGGACGAAGCTGGAGCCCTGGTATTGCAGATAGCTCTCCACCTCGAAGCGGTCGCCGAGCGAGGAGAGTTCCGCCGCATCCTGCAGCTTGCGGCCGAATTTGCGGGTGAGGGCGGCTTCCGAAACGTAGGTGATATGCGCGGTCATGCGCGCCACCGCGAGGCCGCGCGCCGGCGTCACGTCATGGGCCCAGTAGCGGCCGGCGTAAAAATTCGGGTCGGCGGCGATCGCCTGCCGGCCGATTTCGTGGAAGGCGATGTTTTGCGCCGAATGATAAGGTGCTGCCGCCACCGGCACGACGGCGAACACCGAGTCGGGATACTGCGCCGCCCAGGAGAGCGCCTGCATGCCGCCCATCGAGCCGCCGACCACGGCGAACAGCTTGTCGATGCCGAGATGGTCGACGAGGCGCTTTTGCGCGCGCACCATGTCGTGGATCGTCACCGGCGGGAAATCGGTGCCCCAGGGCTCGTCCGGGCGGCCGTCGCGCGGGCTGCTCGGCCCGGTGCTGCCCATGCAGCCGCCCAGCACATTGGCGCAGATGACGAAGAATTTGTCGGTATCGACCGGCCGGCCCGGCCCGACCACACGTTCCCACCAGCCGGGCTTGCCGGTCGCCGGGTTCGGCTCGGCCACATACTGGTCGCCGGTGAGGGCGTGGCAGATCATGACGGCGTTGCGGCGCGCCGCGTTCAGCGTGCCATAGCAGCGATAGGCGACGGTCAGGGTTTCCAGATGGTGGCCGCAATCGAGCGTCAGACCTTCGGGGAAGGTGACACTGTCATGGTGCGGTTCGGTCAGGGTGGGACGCTGGTCCATTGAGCGCCGATATGCGCCGGGGGCGTGGGTCATGCAATCCTCGGGCGGCGGTGGGGAGGAGAGAGCAGCCATGCCGCGATATTCCATAGCGGCGGCACGGGAGCGGATTATGCCGGTGCCCTGCTTGGCGGGCGTGCGGAAACTGGGGTATCACACCGTGCAATGAATCTTTCCCTGACCTCTCTCCCCTCCCAAGCCACTGACGCATTGAGCCAGTTGCGGGCGCAATTGGATGCACTCGACGACCAGATCCACGACCTGCTGATGCGCCGCGCCGAGGTCGTGGAGAGCGTGGCGCGTGACGGCGGCAAGACCGGCACGAAAATCCGCCCGGGGCGCGAGGCGATTATTCTGCGCCGGCTGCTGTCGCGGCATCAGGGCGCGCTGCCCGCCCAGGCGATCATTCGTTTCTGGCGGGAGATGTTCGGTGCCGCGCTGATCATCGAGGGTGGCCAGGTGATGGCGGTGTGTGACGGCGACGACCGGCTGGCGCTGGCGCGCGAGCATTTCGGCCCCTACACCCCCAGCCGGCGCCACCCTAATCCGGCGCAAACGCTGGCGGATCTGCGCGAGGGCGCGCAGCTCGCCGTGCTGCCGCCCCCCTCCGAGGATGACGAGCCGGGCGGCTGGTGGATGATGCTCACCGGCACCGGCGCGCATCGCCTGTTTGTGATCGCCAAGCTGCCGTTCTTGACCAAGCGTTTCGAGGGCGCGCCGCTCGGCGAGGCCTATGTGGTCGCGGCGGTCCGCCCCGACCCGAGCGGTGACGACCGCGGCCTGATCGCCTGCGAGTTCACGTCCGACACCTCGCGCACGCGGATGTCCACTTTGTTCAAGGAAGCCGGCTTCACGCCAGGGACCGTGTGGGTGCGCCGCCTGGCCAACGACCCGCGTTTGTGCGCGCTGGTGGAGGTCGAAGGGCTGGTCGCGGACGATGATCCGCGGCTGGCGGCGATCGGTGGGCTGGAGGTGCTCCCCGTGGTGATCGGCGGCTATGCCGTGCCGCTGGGCGAAACCGCGTGAGCGCGCCGCAGCCGCGTCCCGAAGTCTATTCGGTCGCATCCTATGTCGGCGGCGAGTCGAAGCTCCCGGGCTTCGACAAGGTCACCAAGCTCTCCTCCAACGAAGGCGCGTTCGGCCCGTCGCCGGCCTCCATCGCCGCGATCAGCGAATGCGCGCTGACCATGCACCGCTACCCCGATGGCGGCATGACCCGGCTGCGCGCCGCTCTGGGGGCTGCGTTCGGCCTGAGTCCGGAGAAGATCATCTGCGGCAACGGCTCGGACGAGCTGCTGGCGCTGCTGATCCAGGCTTATGGCGGGCCGGGCACCGAGCTGATCATGAGCGCGCATGGCTTCTCGATCTACGAGATCGCCGGCAAGCTGAACGGCTGCAAGGTTCTCAAGGCGGCGGAGCAGAATCTGACGAGCGATGTCGACGCGATCCTGGCGCTGGTCACCCCGGCGACGCGGATGGTGTTTCTCGCCAACCCGAACAACCCGACCGGCACGCTGCTGACGCAGACCGAGATGCAACGCCTGCGTGCCGGGCTGCCCGAAGACGTCCTGCTGGTGATCGACGCCGCCTATAGCGAATATGTCGTGCACGAGGATTTCGATCCCGGTGCAAAACTGGTCGATGCCGGCGAGAACACGGTGATGACCCGCACCTTCTCGAAGATTTTCGGTCTGGGCGGGGCGCGGCTGGGCTGGGCCTATGCGCCGCCCGCCATCATTGACGTGCTGAACCGGATGCGGCCGCCTTTCAATGTCAGCTCCACCGTGGCCGCCGCGGCGATGGCCGTGCTCGCCGACCCGGCCTGGCTGGAGCGCGGGCGCGCGCACAACACGCAGGCCAAGCGGCGGCTGGCCGCGCGGCTGACCCAGGTGGGGCTCAAAGTGTATCCGTCCGAGGCGAACTTCCTGCTCGTGGATTTCGGCAGTCGGGAGCGCGCCATCGCCGCCGACCAGTTCCTGCGCGGCCGCGGCATCATCGTGCGCAACGTGAAATCCTATGGCTTGCCCGAATGCCTGCGCATCACCATCGGCACCGATGAGGAATGCGACCTGGTGGCGGAGAACCTGAACGCCTTTGTCCATGGCTGAACCCATCTTCCAGCGCCTGACGCTGATCGGCATCGGCCTGATCGGCAGTTCCATCGCCCGCGGCGCCAGGGCTTTTGGCCTCGCGCGGCAGATCGTCATCTGCGACGCCAGCCCACAGGCGCTGGCCCGCGCCGCCGAACTGAACCTCGGGGATGTTTATGAGGCGGATCCGACGCTGGCGGTGGCGCAGGGCGATTGCGTGATTCTTTGCACGCCCGTCGGGACGCTCGCTTCCGTCGCCGCTTCCATCGCCTCGGCGCTGCAGCCCGGCACGATCCTCTCCGATGTCGGCTCCACGAAACAGTCAGTGATGCGCGATGTCGCCCCGCTGGTGCCGGAAGGCGTGGCCTTCGTGCCGGCGCATCCCATCGCCGGCACGGAATTCTCCGGCCCTGATGCCGGCAAGCCGGATCTGTTCCAGGAACGCTGGTGTTTGCTCACCCCGTCTGCCGACACGGACGAGGGCGCGGTGCAAAAGATCGAGGCGCTGTGGCACGGGCTGGGCGCGCGCACCGCGCGGATGGACGCGCCGCATCATGACCGGGTGCTGGCGATCGTCAGCCATCTGCCGCATCTGCTGGCCTTCACCATCTGCGGCACGGCGGATGATCTGGCCGATGAGACCAGGCAGGAGGTGCTGCAATTCGCCGCCTCCGGTTTCCGCGATTTCACCCGCATCGCCGCGTCCGACCCGGTGATGTGGCGCGATATTTTTCTCAACAACAAGGAAGCGCTGCTGGAAATGCTGGCGCGCTTCTCAGAGGATGCGCAGGCGATGGCCCGCGCGGTGCGCTGGGGCGACACCGGCTACATTGAAGACAAGATCAACCGCAGCCGCAAAATCCGGCGCAGTTTGATCGACCTGAAGCAGGCGTGAGCGAGCGAAGAAAGCAGCCGCTTTTTAAAAAAAGCGGCGCAAAAATTTTTGTTATGCTGGGTCATGGGCGATGCCGGGGACAACGCCCATGACCCAGCATAACAAAGTTTTTTTGCTACTTTTTGTTCACAAAAAGTAGGCTTTCCCTTCCATCGCTCTCAGTAAAACCCAAGGAGACTTTTATGATCGTTGATGTGCGCACCTACACCTTCAAGCCCGGCATGATGCACGATTGGGTGGCGCTGTATGAGACGCACGCCTGGCCGCTGCAGAAGCAATATCTGGGCACCTGCCTTGGCTGGTTCACCAGCGTCGAGGGCAAGCATCACCAGGTGGTGCATGTCTGGCAGTTCGAGAGCCAGGCGGACCGTGAGACGCGCCGCGCGGCCATGTTGCAGGACCCGGCCTGGAAGGTGTTTCAGGCCAAGGTCAAGGAGATGAACCCCTTCGCCGCGCAGGAAAACTCCATCATGGCGCCGGCGCCTTTCTTCAAGCAGGGCTAGAGCATGATTGCTTTAGATCAATCACGCTCTAGCTTTTTTTGCACGAGCGATTCCATCGCTCAATCGAATCGCTGCGCGATTCGGTTTCAAGCGATATCGCTCTAATGCAAAACACCGCTGTCATCATTGCGGCGGGGCTCGGCACGCGGATGAAATCCGCGTTGCCGAAAGCCGCGCACAAGCTCGCCGGACGGCCGATGCTCAACCATCTGCTGGCGGCGAGCGCGCAGGTGTTCGACCGCAGCGTGGTGGTCGTGGGGCCGGACATGAAGGCGCTGGAGGCACTCGCCGCACCACATGAGACCGTGGTGCAGGCGGAGCGCCTGGGCACCGCCCATGCGGCGCTGCAGGCCGAACAGAAATTTGGCCAGGGCAAGGTGGCGGTGTTCTACGCCGACAACCCGCTGGTCTCACCGGAGACGATGCGCGCTTTGGTGAAACGCCTGGACGCGGGCGATGCCGGGCTGGTGCTGCTGGCGATGACGCCACCGGAGCCGGGCAAATACGGAAGGCTGGTGAGCGCCGAGGGCTATGTGTCGTGCATCGTCGAATATGCCGACGCCACGCCGGCGGAACGCGCCATCACGCTGTGCAATGCCGGCGGGCTGATCGCGGCGGCGGACGACATGCGCCGCTGGCTGGGCGCGGTGCGGCCGGACAACGCCAAGGGTGAGTTCTACCTCACCGACATCGTCGCCATCGCCCGCGCCGAGGGCGTGAAGGTGGCGGCCTATGACGTGCCCTATGAGGAATGCATGGGCGTGAATTCGCGCGCGGAGCTGGCGGATGCCGAGGCGGCGCTGCAACGCCGCCTGCGCCGCGCCGCACTGGATGCCGGCGTGGCGATGCTCGCCCCTGACACCGTGTTCTTCTCCGCCGACACCGAGCTTGGCCCGGATGTCAGCATCGGCCCTTACGTGGTGTTCGGTCCGGGCGTGAAAATCGCGGCGGGCGTGGAAATCAAGGCGTTCTCGCATCTCGAGGGTTGCGTGGTCGGCGAGGGCGCGGTGCTGGGGCCCTATGCACGGTTGCGGCCGGGCGCAGACATCGGGCCGCAGGCGCATGTCGGCAATTTCGTGGAAATCAAGGCCGCGAAGCTGGGGGCAGGGGCCAAGGCCAATCACCTGACGTATATCGGCGACGCCGAGATCGGGCCGGGCACGAATATCGGCGCCGGGACCATCACCTGCAATTACGACGGCAAGCACAAGCACCGCACCGTGATCGGCGCGAAGGTTTTCGTCGGGTCGAATACTGCCCTGGTGGCGCCGGTGAACGTGGGAGATGGCGCGCTGATCGCCGCCGGCTCGGTGATTACCGAGGATGTCGCACCTGACGCTTTGGCCATCGGGCGGGCCCGGCAGGTCATCAAGGAAAAGCGGAAGAAATAGGAAGGCCTACTTTTTGTGAACAAAAAGTAGCAAAAAAACTTTATGAATCTGGGCTACGGGCGTTGTCGGTGACAACGCCCGTAGCCCAGATTCCTTTCCTTAGCCGACGATATCGATACCGGCGAAGAAGAACGCGATTTCCTGCACGGCGGCTTCCGGGGCGTCGGAGCCGTGCACGGAGTTGGCTTCGATCGACTCAGCGAACTCGGCGCGGATCGTGCCGGTGGCGGCCTTCTTCGGGTCGGTGGCGCCCATGATGTCGCGGTTCTTCAGCACGGCGTTCTCGCCCTGCAGCACCTGGGCAACGACCGGGCCGGAGATCATGAAATCAACCAGGTCCTTGAAGAAGGGGCGGGCGGCATGCACGGCGTAGAACGCCTCGGCCTGGGCCCGGGACAGCTGCACGCGGCGCGAGGCGACGACGGTCAGCCCGGCGTCTTCGAACTTGGCGTTGATCTTGCCGGTCAGGTTGCGGCGGGTGGCGTCGGGCTTGATGATGGAGAGGGTGCGTTCGGTTGCCATGATTGTCTCGCTTTTTGTGAAATCGCTTGAGAAACTGCGCGGGCAATAGCCGGGCACGCCAGACGCGGCAAGGGCTGGAGGCTCAGAGAGAGGAAAGCAGCCGCTTTTTGAAAAAAGCGGCGCAAAAACTTTTGTTATGCTGGGCCATGGGCGTTGTCGTCGACACAGCCCATGGCCCAGCATAAATAAAGTTTTTTTGCTTCTTTTTGTTCACAAAAAGAAGTCCTACCCTTCGCTACGCTTGCTGGTTTGCTCTAAGGGTCGGCGCATGAGCGTTTTGATCCTCGATAATCTTTCCTACAGCATTGCCGGCCGGGTTTTGTTGAACCAGGCCGGCCTTATGGTCGATCCAGGGCGGCGGATCGGGCTGATCGGCCGCAACGGCGCCGGCAAGTCCACGCTGTTGAAACTGATCGGGGGTGAGCTGCAGCCCGATGGCGGCACGATCCGCCTGGGGAACCGGGTGCGGATGGGCTATGTGGCGCAGGAAGCGCCGGCCGGGACGATCACGCCGCTGGAGGTGGTGTTGGAAGCGGATGCGGAGCGCGCCACGCTGCTGGCGGCGCTGGAGGACCCGGCGGTGGCGCCGGAACGGCTGGCGGAAATTCATGACCGGCTGTTGACGATAGGTGCCGAGGCGGCTCCGTCGCGCGCCGCGTCGATCCTCTCGGGCCTGGGCTTTTCCACCGAATGGCAAAGCCGGCCGATGAGCAGCTTTTCCGGCGGCTGGCGCATGCGCGTGGCGCTCGCGGCGGTGCTGTTCTCGGAGCCCGATCTGCTCCTCCTCGACGAGCCGACCAACCATCTCGACCTCGAAGCCACCCTCTGGCTGGAAACCTATCTGCAGAAATTCCCCGGCGCGGTGTTGCTGGTGAGCCATGACCGCCAGCTGCTGGACCGTGCGGTGGAGGCCATCGTGCATCTGGATGGCGGCCGGCTCACGCTCACCCCGGGCGGCTTCGCGGAATTCATCCGCATCAGGACCGAGCGGGCGCTGCAGCAGAACCGGGCGGCGGAAAAAGCCGCCGAACAGCGCGCGCATATGCAGAAATTCGTCGACCGTTTCCGTGCCAAGGCATCCAAGGCCAAGCAGGCGCAGAGCCGCATCAAGGCGCTGGAGCGGATGCCGCAGATTGAATCCGTGGTGGAGGACCGGGCGACGCATTTCGCTTTCCCCTCGGCCGAGCTCGTGGCGCCGCCGATGCTCAGCCTGGACGGGGTGGATATCGGTTATGACAACAAGCCGGTGCTGACCGGCGTGTCGCTGCGGCTGGACATGGAAGACCGCATTGCGCTGCTGGGCACCAACGGCAACGGCAAGTCGACGCTCGCGAAGCTGCTTGCGGGACGGTTGACGGCGCTGCGCGGGAGGGAATTCCGCACCGGCAACTTGCGCGTCGGCTATTTCGCGCAGCACCAGGAGGAAGATCTGGTGATGGGCGACACGCCCTATGACCATCTCTCCCGTGCGCTGCCGAAGGCGACACCGCCGCAGGTGCGGGCGCAGGCGGCGCGGTTCGGGCTGGATGCGGACCGGGTGAACACGAAAGTGGGCGCCATGTCCGGCGGCGAGAAGGCGCGGCTGTTGTTGGCGCTGGCGACGCGCGATGCACCGCATCTGCTGATCCTCGACGAGCCGACCAACCATCTGGATATCGACGCGCGCGACGCGCTGGTGAAGGCGCTGGCGGAATTCGAGGGCGCGGTGGTGCTGATCTCGCACGACCCGTACCTGGTGGACTTGGTGGCCGACCGGCTGTTGCTGGTGGCGGGCGGCAAAGTGACGGCGCTGGAGGGCGATCTGGCCGGTTATGCCGCGAGCGTGACGGAAGGCAGTTCGAGCAGCGGCGGCGGCTCGCGCGAGACCGCGGCTAAGGCTGCGCGCAACGACAGCAAGGCGGCGCGCGCCGAGGCGCGGAGCAAAATGGCGCCGCTGCGTCAGGCGGTGAAGGCGGCGGAGCTGAAACTGGCGAAGCTGGCGGCCGAGCAGGCGCTGCTGGAAAAGAAGCTGGCCGATCCGGGGATCTACACCCAGGCCAAGGCCAAGGACCTCGCCTTTATCAACAAGCGGATCGCCGCGATCAAGCGCGAGACCGAGGCGGCCGAGCAAGAGTGGCTGGCGGCGGAAGCGGCGCTGGAAGAAGTTGGCTGAAGGAAAATAGCCGCTTTTTAAAAAAGCGGCGCAAAAATTTTTGCTATGCTGGGTCATGGGCGTTGTCACAGACAACGCCCATGACCCAGCATAGCAAAGTTTTTTTGCTACTTTTTGTTCACAAAAAGTAGTCTTCCCTTGTGCTTTAGCTCTGCGTGATGATCGACCGGTGCCGCAACTCATCGAGCAGCTGCTGCGATTCCAGTTCCACGCGGCGCTCGACGATGATGTTGCTGATTTCGTTATCCGAAGGCAGGGACTCGGCTTGGGTGGTGCGGCCGCAGACCATCACCACGGAGGCGCCGTCGCTTTCCACCAGAGGGCGGCTTACCTGGCCGACCTGCAGCTGGGTGAGCAGTGTCTGGAAGGCCGGCGGGGTGACGGTGGCGAGGTTCACCGGGCCCGGATCGGCGGGGTGGACGTTGCCCAGCGTGGCGTTGAGCGCGGCGAGATCGCTGCAGGATTTCGCGGCATTGGCGCTCTGCACCAGCTTCTCGATGACGGCCGCCTGGGCTGGCCCGATTGCGCCGTTGATGATCGGGGTGGGGAAGCGGGCGAAGGCTTGGCGGACCGACAGCATGGTCTGCTGCTCCGCGCCGAATTTGTGGCTGCCCTGCATCTGCACGATATCGTAGCCGCCCGGCACGCGCACCGGGTTGCTGATGGCGCCGGCCGGCATGGTGGTGACGAGTGCTGCCACGGCGGGGTCGAGCTGGCTGAGCTGGACATAGCCGAGATCGCCGCCCTGCAGCGCCGTCGGTGACTGGCTGAACTGCGCGGCGACGATCGGGAAGGGGGCGCCGGCGCGCAGCTGGCTGATCACGGTGTTGGCGAAGTTGCGGGCGTTGCTGTCGTTCGCCGGATCGGTCACCGGCACGAAGATTTCCGAGATATGATATTGGGTGCTGCCCAGTTCGGCCTTCAGCGCGGCTTTTTCCGCGTTCATGTCGCCCGTGGTCGGTTGCAGCCCGGGCCCCAGAACCTGGTGCAGCACGGTCTGCCAGCCGAGCTCGGTGCGCAATTGCGCGACCAGCGTGCTGAACGGGATGCCGGCGGCGGTGAGGTGCGCGCGTAGCCCGCCGGGCTGCAGACCGTTGCCCTGCTCGATATGCGCGATGGCTCCTTCCACATCGGTCTCCGCCACCGTCACGTTGCGGTGGTTGATCTCCTGCATTTCCAGCATCTGGTCGATCAACTGCGAGGTGACCTGCGGTTTCAGCCGGGCCACCACCTGAGGCGTGGGCGGCATGCCGGTGGTGAGCGAGAGCAGGCGGGCGCGGTTGGTGACATCCTGGTCGGTGATCACCTGGCCATTGACCACCGCGGCGATGCTGGCGCTGTCTGCGTCCGCGGCGCCGGGCGCACCCGGCGTCGCGGTCTGAGCCATGGCCGGCGCCAGGTCGAGCGCGGCGAGCGCGATCGCGGCGCACAAAATCTGCATCTGCTTCATAGGGCGTTTAATCCGATGGTTCCGAGGGTTTTGAAGGTGAATTGGACGAGGGCGGTGGTGCCGCCATTGCCTTGAGTAAAATAGGAGGTGAAGTATTGGTAGTAGAGCAGGTTGATGCCGAAGCAATTATTCTGCCAACCGAGATTGAAATTCGCCTGATCGAACATCCCGGTCTGCAGATTGCGCGCGGTGCCGGCGCCGAACGACCAGTTGCCGACATTCGTGGACACACTGGCGGTGATCTCGTGCCGCGGCACGAAATAGCCGGGCGGCGGGGTCAGCGGCACGCCTCCGAAGCCCGGCGTGTCATACAGCACATAGGGGTTGGTATTTTCGTAGAAATACCCGACGGAGCCGCTCAGCAGATGCGTGCCGGCATTGGCGGTGGCGTCGATCATGCGCGCGCCCAGATCGTCGTGGCTGAGCCGGGTGCGGTAGGTCAGGTTGAAATACGGGGTGGGGGCGATGATGAAGCGGCCGACAATGTCGGAGACGTTGTCGTTCAGGCCGGAGTCGGGAAGATAGTCGTCATCTTTATGAAAACGGACGGACTGGCCGAGCAGCCCGTCCAGCGTTGCGCCGCTTGGTAGGTACCAGGCGGCATGCATCGCGTAATCGACGCGCGAGCCGCCCTCCAGCCGGTCGATGCCCGGATAGCGGTTGAGGGAGAACAGGTTGGCGTCGGAGAATTCGAGATCGAGACTGTCCTCGTTCGGAATACGGTCGTTCTGCGAAACGCCGACATTCGGCGAGACCACGACCTGCACTTCCGGCTCGATCAGCTGGCTACCCCAATGCCCGGCCTGGCGGATCAGCGGCATGCGCACGAATACGGCGCCGTAGGGTTGGGCGCGGGCCGTCTCCGAGTTATTGAGGTAACTGTAATTCGGTTGCTCGTACAGGTGGTTGGCGTCGTAGGCGGCGGTAACGACTTCCAGCCGTGCGGTGCCGACGATGCCGTTGGGGAGGGTGAACGGCACCGAATAGCCGGGGATCGCGGAAATGCGTTTCGTATTCGTGCCGACATTGCGAAGCACGTTGAACATGTCGGCATGCAGAGAAAACTGGCCGCCGAGCGAATCCTGGGCGGAGAGGAAATCGTACTCGCCATGCGGCAGCACCACCGGCAGCGCGTCATTGTCAACGGTGGTGACGAGGCCCTGATAGGTGTCGGCGTCCAACCGCGCATAGGAGGACGAGGTGAAGCCTTCCAGATACACGTCGCTGGTGAGGAAGGCATATTGCGGTTCGAGGCTGAAAGC
>NZ_DASXFO010000072.1:0-6499 GCF_036489515.1 Acidocella sp.
GATGATGATGATGGGGCTGCATTTCATGGGCGATGTGCCGTTCCGCACCGTGTATATTCACGGCCTGGTGCGCGACGAGCGCGGGCAGAAAATGTCCAAGTCCAAGGGCAACGTGGTCGATCCGCTGAGCCTGATCGACGCTTATGGCACCGACGCGCTGCGCTACTCCGTGGCCGCCGCGGCGGGGCAGGGGCGGGACGTGAAGCTCGGGGCGAAGATCGTCGAGACCAACCGCAGTTTCATCACGAAAATCTGGAACGCCGCGCGCTTTCTGGAGATGAACGGCTGCAAGCCGAACCCGGCTTTCGATCCGGCCGGTGCGAAGCTGCCGCTCAGCCGCTGGATCCTTGACGCCGCCAACAGCGCCGTCGCCGAGGCCTCCGCGGCGCTGGAAGCCTTCCGGCCGAACGACTACGCGAACGCCTGCTACCGCTTCGCCTGGGGCGATGTCTGCGACTGGTTCGTGGAACTCGCCAAACCCGCCTTCGCCACCGAGGATGGACCAGAAGTCCGCGATGTCGCCGCCTATGTGCTGGGGATTCTGCTGCGGCTGATGCACCCGCTGCTGCCGTTCGTCACCGAGGAATTGTGGGATCATTTCGGCTACGGACCGCAAGGCTCGTTGATCCGCGCCCCGTGGCCGGAGGCGGTCCCGCTGTTCGAGGCCGAGGCGGCGCGCCACGAGGTCGCCTGGGTAGTGAACCTGATTTCCCAGGTCCGCACCGTGCGCTCGGAGATGAACGTGCCGCCCTCGATCAAGAGCCCCGTGCTGTTGAAGGACGCCGCACCCCAAAGCCTGGCCTGGGCCGACGCCTGGAGCGAGCAGATCGGGCGCATGGCGCGCGCCAGCGAAATCGGCCCCGTCGCCGGCGAGGTGCCGAAAGGCTCGGCGCAGGCGGTGCTGGGCGAAGCGACGATCGTGTTGCCGCTGGCCGAAATCATCGACCTCGACGCCGAGCGCGCGCGGCTCAGTTCCGCCCGGGCCAAGGCCGAAGCGGAACTGGCCAAGGTGGAGCAAAAGCTCGCCAACGAGGATTTCGTGAAGCGCGCGCCGGACGCCATCATCGAGGAGAACGAGGAGCGGCGGCGCAATTTCTCCGCCGAGATTGTGCGCCTCGATGCCGCGCTGCAGCGGATAGCTTAAGGAAAGGGAAGACGACTTTTTGTGAACAAAAAGTAGCAAAAAAACTTTGCTCCTTGGGGCCATGGGCGTTGTCGCCGACAACGCCCATGGCCCCAAGGAGCAAAAATTTTTGCGCCGCTTTTTTAAAAGCGGCCGCTTTCCTTTTTCTTATTTGGCCTGGCGCTTGTGCGGCGCCGGAAGCTCGCCCTAAATGTCCCGACCATTTGAGGACGCTCGAACAATGACAAAAACCTGGGACAAGTCGAAACTGCCGTCGCGCCACACCACGGTTGGTCCGGACCGCGCACCGCATCGCTCTTATTATTACGCCATGGGCCTCACCGAGGCGGAGATCGCGCAGCCTTTCGTTGGCGTCGCGACCTGCTGGAATGAGGCGGCGCCCTGCAACATCGCCCTCTCGCGCCAGGCGCAGTCGGTGAAGCGTGGCGTTAACGAGGCCGGCGGCACGCCGCGTGAGTTCACCACCATTACCGTCACCGACGGCATCGCCATGGGCCACCAGGGCATGAAATCCTCGCTGGTCTCGCGCGAAGTGATCGCCGATTCCGTGGAGCTCACCGTGCGCGGCCATGGCTATGACGCGCTGGTCGGTGTGGCCGGTTGCGACAAGTCGCTGCCGGGCCTGATGATGGCCATGCTGCGCCTCAACGTCCCGTCGGTGTTCATGTATGGCGGTTCGATCCTGCCCGGCCGCTTCAAGGACAGGGACGTGACGGTGGTCGACGTGTTCGAGGCCGTCGGCCAGCACGCCGCCGGCAACATGTCGGCCGAGGACCTGCACGAGCTGGAATGCGTGGCCTGCCCCTCCGCCGGCGCCTGCGGCGGCCAGTTCACCGCCAACACCATGGCGACCGTCTCCGAGGCGATCGGCCTGGCGCTCCCCGGCTCCGCCGGCGCCCCGGCGCCTTATGAGGACCGCGATCGCTTCGGCGTGCTCTCCGGCCAGGCGGTGATGAGTCTGATCGAAAAGCAGCTCCGCCCGCGCGACATCTGCACCCGCGAGGCGTTCGAGAACGCCGCCGTGGTGGTGGGCGCCACCGGCGGCTCCACCAACGCAGCACTGCATCTGCCGGCGATGGCCAATGAAGCCGGCATCCGCTTCACCCTGCAGGACGTCGCCGACATCATGCGCCGCACGCCCTACATCGCCGACCTGAAGCCGGGCGGAAAATACGTCGCGCTCGACGTGTACAACATCGGCGGCATTCCGGTGATCCTGAAATCCCTGCTCGATGCCGGGCTTCTGCACGGCCATTGCATGACCGTCACCGGCAAGACGCTGGCGGAAAACCTTGCCGACGTGGTGTTCCCCGAAAACCAGGACGTGGTGTTCCCGGTCTCCCGCGCGCTCACCAAGACCGGCGGCGTGGTCGGCCTCAAGGGCAATCTGGCGCCGGACGGCGCGATCGTGAAGGTTGCCGGGCTGAAGACCCAGGTCTTCACCGGCACCGCGCTCTGCTTCGACTGCGAGGAAGACGCCTTCGCCGCCGTGCAGGCCCGCGCCTACAAGAAGGGCGACGTCATGGTCATCCGCTATGAAGGGCCGAAAGGCGGTCCCGGCATGCGCGAGATGCTCTCCACCACCGCCGCCATCTATGGTCAGGACATGGGCGAGCACGTGGCGCTGATCACCGATGGCCGCTTCTCCGGCGGCACGCGCGGTTTCTGCGTCGGCCATGTCGGGCCGGAAGCCGCCGTCGGCGGACCGATCGGCCTGCTGCGCGACGGCGACAAGATCACCATCGACGCGGTCAACGGGACCATCGATGTGGCACTGACAGACGCCGAATTCGCCGCCCGCCGCGCCGAATGGAAGCCGCGTTCGACCAACTACAATTCAGGCGCGATCTGGCGCTACGGCCAGACCGTCGGCCCGGCCTATCTCGGCGCGCTGACCCATCCGGGTGCTGCCGAAGAGACGCATTGCTTCGCGGATCTGTAAGTAGGAACGAAAAGGCCAGGGGCTGTGCCCCTGGACCCCGCTGGGGCCGGAAGGCCCCAGACCCCGGAAGTTAGGCGCAGCCAGCAGGCTTTAAAATTCGTTTGGATGACGCCGGCGACCGGGACAGCATATGCACCGGTCGTGCCGGTCTTTGCACCAACTGGCCCGTGCAGTTCGGACAGCGGCCCTTTAGAACGGCCGTTGCGCAGGCCTCGCAAAATGTACACTCAAAAGAGCAGATAAAGGCCCCGGCTGCTTCCGCCGGCAAATCCTTATCGCAGCATTCGCAATTTGGCCTCAGTTCGAGCATGGAGCTTCCTGGGTTCGGTATGCGAAGCAGAAAAATCTTATGAATGCTGGGTCATGGGCGCTGTCGCCGACAACGCCCATGACCCAGCGTAAAAGAAGTTTTTGCGCCGCTTTTTTCAAAAAGCGGCCGCTTTCTTCTGTTCGCTTGATTTAGCCGAGCTGGGCTTCGGCAAACTCGTAGTTAGCGATTTTGTCGAGCCAGTTGGTGATGTAGTCAGGACGGCGGTTGCGGAAGTCGAGATAGTAGCTGTGCTCCCACACATCGAGGCCGAGCAGTGCCTTGCCTTCGCCGGTGGCGAGGGGGTTGGAGCCGTTCGGGGTCTTGGTCACTTTCAGCTTGCCGTCGGTGCCGAGCACGAGCCAGGCCCAGCCGGAGCCGAACTGGCCCACGCCAGCGACCTTGAACGCGTCCTTGAACGCCTGCACCGAGCCGAAATCCTGCGTCAGCTTGGCTTCCAGCTTGCCGGGCAGCTTGCCGCCGGTGGCGCTCATGTTCTGCCAGAACAGGTTGTGGTTCCAGTGTTGGCCAGCATTGTTGAACACCGGCGCCAGTTCCGGCTTGTTGTACGAGAGCTTGATGATCTCTTCGAGCGACTTGCCCTGCAGAGCGGCGTCCTTCTCGACGAAGCCGTTCAGCGCCGTCACGTAGGCCTGGTGATGCTTGCCGTGATGCAGCTCCAGGGTCTCCTGGCACATGCCGACGCCGGCCAGCGCCGCGGTGGTATAGGGGAGGGCGGGGAGTTCGAAAGCCATTTGGCGGTCTCCAATATTTGTTTCGTCGCGTCGATTAGCTATGGACGCTTCATGGCATCGTCAAGCGACCTTCTGCGCCGTCTGCGCGCCGCCGACCCCGACCGGTACTTCTGCACGCTGTTCGCACCGGCGGAACAGCGTGAGGCGCTGGCGCTGCTCTATCTGTTCAATCATGAGCTGGCGCGGGCGCGCGAGGTGGCGTCGCAGCCGATGCTGGCGCTGATCCGGCTCACCTGGTGGCGTGAAGTCGTCGAGGGGCAGCGCAAACTTCACGAAATCGCCACCCCGTTGAGCGACGCGCTGGAGGCCGGTCTGTTCCGCCCTGAGGATCTGTTGGCGCTGATCGACGCACGGGAGCAGGAAGCTGAGCCGGACATTCCCGACCTCGAAAATTTTTTGCGCTATGCGCGCGGCACGGCGGGCCGGCTGGCCCGCGTCGCCGGCAAGGTGTTGGGCGCCGACTCGGATATCGTGGAGGATCTTGGCGCCGCTTATGGCATTGCCGGCATCTTGCGCGCCGCCCCGTATCTGCGCGCGCAAGGCCGTTCGCTGCTGCCCGCCGACGGGACGCCGGTTGAGAAAATCATTGGCGCGGCGCGGGGGCTGCTCGGCGCACAGCCGCCGCGCCGCGTATTGGCGGCGGCGCTGCCGGCGGTGTTCGCGAGACGGGATCTGGGCCGCGCCGACCCGGCGCGCACCTTGGGCGACCGTCTGGCGGTCGCCTGGGCGGCGGTTACGGGGCGGGTGTGAAAGTGTGGCCGGTGAGGCGCTCGGCCTCTGCCCATAGCGCCTTCGCCACCGTCACATCGAGTGCCTGAGGTTCGATTTTCGCGACACCCGGCGGGCCGCGGAATTCCCTGAACCCGGTGGGCCCGTAATAGCCGCCTCGGGCGACGTTGGGCGCGGTGGCGGCGAATAGCGTCGGCAGCGCGCCCGCGGCGGAGGAATGCGTGAAGAAGCGTCCGAAGATCGGCGTGAGGCGCCCCATCAGGCTGTCATTCCCCGGCCCGTTCGCCACCAGCTCCGTGGTGGCGATGCCCGGATGCGCCGCGACGCTGGTGACGCCCCAGCCGCCCGCATCCGAGCGGCGCTGCAGTTCGAGGGCGAACATCAGCATCGCCAGCTTTGATTGCTGATACACGGCCCAAGGCTTGTAGCCTTTGACCGCGTGCAGGTCGTCGAGGGCGATCCTGCCCCGGCGATGCGCGATGCTGCTGACCTGCACCACGCGCGGCGCCTCGGACTTCATCAACCGCGGCATGAGCAGGGCCGTGAGCAGAAAATGGCCGAGGAAATTGACCCCGAGCTGGGTTTCAAATCCGTCCACCGTCAAGCGCCGTCGCGGCAGCGCCATCACCCCGGCATTGTTCACCAGAATGTCCACCGTTCCCTGGCTGGCCTTGATGCGCGCGGCAAAATCCCGGACCGAGGCGAGGGAGCCAAGGTCCAGCGCTTCAAACCGCACCAGCGCGCGGGGAACCGCCGCCTTGATGCGCGCCACCGCCGTCTCGCCGCGCGGGGCGTTGCGCGTGGCGACGATCACCTCCGCCCCGGCCCGCGCCAGTTCCAGCGCGGTGTCGTAACCGATGCCGCTATTGGCCCCGGTAACGATGGCGAATTTTCCCTCCTGCGGCGGGATGTCAGAGGCGGTCCATTGCGGCATGTTATGAAAGCCTCCGGGTGCTGGGCCGTGGGCGTTGTCCCCGACAACGCCCACGGCCCAAAGTAGCAAAGTTTTTTTGCTACTTTTTGTTCACAAAAAGTAGCCTTTTCTTTCCTTCAGCTCAGGCGCTTGGCCGCTTCCACGGCAAAATAGGTCAGGATGCCGGAACAACCGGCCCGTTTGAAGCCGAGCAGGCTCTCCAGCATCGCCCGGTCATGGTCGAGCCAGCCATTGCGCGCCGCCGCCACGATCATCGCGTATTCGCCGGACACCTGATAGGCGAAGACCGGCACCTCAAACCGCTCCTTCACGCGGCGGACGATGTCGAGATACGGCATGCCGGGCTTCACCATCACCATGTCGGCGCCCTCGGTGATGTCCATCGCCACCTCGGCCAGGGCCTCCTCGGTATTGGCGGGGTTCATCTGATAGGTCTTCTTGTCGCCCTTCAGCGCGCCCTGGCTGCCGATCGCATCTCGGAAGGGGCCGTAGAAGGCTGAGGCATATTTCGCCGCATAGCTCATGAGGCGGGTATGGATCAGCCCCTGCCCATCCAGCGCCGCACGCAGCACCGCGATTCGGCCATCCATCATGTCGGAGGGGGCGATGATGTCGATCCCGGCCTGTGCCTGATTAACCGCCTGTTGTTCGAGGATTTTCACGCTTTCATCGTTCGCGACATATTCAT
>NZ_DASXFO010000100.1:0-84825 GCF_036489515.1 Acidocella sp.
ATCGGGGCAGCGTGCCGCGCCTGCCGGCGCAACAGCAGAGCGCCCAAGATGAAACCGAGAATGATTTCGGGGAGGACGAGTTTCCATGCATCGCCATGCGCGGCCCCGCTCAAGCCCAGGACTAAAAAACCGAAGGCACCGGCATTGAGCGCGGCCAGAATGAAATCGAAACGGTATTTGCCACGCGGTGTGGCCGGCAGTATGCGGATGCCTAGCACGAAGGCGAAAATGCCCAGGGGAACATTGATGGCGAACAGCAGCGGCCAAGTGCCAACGGACAAAATTAGCGAGGCGGCCGTGGGGCCAACGGCGAAAGAGGTGGCGACGACCAGCACGTTCGTGCCCATGCCGCGGCCCAATTCGCTCCTTGGATAGATGAAGCGGATGAGGGCGGAATTGACGCTCATCATGGCGCTGCCGCCGAGCCCCTGGAACACACGAGCAATGGTCAGGGTGGCGAGGGAGTCGGAAGAGGCGCAGGCCAGCGAGGCTGCGGTAAACACAATCAGGCCACAGAGGAAGACGCGCTTGTGGCCGACGATATCGCCGAGGGTCGCGAGGGGAAGCGCGGTGGCGATGAGGGCCAACTGGTAGGCGTTGATGATCCAGATCGAGGCTTCGGGGTTGGTATGGAGGTTCGCGGCGATGGTGGGCAAAGCGGTGTTGGCGATGGCGAGGTCCAAAGTGGACATGGCCACGCCGAGCAGCTGGGCCGTGGCGGCCCAGCCGCGGCGCCCGGGGGGCAGGCCATCGAGGGGGATTAGGCTAGGCATTTATGGGCTCCCAGGCTGTGCGGGCTGAAATAACGGAGTGCCAAGAGGAATATCGTGGCGAGGGAAGGGGGCAGAACAGGGGGGTGCCGCGCCATCGGCGGCGATTGATACTTGCATGACATAGCCGCCTTTGGATGCGCTGGGAGGCACGCTATCCCATTGAAATTGGGACCATGCTGCTACTTTGACTCCCTCCAGGCAAGTTTGCCTGCCGCAGACCAGTCCAGCTTTTCACCACTCTTGACGATCGCGTGAGGATGCGGCCGCATAGCAAGGCTGGTGGTGGGCAAGGAGATCCTGCCCCGCGGGTCGCCGTCCTATGAAGATGGCACCCGACAACACCGAGACGCAATGATCGCGCTTTATTGACCGCGCCCCTCGGCGTGATTTCATTGACGCCCGATCTTCATCGATGTTTGAGGGCAAAAAATAATCATCGGATAAACCTGTCGCGCGGCCGCTCAAAACTTTGCGTCAATCGAGGTATATCAATGCATAGAAGAATACGCGCGCGCGGCCCGATCGTATCGGGGGCCGGTCGAGCCGGAGCAAAAATCATAGGTTCGCGCGCATACGAGCGGGGAATTCATTGGATGAAGCGTTGCGCCGTCGCCGCTCTCTTGGTGGTTGGCGTTGCGTTGTCTCAGCCCGCCCTCGCGGCGCCGGTTTTGTACGTCTATGGCCCCGGTGGTCCGCTCCCGGCCATGAAGGAGGCGGCGTCAGTATTCGGAAAGCAGCACGGCGTGGACGTGATCGTGACCGGCGGCCCAACGCCGCAATGGATCAATCACGCGAAAGCCAACGCCGATCTGATCTTCAGCGGTTCGGAAACGATGATGTCCGATTTCATTGCCGCCATGCCGCAGATCGATCCGGCGACCGTCCAGCCTTTATACCTGCGGGCGGCCGCGATCCTTGTGCGCCCGGGCAATCCGGAACACATCACGGGCTTTGCGGATCTGCTCAAGCCGGGGCACCGGATTCTCGTGGTCAACGGCGCGGGTCAACAGGGGTTATGGGAAGACGTCGCGGGCCGGCAGGGCAACATCGCCGATGTGCGTGCCTTCCGTTCCAATATTGCTGTTGTCGTGACGAACAGTGCGCAAGCGCGTACAGCCTGGATAAAGAACAAATCGCTCGATGCGTGGCTGATCTGGACCATCTGGCAGAAGGCGAACCCCACGCTCGCGGATCTGGTGCCGATCGATCCCGATCATGCGATATTCCGTGATACCGGCATCGCTTTGACCCGCATCGGCGAGAAAAATCCGCAGGCGACGTCATTCGTCGCCTTCCTGAACTCCCCGCAAGGTGCTGCCATCTTCGCCAAATGGGGATGGATCGTACCACCCCACGCCTAAGCCTGACCTCATAAGGAAGGCCGGCCAGGACGGCCGGCCTTCCGCCCGGAGCGTTGATCCGGGTCATAGGCATTCCTTGTCGTCCCTCCTGTCATGCTGACTCTCAAACGATCGTTTGTTGAGCTTCCCCGGAAAAGGCCGTTTCCCATGGTGTGAGAGTCTCGGCAGCTGAACGTTTTATGTCACTTGATCGGTGCAAAATTCTTGGATTGTGCAGCACACAGCGTCGCCAAGCCGGCGCAAGAAGCATCCGTACCTTATGTTACGCTCATCTGTAAAAGGTGAGATGGCGAACGCTTGCAAGTTCGCCTGCTTCCAGTTGCCAGATTCATCTGGTTTGCCGGGCGAAGGATCAGCACTAGAGTAGCTTTGCAAATAGACATGGTCAGTTGATCCAACCATGATGCCCGCAAAGTTGTCAGCTGCACTCGCTGCAACGACAACGCTATTTAAGTTTCCTTCGATCGTAGCAGGTGCGGACGTTTTTACGCTGGCGACGACCTTGTTTTCAAAAGCAGCGCGAAACGCCGCCCGGCTGGAATATAGACAGCTTTTCCGGTCGATCTGTCGGTAATCCCCGGCTGCCGCTCGATGCGAATCTTGCCCTTCATTTGTGCCTCCAATGCTCCCAACAGTAAACTATTTCATTATAGCATTGCTAATGCCTTGCCTAGAAGGTCGTTTAGAACAGGAAAATGACAATCATGTTGTTATGAAAGTATTAATTTTTTTCACATAACGCTGCGTATGATTTTTCTAAGCTAGACCGATTACCAAATCCGTGAAGCCGTGTCCTGCCGAATCCGTTTGACTCGATCTAGACCGATCGGTATAGATAAAACCATTAGGTACAAATTAGGGGACGCTTTCATGGCTGCGCTCATTCCGCCCTTCACCCGCGAAATCGCGACCACGAAAGTCCGCCTGGCGGAGGATGGCTGGAACAGCCGCAATCCGGAAAAAGTGTCTCTGGCTTACACGCTGGATAGCGCCTGGCGGAACCGCGCAGAATTTGTGAACGGTCGGCCGGAAATCGTCGCCTTCCTCACCCGCAAATGGGCCAAGGAACTGGACTACAGGCTGATCAAAGAACTTTGGGCATTCGGGGAGAACCGCATCGCCGTGCGCTACGCCTATGAATGGCATGATGATAGTGGCAACTGGTTCCGCTCCTATGGCAATGAAAACTGGGAGTTCAACGCGGAGGGGCTGATGCAGCGCCGCTTCGCCTGCATCAACGACCTGCCAATCAAGGAGAGCGAGCGCAAGTTCCTCTGGCCGCTCGGCCGTCGTCCGGACGACCATCCGGGTCTCTCGGAACTCGGCCTCTGAGTCACAGCCCCCGCCAGGCCGCGCTGTGACAAGGACGATTTTTGAAAAAGCCGATGTGATTCCCCTGCTGGCCGAAGTGTTTCGGGAACTCGGCTATGAGGGGGCGACGCTGAGTCGCATCACCGAACGCACCGGCCTGAGCAAAGGCAGCCTGTATCACTTTTTCCCTGGTGGGAAGGAGGAGATGGCGGCCGTTGTGCTCGACCATGTCCACGGTTGGTTCATCGAACATATTTTCAAGCCGCTGGAAGAAGATGAGCCAATCGCGGCCATCGTCGGCATGTGGCAGGCGGTAGATGTGTATTTTTGCTCAGGCCAGCGTATCTGCCTGGTCGGCGTTTTCGCTCTCGACGAGACAAGGGACCGCTTTCCACAAGCCATCAACCGCTACTTTATCCGCTGGATCGACGCCTTGGCCCGCGCGCTCGTGCGCATCGGCAAAGACAAGAAAACCGCCGCACTTCTGGCGGAAAACGCGGTGCTCAGCATCCAGGGCGCGCTGGTGCTGATGCGCGCTACTGCAGATGCCGGGTTGTTCAAACGGGCTTTGTCTCGCCTGGCTGAGGACCTGCAGCTGCAATGCGAGACCACACAATCCGTTAGGAAGCCGGTCAAGACAACAACGAAAAGAAAGCTTTCGTGAGATAGGACAACAGGCTGAAGCCACAAGCCGTCCATCGTGGCCAATCGAGACCATTGCATAAGTTTTTGAATTTTGCAACGCTTGGTCTGCTCTGCGCCCGTGTTGCCCGTTCAGTCGAGCCGGCCGGCGGCTAATTTCGGCCGCCGTTCGCTTTGATGACCTGCCCATTGATCCAACCGCTCTCGGCGTTTGCCAGAAAGGACACGACACAAGCAATGTCGTCCGGCTTGCCGAGACGGCCGAGGGGAATGTCATTTGTCAGGCGCTGAATGAGTTCCTCGGATCTGCCGGCGCGTCGGAGACCTCCGCCAATGGCGAGACCCTGTGGCTCCTGGCAATTGAAATGGGTCGATTCCGGTTGGTGTAAAATTCTTAATTTTTGCAAAAATGGGTGTCGGGGAATTCTGGAATAGAGGGTCACGGTTCCCTCACGAGTAAACCGTGACCCTGACAAGCGTTAGAAGATATCCGGGATTCGGAACAGCTCGACGACGAGATAGGGCTGCAAATGCTCGATTGTGTTCCGGCCCTCGGGCTGGGCCTCAATCCACGCCAGCGTATCGTCAATGAGCCGATGATAGACCTCACGAGGTAGCCGCCAGAACTCGGCGAACAAACCGTCTTGGATGCGGCTGATCGCCTCCCCGTAGCTGATGCTTATGGGCCATCGAAGGTCGGACATATCGACTTGCATCGGCTGACACCTTGAGACCTCATGAATGCTGCCAATTCCTCGCCAGAGTGCGGGTTCAGACCGGCATATCGACCCCTGAAGCCAAGCTCATCCGCCTTTCGGGAGAAATAGCGACGGACAGAGTTGCCAAACGCGCCCCGTTCGTTGATCTGGACGATGTAGCATCCGGGTCGCACCACACGGATAAGCTCGCGGCAGGCTTCCCGCCAATCCTCAACATGTTGGAAAAGTTTAGACACGACGACAGCGTCGAAGCTGCTGTCATCCGCGGCAAGGCTGCGAACGTCGCCCACGCTATAGCCTGCCCGCCATGTGGGAAGCACCTTGGACTGAGCCCGCGCCGTTATGTCTTGAGAGATGTCGATGCCGTGAATATCATACCCTCTTGCAGCGAGCGGCAACGACGCTTGTCCGGTTCCGCAACCTGCATCCAAAATCTTCCCACTCTTCGGGAAGAGGCTTTGCTCGATCAACCGATCATAGCACGCCATCAGCTTTTCCTCGGGGAGGTCTCGCGTGGCATCGTATTGAGAGGCGATTTTTGAGTAATCCCACGTCAAACCATGAACGGTCTTTGGGGCTGTTTGACGTCCTGAAGCGGGGCCACAAGAGAGATCGTTGTCGTCAACCATAAAAGGCTCCTTTTAGAGGAGCCGCAACACCAGGGCGGAAGCCAATTCGAAAGGTCTGGTCAGAAAACAAGAGCCGCCTCTGGCAGGCGGCTCGGGTTCAGTGTCGTGTCGCGTAGATCGATCCCTATGCCGCTGATATGCTCAGGCGGTAGGGAAATCGAGAGCTGATCTTGCGCGGTTCTCTAACCATAGAGAAAATCTTCTACACAAACGGGATTATGGCAACCCAGTCTCGACCGAAATCAATTGATCGGCATTCCCACTTCGACGATTTCGGGTATGACAGATTAAATAGTCATCCATGTAAACCTCGTCATGCTCGCTCGAGCGTGTCTTGGATTTTGCGCCGCCTCGTCGCATGAGGGCGCCATGAGAGCTGGTCCATCTGCGCAGACGACACGCCGCTTGTTTACCCGCCGCGCCTTGCTGTTCGGCGGCGTGCAGACGCTGGTATTCGGCGGCATCGCGGCGCGGCTTTATCATCTGCAAGTGACCGAGCACGCACGCTACAGCATCATAGCGCGCGACAATGCCATCGCTCAGCGCCTGATGGCCCCGGAACGCGGCTTGATCACCGACCGCACCGGTGCGTTGCTGGCGAACAACCAGCAGCGCTGGCGCGCCTTGTTCCTGATGGAAGGCAAAGCTGACCCGCGGGCGATCATCGCGCGCTTCGACCATCTGGTCGGGCTGTCGGACGCGGATCGCGCGCGGATCGCTTCAATCCTCGCCGGGCCACCTGATTATGAACCGATCGTGCTCAAACACGACCTGGACTGGCCGGCGATGGCCCGGCTGGAGGTTCACGCCATCGACCTGCCCGGCGTGGTCATCGAACGCGGCTTTGACCGGGTCTATCCGCTCGGCGCGGATGCCGCGCATACCGTCGGCTATGTGGTGCGCCCCGATGAAATGCAGGTCGCACGCAGCCCGGTACTCGCTTTGCCCGGCGCGCGGGTCGGCGGCTCGGGCATCGAACAGGCCTATAATCATGCGCTGCTCGGCGAACCTGGTCTGATCGAAACAGAGGTCAATGCCAAAGGCTCGGTCGTCCGGGTGCTCGACCGCGATGCCGGGCGGCAGGGCAGGACCGTCGCGCTGACTATCGATATCAATCTGCAACGCGCCGCTGTCGCCGCGCTGAATGGGCAGCCCGGATCGGCGGTGCTGCTCGACAGCACCACCGGCGACGTGCTGGCGATGGCCAGCGCCCCCTCGTTCGACCCGGTCTGGTTCGACAATGGCGTGCCCCATGACGTGTGGCAAAGCTGGATGAGCAACCAGGCGCACCCGCTCATCAACCGCTCAACCCAGGGCCTTTATGCGCCCGGCTCCGCCTTCAAACCAACGGTCGCGCTGGCAGCGCTGCGTTGTGGCGCCATCACGGCGCAGACGCGTTTTTTCTGCCCCGGCCATCTGAAAATCGGCAATCGCATATTCTATTGCTGGCTGCGCTCCGGCCACGGCTCGATGGACGCCGCCTCGGCGCTGCAGCAAAGTTGCGATGTGTTCTACTATCAGGTCGCGATGCAGACCGGCATCGACCGAATGGCGGCGATGGGCGGGGAGCTAGGGTTGACCGGCAGCCCAAATCTGGATTTCCCGGACCTCGCCTCCGGGTTCCTGCCAACCCTCGACTGGGCGCGCCAGAACAACATCGCCTGGACCCGGGGCGACAGCGCTTTGCAGGGCATTGGCCAAGGCTATACGCTGCTCACCCCGCTGAACCTCGCGACAATGATCGCCCGCATGGGCAGCGGACGGGCCATCACGCCGCATCTGCTGCGCGCCATCGGCAACGCCCCGGTCAGCCGTCCGGCACCGGCTTCATTGGGCCTGCCCGCCTCCCATCTCGCCACCATACGGCAAGGATTGGATGAGGTGGTCAATACACCGCTGGGCACCTCATGGGGCGCTCGGCTCGACCTGCCGGGCGGCATCCGCATGGCCGGCAAGACCGGCACGGCGCAGGTGATCAACGAAGACGCCGCGATGGAAGCGGCAAATTATGACGACGCCCGGCTGCCATGGAAATACCGGCCCAACGCGCTGTTCGTCGGCTACGCTCCCGTTGAGGCGCCAAGGTTTGCGGCGGCAGTGGTCATCGAGCATGGGACGCTCCTGGGGCCGGTGAAGGTGGCGCGGGACCTTTTTAGCGCGGCGTTTGGAACGGAGCTGACAAGTAGCACTGCGTAAAGCGTCGAGGCCGATCCTGGAAGCGGACATCCGGCGGCGCTAAGGTGCTCCCATGACGCAGTTTATCGGTCTCCATGACTTCGTCGATCGGCATCGACGTCTCTTCGTCCTGACCGGCGCCGGCTGCAGCACGAATTCGGGCATTCCCGATTATCGTGATGCCGACGGCAACTGGAAGCGTGCGCAGCCGATGACCTATCAGGCCTTCATGAACAGTCACGCAGCCCGCCAACGTTATTGGGCACGCAGCATGGTCGGGTGGCAGCGCTTTGGTCATGCGCGACCGAACGGCGCCCATCGCGCGCTGGCCTGTCTGGAGGGGATGGACAGGAGCGAGCTGCTGCTGACTCAGAATGTTGACCGGCTTCATCAGGCGGCAGGCAGCACCCGGGTGATCGATTTGCACGGCCGGCTTGATCAGGTCCGCTGCATGGGGTGCGAGCGGCGCATGCCACGTGGCGCGTTTCAGGGCGAACTCGAGCGGCTCAACCCGGCATGGGCCGATCTGGAGGCGGCTGACGCGCCGGACGGCGATGCCGATCTCGAAAGTCCCGCGTTCGCGTCCTTCTTCATCCCGCCCTGTCGGCACTGCGGCGGACTGCTCAAGCCGGACGTCGTTTTCTTCGGCGAGAACGTGCAGCGGGAACGGGTTGACGCTGCGACGCGGCATCTCGCGCAAGCCGACGCCATGTTGATCGTGGGGTCTTCCCTGATGGTGTATTCCGGCTTCCGCTTCGTCCAAGCCGCCGCGCGCGCCGGCAAGTCCATTGCCGCCGTCAATCTCGGCCGGACCCGTGCCGACGCGTTGCTCTCGTTTAAGGCGGAACAGTCCTGCGAAGCGGCTTTGGCATTCTTAATAAGAAAGTAGCCGCTTTTTAAAAAAAGCGGCGCAAAAACTTTTGTTGTGCTGGGCCATAGGCGTTGGCGCCGACGAAGCCCATGGCACGAATTAATAAAGTTTTTTTGCTTCTTTTTGTTCACAAAAAGAAGCCTTCCCTTGCTTACTCCGGAGCAACGAACGAAGCCTGAATACCCGAGCAAGAGCCGGAGTGCGGCGGACCTCCGGAAACATCATTGTGGCGCATCAGCTTGCGAGGAGGTTCTCATGCCTGTTGTCGACGAACTCCAAACCACGGAGCGTGTGTCCTACGGAAACGACGAGGCGCGGCTCCAGGCCGTCCGGCGCCGCGATCCCGCGGCGGATGGGCAGTTCTATTATTCGGTCTCCACGACCGGGGTCTATTGCAATCCGTCTTGTGCGGCGCGCCCCGCGCTCCGGCAGAATATCAGCTTTTACGAGACAAGGTCTGATGCGGAGCGGGCCGGCTATCGCCCCTGCAAGCGCTGTCGTCCCGAGTTGCCGCCCCGTGCCCAGCGAGAGGCTGATATCGCCGCCGCGGCGTGCCGGCTCATCGAGCAGGCGGAGGAGGAGTCCTCGCTCGGCGGGCTGGCGGCCCAGGTTGGGCTGAGCCCGCATCACTTTCATCGCCTCTTCAAACGGATCACGGGCGTGACCCCAAAAGCCTATGCCGGGGCACACCGCCAGTCCCGCGTGCAGACCCGGCTTGTCGCCGGAGCGCCGGTCACGCAGGCGATCTATGAAGCCGGCTTCAATTCGTCCGGTCGCTTCTATGAAGCGAGTGATGACATGCTCGGCATGGTGCCTTCGCGGTACCGTGCGGGCGGGAAAGGAGAGGCGATCCGGTTCGCGTTCGGCCGATCCAGCCTTGGGGTCGTCCTGGTCGCCGCGACTGAGCGGGGCGTTTGCGCCATCCTGCTGGGCAGCGACGAGGACGGGTTGTCGCGCGACCTGGCGGCGCGCTTTGCGAATGCGGCCCTGAGCCGTGCAGAGCAGGGATTTTCTGAGTGGGTCGCCCGCGTGGTCGCGATGGTCGATCATCCGGAACAGAATCAGGCGCTCGGTTTGCCGCTCGACATTCGCGGCACGGCTTTCCAGCGCCGGGTTTGGGAGGTTCTGCGCAGCATACCGCCCGGTGAAACACGCTCGTATCGCGACGTGGCAACCCAGATCGGCAACCCTGCGGCGGTGCGTGCGGTCGCGGGCGCCTGCGGGGCAAATGCCCTGGCCGTTGCCGTTCCTTGCCATCGCGTTGTTGCCGCCAACGGCGAGCTGGCCGGTTATCGCTGGGGCGTCGAGCGCAAGCGCGAACTCCTCAAACGGGAGCAGGCATGATGCTGGCCCGTCCAGAAGCACCTCAAGATGACTTGGCGGCTGCGGTCGCCGGCCTGGACTGGACCCGCATCGGCGCGGATCTCGATGCGACCGGATATGCGACGACGGGATCTCTGCTCTCGCCCGATCTCTGTGCCGAACTCTCCGCTCAGTACGACCGGGAAGGGGCGTTTCGGAGCCGGGTCGTCATGGCCCGGCACGGGTTCGGACGCGGGGAATATCAGTATTATGCTTATCCCTTGCCCGGGCCGATCCAGACGCTTCGCTCGTCGCTCTACCCTCAGCTGGCATTGGTTGCGAACCGTTGGTCGGAGGCATGCGGGCTGCAAACGGCCTACCCTGCGACCCACGGCGCGTTTCTCGACCAATGCCACGCTGAAGGGCAGAGCCGCCCGACGCCCCTCCTGCTGAGATATGGGCCAGGCGATTATAACTGCTTGCACCAGGACCTTTATGGTGACCTGTATTTCCCGCTCCAGGTCGCGTTCCTGCTCGACCGCCCGGGCGAGGACTTCACGGGCGGCGAGTTCGTGCTGACCGAGCAACGGCCGCGTATGCAGTCGCGCGTCGAGGTGGTGCCGCTACGCCAAGGCGAAGGGGTGATCTTCGCGGTGAACCAGCGCCCCGTTCAGGGTGGGCGGGGCACGTATCGCGTCGCCATGCGTCATGGCGTCAGCAGGTTGCGCTCCGGCCGGCGTCACACAATGGGCATCATCTTTCACGACGCGCGCTGATCGAGCGAAACAAAGTGAAAGGCTACTTTTTGTGAACAAAAAGTAGCAAAAAAACTTTGCTAATCTGGGCCATAGGCGTTGGGGCCGACAACGCCCATAGCCCAGCGTACCAAAAGTTTTTGCGCCGCTTTTTTCTTCATCCCCGGTGGCGCAGCGCCTCCACCAGCAGCGCGAAGGCGGGCGTAGGCTGGCGGCGGCTAGGGTAATAGAGGTGGAAGCCCGGAAAAAGCGGGCACCAATCGGCCAGCAGGCGCATGAGGCGTCCGGCCGCCATGGCCTGCTGCACATGGTCCTCGGGCAGAAAGCCGATGCCGAATCCTGCCTCGGCGGCCTGCAAAATGAGCCGCGCGTTGTTAAAGGCCAGCCGCCCATCGACGCGGACATTCAACGCCCGGCCGTCTTTCTCGAACTCCCAGGGGTAGAACCCGCCGAGCGTGGGCAGGCGCAGATTGATACATTCGTGCCGGGCGAGATCATGCGGCGTTTGGGGCGCCGGATGGCCTGCCAGATAGGCGGGTGAGGCCACGGCGGCCATGCGCAGGTCCGGCCCGATGCGCACTGCCACCATGTCCTTCTCCACCTGCTCGCCCAGGCGCACCCCGGCGTCGAACCGCTCGGCGACGATGTCGGTCAGGCCGGACTCGATGTTCAGCTCCACCTTGATATCGGGGTGTTGAGGCAGGAAGCGCTCCAGCACCGGCCATAGCCGGGTTGCGGCGGCGTGCTCCGACGTGGTGACGCGGACGGTTCCCGCCGGCTTGTCCCGCAGCTCGCCAAGGGCGGCCAGTTCGGCGCTGATCCCGTCAAAATGCGGGCCAAGCCGCGCCAGCAGGCGTTCGCCGGCCGCGGTGGGGGCCACGCTGCGCGTGGTGCGCGTGAGCAGCCGCACGCCGAGGCGCTCCTCGAGCACCGCGATGGTCTGGCTGAGCGCCGATTGCGACACGCCAAGCCCGGCCGCGGCGCGGGTGAAGCTGCGGGCGCGGGCAACTTCCAGGAAGGCGGTAAGGTCCGAAAGCGTATCACGAGGCATTAAGAAGCTCTGCTTATAAAGTTATGCGGATTATCCCGTCTAATCGTCCGGCCGGTGCTGGTCTAGATAGAGCTTCCGCAAAGGAGGTTTTCCATGGAGATCAAACGCGCCGGCTCGCAAGTGTCCGGCAAAGGCCCGGCTGAGTATTTCACCGGCATGGTGCGGGTGGACCCGCTGCATACCGCGCCTGACCCTGCCCGCATCGCGATGGCTCTGGTCACCTTCGAACCCAGGGCGCGTACCGCCTGGCACACGCATCCGCTGGGGCAGACGCTGGTCGTCACCGCGGGCTGCGGGCGCGTGCAGCTGGAAGGCGGCGCGGTGCAGGACATCCGGCCAGGCGACGTGGTGTGGATCGCGCCGGGCGAGCGCCATTGGCACGGGGCCGGGCCGCAGACGGCTATGAGCCATATCGCCATTCAGGAGCGGCTGGAGGGTTCCGCCGTGACCTGGGCCGAACATGTGACTGACGAAGAGTACGGGAGTTAAGACATGCACAAGCGTCAATTAGGCAAAAGCGGCCTGACGGTTTCGGCCCTGGGTCTGGGCTGCATGGGGCTGAGCTTTGGCTACGGCCCGGCCACCGAGCACAAAGCGGCCGTCGCGCTGATCCGCGCCGCCCGTGAGCGGGGCGTCACATTCTTCGACACGGCCGAAGCCTACGGCCCGGGCGCCAACGAGGAGCTCCTGGGCGAGGCGCTGGCGCCGTTCCGTGACGAGGTGGTGGTCGCCAGCAAATTCGGTTTTCGCGCCGGCGTGGTGGCGCAGGGGCTGGACAGCCGCCCCGAAAACATCCGCGCCGTGGTGGAGGCGTCGCTGAAGCGCCTGCGCACTGACCGCATCGACCTGCTCTACCAGCACCGCGTCGACCCCGCGGTGCCCATGGAGGACGTGGCCGGAACGGTGAAGGCGCTGATCGCCGAGGGCAAGGTGAAGCATTTCGGACTGTCCGAGGCCGGGCCGGAGAGCATCCGCCGCGCCCATGTGGTGCAGCCCGTGGCGGCGTTGCAGAGCGAGTACTCGCTATGGTGGCGCGAGCCCGAGGCGGAGATTTTGCCTTTGGTCGAGGAGCTGGGGATCGGCTTCGTGCCCTATAGCCCGCTGGGCAAGGGCTTCCTGACCGGTGCCATCACGGCGCAAACGAGCTTTGGTGACAACGACTTCCGCAGCATCGTGCCGCGCTTCATGTCCGAGGCCCGCGCGGCCAACCAGGCGCTGGTTGACCGGCTGACCGAGATCGCCGCCGCCAAGGGCGCTTTGCCGGCGCAGATCGCGCTAGCCTGGCTGCTGGCGCAAAAGCCGTGGATCGTGCCCATTCCCGGCACGACCAAGCTGCATCGGCTGCAGGAGAACCTTGCCGCTTCTGACCTCACGCTGACGGAAGATGATCTTGCCACGATCAAGGCCGCGCTGGCGGCGATCGCCATTACCGGCGACCGCTACCCCGCTTCCCTCGCGGCATTGGTCAGGCGCTGAACGGAGACAGGATCGGCCCTCCTGGAATTCAGCCGCGCTCGCTGTCCAGGCTGGCCATTTGCGCCGGGGCGTAGCGCGCACCGCGCGCCGCGTTCTTCGGCACGGCCTGCTCAATGGCCACGAAGTCCTGGGGGCTCAGGGTGACGCTCGTCGCCCCCAGGGCTTCCTCCAGCCGGTCGAGGCGGCGTGCCCCGATGAGCGGAATGATGTCCGCGCCTTGGGCCGCCACCCAGGCAATGGCGATTTGCGCCACGGTGGCGCCACGCGCCGCCGCGACACCACGCAGGGCCTCGACCAAAGCCAGATTATGGTCCGCATTCTCGCCCTGGAAGCGCGGGCTGTGGACGCGCCAGTCGCCGGCGCCGGCGCTGTCCTTTTGCCAATGGCCGCCGATGAGCCCGCGCAAGAGCACGCCATAGGCGGTGACGCCGATGCCCAGCTCACGCAAGGTCGGCAGAATGGTGTCCTCAATGCCGCGCGAGATCAGCGAATATTCGATCTGCAGATCGACGATCGGATGCACGGCGGCCGCCCTGCGGATGGTCTCGGTGCCAACCTCCGACAGGCCGATATGCCGCACATAGCCGGCCTTCACGAGGTCGGAGATCGCCCCGATCGTGTCCTCGATGGGCACTTGGCTGTCGAGCCGCGCGGGGCGGTAGATGTCGACATGGTCCAGGCCGAGGCGTTGCAGTGAGTAGGCCAAAGCGGTCTTGACCGCCGCCGGTCGGCCATCGAAGCCGATCCAGCCGCCCGCCGGGTCCCGCTGGGCCCCGAATTTCACGCTGACCTGGAATTTGTCGCGCGGCGCGTTTTTGAGCGCCTCGCCGATCAGCATCTCATTATGGCCCATGCCGTAGAAATCGCCCGTGTCGAGCAGGGTGATCCCGGCCTCAAGCGCCTGATGGATGGTGGCGATGCTCTCCGCCCGGTCGCTCAGCCCATACATGCCGGACATGCCCATGCAGCCCAGGCCGAAAGCGGAAACGCGCGGTCCGGCCGCGCCGAGAAGACGGTTTTCCATGTCTGATCCTCCATTCACATTGTGACGTGCGGGCTTTATGGCGCGGTTTAGACTGTATGATAATTCTGTTTATTCTAAACAGGCTGTGCGAAAATCCGGACAATGACCCAACCGGACCTTGCCGATCTCGACGCCTTCACCGCCGTGGCGCTGACACGCAATTTTCGTCACGCCGCCAGGTTGCGCAACGTTTCCGCCTCCTCTCTCAGCGAGGCGGTGCGACGCCTGGAAGCCAGGCTCGGCGTACGTCTGCTCAACCGCACCACCCGCAGCGTGACACCGACCGAGGCGGGCCAGACCTTGTTGGCGCGCTTGACCCCCGCCTTTGCCGAAGTCGCCGCCGCCCTGGACGCGGTGAACAGCTTCCGTGACTCGCCACGCGGCACATTGCGGCTTGATGTGGCGACGATCGTCGCCAGGGAAATCCTGCCGCCGATCGTCACACGTTTTCTCACAGCACACCCCGGCATCGTGCTGGAGGTGACCGCGAATGACAGCTTTGTCGACGTCCTTGCCGCCGGGTACGATGCCGGAATCCGCTACGAGGAACGGCTGGAGCGGGACATGATCGCGATCCCGATCGGGCCGCGCAGGCAACGCTACGTAGCGGCCGCATCGCCCGCCTATCTGACCCGGAACGGCACGCCGCAACATCCACGCGACCTGCTTCACCATGCCTGCATCCGGCATCGTTTTGCGAGCGGAGTCATCGCTGCCCCCTGGGAGTTCGAACGCGATGGCGAGGTGGTCCATATCGTGCCGGACGGCCCCCTGATTGGCTCGGTCATCGAATTGGAGGTGGCCGCCGCTTTGGCGGACCTTGGCGTCATCACAACGTTCGAGGAATTCCTGAAACCCCATCTTGCCAGCGGTGCCCTGGTGCCGGTGCTCAGCGCGTGGTGCCCGGAGTTCTCGGGGCCGTATCTCTACTATCCGAGCCGGCGCCACATGCCGACACCGTTACGGGCGTTCGTGGATTTCCTGAAAGCCGGTTGACGGAACGATCACGACGGCAACTTTGACATCATCCTGTTCCAGGCAGACATACTACTGACCAAACGGCAATTATGATTTACAATCCGGGGCTCGGTGTGTCACACTAATGACCGAGTGGTCATCACTTAAACTTGAACGGGAATTTATCATGAGTTCTGCGCCGGCATCCGCCGACGTTCGCGGACGGCGCCTAATCGGTCTGGCGCGGATCCCGATACCGATTTTCGGCATCGTGATGGGCGTGCTCGGTTTGGGCCTTTGCTGGCGCTATAGCGGTGCGTTGTTTCACCTCTCGCAGCTCATCGGCAACGTCATCCTCTTCGCCGGCGCTGTTTTGTGGGCATGCGCGACGGCCGTGCAACTGGTTCGGCTGGCGGTGGCGCCGTCAGTGGTATGCGAAGAACTGGCGCACGGGATCAGAGGCCCGCTGGTGGCGCAGAAAATTATTGTTCTCCTCCTCATTACCGAGGCGGCCGGCCCGACCTTCCCGAAGCTGGCTTTTGCTCTGCTGGTGGCGAGCACGGTACTTGCCGTCTTGGCGACGCTTTGGGTGCTGATGCGCTTCCAGGCCGCGCAACATGACCGGGTTTTGGCGCCGAGCTGGCTCGTTGCGCCGATCGCCTTGCCGTTCACGTCGATCCTTTACGGCGCAGACGGCGACCGGGCCGCCGCTTCCATGAGCCTTGGCGCGGGAGCGCTGGTGATTGCGACATTGCTGCCCAGAGTCCTGGCTGGCATCTCAACCGTAACAGCGGCACCGGCACCGATACGGCCCCTTGTTGTAATTTCCGTGGCGCCGCTGGCGTTGATCTTCATTGCCTATGTGCAACTCGCCGGCATCGATGGGGTCGCCTATGGGCTGCTCGGTGCCACCATGTTTGTGGTCTGCCTTGTCCTCACCACCTTGCCGCACTGGTGGCGCGCACCTTTTGGGTTGCCTTTCTGGGCCTGCGGGATGCCGCCTGCCGCCGTGGTCCTCGCTGTCATAGAGCTTGCCGAAAAACTGCGTACCACCGCCACCCTTACGGCCGCCGCGATTTCCCTCGGCATCATCACCGTTATTATGACGATGCTCTTGATCCGCACGGCCACGGCCCTGATCAACGGAAGGCTATTTCCACCGGCGTAGGCAAGCGGGCAGGAAGGCTACTTTTTGTGAACAAAAAGTAGCAAAAAAACTTTGTTATGCTGGGCCTGGGGCGTTGTCGCGGACAACGCCCCAGGCCCAGCATAACAAAAGTTTTTGCGCCGCTTTTTTTAAAAAGCGGCTGCTCTACTGCATCGTGGTACTATGGAGCCTTTGAGGAAAGACTGCTAATTCCTCCTCCATTTTCCTGCTGGGATGGACATGGGCACGCTACCCGCCTTCGGACTGCTGGTTTTAGCCGCCTGCCTTGAGGCGGGTGGCGATGCATTGGTCAGACTAGGACTGCATAACCATCATGGGAGTGGCCGTCTGGCGTTGTTTATCGCCGGAGCCATTGTGCTGTTTATCTACGGCCTTTCCGTTAACGCACCGCCCTGGGATTTCGGACGACTATTGGGGGTCTATGTAACTCTCTTTTTTGTTGTGGCTCAGATTATCAACCTGGTGGTGTTTGGCACAAAACCAGGTCTACCCATTTTTGTCGGCGGTAGTTTTATCTTAGCCGGTGGCCTGGTGATGACATTCTGGCGGACGTAGCGGACAGGTAGCGGAGGGGTGCTCCGCTACCCAATCCATTAAACCGTGGCTTCGTTAGCCGCCGCGAAAGCGTCCATGGTGCGCGTCGAATAAACCAGCGCCGCCCCTGCATTGATGCTGATGGCAACGCCGAGTGCTTCGGCGATCTCTTCCTGCGTCACGCCGAGTTTCCGGGCTGCTTCCGCATGCACGGCAATGCACCCGTCACAGCGCAAACTTACGGCGACGGCCAGAGCGATCAACTCCCGCGTCTTCGCGTCAAGATGCCCGGTCTTCTGACCCGCGGCGCCCAGAGCCGCGTACCCCTTAACCGTGTCTGGGCTAAGCTTTCCAACCTGCCCGACCCCAGCGATAACTTGCTGCCGATAAGTGTTCCAATCTTTCATGTGCATCGCAAACTCCATTTGTATAAATGAGAAAGATTTGTTTGTCTGCTGGAGACCTAATACGATGGAGACCCGTCGTTGATGGCCGGGCAGCGCAATGTTTTGCCCGTGAGGATCAGAGAGGGAAGAATTTTATGTCCACGGAAGAGGATGCATTGAGCGCGTTGGCGCCTCTGCTCCGGGTCAAGCCAGAGATCGAGTCGATTTGCCGTTTTGGGGGAGAATGGTCCTCTGCGCATGGAACGGAACCGCGCTCGTATGCCCATTTTCACATCGTCATGAAGGGAGAGATTGCCCTTGAGCGCTCCGGCAGACCCCAGCTTGAACTTAAAACGGGTGACGTTCTGCTGCTGCCTCATGGTGAGACGCATGTCGTGCAAAGCCGGGGAGGTGGGGGCAGGGTCAACCAGAAATCCGTCAGAACGCGCCGCGATGGCATTCGTGTCCAAGAGACCAGCGGTGTAGAGCCGACGGTAGAATTGATATGCGGCCGCTTACATTTCACGGAGGCGCCGCAGAATCTTATGATTGCATCGCTTCCCGATGAAATCATGCTACGCCCGGAAAACGCGGAAACCGCAGCCAGATTCCGTTCGATCATCGAGCTGATCAAAGCCGAGTTGGCGCAACCCAGACTCGGGGCGCTCGCGATTGCGGAAGACATCGCCAGCGCTTTGTTTGTGATGATGTTGCGAACCCACCTGGAATCACCTGAAGAACCTGAGTCCGCCAAGGTGCTGCGTCTCCTGAGCGATAGAGTGACGGTCAAAGCCATGCTCGCCTTGATCCGAGCCCCTTCTCATCCTTGGAGCCTCGATCTCCTGTCCCGGCAGGTCGCGGTTTCACGCGCCAGTCTCGTCCGTGCGTTCCGAGAGGTTGCCGGCGTTGGGCCAATGGCATTTTTGTCGGACTTCCGTCTTGGTCTGGCGCGGCGGGAATTGCGCCGAGGTCTTCGCACGCTTGACGATGTTGCCGAGGAGGCCGGGTATCAATCGCAGGCCGCTTTCAGCCGCGCCTTTCTGCGCCGCTACGGCATTCGACCGGGTGCCTTCCGGAGTTCCAGGTAGAGGAAAGCAGCCGCTTTTTAAAAAAAGCGGCGCAAAAATTTTGCGATGCTGGGTCATGGGCGTTGTCAGCGACACAGCCCATGACCCAGAATTAGCAAAGTTTTTTTGCTACTTTTTGTTCACAAAAAGTAGTCTTCCCTGCACTTCCTTCAGTCGACGGCAACGCCTTGATATCGGACTTCCGTCATCATGCCGCTCATCATGTGATAGAGATTATGGCAGTGAAACGCCCATCGGCCTGGATTGTTCGCATCGAAGGCGATGCGGACGCTGCCCATGGAGGGGACCAGGACCGTATCTCGCACCGCCCCGTTGATCGGCCGGCCATTGATCGCAAGCACCTGGAAAGCATGACCGTGCAAATGCATGGGGTGGGCCATCATCGTGTGATTGACCATCTCGATCTCAACGCGCTGCCCCTCGGTCAGCATGAGCGGGGTGATTTTGGGCCAGTACTCTCCATTGAGAGCCCAGGCATACGGCGTCATGTTACCGGAAAGCACAATCTTGTGACTCAGATCCGGCAGGCGTGGCGCGAGAGGGTCGCGTGCGGTCAGCTTCATTTCGAGATTGTTATCAACGGGGCTTGCGATTGTCTCTGACACTGGCGCGATGCGCGCGATGGGCGCCCCGTTTGTGGCCAAAACGATGCCCGTACGGTTCCGGGTTCCCTCAAGCTCAGCGAGGATCGGAAATGCCCCGCCTTCGGCCGGCACGTCGATCAGAATGTCAAGGCGCTGGGCCATCGATATCGGAAACCGGCTGCCGCGTACCGGCATCACGCCGTGGCCATCGACGGCCACAGCGCGGCCTTCGAGAGCGCCGAGATTGATCCAGAACTGGCTGGATGATGCCCCGTTGATGATGCGCAGGCGGAGCCGACCGGACCGTGCCACACGGACAATTTCAGGGTCGTCGAGCGTCCGGTCGTTGGCCAGAAACGCGTCGTAATCGATGTCGTTGAGATCCATCGTCGTGCCGGAACCCATGTTCATGCCCGGCATCGCCGCCGACATCATACCCATGGACCCCATTGGCATTTGTGACATTGCCTGGTCGTCACTCACCGGTTCTGCCATGGTCATCGCCGGGGCAGGAACGTTCTCGGTCTGGTGCGCCATACGGCCAACCTCCGCCACGCTCTTTCCGGTTAAGCCTGCCAGCAACTCGTCACCAGACCGAAAGCTGAAATCGTGCAGCATCAGGACGATTTCCTGCCGATCTTCCGCAAGCTCCGCTGCGTCATGAACGATCAGCGGGGCCGTCATCAGGCCTTGTTCCTGAAACCCCTCATGCGAGTGCATCCAGTAGGTGCCTGGGATCGGCTGGTAGTCGTAGGCGCCGGTCCCGCCCGATGCGATTGCGGGAGACTGGGTCCAAGGAAATCCATCCTGCGTCCAAGGCGGCAACTGGCCATGCCAATGGATGATCGTGCGCGTATTGAGCCGGTTGACGAGCTCCACCTGGAACCGCTCGTTTGGCGCGAGGGAAAGGCCCGGCTTTCCGTCCGGGCCGGACAGCCGGAACACTTTGGCGGGCCGGCCGTTAACGTCGAGAATGCGTGTATCAGCCACGAGACGCTTGGATGGTACGGCAGCCGATGCGGCGTGCGAAAAAGCAGGCAACGTTCCGGCTGCAACGGCAGTCCCCATGAATCGACGTCGGGACAGATTGTTCATGAACTCATATTCCTTCGGTGGTGCCCCATTGCCGGGTCTGCGGGCCAGTCCGCCAAATCAGGTGTGACGGCTCGGGCCGTTACTGGACCTTGTAGCCTTCGTCCTCGATCGCCTTGATCAAGGCTTCGGCCGGGATTGCCGCGTTTTTGGCGTCGATTTTGACCGAACCTTGTGTCAGATCGACCGCAACATCCGCCTGCGGGGCGATCGCATGAACCGCCTCGGTCACGGCCTTGACGCAGTGCCCGCAGGTCAAACCTTCAACTTTTAGCTCCAACATACCCATCTCCATCGAATGATCCCGGAGGGAGGCCGTCTCCATCCGCGTGAACTCCGGCGTCAGCGGCTTGGCTGTTCCGGAACTCACGGGGTGTGCGGATAGAGGTTTCCATGATGGGAAGGTCAAGAAGCCCCGCCGGTGGGGCGGGCGCGTGTCAGGTCACCAGCGCATGCATAGCGGCACAGTGTGCGACAAGGTTGGGTCGCGTGCGCAGATACGCTTTCAGCGGGGTGTCGATGTCAAAATGGTAGATGTTGGCGATGAACCCATAAATTGCGGCGTCGACGCTGCCCGGCGCGGCGCCGAACAGGTAGCTTCTATCGCCGAGCAGATTGCCTAACGCGCTGAGATCGGCGATGCCCCGCGCATAGGCAGCCTCGGCGTCGTATCGACCGATGCCCTGGTAGTGGTAGCGCTTGAAGTTGTAGTCCCGCGCGGAGTCCAGCGCGCCGGCCGTGAGTTCGGGGTGCTGCTGCAGCATGGCGTCACGAAATTGCGGCCAGAATTGCTGATCTTTCCAACGCGAATAGGACATGACCCAGTAGAGATCATCCAGCATTCGGCCGATGAGATGACCCATGTCGCGTTGTGGCGGTGATAAGGCGCCGTCCAGCGGAACGTCATATCGCTTGGTCACATAAGCGACGATCGCGTCGCTATCGCCGATGGTCTGGTCGTTATCGGTGAGATAGGGAAGTTGCGCGCGAGGGGCGCTGCTGGCATCGAGTATATGACGATGTTCGAAGGGCAGGCCGCAGAGTTTAAGAAAGGCAAAGATTTTCAAGCCGTAGGGATTGTTGTCTGCGAGGCCGAACAGGGTTGGATAGGAGAATAAGATCATCAGGCGACTCCTTGCGATATAAGGGCGAGATATCGGGTCATCGTTCGGTGAGCGGGGGAGGCACCTTGAGACCGTCGTGAAGCCGGGTTCGCAAGTCGCGCAGTTCGCGGCGCAGCGTTTCCATCTCGGCGCGGTCGTATCCACGGCCCGCATGCACCGCAAGTGCCTGCAACATCTCATATTCATCGTGCGTGATGTCGCTGCCGGACACGTGTGGACCAAACAGCGCGATGGCCGTGGCCTGTCCTGCCCAGCCAAAGATAGGCACGGCAAGGCATGGCGCCTGGTCCTCGTCGGGCAAGAAATCGCCCCGCCATTGCTGGGGAAGCAACCGCACCGGCTTGCGGCGGGTGAGGCATTCCATCACGGGGCCATCAAGGTCCGGACGCAACTGCTGCAAGGTGGCGTGGGCCCAGCCGATCGTCGGTTCGGTCCGGTGCAGCGCGCCGTCGACATAACGAAATACGGCCGCCGAAGTGAGCTGCAGCCAGTGCACCGGTTCCTCGGCCAAGCTTCGATCTATGGCGGTTGTGCCCTCGGTCTCAAGGACCGTCCGCCCCGCTCGCTCAAGCCCGTGACGAGAACGATGATAGGCACGGTTGAATGCATGATCGACCAGTTCCACGGCGGCCTCATGCACGCGCTGCAACGCGAGCAGTGTAACGGGAGCCAACACCAGTGGCCAGAGCCAATGAGGCAGATGCAGTGTTGGGTGCATCGCCGCCGCGATGCGCTCGTGCAGGAACATCACGGGCACCGCGAGGGCAAGCGCCAACGCGGCTGTGACTGTGCCATGCCGGAGCGGAATGGCCACACTGATCACCCGCTGCCGGCGCACGGCCATCCACACGAAATAGGCCAGCACGCCCTGAATGAGATATAGTAGCCCAAGCACCGTCTGCGAGGGCGCGAGACCCCAGGCATTCTCCAACAATCCGGTCTCCTCCCAGATCTCGGCGAAAATGTAGCTGGGCAGGCCGATGGCGCAGCCGGCGATGACCCAGCGCATGCGTTGTTCGTTGCGTGGGTGCAGCGTGCGCCGGCGGATCAGCAGCACAGCCAGGACGGCAGCGTCGATCACAAAACCGCAGACGTAAGCGGCGGTCGCGATCCGCTCGGTCGGGACGCCAAACAGGTTTGCGCTGGCGAGCAGCGTCAGCGCGCCGATGAAGGCGCCGACCCAGGGCGTCACCCGCTCCCATCGATACCAGCTTGGATCAGGCTTGGAGTCCGGAAATCGCATGGCGAAGATCAGCAAGCCCGCGAAGGCGGCACCGGTGGCCAGTGCGACCAGGCATTGGTTGACCAATAGAAGGAGCGGCAAGGATTGGAGAATGGCGTAATAGGTGTAGGTCTGTCCTGGATTGAACCAGGAGAAATAGAAAAAGAAACCCCAGGTCATCCATCCGGGCTGAACCCAAACCAGCCAGGCCGCCGCAAGCACCGTGAGGATTCCGACGACGGTATCGGCGAGCAGGACCAGCCGCCCGGGCAGGTCAAGCGGCGCCGGCTTCGCGCGCAAATGCACGATTCTGCCCGGTTTGCCTGCCGTCGGGCGTAGAACGAGATCAACCTCTCGCCCTACGAATGTGTCCTGCAGGCCTCCCGATCCACCGAGTATGGTGATCACCGCCGCGCAGGCAGGGCTTCGCGGTTTCCGGCAGGTCATCTGGCGCAGATCGAGCCTGTCCCCGATAGCAAGCCCCATGGTGGCAGCTGGCGAGCGACCCAGGCCATTTTCGAATGGGCCGGCGGTGTCGACGACAACGCCGTTATTGTCCACGGCAAGTCCCAACGATCCAAGCGGCCAGATGAGCCGATAAAACGAGGGCACAACCATTGTCAGCCCCCATGCCGTTACCAAGATCACGGCAAACCGCGACAAAGCGGAATGTGACATGGACGAGAATCCCCTAGGGGGCTGTGGATGCTGCCGCGCGTCTCAGAGGCGTGAAGCCAAAGCGCCTCATACTGGCTCAGATTCGCTGCGATGGCGATATTTTTTGTCGAAACGCCGGTGGGAAAGCGCGGGTTACTCGTTCTACTGCATAAAATCTGACGTTTCAGGTGGTCTTCTTGAATTTTGAGGCTTCTTCTGAGCCGCCTGTGACGTTTCCGGCGCTGTAGGAATGCGCGCCGGCTCCCGCAAGCCTGCCTTTATCCACGATCAGGTACTCATCTCGGATCGGCCGGCCCTCGAACCAACATTCGAGGATTTCCCGCGTTCCGGCGGCGTAGCGCGCCTGGGCCGAGAGCGACGTTCCCGATATGTGAGGCGTCATGCCGTGATGGGGCATGGTGCGCCATGGGTGATCATTGGGAGGCGGTTGAGGAAACCAGACATCGCCCGCGTAGCCCGCGAGTTGGCCACTTTCCAGAGCCTGCACGATCGCGTCGCGGTTACATATCTTCGCGCGCGCCGTATTCACGATATAGGCGCCGCGCTTCATCTTTGCGATCAAGGCCTGGTTAAACAGGTTTTCGGTCTGCGGATGCAGTGGCGCATTGATCGTTACCACGTCACAGACCTTGACCATGTCCTCAAGGGTGGGATGCCAAACAACGTTGAGCTCCTTCTCAAGCGCCTCGGGGAGGCGCTGGCGGTCGAAATAATGAAGATGCACGTCGAACGGTTTTAGCCGGCGCAGGATGGCAAGCCCGATCCGGCCTGCCGCCACGGTTCCGACATGCATCCCCTCCACATCGTAGGAACGAGCCACGCAATCGGCGATGTTCCAGCCGCCTTTCACGATCCATTGGTAAGACGGGATGTAGTTGCGGACGAGTGCCAGGATCATCATCACGGCATGTTCAGAGACGCTGATCGAATTTGAATAGGTCACTTCCGCAACCGTGATACCGCGATCGCTTGCCGCCTGGAGGTCGACATGGTCGGATCCGATACCGGCCGTGATGGCAAGTTTCAGCTTCGGCGCTTTGGCGATGCGCTCGGCCGTGAGATAGGCGGGCCAGAAAGGCTGGGAGATGACGATGTCGGCATCCGTCAGTTCACGCTCGAACACGGAGTGGGGCCCGTCTTTGTCTGACGTCACCACCAGTCTGTGGTCATGCGTCTCGAGGAATTTACGTAGACCGAGCTCGCCGGAAATGCTGCCCAGCAGCACGCCGGGCTGGAAGTCCAGTTCCTGTGGCGTCGGAACGGTTTGGCCGCCGGGATAGCGGTCAATCTTCGGCAAGCCATCGCGAGCATAGGTTGCAGGATATCCGGAAATCGGATCGTCGTAGAGGACGCACACAACTTTTGCCATGTTGGTCACTCCTTTATGGAATAAAAAGGAGGCGGCGCCGGGCACTCTCGCCGTTCATAAAATTGGCATGGACAATTTATCGGTCGGGTCCATTTTCTGCCGGATGCGCGTTCATGTCGCGGCGCGGCCTCATCCAGTGCGGCGTTTTGTCTTCATTCACGCCATCTTGAACGCAGGCATTTTAGTTGCAGAGCCGGCTTCATCAAGTGAAATTCCGTAAGGGATTGTCTTTTCGGCGCAGATACGTAACGTTATAACAATTCGCGGGCGTTCAAGGCGATAAGGCGATGGAAACGTTAAGAAAGCAGGGCTCGCTCATGAAGCTACGCCGTTATTTCTGCGTCGCCAGCGCGGTGTGCGCCTGCTTTGGCGCCTCCCTACCGCCGGCCCGCGCCGCTTGCCCGTCAAGCGGGATTTATATGCCGGCCGAGGCCAACGCGGGCCAAGCGGATTTCGACGCCCATTGCGCCTCTTGTCATAATGCCGACTTGTCGGGAAATGCCGGCCCGGCACTCACGGGCCCGAAATTCGCGTCCTACCTGAACTTCACCAAAATCACGCCGCCACAGCTGCAGGCGTTCATTACCTCGCAGATGCCGGCCGACGCGCCGGGCAGCCTGACCGCGCCGCAGTATAACGACATTTTTGCCTATATACTGTCCTTCAATCACTACCCGGCGGGCCAAGACCCGATCAGCCCTGCGGGGCTGAACTGTTTGAGCCTGCTTCCCTATCCTGGACCAAAATAGCCGCACCAAGAAGATCTCACGCCTTGTTCCAACAGAATAAAAATAATCGAGGAAACAATGCAAAAATCAAAACCGAAGACGATATCCGCCCGCACGTTGACATTTCTGTCCGGTACCGCGCTGGCGTTGAGCCTGGGCGTGGCGCAGGCGGCGGATCCGCCGGAAAATCCCGGTGTCGAAACCGGCGGCGCCCTGGCCCGCCATGCCGCCCCGGCGGTTGCGGGGACGATCGACGTCACCGACGCGATGACTGCGGACAGCGCGAAGACCGGCACCAACTGGCTGGCGACCGGCCAGGGCTATTCCAACCAGCGCTTTTCGCCGCTGACCGGCATCAACGCGGGGAATGTCGGCCGGCTGGCAGCGGTTGCGATCGCGCAGACCGGGTATACCGCGAGCTTCGAGACCACACCGATCGTGGTGAACGGCACGATGTTCATCACCACGCCGATGGTCAACAGCAAGCAGGCGGTTATCGCAATGGACGCTGCGACCGGCACGACGATTTGGACCTACACCTATTCGGACGGGCTGACGCAGATCTGCTGCGGTCCGGTGAATCGCGGTGTCACGGTCTCGGGTGGCCAGGTATATTTTCTGTCGCTCGACAACAACCTGATCGACCTTGATGCCCAGACTGGCCAGATGGTCTGGAAGACGAATGTCGCGGATGCGCAGGCCGGTTATTCGGAGACGATGGTGCCCCAGGTTTATGGTGGCCAGGTGATCATCGGTAGCGCCGGCGGCGAGTGGCCGTTGCGTGGCTTCATCGCCTCTTACGACGCGAAGAGCGGCACGCAGACCTGGCGCTGGAACACCACCGACAGCGAGAAGAGCTGGCAGGGTGACTCCTGGAAGACAGGCGGCGGCACGGTCTGGACGACCCCGACGATCGACCCCAAGCTTGGCCTGGTGATTTTCTCGACCGGCAACCCAAATCCCGATCTCGACGGTTCCAAGCGCGCCGGGGATAATCTCTATACGGATTCGATTGTCGCGCTGCATCTCAAGGACGGCTCGCTCGCCTGGTACTACCAGGAGGTGAAGCACGATGTCTGGGATTATGACGCGGTCAGTAACGTCGTTCTGTTCAACGCGATGGAGAACGGCAAGATGGTGCCGGCCGCAGGTGAGGCGGGCAAGACCGCGTTTTTCTATATCGTCAACCGCGCGACAGGGAAATTGATCCGCCGGTCCGAGCCCTTCGACATGCAGCGGAACATGTTTGCGCAGCCGACCAAGGAAGGCGTGCAGAGCCTGCCCGGTGCCAATGGCGGCTCGGAATGGGCGCCGCCGGCCTACTCGCCGCTCACCCGTGATGTGTACGTGCTTGGCATGAACCAGTTGATGACCTTCACGACCGAGAACGCCGCCGGCAATATTCCGGGCCAGATCCGGCTCGGCAGTACCTTCAAGAATGTCGAGCACGGCATTCAGAACGGCACGTTCACGGCGATCGACGTCAATACCGGCAAGATCGCGTGGAATCAGACGGTGCCGCAGCCGGCCATGGGCGGCGCGCTGGTGACCGCGGGCAACCTTGCCTTTATGGGCGAAGGCGATGGCTGGTTCGACGCGTTCAACGCCAAGACCGGCCAAAAACTCTGGCATTTTTTCCTCGGTGCCGGGGTGAACGCGCCGCCGGTGGCGTACCAGGTCAATGGACGGGAATATATTGCCGTGGCGGCAGGCGGAAATTTCCAAATGACCTACCCGCTGGGTGATGTCCTCGCCATTTTCGCGCTACCGCAGATGACGCACTGAGTAAGGTAAGGCTACTTTTTGTGAACAAAAAGTAGCAAAAAAACTTTATTAATTTGGGCCATGGGCTTTGTCGCTGACACAGCCCATGGTCCAGCATAACAAAAGTTTTTGCGCCGCTTTTTTCAAAAAGCGGCTGCTTTACTAAGCGGCGCCGTTGAACCGGACAACGAGCGCCGTGACGTCGTCGGATGCCGGGAGGCGGTGGCAGAATACGTCGAGCTCGCTGACCAGCACGTCCAGCAAGGGCTGGGGGGCGAGCGGGCCGGCGGCCTGCAGCAGGGCGACAAGCCGCGCCTCACCGAACGCTTCGTCGGCCGGGTTGAAGCACTCGGTGACGCCGTCGCTGATCAGCAGCACCGAATCGCCTGGGGTGAGGGCGATGGTGACATCGAGGTATTGTGCTTCGGGGAGCAATCCGATCAGGGGAGAGGGGCGGCCCTTGACGAGCTCGACGGCGCCGGTGCCACGCAGGATGGCCGGCATGATGTGGCCGCCGCTGCAAAAGGTGAACTGTCCCGTGCGGGCGTCGAGGATGCCATAGATGATGGTGACGAAGAGCGAGAGCGGGTTGCGCGTCAGGAGTTGGCGGTTCGCCTCGGCCAGGCAGGCGCCCGGGTCGCGGTCGTGGAGTGCCAGGTCCTGCAGGATCGTGCGCGCCAGCACCATGAACAAGGCGGCGGGAACGCCTTTGCCGCTGACATCGGCGACGACGACACCGAGCCGGTGCTCATCGATGGGGAAGACATCATAGAAATCGCCGCCGATCATGCGCGCGGCGCGCATGAAGGCGGCGCCTTCGTAGGCGTGGTGCGTTGGGAAGGCGGTCGGCAGGATTGATTGCTGGAGGGTGCGGGCGACGCGCAGTTCCTCATCGATCTGGCTTTTCTGGCGCAGCAGATCGGCGTTGGTTTCGGCCAATTCGCGGGTGCGGGCGGCGACCTCTGATTCCAGTTGGGCCTGATGACGCAACAGGCGGGCGTGCAAGTGAAAGTTGTCGAGGCCAGCACCGACCAGCGCGCAATGGATGTCGACGAGACTGAGCTGGTCGGTGTCGAAGCGCTCTGCGGCACGGAAATAAACCACGGCCACGCGATTGTCCGGGGTGCGGACGGCACGCACCAGTTCGTGGCCGAGGGGTTCGCAGGCCGACGGGAGGGCGCCGTCGGAGGTGCTGCGATCAAGGGCGGCGGCGATCCGGGCGGTGACCAAGGCGGGCAGCGTCTCGTGGTACGGCAGGCCTTGGGCGCCCGCGAAACTGCCGCTGGCGGCGACGACGAGCAAAGGCGGGTCAGCGTCATCTTGGGTGTCGGCGGCGATGACGACGACGCCTTCGCCGGGCTGGCCGCCTACGTCCTGCACCTGGCGCAACAAGGCGTCAGCGAAGCTGGTCAGGGTGTGGCGGCGGAACAGGTCGGGGGTGCCCTGAATGATGCGTTCCAGCCCGCGGCGGCTGCGTTCGAGGGCGACGATATCAGCGTAGGAGCGCAGGGCCGCGATGGTGGCTGTAAACAGTTTCTGCGCGGTGAGCTCGGTCTTGGATTTGTAGTCGTTGATGTCGTAATTGACGATGACCTCCCGCTCGGGCGCCTGGCCAGGCTGGCCGGTGCGCAGGATGATGCGTAGCCGGTTGTTGCGCATGTCATCGCGGATGACACGCACGAGACGGAGCCCGGCGGCGTCGTCCTCCATCACGACGTCGAGCAGAACGACGGCGACGTCGGGTGTTTGGCGCAGGACGGTGGCGGCCTGCCGAGCGGAATACGCGCTGAGCAGCTGAACGCCGCGCCCCTGGAAGCGGATGTCGGCGAGCACGACGCGGCTGATCGAGTGCACGCTTTCATCGTCATCGACGATCAAGACGCGCCAGGGCTCTGCATTGTTGTCGAGCGGTTCGGCTTCGGTTGGGGAGTCACCGATCAGAAAGTCGAGCTCGGGCGGGGCAGGGGCGCTCATTGCGGCAGTTGCAGCGGCATGGTGAGCGTGAAGACCGTGCCGGTGCCGAGTTCGGACTGACAGTCGATGCGGCCTTTGAGGGTGTCGGTCACGATGTTGAAGACGATGTTCAGGCCGAGGCCGGTACCGCCGGCGCCGCGGCGGGTCGTAAAGAACGGGTCGTAGATGCGGCCCAGATTCTCTGGGAAGATGCCGCGGCCGTTATCGATGACACTCAGCACGAGGTCGCTGCCGTTCGCAGCACAGCTCACGGTGATGGTCCCGGCAGCCCCCTGCTCATAGGCGTGAACCATGGCGTTGGACACCAGGTTGGAGAGCACCTGGGCGAGCGGGCCGGGATAGCTCAAGACATGGATATCCGGCTCGCAACTGATCACGAGGGCATGCCCGGCCTTGCGCACCTCTGGGGCGAGGCTGGCGGCGAGCTGCTCGAGATAGGCCTTCAGTTCGAAGCGCCTGTGCTGCTCACTGGTCTGGTCGACCGCAACCTGCTTGAAGCTTTGGATCAGCTGGCTGGCACGCTGGATGTTGTAGCGCAGCAGTTCGCTGCTCTCCGTGGCGAGATCGATATAGGCCTGCAGATCGGAGCGCTTCATTCTGTTTTCGAGAAAGCTTTGCCGGAATTCGCCGGTGCGTTCGTTGAGGTGGGTGGTGGCGGTGAGGGCGACGCCGATCGGGGTGTTGATTTCGTGCGCGACGCCCGCGACGAGCTGGCCGAGGGCGGCCATTTTCTCGGACTGGACGAGCCGGTCGCGGGCTTGCCCGAGTTTCTCGAGGGCGGCGCGCAGGTCGTCGGCTGCGCGCTGGACTTCGTCGAGTAATTCGTCTTTGGCGATCAGGGCGTGTTCCAGCTGGCTGGACTGCACGCGCATCAAGACATCCATCGCCAGAATGCCGGCGGTGTCGCCGGCGTCGATGATGACGGGTTCGAAGCTGCGGTCGTCTGGGCGGGACAAGGCGGCTTCCATGGCGGCGGCGACGGTGGTGGTGGCGGGCAGGACGAGCGGATTGGTATCGATGGCGGCCGTCATGATCTCAACCGGGCGCTTGATGAAGACCTCGCGGCCCATTGGCTTGCTGAGCTCGGCCATCAGATGCCGGCGCGACAGCACCCCCAGCAACTGCCCATCGGCGCGAATGATGCAGGCGGGCAGGTCGCGGTCGGCGATGAAGCGCTGTTCGATCTCGCCGGTGCAGGTGTGGCGGTCGAAGGTTATATGCCATAACGGCAACTCGCCGACGGTGAGGGGCGCCTGTTGGCCCGTGGCAGCCTCGGTGGTGACGTCCATCTGCACCTCCTTAACCCAGCATATCAAGGCCGATGCTGGCGTTGCCGCAGAACAACTGGATGAGCTTGTGGTCCACCTGCTCCAGCTGGCGCATCGTTTCGATGTAGAGGACGGTCGTGCGGTTCATTCTGGAGTGGAAATAGACCACGCTATGCTTGGTCTCGAACATGCTTTGCTGGGATTTGATGACGTCAAGGATGGCCTGCAGGACCGATGATTCGGCCATGCTGACGGGGCGGTTGACAATGGCGCTGAACCGGCCGGACGCGGCCACGACATTGAGCAGCTCGGGGTCAGGCGCCGTGGCGGCGGCGTCATCGAGCCGCGCGCTGACCATGACGGCGTTGATGCCGACCTCCAGCAACGAGCCGAGTTGCAGGAGGACACCGGAGAGGAAGAGTTCCATCGAGCGGATCTGGAACAAGGAGGCGGAGGCGTTGATGATCTTCTCCAGACCGCGGCGGCTGGTCTCGATGGTCATGATATCCTTGTAGGAGCGCAACGCGGTGATCATGGCGCTGAACAGTTTCTGCGAGGTCAGTTCGGATTTTTCCTTGTAGTCATTGATGTCGTAATCGACGATCACCTTGCGCTCAGGCGCCTGGCCGGGCTGACCGGTGCGCAGGATGATGCGCACGTAGTCGTTGCCGAGGCCGCCTCGGATGTCGCGGGCGAGGTCGAGGCCGGCGGTTTCCGTCTCCATGACGACATCGAGAAAGACCACGGCGATGTCGGGGTTTTCACCGAGCGCCTGATAGCCTTCGCGGCCGGAAAAGGCAGAGATGAAGTGCAGGCGGCGGTCGCGGAAGCGAAAATCCGACAGCACCATCTTGGTTACGGCGTGGATCTGCTCGTCGTCATCGACGATCAGAACCTTCCAGACACGGTCACCATGATCGTCGTCGTGCTCGATGTCGTTGTCTGCGAACATCAGTTCGTCATTGTCAGTCATCGGTCGAGTCCATCCTTGTCGTGTCGCGCGGCGTATCGATGGGGAAGCGGACGATAAAAGCGGTGCCCTGGCCCGGTTCGCTGCGCACGCTGATCTGTCCACGCAACGTGGTTGTCACGAGGTTGTACACGATGTGCAGGCCGAGGCCGCTGCCGCCGCTGCCGCGCCTTGTGGTGAAGAAGGGGTCGTAGATGCGCGGCAGCAGGGAAGGCGGTATGCCCTTGCCATCGTCGGCGTAGACCAGCTCGATCATCCTGGCCTCGGTGCGCTGGACGTCGATGGTGATGTGGCCGGCGTTGCCCTCGGAATAGGCGTGCAGGACCGAGTTCAGAAGGAAGTTGGTGAGCAACTGGGACAGGGCGCCGGGATAGCCGTCGATTTCCAGGTTTTCAGGGCAGGAGACGGTGATTCGGTGGGCGGTCTTGCGCAGGCGCGGCCGCAGGCTCAGCAAAATTTCATCGATATAGTGTTTCAGGTCGAACTGCCTGCGTTCGCCGCTGGTCTGGTCGACGGCAACCTGCTTGAAGCTTTGGACGAGCTCGGCGGCGCGTTCGCAGTTGGCCACCATGAGACGGGTGGTTTCGGTGAGGAGTGCTACGAAACCGACCAGGTCGCTACGCCGGAGATTGTTCTGTTCGAGCCGTTCGGCAAACTCGGCGACCTTGTCGGCGAGGTGGGACGAGGCGGTGAGGGTGTTGCCCAGGGGCGTGTTGATCTCATGCGCGACGCCGGCGACCAGGGAGCCGAGGGCGGCCATCTTCTCCGCCTGAATGAGATCTTGCTGGGCCTGTCGCAAGGCCTGTTCGGCGCGTTTTTGCGCGGTGACATCGAACAGGATGCCGTTGAAGCGGCCGCGTCGGCCGGGGACATCGGTGCTGCGCCGGCCTTTGGCGACGACCCAGATGACACTGCCGTCCAGGCGGCACAGCCGGTAGGTGGCTTCGTAGACGTTGTCGGAAGCGGCGTCAGGGGCAGGAGACTCGGCGCGATGGGTGCGGCGCAGCTGCAAATACTGGCGTATGCCGCGCATGACGCGGGCCGCGTCCTCGGGATGCATGTGGCGTTCCCAGACATTGTCATCGGGCGCGGGGGGCTGGTCGTCGGGGTAGCCCAGCATGCGAAAGAATTCCTGCGACCACCAGGTGGTGCCGCGGCTGAAATCGACTTCCCAGATCGCGGACCGCGTGCCGGCGACGGCGAGTTCGAGACGTTCCTCGCTGGCGCGGAGGGCTTCGCTGGCCTGCCGGCGGGCGGTGATGTCGTCGAGCCAAACCAGCGTGGCGGGGGCGCCGGCGAGCTGAATGGGCTCCGTGCTCATGAGCACCCAGGCGAGGTGGCCGTCCTGGGCGGTGAGGCTGGTTTCGTGGGCAGCGATACGCCGGCTGGTCGCCAAAGCCTCATGGACGTGGCGGCGTTCGGCGGGGGCGGTGAGGAAGCTGTCGAAGGAGGGCCATGCGGCGGTCATGGCGGTCATGGCGGCGAAGGGGCGATTGCCATAAATGATCGCAAGGCTGTCATTGACAATCACGGCGCCGAGCGGCGCACGGTCGAGGATGGCGAAGATCGCGGCCGGACCCTCACCGTCGGGCATGCGGCCGATATGGGATGAGGCCGCCAGGGACTGGCTCATGTCGTGCGACTAGCTCTCAATGCCCCTCACGCGTGCAACGGGCCGAGGGCTGTTTTTACGGATGTTTCGAAAATACAACAGGTTAGTACCGATCATCCCTATTTTCCACCAAAAGTTCATGAGACTGTCGCACAGTCTGGTGGATTTTTATGAAAAATATTTGTTTCGTTATCTTGGTGCGTTTTACATCTGGAATCAAGCAATGGAAATGGCGGTCGAAACGTTCGAGGGTGGCGTCGCTGTGGTCAGGTTGACCGGGCGCCTGGACATTGCGGGGGCGGAAAAGATCGATTTGCATTTCTCCGTTATCTCGGGCGCACACCGCAAGGTGATTGTGGATTTGGAGAAGGTGACATTCCTTGCCTCCATGGGGGTTCGCACGTTGATCGTGGGCGCGCGAAGCATCCGTTCAAAGGGCGGAAAGGCGGCGTTGCTCAATCCAAATACCGACGTCGAAAAAGTGCTGACGGATACCGGGACGGATACGTTGATGCCGATCGTGCACGATTTCGCCGCGGCGCTTCACGCCGTGCAGGGCTGACGCGGGGCGGTGTTGGCGACTCCCGACCAGGCAAGCGGCGCTGAGGAGATGCTCATCCAGGCCGAACTTGGGGAGTTGGTGCGCGTCGGGAACTGGATCGAAGCCCTCGCAGGCCGCCTGTCGCTGCCGCCAGCGACGGTGTTTGCCATGCAGCTGTGTTTCGAGGAAGCGGTATCGAACATTGTGCGGCATGGCCAGATCGCGCCGGCCGGCGGCAATGTGCAAGTGCGGCTTGGGGTGGAGCGCCGGAGCGGCACGGTGATCGTGACGATCGAAGATCATGGTATTCCTTTCGATCCGCGAATGGAAGCCGCACCGGCGAAACCGTCGCGCCTGGAGGAAGTGGCGATCGGCGGGCAAGGTATTCATCTGATGCGGAAGTTTGCGCAGCACATGGATTATGAGCGTGGGGCCGATGTGAACCGCCTGACCTTGCGCTTCGACGTGCCGAGGGGTGCGGGCTAGCGGTCCGGCGCGGTCTCTGTGGTCCCGCTCAATTATTCTGGGACCGTTTTTTCTAGACAGCAAACGAGGGCTTGGTTAGCCTCCTGGCGTATCGGGGAGGCTTCAATGATCAGAGCGGTCATGTTGTCCGCCATTACGGCTATTGGGCGTCTTCGGCCGCTCAGGTCAGGATTGGTGCCGACAGAAATCAGGCGCGCCATCCTGATACCCATGGTAACTGTGGCCTGCGCAGGCTGTGCAAACCCGCGAGCGACGAAGCCCCCTCTCATGAGCGATGTCTCTTGCGTCAGGTCCGTCGAAGCCTCCGGCGGGGGCTTCCTTCAGGCAGTCTCTCATTGCCAGCAGAACCCATTCAATACGCTCTACCCGACCATGCTGGATCTTACGGGAGCGTCGGATCTGCAAAGCCAGGCTTTTGAAAGCGGGTACTATAACCGAGACTTGCCGGGCTCCAATGAAGCTGAAATTGCCCGGTTGCAAAGTCTGCATTCCGGTTTAACTGCCGCGGTGGTGGTTCGGCAGAAACAACAAGGCAAAGTGGTCAGGCGCCTTTCGAGTGAAGGATGCGGCGAATATCTGCTGGGGGCACCGAGGGAAGCGTTCGCCCAGGGGCCAAGCTGGGCCGTTGGCGGCCCGAGTCCGACGAACCCTTATTTGACGTCCCAAGAAAATTACTGCGTGGCCCTGCAGAGAGCCGCGATTTCGCCCGCGAACAACCAATCCCCAGGCCTTCCGCCCAACGGAGCGGCGGCGACTGAGTCTGCCACAATTCAGGAACACGGGCTGCCGCCGCCACCTCCCTCTGCTGCCCCGTCAGCTAAAGGTAGCATTCAGTCCGCACACAAGTTGAGCGGGCTCATACTGTGAGCGCCCTTGGCGGCTCCGGCCCTATGGTTTGCGAAGCAAAGGCGGATCGGTTGAGAGGATGCGTGGCGTTCATGGCCGAGAATGGCGGGGTGAGGCTATGAAAAGATCAAAAATGACGACCGTTCCGGCCTGGAACATTGAAGGTTGATATTTTCAACACTAAGTTGCCCGAGGTTACAATTTGGGATGGACACAACATGCTGAAGAGAGTGAGTCTATTGTCGGCGGTAGCGCTGGCTGGCTTTTTGTACGTTTCCGGGGCGCAAGGCGCTTTTGCTGGCCCAGTGGTCGTACCTCCGGCGCAGGCGCTGGTATCGTCGCCACACGGTTCAGGCGTGGATGCATATTATAACTACCATGGTCACCACTATTCTCATCACGACCATGGCAGGTATTATAACCACCGCTCCTATCACAATGGTCATTGGCGGTATTACTGATCGGCATCAGTAAAACGCCGATATTTCCTCCCGACGCAGCCATCTGCGTCGGGTCGTTCCTTCAAGGGCGGCGCTACGGTGCGGCCTGAGTTCAGCCCGGCAGCCTTGACCCATCGGCTGTCTTTGGGTGGCCGGCAGGCGCTCATCTCCGTAACAGTGGCCTTTGCCGCCTATCTCCCGACCCATCTGATCGGACTTCATCAGGGCTTCTGGAGCGCCATAACCGCGATCGCCGTAGCCCAGGCGCGGTTCCGCGATACGGCGAGCACGGCACGCAAGCAGTTCGTCGGCGCTGCCATCGGTGGCGTGACCGGCCTCGTCCTGCTCCTGGGGCTTGGCGACCATCTCCTCGTCTACGCCGCCGCGGTCATGGTCTCCGTCGTTCTCTGCTGGATCCTCAACATCGCAGATTGCAGCCAGCTCGCCGCCAGCACGACCACGATCATTCTCCTGGTGCCATGGAGTGGATCGCCCGAGCTGGCATTCCTCTCACGCGTCTCCGAGGTCGGGTGGGGCGTCTGCGTTGGGGTGTCGATCGTCTGGCTGGAAGGACGTATATTCCCGATCAAGACATAGATGATCGGCAAGGGCCGGTATGAAATGACGGCTGCCCTCGCCCGGAACATTGAAGGTTGACACCATCAGCACCAGATTTCGTCGGACAGGGAGGATGACCATGAAAACGCTGACGCGGGTTAGCCTATTTTCGTCGATTGCGCTCGCTGGATTTTTGTATATTTCCGGGATTCAGGGGGCCGCTGCGGCTCCGGCGTTCGCGCCCGTTGCTCAGGCACTGATCTCGTCGCCGCACAGTTCAAGCGTGCATGCTTACTATAATTACCATGGCAGACGCTACGCTTACCGTTATCGTGGCGGGTATTATAACCACCGGGCCTATAGGAATGGTCGTTGGCGGTATTACTGATCGGAATCAGTCCGCGCTCGCGCCAACCGTTTTGTAGAGCTCGGCGAAATGACTGACAGATGGTGGCGCGGCTGGCTTGACGGCTCGAAGATGAAACTGATTACCGCCGGCGCGCTTCGCGGTGTACATCGCCTCGTCAGCGTTCTGGAGCAAAATCTCCGGCCCAGCCAAATCCAGCGGGTAGATGGTGGCGCCCAGGCTTGCCGTGACCGCCCTTCCATAGACGCTTTTTCGGCCTTGTTCGGCGACAGACTCCACGACACGCTTAAGGATGCCGGAAAGTTCAGGGACGGACAGAAAATCCTCAAGAATGATAACGAACTCATCGCCCCCCAAGCGGGTTTTCGTGCCTTGCTCGGCGGTGTAGCGGAAGAGGCGCAGCCTAAGCGCCCAGAGAAGAAAGCGGCCGCTTTTTAAAAAAAGCGGCGCAAAAATTTTTGTTGTGCTGGGCCTGGGGCGTTGTTGCTGACAAAGCCCAGGCCCAGCATAACAAAGTTTTTTTGCTGCTTTTTGTTCACAAAAAGTAGGCCTTCCCTTCGCTTGCCTTAAATGTCCCGCGGCAGCCCGTGTCAAACACGGTGGCGTGACCATATGGGGCAAGGAAAGGATCCAGTCATATGACAAATACGAATAAGCCCGTTTGGTTTATCACGGGATGCTCGACCGGTTTCGGGTATGAGCTGGCGCGGCTGCTGCTGGACCATGGGTATCGGGTGGTGGCGACGGCGCGCGATGCGAGCAAGCTCGCCGGGCTGGTGGCCGGGGCGGGGAGGGACCAGGCGCTGGCCTTGGCGCTCGATGTCACGAAGGAAGAGACCATAGCGGCGGCGGTGCAGGCGGCGCAGGCCCGGTTCGGGCAGATCGACGTGCTGGTGAACAATGCCGGTTACGGTTATCTCGCGGCGATCGAGGAAGGCGAGGATGCGCCGGTGCGCGCGATGTTCGACACCAATGTGTTCGGATTGGTCGCGATGACGAAGGCGGTGTTGCCGGGCATGCGGGCGCGCAAGCAGGGCGCGATCGTGAATTTGTCTTCGATCGGCGGCTTGGTGAGCTTTGCCGCCACGGGCTATTACCATGCGACGAAATTCGCGGTGGAGGGGCTTTCCGGTTCGTTGGCGGTGGAGCTGGCGCCGCTTGGCATCAAAGTGCTGCTGGTGGAGCCGGGGCCGTTCCGGACCGATTTCGCGGGACGCTCGATCGGCCAGTCGAAGACCGAGATCGAGGATTACGCGCCGACGGCGGGGGTTCGCCGCCAGCAGACTTTTGCGCGGGATGGCAAGCAGCAGGGCGACCCGGTGCGTGCGGCGCAGGCGATCATCGATGCGGTGAATGCGCCGAACACGCCCCGGCATCTGCTGCTGGGCGCGCCGGCTTTGACCTTGGCGCGCGAAGACCTTGAGCGCAAGGCGAAGGAGTTTTCCGAATGGGAGGCCACGACGCTGGGCGCGGATTATCCGGACGCGGCTTCCAATTTCTAAGTCAAGCGCAAGCCGGCGATAAACCCGCCGGCTTGCGTGCGTTGCCCAAGTTCTAAAAAGACGACGATTTTTCAGGAGTTTCGGCATGTCGCATGAAATGCAATTTTATATTAATGGCGAATGGGTCGATCCGGTGGTGCCGCACCCGTTTGACGTGATCGATCCTTCGACGGAAGAAGCCTATGCGAAGATTTCGCTCGGCACGGCCACGGACGTGGATAAAGCGGCGGCCGCGGCGCGCCAGGCGTTCGAGACGTTCAGCCAGACCAGCAAGCAGGAGCGGATTGACCTGCTGAAGCGGATTCTCGTGGCGTATAAGGCGCGGTACAACGATGTTGCCGCCGCGATTACGCGGGAGATGGGCGCGCCGACCGCGCTGGCGCAACAGGCGCAGGCGGCGATTGGCGTTGGCCATATCACCCAGATGATCACCGTGCTGGAAAAATTCGACTTTGAATTTATGCAAGGCACCACCTTGATCGCCAAGGAGCCGATTGGCGTGGTGGGGATGATCACGCCATGGAACTGGCCGATCAACCAGATCACCTGCAAGGTGTGCCCGGCGATTGCGGCGGGGTGCACCATGGTGCTGAAGCCGTCTGAAATCGCGCCGATGGATGCGATCATTTTTGCCGAGGTGATGCATGAGGCGGGCGTGCCGCCGGGTGTGTTCAACCTGGTGAACGGCGATGGCCCAGGTGTTGGCACGGCGCTCTCCAACCATCCTGGAATCGATATGATCTCGTTTACCGGTTCGGCCCGCGCCGGTGTGCTGATCGCCAAGGCGGCGGCGGATACGATCAAGCGCGTGCATCAGGAACTGGGCGGCAAGTCGGCCAATATCCTGCTCGATGATGTCGATTTCGATCAGGCGGTGGCGAAAGGCGTGACGGATTGCTTCCGCAATAGCGGACAGTCCTGCAACGCGCCGACGCGCATGTTCGTGCCGGAATCCGCGAATGAAAAGGCGATTGCGATTGCCAAAAGGGCCGCGGAATCCATCAAGGTCGGCGCACCGACGGCTGAGGGCGTGGAGATGGGGCCGGTTGTGTCCGAGGTGCAGTACAACAAGATCCAGGGCCTGATTCAGGCCGGGATCGACGAAGGTGCGACGCTGGTGACCGGGGGAACCGGACGGCCGGAAGGGTTGAATCGCGGGTATTATGTGCGGCCGACGGTGTTTGCGAATGTGACGCCGGGCATGCGCATCGCCCGGGAAGAAATCTTTGGGCCGGTGATTGCGATCCTGACGTATAAATCCGAAGCCGAGGTGGTCGCGGAAGCCAATAACACCGTATATGGCCTGGCCTCCTATGTGCAGTCCGCCGATCGTAAGCGGGCGCAGAATATTGCCCGGAAAATGCGGTCCGGCAATGTGTATATCAACTATCCGGGCGGCGATATGAACGCGCCGTTCGGCGGATACAAGCAATCGGGCAATGGCCGCGAATGGGGGCAGTGGGGATTGGAGGAGTTTTTGGAGATCAAGGGCGTCGTGGGTTACGAAGCCGCCTGACATGAAGCGGGTGCCCGCTCGTGCGGGCACCCTTTTTGTGCGCGGCGCAATTGCGCCGGCGCGCCGATGCTGGTATGCGCGCGCACGCTTTGCGGGCGTAGCTCAGGGGTAGAGCACAACCTTGCCAAGGTTGGGGTCGAGGGTTCGAATCCCTTCGCCCGCTCCAGCGAAAAGCTGTTCGCCCTCTGAGCGAGTCAGATCGGCCCAGGTTCCTCGGGCGCTCCCTGGCGCACCAACTCCACGGCCAACGACCCAGCCGGGAGCGGCCGGAGCAGTTCTTCCTCGGGCGCCGAGAGCTCAAGCCAAGCGCGCCAGTCGTCCGGCCGGAGGACCACGACCTGCCGGTTATGGATCGGCGCGACGTCCAGGCCCGGTGCGATCGTCAGCATTGCGAAGGCCGCTGATTCGTTGCCCTGGCCCTCCCGCCAGATGCCGGCGATCGCCATGACCGAGGACGTGCTGAGGCTGAACCGGTGCCTGGTCTTCGGATAGCGGTTGCCCGAGAACTCGAAGAACGCGGAGGCCGGGATCAAACAACGCCTGCTGTTGGTAAAGTGCCGTCCCTCGGAGCGGAAATTGAAAATCGCGCTGCGGCGCAAGTTGCTCGAGCGCATCCCGAACTGCATCGGTTGCAACTCTACAAGGTCATCGGCTTGGCGCGCGACCGGTGCGATATCGCCGATCCGGACGTCAGCGGCCCGCGGCAGATCCCTCTCGCTCTGCCGGTCTGAGATGGCGAGATCCGCGGCCTTCATCGCGGCGCGGTAAGCCGCCCAGGCGACGTTTTGTTCGTAGTCGTTGCACATGCGCCAGAGATGGGGCGCATTAAAAAACAAAAAAGCCCGGGAACGGCTGTGCTGTATCAGCACCGGCAGCCGGATCTTCAAAAGGGATTTCCCCGGCTTGGCGACTCGTCAGACCCGCGCTCAGGGCAGGGCTGGTTTTTGGCGCAAAACCGCGCTAACGAAGCAGAACAAATAAAAACTGCGGGACGAAATGACCATTCATCAAACCATTATTATCGTAGGCTTGAACGCCATCCCGATGATCGGAATCGCCTGGATGGGTATTGAATACTGGCGCCATAGGAGTTTGACCTCTCGAGGTCGCTAGAGCGCGGACGAAGAAGCGAGACATCTTGCCGCCGTGTCGACCGCCTCCTGATCAGAGCACGCGGACACGCCTGGCGATGACCCGACGCACCGCACCGACAATTCTCTTCCGCGTTCTGTCCCGAATTTGTGCGTGCGCAAACGCCTCCGGATTGAACACGGTCCAATAGCGTTTCCGCAGAGCGCGGATGTCAGTACGCACGTCAGACGGTACGTCGAGGGGTGCTACGAATGGGATATTGAAGTCTTTTCGCATTGCCACAAGGATTGCTCCGTCAGGAGCTTGATAACTGGCGCTACGCTCGATGATATCGGGATGATATCGCGCGATCTCATTAACCAAATCCGGTGACACTGGGGATGGGATGGGATCGGGGCGAAAATCCATGTCGAGCCATCCGTATCCGTTGCTTCTGGCAAGCATCCAGAAGAACTTCAGATTGTAGTTTATCAACCCATGATTGAACATGCCTTGCGCAGGAACGACGTGAATCATGATGCCGCCGGGGGCGGTGAGATCATGGATTACCCGAAAGGCGTTTAGCTGGTTGGCTATATGTTCTGTCGTGCCGTAATTCGTGACGATTGAATATTTTCCCACATGACGGCGCGGCACGCGGTCGTAATTGAGATCCAGGGGAATGCTGGCCGGGCTGCTATCGATGTCGATTGATGCATATCGATAGCCGAGCCAGTGCCAAAACTCAGCTGCGCGAGGCGCATCTGCGCGTAGGGGAACGAGGCGGCCGGACGGCATTTGTGAGGCAGGTGTCGCGGCGATCTGAAACGGTCGATCCAGGCGGAAGGATGTTCTAATCTTTTCAAGATCTTCCGCGTCGGCCAGGAAGCTGTCCGCCAATTGCTGCGCGCCGATTTCGATGATTGAGCCGTGCTCAGGCAGCGCCCCGATGTCGCGCAGATGCATGAGATTCCGTAGGTCACTTGCACCGATTCCCATTTTGTTCTCCTGCTTTTGTGACGCCGCACTTAATCGTTGCAAAGTCAAAAATAATTTTGTTTTTATTCAGATTCGATCGTTCGGCCGGCGAACGCCCGATATGGCTGCTGTTGCCGCCTGCAGCGCACCGCGGCGACAGGTCTCAATATATGGCGCTCATATCGACAGTCAAATTGCGATATGCCGGGAGATCACTGGCGCCGCGGCTGCGATCAAGGACAATCGCCAGCGCGTCTCCGAGGGAAGCGCAGGGTAAGGCTACTTTTTGTGAACAAAAAGTAGCAAAAAAACTTTGTTAATTTGGGCCATGGGCGCTGTCGCTGACACAGCCCATGGCCCAGCATAACAAAAATTTTTGCGCCGCTTTTTTTAAAAAGCGGCTTCTTTCCTACATCCAAGACGCGTCGTTATTGTGCATGTTCCTGTTGCAGCATCACCGCCATGGTGGGGGGCGTGAGGTTCAACAGCAGGCCGGCGGCCAGCAGAACCGCCATGCCGAGCGCGATTTCCGCACCGATGCTACGCCTGATCGCCGCCCGCGCGGTCGGTTGCACGAAGAGCGCCGGCGCCAGCCGGTAGCGGTTCGCCGCTGCCAGCCCGAGGAGCAGAAGGAACAGAGAAATTTTCGCCAGCACGACGGCGCCGTAACGGGTGGTGACCAACGCCGCGGGCGTGCCGATCAGCACAATGAACTGCACCACGGCACTGCCGATCAGGCCCAGCACACAGAAGACGCCATATGGCGAAAATCGCCACGCGATCCGCGCCGCCAGATCGAGCGGCAGGCGATCGATCGCGAGCCACAATGCCGGCAACGAACCGAGCCAGGCGGCAGCGCTCAGCAGATGGACAATATCCGAGACCAGCAAAACCGAGCCGACCGTCCCGGTCATGGCCCCGCCGTGATCGAGCCATGCTTCAGCGGCCACCGCGAGTGCGGCGAGGGCGGTTCCCACCCAGGCCCCCAAGCCGCGCGCCCCGGCGAACTGGAAGCACAATGCTGCCGTCAGCAAGACAGCGGCGCGCCCGATCAGCAGATTTCCGAATCGTGTCGACTCTGCGACCACCGGCAAGGCTTGCCACAGATCCGCGAGGTTCGTCGCCCCGGCCATGTCGGCGCTTTGCAGCAGGAACCATGCGAGGCCGGCGGCCAGCGCGACGCCCAGGCTGCCCAAGGCGAAGCGTCGCAGCGCTGGGCGCAACAGCGGCGCCTCCGGCGGCACGAAGAGGACCGTCAGCAGCATCGTGCCGAACAGGCCGAACGATCCCGCCAGATGCAGCCCGCGCGCAAGCGCGCGCAGCAGCATCCAGTCGAGGTCCGCCGCCGGCATCGCTTATTGCGCCACGGTGAAGGAGAAGCTGCCCTGGGTCCGGTGGGTGTCCACCGACAGCGCATGCCAGGTTACGGTGAACCTGCCGGGCATCGGCACCGTGAGTGGTACGCGCATCTCATTGGTGTGCCCCGGGACCGCCTGCGGCTTGCCGCTCTCGGCATGCATGCCCATGCCGTCGACCACCGTGACCGAGCAGAACGGCACTTCCAGCCCCTCGGTGAAGGTGAGGAGCAGGGAGTGCGGCGCGGTCTTCACCGTGCTGCCGACCGGCGGATCGGATTTCACCAGGAACGCATGGGCGAAGGCTGGAGAGGCCATCAGCATGGCCGCGAGAACTGCGTAAATCGTGGATTTCATGAGGATCTCCTTTGGTCAGATGGACCGTCGACGCACCAACCGATGCGCATAACATCACGTCGCGATATCATTCGGGACTCCGGTGCGCATGAGCAGCCGGAAAACAAAACGGCAGCTGCCCGGCGGATGCGTTTCACTTTGCCCCCCAATCGGCAAGATTTAAGCGGACGTTAAGACAATCATATGAAGGCCTCAACGCACCGTCAGAAGGCGCGACTTGTGGCGTGACGCGATGTTTTAAATGGTAACACTTGCACAAAACCTTCCCATATGGGAAGGTTTTGTGCAAGCATCTAAAAAAAAGTCTGGGAGCATTAAACGGTGGACGCGTTATCTAAAGGATGCATCATTGCTAGTGCATTGATTTTTCCTGTTTTAATGATTTCCCAAGCCGATGCCCACGCGGTGTGCGGTGATCGTATCTTTCCCGCGACGCTCGGCATCAACGATCCCGGCGTCGGCGATGAGTTGTCGGTTCCGACCCTCACCTACCTGCCATCGAGCGCCAACGATCAGCAGGAGTTCGATGTGGGCGCGTTCAGCTGGTCCAAGACCCTTTTTTCTCCGACCGTCGGGACCGTCGGCATAACGTTTTCAGACGGAGAGACTTGGCTGCATCCCGGCGGATCCGGATGGGACCCCTTGAGCACTGAGGTGCAATGGGGAAATTTTTGCGCGCCCGAATACGAGTTCATGGCCACGTTCGGCTTCAACGTGAACTGGGCTAACACCGGAACAGGCAGCCAGACCCAGCCATTCAACACGTACGAACCCGTGATCGATATCGGCAAGGGCTTCGGAGATCTGCCGGACAGCCTCGGAAAGCTGCGGCCCTTGGCCATGACGTTCGAGCTGAGCGAGACCTTTCCGGGCGAATCGGTAACGCAAGGAATTCAGAACTCCACCGATTTGAATGGCGGCTTCACGATCCAATACAGCCTCCCCTATCTTAATTCGCAGGTGACCGCGATCGGCAATGGCTTCCTCAGACATCTGATTCCGATCACCGAGTTCACGTTCAGCAAGCCGATTGCGAATTTCGCGCCTGGAACCAACCCGACGACCGGAACGATCCAGCCGGGCGTTATCTATCTGGGCGCTACGTATCAGGTTGGTGTGGAGGCGATTGTCCCGCTCAACGGAGCCAGCGGCCGCGGCGTCGGGGTGATCGCCTCGCTCGATCTATACCTCGACGACCTCCTCCCCGATTCCCTTGGTAAACCTCTGCTTGGATCATAGTTAGGAAAGCAGCCGTTTTTTGAAAAAAGCGGTGTAAAAACTTTTTTTGTGCTGGGCCATGGGCATTGTCGCCGGCAACGCCCATGGCCCAAATTAACAAAGTTTTTTTGCTTTTTTTTTGTTCACAAAAAGAAGTCTTCTTCCATTACTTGATCAATCGAAACGATCAGGCGCTAATTGATTTTGTGAAGCGTGTCGGAATCGACATGGGAAAACGGCTTGCCGTACACAAACAGATCGGTCTTCTCCGTGAAATGGAGAATGTTGGGAGACAAATCGTAGGTGATCGAAAACCCGAGGGTCTTGTCGTGTGCCAGCATGAACGGAGCTTGAGCGATCCCCGCCGCCGTCGCCGTCAGGGTCATCTTATTCTTCCCGGCCTTGCCTTCCGCCACAACGCAAACTGTCCTCGGCAGGCAGAACGCGTTGTCCACCGTATTGGTCTGCTTGTTGTAAATCAAATAGCCGATCTGGTCATGAAATTGGTGATGGTTCGTCCGTCTGTACACGGCCTCGTCGTAAGAAAGCGCAACCACATTCTCCACACTGTCGTTCGTGATGGGGATGGATGGCTTGAAGGTGATGATTTCATAGAAAGGCGACACGGCTTTGCCGCCCGCGCCCACGCTTGTGCCCGCCTGCCCCGGCGCCAAGTCAAGGCCATTCGGGTCAACGGTCTCCCAGGTGCCGATGAGTTGGGCCAACGGACCATAATCCTGTACCTGCCCGTTGATGATGACCGGTTTCGTGGCGGGGGTGGTGGTTCCCTGCGCGTGCGCGCTCGCCGGCGCAACCAGCGCCACGGCAGCGCCGAAAAGGGCGACGCCGGCCACGGCCGCGCTCCGCGTGGTGAAGCGTGCGGCATTGTCTCGTGTACTGATAGGCATTTAGTCTCTCTGCAACTGATAAGTGTCCCGGTGAGATAGACCGGATCGGTTTGATGGCAAGCCCGCAAACGGTATGACAAATAGGATAATTAGCCGTCCGGACTTTCATCGCGTGCACGATGTCAACTCTTGAATGACGCTTGCTCTGCCGGAGCGGAATTCCGTGGCTCAGGCAGGCCAAGAGGAAGGTTTCTTTCTGTGACAAAAAGAAGTTTTCTGCACCGATGGGCCCGTGCTGTTTCAGCGCCACAGGCCCAGCTTCGACAAAAGTTTTTGCGCCGCTTTTTTTTAAAAAGCGGCCGCTTTCTTCTCGTCGGGAAATCGGCTCGCCGTCGCGGGGTTTCAGATTTTTAGGCGAACGCCAACGAACACGCCGATCGGCGCCGCGATACTGTAACTGCGGGGATTATCGTAGTTCGGATCTTGAGCGACAAATACAGCACCGGGCGTACCGGGCCCCCCCGTCGGGGAAAACGTCCCATACTCATAATACCGCTCATTGGTCACGTTATCGATTTCGCCGAAGAACTCGAGCTTCGGCGTGATCTGGTATTTGGTCGTCAAATTCACGACAAAATAGCCGGGAAGTTGGGGCGTGAGGTTCGCCTCGTCACCGAAAAGAAAACTCGATGTCTCAGCGAGCGCCGTAACTCCGACCGTCCAGCGCGGCGTGATTTTATAATTCCCACCGAATTTAATCAGATGTTCGGGGATTCCGGGCAGTCTGTCCCCCGGCATGATTGTGATGTTGCCATTGGCATCAGCCGCGGGGCTATTCGTTTGCGCTATAAATGAGCTTTGATAGGTCGCGTCCGTCAGAGAGTAGTTCAGATAGACTTGCCATCTCGTTGCATCGAGACGCATGCCAAGGTCCATGCCTTGCCGCAATACATTGCCAATATTGCTGAAAAAGCCGCTGCCGATCGGGTTGAATGGCGATTGGAGAAACTCGATATCGTCGTTCGTAACCGAATGGTAGTAGTCAGCGTTGTAGCTAAAAATGGAACTTGCCGGCCCCGGCATTGCGCCGCGAAACCCGGCTTCGAAGGTCCGGACGACAATCTGCTTTAGATCAGGATCACCCGACAAGAAGTTGGCAAGGCTGCATGAATCTTCCGGGCTTGCGCAAGAAAGCTCTGCCGGCGTTGGTGTCGCATTTTCCTCTGAGTAACTTCCGAACAGGGTTAGCGCCGGCCGTAGATTATATGTGGCCCCGATCGTCGGGTTAACATGCATATAATAATGGCCGCCGTTGAGCCCAGCCCCAGGTGCATTGGGATCGGGAGGGTTCTGGTCGTGGAGCGTCGTGTTGGCGATATTAAAACGGCCGCCGAAAGTCAAAGCCAGTTTTTTCGTCAGATCGAGCGTGTCGGAGAGATAGGCCCCATAATAGGCGTTACGGATCACCACATCGACCGGGACCGACCCCGGTTCGTCAACAATAAAGCCGGGGTTCGGAATTCCCGGCGGCGTGAAGAACACCCGGGTAAAATCGGTGATTCCGCCGTCATACGCAGCAGCACCATATTTGGTGAATCCGCCGTCGTAGCTCAGACCACCGACGAGATGATTGCTCAAGCCGAATACCGGCATAGTGTTGGTCAGCTGAACCGATCCGCCATAGCCGTTCGTATTGGTCGTGTTCACATCCAGCTGGCTATACGGGGAAAAGCCAGATGCGTTTGCCGTCGGCAGAAAATTCGGGATTGGCGCCCCTCCGAGTGTCGTGCTCACCGGGTTTCCGGGCCCACCTTGGCAGAGATAGGCTTCGTCAGGTCCCGGCCCGCAGGGCAAGTCGTTTGGCCCGTTCCCATTCGTCAGGCGTTCGAGCAGATAGTCATAATAGCCGACCAGCTGCAGGGATGTGTCTTTGGTCAGCTGATCATTGTAGGTTGTCTCGACTTTTAGATACCTGTCCGCGATCGCGTTCGGGCCGGTAAATTGCGCCGAAGGGTCGGCATCCAGGATCTGTACGGGAACGGTCCCAGGGCCAGCCAGGACCGAGTTAGCCAGAGTGAGGTTGATATGGAACTCGGAATCGCTCCCACGCCAGCCGAAATCCCCGTAAAAATTCTGGATGTCCGAGGATTGCAGATCGCGCCAGCCACCCTCGTGCGTCTCGCCGACGTCGATATAGGTGGCGATATTGCCCACTTGCTTGCCGTATTGGAGATTGCCGCCAATGGTGTCGAATGAGCCGCCGGACACCTCCACTTCGCCGCCGTGATAATTAAATCCGTTCTTCATCTGCACGTTAATGGCGCCGCCGAGGGCGTTCAAACCGAAGGCGGGATTTCCATCCTCCAGAGTCAAAGATGAAATGGCGTCATTGGGAATGAGGCTCCATATCGCGATATCGCCAAAGGGCTGATTGAAGCGGGCGCCGTCCACATAGACGCTGAGGCCGGCTGGGGTGCCCTGGATCGGCGAGATCTCGAAACCATGATAAAGGATCGTTGGTTGATAAGGGTTCGCCTGGCTGTTGACGAGGTTTACGCCGGTCGCCTGTTCATTCAGCGTTTTTGTCAGACTGGCGGGATAAGTTGCATTCAGATCCGGGGTGCTGAACTGCTGAACGGGGTGGGGCCATTTTGCGATGTTGATCCCAGAGCTGGTCACCGGGGATGTCGAAATCGTGACTTGCGGGACAGTATAGGCAACGGGGGGTTGCGCCACCATTGTGGCTTCAGGAGTGGGGCTCACGGTTTCTGGCGACGGGGTTTGGCTTGTGCTCGCGCTTTGCCCGTGGGCGGATGCCAGCGTGATCATGCTTGACGTAGCGGTCAGGGCTAAAACCAAAAATCCGCGCCGGCGACACGCATTATGTACCCTCAACATCTCTTATCCCTCTGCGCCCGATTTTTGCTTTTAAGTTTTGCTTTTAAGGTCACAGGCTAAGATACCAGATTGGCGCGAATGCACATCGGGATGTTTTCCCGATTTTCCCGGGAGAATTTCCCATATGTCAGATGGCGGATATCTATGATAAGACGACCATCAAGCAATAAACAGGACCTGGAGCGAGTCCTTGCCCTGGCGACGGGCTCTTGGAGGTGTTGGGGATGTCACTTCGTGCACGGTTGATATTGTCAATCATGGCGGTCATGGGCGCTGCCGTCATTCTCAGCGCCGGGTCGGTGATTTTGAACGGGCGCCGGCAAGTGCATACTGAGCTGAGCACCGCCCTTATTGTGGCCAGAGCCTCAGTCGCGAGCAGTTTGACCCTGATTGAGGAGGGCCATGACCAGTTCGACGCGGTGCAACGCTTGATCCGTACGTTCGATGGATCGCGTAATATCGAGGCAACGCTGAGCCGGCCAGATAACCATATCCTCCTGGCTTCAGAGCCGTCATCCGCAAAGGCTCCGGCCCCTGCATGGCTGGTCAACCTCCTCAAACCATCCTTTCCGCTGGAGACTTTTGCGCCATCCGCCCCCCAACTGGCTGGCGATACGATTACCCTGCGGCCTATTCCCATCAATGAGTCATCCGAGGTTTGGGCCGACATTACGAACGATGCCCTGTTTGTTCTGGTCTTCCTGGTGCCAGCGATCGCGTTAATCTGGTGGACCACGCAGTGGGTACTCTCGCCTTTATCCCAATTGGTGGATGGGATGTCCGGGCTCCGACATGGCCATGCCGGTCGGCTGAGTGAGACCCAGGGGCCAAAAGAACTTCGTGCCCTAACCGAAGAATTCAATCGCCTGGTTCGAGAGCTCGCGGCTCGCGAGGGGCAAGCGGTTCTCCTCGAAGCTCAATTGGCCAGAATACAAGCCGAAGAGCGCGCCGATATCGCGAGAGACCTGCACGATGATATCGGCCCACTTCTGTTCCTCGCGAAGATCGACCTTGCCTCACTGAAGCGCCATCCCGTCGTCCGGATCAACGAGGCAATCGGCGATACGATTTCCGGCGTCGTTAGACACCTAGGTCAGATTCAGACGAGCCTGCGCGATATCGTGACGCGGCTTCAATCGCATCACGATACCACCCTGTCGATTGAGGAAATTTTGGATAACGCGTTGAAGGATTGGCGTGAGCGATTTCCGTCCGTTATTTTTGACGTCGATGCTGGCGATATGCTGGCCTCTCCACCAGAGAGCGTTCGCGATACGATATCACGCGTCATAACCGAGGCTGTAAGCAACGCATTCCAACATGCGAAGCCGACGATATTTCGGATAGGAATTTTGGAAACCGAGAATAGCTGGCTCGACATCACCATTCAGAATGACGGTGTTATCGCGCGCCCGCCTGGACAGCGAGGATTTGGAATACAAAACATGCGCGAGCGTGTGGTGGCTTGCGGTGGTCAGTTTAAAGCTTTTGAAGACAGCCATACATGTTCGTGGCTTATCCAAGCCTCCATGCCGTTGTTTTCGCTGTCTGACATGAGATCGGAGGCTGCGGAATGAAGGTGCTGGTCGTTGATGATCACGCCGTCGTTCGCGCAGGCTTCGCGAAGCTGTTCGCAGAGCGCCCGGATACAGTCGTACGCTACGCCACGACCGGACGAGAAGCACTCGATGTCCTCAGAGACATGCTTCCCGACGTCATCATTCTTGATCTCGATCTGCCGGATGTAAGCGGGTTCGCCTTGCTGAAGAGATTGCTGCGACAAGCAAATGACGCCCGTGTTCTGATTGTGACGATGTACTCCGATATTGGATATGTCGACCGCGCGATCGAGATGGGCGCGACCGGCTATGTCACCAAGAACGCCGGCCCAGAGGAGTTACTGACCGCTGTTGAGGAGGTTTTTCATAGGAGACGATACATTGAGGCGTCGATTTGCCAACATATGGTTCACCGGTCGCTTGAGCGTCAAGGGCATGGTCAGGATTTATCGTCGCGCGACATTGACGTTATCCGCCTGCTTGCCGATGGCAAGAGTGTTGGGCAGATCGCAGATATAATCGGTGTCAGCTATAAAACGGTCGCCAACAACTGCTCGATGCTCAAAGCGAAATTGGGCCTATACGACATCAAGGATCTAATTCGCTACGCTGTGACATGGAAGCTGAGAGAAAAAAACAGGAATTTTACGGAGTAATGGACTCATAAATGAACGAAGGTGAGAAAAAGCTGGTTCTGATACGAGGGAGCGGTGATGTCGGCTCGGCGGTTGCCGTTGTGCTGCATCGCGCCGGTTACATCGTCGCTCTGCACGACGATCCCGCCCCGACCGCACCGCGGCGTGGAATGGCTTTTACCGATGCCGTATTTGACGGGTCAGCGAGTCTCGAAGGTCTCACCGCTCAGCTTGTGGAAACGGCCAGCGAGTTGCGCCACGCCATGGCCGCGCACGGAACGTTGCCGGTCACTGTCTGGTCCTTTTCTGACATGCTGAGCATCGCGGACTGGTCGGTGATCATCGATGCACGTATGCGCAAACGGGCGGTGCCGGAGACCTTGGCAGCTATTCGGGCAGAACAACGCCCGGCCTCTACTGCCGCCCGCACAGCGAAGAGTTAGAAAGGCTACTTTTTGTGAACAAAAAGTAGCAAAAAAACTTTATTATGCTGGGCCATGGGCGCTGTGACCGACACCGCCCATGGCCCAGCATAAAAGAAGTTTTTGCGCCGCTTTTTTCAAAAAGCGGCTGCTTTCCTATTTTACTGTGACGCGGCCTCGCGGGCTATTCGCTCGGCGAGCTGGGAGGCAGCTTCGGTTAGATGCTCGAAGTGGTGAGTGAACGTGCCTAGTCCGGCGGTTTGAGAGCGCAGGTCCAGGATCAACCTGTGCATTTCGGTTTCGGGGAGCAGCGCCTCGGTATCGTCCCAGCCGGCCCAGCCGGGCTTTTCTCCATAGCCGAGAATTTGCCCGCGCCGGGTCGTGAGGAGGCGTTGGACGTTGGCGGTGAACATATTGGGAGCGCTGACCTTGACGCGGTGGATCGGCTCGAGCAGCACAGGCCCCGCTTTGGCCAGGGCTTCAGCAATGCCGGCGCGGGTGGCTGAGCGGAACGCCATGTCAGAGCTATCCACGGCATGAAAGCTGCCTTCGGTCAGGGTGACGCCGACATCGACGACAGGATAGCCGAATGGGCCTTTGTGCATGGCCTCCTCGGCGGCGGCGGCAACGGCAGGGATGTACTGGCGCGGCACGGAGCCGCCGACGATTTGGTCGGTGAAGTGGAACCCCTGGCCGCGCGTACGGGGTTCAAGATAGAGCTTGACGTCGGCAAACTGGCCGTGCCCCCCGGTTTGGCGTTTGAGCCGCGCGTGTTCATGCACGGCTTTGCTGATCGTCTCCTTGAACCGGACGCGTGGCCGCGCGGTGGTCAGGGTGAGGCCCCAGGCCTTGGCCAGCCGCTCGATCGCCCGGTGGAGATGGATCTCGCCCTGCCCGGCGAGGAGCGTGTCGCCGGTTTCGGCGTCACGGTTCATGCTGAGGGAGGGGTCTTCTTCGAAGAGTTTTTGCAGCGCTGTCGAAAGTTTGACGTCGTCCTTGCGGTCCGGCGTGGCGATGGCGAGGGCATAGACAGGCGCTGGTGGCGCGGGGAAGGGCAGAGTTTCCCCGTCGCCAAGGACCGTACCTGTGGCCATGGAGTCCAGCCGGCCGAGCGCCACCAGATCGCCTGCTACCGCCTCGGGTATTTTCTGTATGTCCTGGCCGGGAAAACGAACGATGCCGCCGATCCGCTGGTTATTGACGCCGGCCCCATCGCGCAGCGTGCCGCGCCAGATCCGTGCATAGGAGAGCTTACCCGCCTGGCCGGCGTAGCTGGTCTTGAAAATCTGGGCGAGTGGCGGGCCGTCCGGTTCGATGCCGTGCCGTGCCGCGGTGACGGCGTGGGCGGGTGTGTCGTGGCGCAGCGCCTTCCAGAGCCGCAGCACGCCGTTGGCCCGTTCCGCCGCGCCGAACATGACCTCCGCCAGATGCCGCGCCGCTAAATCTTTGTGCAGCTGTTCGTAGAGTTCGTTGGGGGTCGGGATGACGCCATCGATCACTTTTTCCAGCAGGGCGTCATCATGATCCGCGAGCGTGTCGACCAGCGCCTCGTGCGCCGAGGCTTCGGCTGCCGCGATCATTGCCGGCATGCGAATCAACTCCGATCGCATATGAGGCCGGTAGCGATAGGCACGCTCGGAGACCAGATCGACATAACCGGCGATCACCTCCCCCTCGCGGATGGGGACCTGGCGCAGCACCAGAGGCAGGTCTGCCTCGGCTTGCAGGGCCGCAACCAGATCCCTAGGCGCGGCCTTCAGCGTATCGGTTTTGTTGATAAACACGATGAACGGCAGCTTGGCTTGCTCCAACAAATGGAAAATTGGGCGCAGCGCGATGACGCGCGCCGGGTCCGGTTCGACAACCACGACGGCAAGATCAACCACGGCCAGCGCGGATGCCGTTTCGTGGAGAAACTCAATCGAGCCGGCACAGTCCAGCAAGGCCCACGCATCCCCCAGGAAGGTGCAGTGGCCAAGTCTTGTCTCTGTGCTGGGCTCCGGCGGTTTTGTGTCGCCGTTGTGCCGCAGCCGCGTCCCGGCGGCTGCCAGCAACGCTTCGAACAGGGTGGTTTTGCCGCTGCCATAGGCACCGACCAGGGCAATGGCGCGGGGCGCATGCAACCGAGTGTGGGCTTCGGCGTTGGGCATTTCTCATCCTCCCTTATTGAGCCGGGATCATTGAATGTTGCGGGCAGCGTACGTCCAGCCCGGAGCGCTGTGCAAATAAAACCCGCGCTGCAGCGCGCAACAGGAAGGAAGAGAATTTTCAAGCGCTCGTGCAGCGTAGGAGCAAAAAACTTCTTTTTGTGAACAAAAAGAAGCAAAAAAACTTTATTTATGCTGGGCCATGGGCGTTGTCGGCGACACAGCCTCAGGCTCAGCGGAGCAAAAATTTTTGCGCCGCTTTTTTTAAAAAGCGGCTGCTTTCTTCTATCGGATAGGCGTGGTCACCCCCCCTGGCGCCATGTCGCCCGAGAACGCCCCCAAAACGGCACCAGCACTGTCAGAGCCAGAACATATAAAAACACGCCAACGTACATTACGGCAAAAACCCATATCGGCAGGGGCCAATAGATCAGCCGGTCAACCCAGTGCATGATCAGCGGCTGCGTTGGCGGTCCACCTCCCGCCAGATCGGTTTGCCAAATCGTCAGGAAGCAAGCCCGGCCGGCAAGCGCCTGTCCCGTCACGATCGCCAGCATGGCCAAGTGTAACAGGCGCAGCCAGGCAATACGGACGACCCGCCAGCCACGCCAGGCGCCAAGAGGGATGACAATGAGCCCGGCGACATTGAAGGCGATGACAACAACGTGAATGGCGAGGATAGCCCCGGCGATTTGGTTGTCCGGCATGGTTTTTCCCATACACCAAAAGGCAGTCTGATATGACCGCTGCGTGGCTATGTTTTTCAGCGGCCGGTCGCCAATAATGTTGCCTCGGCTGCACTCGCCTATAGGAAGGCCAGAGGGCTAGGGCGTGCCCGCAGAGAGCGCAAAGCGAATTCGCGAACGATTCTCACAATCTGAGGTCGCATATCGTGCAAAGCAGCGACGGCATGCCGGAAAATAACAGCATGCGAGCCGATGAGTTTCATCCGCTACGTTTTGGGTCGCGAAAAACATAATGACGTCGAAGAAGCCTTGAATTCAGGCGGCTGATTTTTGGTATGGTTTGAAAAAACATACATCGTCTAGTGAAATAATCACGACTCCATCTCAATTATAAATATAAGTTGTGGTTAATATTGCTATACATGCACGCGGCTTGCTTGGTGAGTCATTAAGGGTTCCGAGTGTGATTTTGAAAATCAATGGCTTACATGGATTTTTTAAATCCAGACGCAAGGCCGATGCGTGTCGCTCACTGCCGATACTCGTTTCAACACCCCAGGAGTCCATCATGACCTTTATTCAATCCCCGACGAAGATGACACGCAACGCCATGCCTTTCACGCGAACCAAGACCGGCGCTGAGGGACTTGCCTCTTCGATTGCGCCTGGTTTGGCTCTCGTCGATCCTAATCTGGGACAGGCCGGCAGCCTGTCAGCGCAGGCTGTGTTGGCGGGACAGACCTATAGTGATCTTGAGGTCTCCATCACCGAGGAAGATCGCGCCTTATGGTGCTTCATGAAGCCGCAGGCGCGCCCGAGCTTCACACCCCAACTGCTGATCGACCTGACCAACGTGCAGCGGACGATTAAAAATCTGTTAGTTACCGGGCCGGCGCCGTTCGACTACGTCGTCCTCGGCTCGCGCTCACAGGGCGTGTTCAACCTCGGCGGCGATCTCACGCTGTTCGCCGAGAAGATCCGCCAGCGCGATCGCGATGGGTTGCAAAAGTATGCCCGGGCTTGTGTCGCCGTGGGGTATGCCAACCACACCGGGTACGATAACGGGGCGATGACAATCGCGCTCATCCAGGGGGATGCGCTCGGCGGTGGGTTCGAATCCGCCCTGAGCTGCGATACGCTCATCGCCGAGCGACACGCGAAGTTTGGGCTGCCGGAAATACTGTTCAACCTTTACCCGGGGATGGGCGCCTACAGTTTCCTCTCTCGCCGCGTCGGCATGCTCAAGGCCGAGGAGATTATCCTTGGGGGCCGCACCTATACGGCCGAGGAAATGCTCGCGATCGGCGCTATCGACATGGTGGTGGAGCAGGGTGAGGGCGAGCAGGCGGTGCGCGCGTATATCGCCCGCAATCGCTCGCGCCAGCTCGCGCTTTCAGCGGTCCACAAGGTGCGCCGGCGGGTGAATCCGGTTTCGTTGGAGGAACTGAACGACATCACCGACCTGTGGGTCGACACAGCCTTGCGCCTCTCGGAGCAGGATCTGCGCCGGATGTGCCGCATCGCCACCGCGCAGGATCGTTTCCGCTCCCGCAGGTTGGTCGATCGCGTGCCATCGGTGGACGGTGATAAAGCGGCCGCTTTTTGAAAAAAGCGGCGCAAAAACTTTTGCTATGCTGGGCCTGAGGCATTGTCACCGACAACGCCCATGGCCCAGCATAAAAAAGTTTTTTTGCTACTTTTTGTTCACAAAAAGTAGTCTTCCCTTCGCTCTAGTGCCGGGAGTTTACGGGTTCGTCCGAAAAATATTTGGTGAGCGCCACTTCAACGCGGTTCAGTTCCGTATCGATCTGTTCCAGCCATGCCGGCGAACGCTGCCGCAGTTCGGTGCCCGAGGCGGTCTGAAACGGCAGGCAGATTTCGGAGAGTTGCCGGGCGCCGACATTCGCGGCAACGCTGCGCAAGGCATGGGCCTGCGTGCGAAATTCCGTGACGTTTCCTTGGGCGGCGGCGGTGTAAAGTCCCCGTAGCTTGGTGCGCGCCTCGCTGCGAAAGAGGTTAATGACGTCGATCATGAATTCTTCTCCCCCCAAAACGCGCAAACTTTCCACCACCTCGGCTTCCACCGCGGGTGATAATTTGCTGCGCAAGGGGGCCGATGCCGCATGGGGATGGACCAGCGCAGCAGGCGGTGCCTGTGAGCTGCGCACCTTGCCGATCGCCTCGTCGAGCATGGCGAGCAGCCGCGTCGGCTCCACCGGTTTGACGGCGCAGGCCATCATACCCGCTTCGAGGCAACGGTCATGTGTCTCTGACGTCGCGTCGGCAGTTAGCGCAATGAGGGGGACGGTGGGCGCGCCGAGGGCGGTCATCCGGTAGATTTTGGCCGCCTCGATGCCGTCCATGACGGGCATGTTGACGTCAAGAAGTGCTGCGTCGAACACGTATTCGGCGAGCGCGTCCAGGGCCTCTTCACCATTGCCGACAAGGGTCACCGTGTGGCCGGCTGAGCGGAGGATCATCTCCATGACGGAGCGGTTTGTGGCAATGTCGTCGGCGACGAGCAGGTTGAAGCTTTCCCGCGGGGCAGGCCGTTGTGCCTTTACTGCCGGCCTGTTCTCGTGATCCATCACGGCAGAGAGGAAATGCAGCGTCCCCGTTAGCTCCGCATCCGTCGCTGACAGATGCAGGAGGCTCGTGAAGCGTTGCTGCGCTGCTGCGTCTGGCAAGTCGCCAGCCTCCCACTCGCCGACATCGACGAATGAGAGCGCATTCGCACCGCTCGCGGCTTTGAACGGGCGCTGCAGCGCGTCCGGCGTGACCCTTTCGAAGGCGAGTATACAAGCCGATGACAGAGCCGGGGCTGGCCAATCCGGCAAGGCAGCCTCGACGCGCGCGACGTGGACGCCAAGATCTGTCAGCCGGCCGAGCAATGGCGCAACCACATCCGGGCGTCTGGCAAGGACCAGGGCACGCAGGTGCGTGAAAGGCTTTGCCGCCTCGGCCATGCCCGGTTGACGCTGCATCGGAAGCTCGAACCAGAAGGTGCTGCCCGCGCCGGGCGCGCTCTTCACGCCGATCTCGCCGCCCAGAAACTGCACCGACTTGCGCACCAGGGCGAGCCCGAGCCCGGTGCCGCCGAAGCGGTTCACGATCGTCCCGTCAGCCTGGCTAAAGACGTCGAAGATCCGCTCATGTGCCTCCGCCGCGATCCCGATCCCCGTATCCGTTACCTCGCAGCGCAGCCGTACCCGTTCGTCTTCCTGGACCACTATGTCCACGCCCACCGTAATATGGCCGGATTCGGTGAATTTCATGGCGTTGCCGACGAGGTTAAGGAGTATTTCGTGCAGCTTGCGGGCGTCGCCGTGCAGCAGAAATATTGTCCGCCTGGTGGCGTGCAGGGTGACTTCCACGCCCTTGAGGCGTCCCTGGGCGAGGAAGATAATCTTGATGTCGTTGAGCAATTGCGCCAGATCGAAGTCGCTGCGCGCGATCGACATCCGTCCGGCCTCGGCCTGCGACAGGTCCAGGATGCCGTCGATCAACGACAGGAGGCTGCGTGCCGCCGTCATGATGGTCTGGCTCATCTGCATCTGGTCGCGGTCGAGAGTGGTGCTTTCTAACAGCGCGCCCATGCCGATGACCGCGTTCAGGGGCGTGCGCAGTTCGTGGCTGACGCTGGCGAGGAACAGGGATTTTGCCCGGCTCGCCTCCTCGGCTTGTTGCCTTGCGCGAGACAATCGGTTGATCAGAGCGAGCGCGTAGAGCGGCACGACCGTCAGGCTGACGATCCCCCCGAACATCTGGGCTGGTTGGCTGCTCCAGTATGGCGTGACTGCCGCCATCGCGCAGAACCCGGCGGTGGCAAGCACCATGGCGTAGACCTGGAAACGCGACCCGAAGCGAAAACCGTTGCCGAAAATGATCCATAGATAGCCGGCAAACAGCCAGACAGTGGCAGCACCGCCGATATGCAGCTCGTAGGACGCGCAGACGATATCAAGGGTCAGCGCGGCCACGCGGCGGACAAAGGAGGGCGTCGGCCGCGCCAGCAGATGCAACGCACTCAAGAAGCCCAGCAGGATATACAGGCTGGGGGCGAGCAGCGGCAGCCCGGACATCAAGCCTCGGGGCTTGGCCCAGAGATTGAACAGCAGTGCAAAAACGCCGACGAGCAAGCGGTTTACCACCATCTGCTGTTCGCCATCGGCGGCGATACTGCGCCACCTCTGCAGCATGGAACGGAGGCCTGTCATGGCTAACGGCATGAGTTTTCGTCGTCCTCAGCGTCATGCCGAACGAGGCCGTCGAGCTTGAAAATGTCGCTGAGGTCGCAACGCCCCAGGTGGCGTTCCAGTTGTCCGGCGTCCATCGGGTGACCGGTGAAATAGCCCTGCACCAGGTCGCAGCCGGCTTCCCTGACTTGGGCGAGCTGATAGGCGGTTTCCACCCCTTCCGCGAGGACTTCGGCATTGAGGGCCCGGCCGAGGCTGGTCACGGCCCGCACGATCGCCATGTTATTGGGTTTGTCGAGGTGGCTCACAAACGAGCGGTCGATCTTGAGGGTATCGATGTGCAGGCTCGACAGGCGTGCCAGCGATGAATAGCCGGTGCCGAAATCGTCGATCGACAGGCGGACGCCATGCTTGTGCAGCGCGACGACCTCGCGGCTGGTTGTCTGGTCCTGGTCCAGCAATACACCCTCGGTCAATTCGAGGTCGAGCAGCGCGGGCGGCAGGCCCACGTCGCGCAGCACATCCATCACCCACGCGCCCAGATTGGGGTCGCGAAAGGTCGGTGCGGAGAGATTTACGGCCACCCGGATCGGTTGCGCCAGGGTGCCAAGCCAATGCTTCGCCTGCATGCAGGCCTCGCGCAGCACCCATTCATCGATCGGGCGCATGAGGTTGCTGTCTTCCGCGATCGCCAGGAACTTGGCCGGTTCGACCAAGCCGCCGTCCTGTGACCAGCGAATTAACGCTTCGGCGCCGACCACGCTGCCGGTCTTGAGGTCGATTTGCGGCTGGTAATGCAGCACGAACTCGTGGCGCGCCAGGGCGCCTTGCAGCAGGCTGCGTATCCGCACCGCCTCGCGTGCCTGGAACCGGATGTCTTCGCTGAAAACTTCCGTGCCGTTGCGGCCTCTTGCCTTCACCCGGTACATCGCCAGATCGGCATTTTGCAGCAGCTCTTGAGCGCTTTTTCCGTCGCAGGGGTAAAGGGTCACACCGATGCTGGCGCTGGTGGTGACCTCTCGGCCTTCGATGGTGAAGGGGGCAAGCAGCAGGTGATTGATCCGCTCGGCAAACGGGATGGCATCGGCAAGATTGCCGACGTCCCTCTGCAGAAGAGCAAACTCATCGCCGCCGAGACGGGAGACGATATCGCCGTTGCGCACGGCGTCTCTCAGGCGCAGGCTGACGGCCTGCAGCAAAAGATCGCCGAAATGATGGCCAAACCCATCGTTAACGAATTTAAAACGGTCGAGGTCAATATAGTACAGCGCGAACCGGCACTCGCGGTCCCCATTCGTGTCGATTTCACGCGCCAGCCAGCGATTCAGATAATAGCGGTTTGGCAATGAGGTGAGATAGTCGTGTTCCGCCTGGAACAGGAGCTGCCCCTCGGCGCGTTTGCGGTCGGTAATGTCCAGCGACGTGGTCAGAACGCCGGTGGTCGTGCCGTCCGCTGACCGTAAGGGGGTCTTGGTGGACAGGAAGGTCCGGGACTCCCCGCTCTGGTCGCGGATCTCCTCCTCGAAACTGGGCACAGGCTGGTCGGTGGCGAGGACGAGATGATCGCGCTCGTCGGTCGGCCTGGACCGGCTTTGGCCAAGCAGCGACGCCTGGTAGGCGTTGACGAAGATGCTCCGCCCCTGCGGGTCGATCGCACTGACCATGGCGGGCACGGTGTCGATCACCTGGGCTAACTGATCGTGACTGTCGCGCAGGATTTGGTCGCGCAACAGTTCGCTTTGCTGCAGATCCCGTTCCAATATTTTCGCGCGCTTGTGGATCAGTCGCTGATGATTGCTCAGCCTGAGCAAATTTCGCACCCGCGGTTGGAATTCCGCATAGTCGATCGGACTCAGCAGGAAGTCAGTTGCCCCCGCCTCGAGTGCCTCGATCCGGAAGTCACGATCAGTATAGGCGGTCACGATAACCACCGGTACTTCGGCGCAGCTTGATAATCCCCGGATTTGTCGTGTGAACTCTGCGCCGGTCATGCCCGGCATTTTATAGTCCGTGATCACCAAATCAGGATCGTTGCTCTTCAGCCATTGGATGGCTTGTTCCGGGTTGTGGAAACCCTTGACATAGACATCGGGGTCTATGGTTTCGGAAAGCTTCGTATAAATTCTAAGATTGGCCGCCGAATCGTCGACGATGACAATGATCTTCATGGCACGGACATTGATCGCAGGCTGGGGCAGGGGAGGTGATTGGATCGTGATTTAAGTTGGTCATGGCCTGCGTAGAACATGAGCCTTGCTCCGGTAAGTTTTCGGTCGGGTCGATTGCCCAGCAGCGCCGAACGCCAGAGTCCGGTTGACGAGGATATTCTGCCGTTGCCAGGCTTCACAGAAATGTTTGGTGCGGAGCGTGTTCGGCGTCCCCGTGCCTTAAGCGTGCAGAGCTCCTGATTTCACCAAGCCAAAAATTTCGAAAGTGCGTATGCCGCGTTCGACATGAATTTGCCCTTAAAACGTTTCGTTAGAGCAAATTCTGCCTCGTTTTAACCGGAATGTCTAGTATAGGTTGTAAAGGTCCGATGTTTGATCGAGCCGGACCGCGGGGCCTCGTTAGCCGTGCCGGTTTCAGCGCCGCCGGCGCCATCGGTGCAGAAGTTTTTGCGCCGCTTTTGATCGAAAAAGCGGCCGCTTCCCTGTCCAGGTCCTGACCGGGTGAGGTTGGCGCCCGTGCGTCAACCTCACCCTATGGCGTTCTAGGCCGCGCAGAGCCTGGTGAGTTCGCGAATATCGGCGAGCGCCTCAAGGTGGCGCACCGCCTCCACGATGGCCTTGGCCTTCGCCTCGGGCCAGCGCGCCGCCTCGGTGCAGCCGTAGAACTTCTCGGCCACCTCTTCGTAGCTCATCGGGTTGGCCGGGCTGCCCTTGCCGAAATCGGCGCGGCCGGACACCGTGCGGCCATCCTTCAGATGGATGTCGATGATCGTTGTCATCTTGTCGTAGCCGGCGGCCTCGGCCTCCGGGTGGACGTGGAAGTTCACGCGCTCGATCATCGCCTTCACGTCGGCGCGGTGCACCGTTTCGTCGGTGAATTGCGGCAGGCCCGCTTTGCCTTCCAGCAGCAGGATGGCCATGCAGAATTCCATGCTGAACTTCGCTTGCAGCTCGTCCTGCGGACGGTGATGGATCAGCGCGTTCGGCATGTTGTGGTTGGTGCCGACATCGATGCGGTCGACCATATCCGCGGTGAGGCCATGCTTGCGGATGAGATCGAGCATCTCGGTCATGCCCGGATGGGTGAGCGAGCCCGAGGGATGCGGTTTGATGGACACGCCGGGGAAGGCGAAGGTCCAGGGCGCGCCGAGATGGTCCTGGATCGCGGCGGCGTCGAAACCGCCGCCGGCGGCGCGCAGGAAGCCGCGCGGCGCCTCCAGGATCTTGTCCGTCGCGGTCCAGCCGAGAGCCGCGAAATCGGCGGCGACCACGCCGTTTTCCGAGGCGCGGCCGGCATGGAAGGGCTTCGTCATGGTGCCGAAATTCTCGCGCAACCCGGCCGACTGGCTGCCTGCGATGGAGAGCGCGCGGAGCGTCCGGTCGAGATCGAAGCCGCGCAGCTTGGCCGCCGCCGTGGCGGCCGCGAAGGTCCCGCAGGTGCCGGTGGTGTGGAAGCCTTCCTGGTAGTGCCGCGGCGCGATGGCCTCGGCGATCTTGCACTCCACCTCCACGCCGAGATGGTAGGCGAGCATCATCTCCGCACCGGAGCGGCCTTTGGCCTCGGCGGTCGCGAGGGCGGCGGGCAAAGCGGGGGCGGTCGGGTGTGTGAGCAGGCCATAGACGCGGTCCTTGGCGACCGCGAGCTGGGTGTCGTCATAGTCGTCGGCATGGATGCCCACGCCATTGGCGAAGGCGGCGAAACGCACGGGGGCGCGCAAGCCGGTGCCGATCACCGTCGCCGGCCCATCGGCGGCAAGGCCGAGCGACTGCAGATGCGCCCGGACGAGTTCGCCGCTCTTGGCGATCGAGCCCGCGAGCGCGAGGCCGATGCCGTCCAGGATCGACTTCTTGCCGGCCGCGACAACGTCGGCCGGCAGGTCGGTGATTTTGGTGCGGAGAATGAATTCCGCCACGTCGCGGGTGAGGCCCTTGACCTCCGGAAACGTCGATTTTGACTGGTCGTTCATGATGTTCTCCCTAAAGTGACGCTGGTGGATCCGGTCATCCAAGCCCTAGACCGGGGTTGAAAGTCCGGAGATCTGGTCCGCCGCGGCGCAATCGGCTACCATTTTGTTCCTCCGGGACTTTATTGTTTTTGGCGTGCGTTGGCGCCAAAATTGTCGACAGTTATGGGGTGGTCTCGGCGGCCTGCTCCTAATCCAGGCTGCGCAAAAATCGTCCTTTACCGGCAAGGATGTGGCGCTCGGCAAGGCGGCCGGCCAGCGCGTCGTCGCCGGCCCGCAATGCCTCCCACAGCGCCTGGTGCTCCTCGTTCGAGGTTTCCATTGAGCCGCCCTGCACCAGGCCGCGCCTGCGAAACAGATGCAGCTCGGCCTCCAGCAAGGGCCAAAGCTGTGCCAGCTTATAGTTGTCGGCGGCCTCGATGAGGCTCTGGTGGAACGCCACGTTCAAGGGATAATAGGTGGCAAGGTCGTGTGCTGCGATCGCCTGCGCCATGGCCTCGACCTGCGCCGCGAGCGCGCTGAGCTGGCGGGCGTCGATGACGCGCGCGGCCAGTTTTCCCGCCATGCCGAACAGCGAGGCGCGCAGATCATAGATATCGAGGGCCTGCTTGGTGTTCACCTCATGGACGAAGAAGCCGCGATTGAGCTCGGCCTGCAGCAGGCCGGTATTGGCGAGCTCGCGGCACGCTTCGCGGATCGGGCCGCGGCTGATGCCGAGGCGCAGCGCCAAGGCGCTCTCGTTGATGCGCGCCCCTCCGACCAGTTCGCCGCAGCCGATCAGGCGTTCGATCTCGTAGCGCACCAGCGGGACGATGGAGGCGGTGCGGGGCACGCGGTCGGTTTGCCTGGGGGCCATGACGCCCTGGATGCGACGGGTCGATGTAACTGTCAACACTTTTTTGGCGGCGCCGCCGCAAGGCAGTGTTGCGTGCAAAAAAGCTGGAGGTTTCGCGGTGTTTTGCTAACGATATGCGTATGAAACATCATAGCATTGCAGTCATTGCCGGAGACGGCATCGGTAAGGAAGTCGTCCCGGCGGCGATAAATGTTCTCGACCGGGTCGCTTCCCTGTTCGGTTTTACCCTCGCTTACCAGCATTTCGACTGGTCCTGCGAAACCTATAAGCAGACCGGACGGATGATGCCCGAAGACGGCATCGCGCGCCTTGCGGATCACGACGCCATCCTGCTCGGCGCCGTGGGCTATCCGGGGGTGCCGGATCACGTCTCGCTCTGGGGTCTGCTGATTCCGATCCGCCGTGAGTTCGATCAGTATGTCAGTCTGCGTCCGGTGCGCCTGCTGCCGGGCGTACCGTGCCCGCTCGCCGGCAAGAAGCCCGGCGATATCGACTTCTGGGTCGTGCGGGAGAACACCGAAGGCGAATATTCCCAGCTCGGCGGCCGTGCTTTCGCCGGCACCGAGCGGGAGATGGTGCAACAGGTCGCGCTGTTCACCCGCTATGGGACCGACCGCATCCTCCGCTACGCCTTCGACCTGGCCCGCACGCTGGGCCGCCAGCACGTGACCTCGGCGACCAAGTCCAACGGCATCTTCCATTCGATGCCGTTCTGGGACGAACGTTTTGCCGCCATCGGCGCCGAATATCCCGAAATCAGGACTGACCAGTATCATATCGATATCCTGGCGGCGCGCTTCGTGATGTCGCCGGAGCGGTTCGACGTGGTCGTCGGCTCCAATCTGTTCGGTGACATCCTCTCCGATCTGGGGCCTGGCGTGACCGGCACGATCGCGGTGGCGCCCTCGGCCAATCTCAACCCGGAGCGGAAATTCCCCTCGATGTTCGAACCCGTCCACGGGTCCGCGCCGGACATCGCGGGACAAGGCATCGCCAATCCGATCGGCACGATCTGGGCGGCTTCGATGATGCTGGATCACCTCGGTGAAGCCGAAGCGGCCGCTGCGATCATGCGCGCGATCGAGACGGTGCTGGCGCGGCCGGACGCCCCGCGCACGCCGGATCTTGGCGGGACAGCCCGGACCAACGATCTCGCGAACGCGATCGCGCAGGCGCTGGGTTAAGGGAAGGAAGGACTACTTTTTGTGAACAAAAAGTAGCAAAAAAACTTTATTAATGCTGGGCCTGGGGCGTTGTCGCTGACGCAGCCTCCGGCCCAGCATAGCAAAAGTTTTTGCGCCGCTTTTTTTAAAAAGCGGCTACTTTCTTTGATCCGAGATAGATGGCAGCGTTTCTTATGGAATTCTCCGAGACCGCTTCGCTAACGAACGAGCCGGCGACAGGGCGCCATAAATTCGTCATGGGGATCATCGCGGTGGCGGTGAGTCTGGCCGCCGCCGCTTCGTGGTATTTTGGCGGCCTGCGCTTGCGGCCGGTGGCCGCGTTTCTGCCGGCCTGCGGCACCGCGGTGTTTCTGACAGAGCTGATGACGGCGCTGTTGTTGTTCTCGCAACTGCGTCTCACGCGGGTGCTCGCGGAAGCTTTCCTGGCCAGCGCCTATCTGTTCGCCGGCCTCATCGTCATTGTGCAGCTTCTGATGTTTCCCGGCCTGTACGCGCCGCCGAGCGCGGTCTGGCTCTGGTTTTTCTGGCATGGTGGCTTCCCCGCCTTCGTCATCGCCTATGCGCTGGCGCGGCTCGCCTGCGGCCATGCCCGGTCCGGGCGCATGGTGGCGAACATGCTCGCCGTGACATTCGCGCTGGGCACGGTCGGTCTCGTCATCGCCTTGAGCTATCTGGTGACCGTCGCGCCGGCCTGGCTGCTGCCTTTGAGCGCCCAGCAGCTCAGCCTGTCCGCCTGGGGATTGGGCGTGCAGGGCCTGAACCTGGCGGCACTGCTGCTGGTCATCGCCGTGACGCGCTGCCGTACGGTGCGCGATCTCGGCCTGGTCATCGCGATGCTGGCCTCCCTGCTTGACGTGGTGCTGACTTTGCACACCGGCGGCCGCTTCACGCTCGCCTGGTATGTCGCGCGCGGCATCGGCGTGCTGTCGGCGGGTTCCGTGCTGGCGGTGCTCCTCGCGCAGGTGGGCTGGCTCCACGCCCAGCTGGTCCAGCTGAATGCGCGGCTCGACACTGTGGCGTGCCGCGATGGGTTGACCGGCCTTGCCAATCGCGGCTGGTTCGATGAGCAGCTCGCGGTGGCCTGGCGTTATGCGGCGCGGCAGCGGGCGCCGCTGGCCCTGCTGCTGATCGACATCGATTTTTTCAAGCATTTCAATGAGCTTTACGGGCATATGGCGGGCGAGGACTGCCTGCGCCAAGTCGCGTTTGCGATCAAAAATGAGGTGCACCGGCCGATCGATCTCGCCGCGCGCTATGGGGGCGCGGCATTCGCGCTGATCCTGCCGGAAACCGATATTGACGGGGCCTTCCATATCGCTAGCCGAGTGCGCGACGCGGTGCGCGATCTCGCCATTGCGCATGAGGAGAGCAAGCTGTCGGCGGTCGTCACGGTCAGCCTGGGCCTCGCCGCCCTGGTCCCGCCGCCCAGCGACGTGCCGTCAGGCTCGGGCGGCGCCGCCATGACCCGCGCCGCCGCCGCCGCACTCGAAGCCGCGAAAAAACAGGGGCACGACCGTATCGCGGCGGCCCCGGTTCAGGTCGAGGCGTTGGGCTAGGCTGCGGGGCAGTAAGCAAGGCTACTTTTTGTGAACAAAAAGTAGCAAAAAAACTTTATGACTCTGGGCCATGGGCGTTGTCCGCGACAATGCCCATGGCCCAGCGGCGCAAAAATTTTTGCGCCGCTTTTTTTAAAAGCGGCCACTTCCTTTTATCACTCTTTCCGGAGCTCGAACTCGAAGCCGATCTCGTTGCCGGAGGCCCAGCGTTTTTTCATCGGGCCGATGATGTCATCCTGGATTTGCAGAAACGCGATCTCGGGGGCGTCGATCAGCACGGCGGTTTCGATGCGCACGCCGGTTTCTGAAAGATCACGGATCAGGCAGTCGATTGCGGTTTTTTGAAAACCGCCGAAAAACAGTTTTCCGCTCCTGAGCGTCCGGGCACGCGCCTCACGGCGGCGATTGTCAGGCGGCACGTCGTTAGATGAGCTAAAGGAATTCATGCCTTGGTCTAAATGATGTGGCGCGAGCTTAGCCAAAATCCGCTAACGGAGTAAGGGGGGGCGCCAGCTCCGCCCCGATCATAGTCCTCGTCTTTGCCGCGCCAATTGGCACGGCAGAGCGTGAAACCGCGGCTGCCTCAGCAGCTGGTCTGGCGGGGTAGCCGCTCCACTGCCAGGCCGAACAGGGGGCGCAGCCGGGTCCCGACGACGTTGCCGGCGAAGGCCATGACGATCCATACCCAACCATGGAGACTGCCCGAGGCGATGCCGGAGAAATAGGACCCAATGTTGCAGCCATAGGCCAGCCGGGCGCCGTAGCCGAGCATCACGCCGCCCGCGATCGCGGCAAGGGCAGACCGCAATGGGATCCGAGCGGCCGGCGCAAAGCGGCCGGCCAATGCTGCCGCCAACAAGGCGCCAACCATGATGCCAAAATCCATCACCGAGGTGACGTCCTTCAGAACGCTGCCATGGAGTGCTGCCTGTGCCGCCGGCGCAGACCAATAATGCCAGCCCGTCACGTTGACGCCGAGCTGCTGCGCCACCTGGGAGCCCCAGAGGGCGAAGGCCGCGGTGATGCCCCAAGGCCTGCCCGAAAGGACCAACGTGGCGAAATTCAGCACCGCAAGAGCCACCGCGCCGCCGAGGATGGGCCAGGGGCCGCGGAAGAGGCGTGCTGCGCCGGCATGCGGCGAGGGTGCCTGAACCAGCCGGCCGTGGCGTCGGCGCTCCAGCACCACCGTGGCCGCAGCGATCACGGCGAAGGCCAGGAGATTGGCCAATAGCGCCGGCACGAGCCCCCAATCCTTCACCAGCGAGATCGGCTGCAGGTGCGGCAAGGCCGCCCACCAGGGGAGATCAGCAGCACCCAGGGCCGAACCGACAATGAAGGCCGCCAGTGTCAGCAGCATGCGCACGGAGCCGCCGCCGGCCGTGTAGAGCGTGCCGGAGGCGCAACCACCACCGAGCTGCATGCCGACCCCGAAGATGAAGGAGCCGAAGAGCAGAGAGACGCCGATCGGAAACACGTAGCCCTGCACCGGCTGGCCGAAAACCGAGCCGGCCGAGAGAGCAGGGAAGAACAGCAACACCGCGACCGCCAGCATGAGCATTTGCGCCCGTAGTCCTTCGCCGCGCCGGTCGGCGATGAAAACACGAAACGCCGACGTAAAGCCGAAGGCGGCATGGTACAGCACCAGGCCCAGCACGGCGCCCAGCAAATAGAGCGCCGACTGGCGGAGGTCGACCACCTGATCGATCAAACCAAAGCCGATCACCAGCAGGCCGCAGGCGGTAAGGGCGGTGCGGCGGTTTATGCCAAGCGGGCCTGAGGCTGTTGGGGCAATGGCGTGGGTCGAAGCGGACATGTCTGAAAATCTCCCGAACGCAAAAAAATAGCGCCAACGGCACTGGGAACCTGCGAAGGGGGCGTAACTAGCGGAGTAGAGAAAAAAATCAACTAAAACGGAGGCGCAAAATGCGGTTTTGGATAAAAATTTTTTGCGGGGCTCGTATTCGCGTCACTGAGGGATGGCGGCGCTACAGCTCAGGGAAGCGAAGGGGAAGGCTTCTTTTTGTGAACAAAAAGAAGCAAAAAAACTTTACTATGCTGGGCCTGAGGCATTGTCGGGGACACCGCCCCAGGCCCAGCGGAGAAAAAAATTTTTGCGCCGCTTTTTTTAAAAAGCGGCCGCTTTCTTACTGCCCGGAATCCTTGGCAGCCAGATGGCCGATCGCCGACCAGTCCAGGTTTTCCCCGCCATTGGCCATCAGCGTCAGGAAGCGGTCGCGCAACAGGCTGGCGAGCGGCATCGGCACGCGCAGGTCTTCCGCGGCGGCCAGCGCCAGGCGGATATCCTTTTGCCCCAGCGGGGCGGCAAAGCCAGCCGGCGAGAATTTCTGGTCCGCGATCAGCCCGCCATAGGTCTTGTACACCGGGGCGGAAAACAGCGTGGAGGTCAGCAGGTCCAGATAGGCGTGCAACTCGACGCCGCCTTTGCCCACCAGCGCCATCGCCTCACCGAGCGACTCAATCACCGAGGCGATCAGGAAATTGCCGCTGAGCTTCACCAGATTGGCGGCTGAGGGCTTGTCGCTGAGCACGAAGGCGCGCTGGCCGATCACGTCGAACAGCGGCGCCACGTCCTTCAGCGCCTGTGCCTCGCCGGCGGCGGCGATGAACAGCTTGCCGGCCGCGGCGGCATCGGGGCGGCCGAAGACCGGGGCGGCAACATAACGCTGCCCGGCCTTGGCGTGCGCCTCGGTCAGTTTTTCGGAAAGCTTCACGCTGATCGTGCTGCAGGAGACGTGGATCGCGCCCTTCTTCAGCGCGCCGAGAATGCCGTTCTCGCCGAACACCGCGGCCTCGGCGGCGGCGTCGTCCGCCAGCATGGTGAACACCACATCGCCCTGGCAGGCTTCAGCCGGGGTCTTCGCCAGGGTCGCGCCCTGGGCGACCAGCGCCTCGGTCTTGCTGGTCGAACGATTGTAAACGCTGAGCTCGTGCCCGGCCTTCAGCAGGTTGGCGGCGATCCCGCTGCCCATCTGGCCGAGGCCCAAAAATCCGATTTTCATGGTGACTCCGAAGTTAAGACCCGCTGCAGATGGGGTGAAAACGTCGGATTGAAAGGATTATCAAATAATACTACCGGCACGCCATGAGTCGCGCCGGTAAGGAAAGTGGTCGCTTTTTGAAAAAAGCGACGCAAAAACTTTTGCTTGCTGGGCCATGGGCATCGTGACCGACAACGCCCATGGCCCAGCATTAACAAAGTTTTTTTGCTACTTTTTGTTCACAAAAAGTAGTCTTCCTTAGCTTCTTCGCTTCTAGCCTTGGGCGTTCTTCTTCAGCCCGATACCGACGAACAGCGCCTCACCCTGGCGGATGATGCGCAGGGCGACGGCCGGTGCCCCCGACTTGCGCGCCGCGTCGATCGCCGTCACCGCGTCGTCCGGTGAGGTCACGTTCGTCGAGCCGACACCCACGAGCAGATCGCCCGGCTGCAGCCCGGCCTGGTCGGCGAGAGAGTTCGGGGTCACGTTGGCGATCACCGCGCCATTGGCGCTGCTCGGCAGGTTGAGCTGGCTGCGGCTATCGGGCGTCAGCGGCGCCAGGGTCAGACCCAAAGCCGCGTGGCTCGTCGCTGTGGCCGGGCCGCTGCCACCCTTCTGGAAATCGGCGTTCGGATCAGCCGGCATGGTCGTCACCGCCAACGACATATCGTGCGACTTGCCGTCCCGCAGATATGTGATGCTGGTGTCGTGGCCGGGATCGATATCGGCGATATCGGCGGCGAGATCGCTGGGATCCGTGACCTTCGTGCCATTGACGGCGGTGATCACATCGCCCGGCTTCAGCCCGGCGCGGGCGGCGGGGCTGTCGCCGGACACCGCGGCGATCAGCGCCCCGTCAGTGGTCGGGTCGGTGGTCGGCAGGCCCATCGCCTGCGCCATCTGCGGCGAGATCTGCTGTGCTGCCACGCCGAGATAGCCGCGCGTCACCTTGCCGCTGTCGATCAGCTGCGTGACGACGCGTTTGACCATGTCGGAGGGGATGGCGAAGCCGATGCCGACCGAGCCGCCGGAGGGCGTGAGGATCGCGGTATTGATGCCGATCACCTGGCCGTGCTGGTCGAACAGCGGGCCGCCGGAATTGCCCTCGTTGATCGGCGCGTCGATCTGGATGAAGCGGTCATACGGTCCGTCGCCAATGTTGCGGCCCAGCGCCGAGACGATGCCCGCGGTCACGGTGCCGCCCAGGCCGAACGGATTGCCCATCGCCACCACCCATTCGCCGGGTTCGACATCCTTGGAGGAGCCAAGCTCGACATAGGGGAGGGGGTGACCGACATTGATTTTCAGCACGGCAAGATCAGTCTTCGGATCGGTGCCGATGATTTTCGCCGGATAGCTCGTGCCGTCGGACAGAATGACGCTGACGGTCTTTGCGTCCTTCACCACATGGTTGTTGGTGACGACGATGCCGCTGGAATTGATGATGAAGCCGGAGCCCTTGGCCTCGACCGCCTGCGGTTGCGCGGGGGCGCCGCCGAAGGGGAAGCCGGGCGGAAAACCGGGCAATTGCGGGAAGCCCGGCGGCGCGCCGTTGCCGGAATCGCCGTTGTCGTCGCTGGCATCCGCGGCCTGATCGAGCTTCAGATGCACGTCGATCGAGACCACGGCTGGCGTCACCCGCTTGACCAGGTTGGTGAAATCGCCAACCGGCGTGAAGCTGCCCTGCACGGCGGCCGTCTCGTTCAGCGCCGGAGTGTCGGCGGCAAAAGCAGTGCCGGCCGTCGCGCTGCAAAGCGCGGTCGCACCGAGCAACGCCAGGGTGATCGCCGTGCTACGGTTTATTTTCTTGCGCATGTAAACACTTTCTCCAGCTCGCATGATGGTAACAAAATCGGCCCGCTGCTTAAGACACGTTTTCGAGGCTAGTTCTATACGATGTTCGTGTGACAGCTTGAAACAATAGTTACCGAAATACCACAGGCAACGAAATTATACAGGATCCACAATATTTTGGTCAAATTGCATATGAGGACTGCGTCAGCCTATGGCGCGTCCCGCACGTCCACCAGCAGGATTTCCGCGGCGTGCAGTGCCTCGATCTCGATATGCGGCTCATCGTGCAACGCCACGCCATCCCGCGCGGCGGCCACCTGGCCGTTGACCTTTATTTCGCCGCTGGCCGCCACCAGATAGGCGGCCCGGCCGGTCAGCAGGGCGTAGCTGGCGCGTTCACCGGTGGCGAGTTTGGCCGCCACCAGCGCGGCATCGGCATAAAGCGGCAGGGCGTCGGTGGCGCGGTCCGCCGGCCGGCCGCTTGCCAGCACTTGCAGCCCTTCGCCGCTGGCGCGCGGAAATTCCCGCGCCTCCCAACCCGGCGTCACACCGTGCTGGTCGGGCTCGATCCAGATCTGAAAGATCCGGGTCGCCTCGGTCTCCTCGTTCAGCTCGGAATGGGTGATGCCGGTGCCGGCGTGCATCACCTGCACGTCGCCGGCCCGGGTCCGGCCCTCATTGCCGAGGCTGTCCTGGTGGGTGATGGCGCCCTGGCGAACGAAGGTGATGATTTCCATATCCCGGTGCGGATGCGCGCCGAAGCCGGTGCCGGCCGCGATCTCGTCATCGTTCCAGACGCGTAACCGGCCCACACCCATGCGGTCGGGGTCGTGGTAGGAACTGAAGCTGAAATGATGCTTGGCGTTCAGCCAGCTGTTGCGGAAGGCGCCGAGCGAAGCGAAGGGACGGATTTCGATCATGGCGTGATCCTTTGCGATCTGGGCCGGGCTCTCGGATAAAGAAAGCGGCCGCTTTTTCGATCAAAAGCGGCGCAAAAACTTTTGTTCCGCTGGGCTTGGGGCGTTGTCTGCGACAATGCCCCAAGCCCAGCATTATAGAAGTTTTTTTGCTACTTTTTGTTCACAAAAAGTAGCCTTCCACTTCGCTTCCTAGCGGTTCATCAGCACCGGCAGGGTGGCGTGTTCCAGCACATGGCGCGTGGTGCCGCCCAGGATCAGCTGACGCAGGCGCGAGGACGAGCAATAGGCCCCCATCGACATCAGGTCCGCGCCCCAATCCATCGCCGCCGCCAGCATGCCGGCGCCGACGACACGGTCGATCGGCCGGAACTCCCCCACCTCCGCGGCCACGCCGTGATGCGAGATATACTCCACCACTTCGGCAGCACTCGGTCCGCGCCGGAAATAATCTTCCGAGGTCAGGACCCGCACCGCCTCGGCCTGGCGGACGAAAGGCATTACCGAGGCCAGGGCCGAAGCGGCATAGGCGGTGCCGTTCCAGGCGATGGCGATGCGCTTGCCGATGCTTTGCGGCGGTTTCACCGGCGCCAGCAGCACCGGGCGGCCGGAATCGAACAGCACGGCGTGCAGCGCGTCCGCCGCGGCCACGTCCTCCCCGGCCAGCGGGTGCGGCACGATGGTCAGATCCGCGAGCCGCGCCTGATGCGCGATGATCTCCTCTTCGCGGCCGGTCATGGTGGTGAAGCTGGCGCTGGGCTCGTTGCGGCCGCGCTGGGCATCGCCCACTGGCACGGCCGCCGCCTCGGTGGCCAGGCCGAACATCTCCCGCAGGTCGAAGGCGCGCGCGCCGCTCTCCTTCTCGGTGGCGCTGATCATCTCCTCGATCATCGCCCCGGACAGGCCTTCCCCCGCCAGCGGCGCGAGGTCGCGGGCATCGACGCGGATATGCAGCACCTGCAGATGCGCACTCCACATTTTCGTCAGCATCAGCGCCGCGCAGAGGGCGGCTTCAGCCGAGGCGGAAGTGGTAACCGGGAGCAGGAATTTTCGGACCGACATCAACGCCTCCAGAACGACCTCTATTTCATTATATTAGGTCATTCGGAAGATAAAAATGCAATGTCCCTGCCGCGATGCAGCAGATGCTCGCCGCTATCGACGGTGATGGTGGTGCCGGTGAGCGAGGGCGTCTGCACGATGAACAACGCCGCGGCGGCGATGTCCTCGGGTGCCGCGCCCCGGCCGAGCGGGTTGGCCGCCCAGGCGCGCGCGAAGCGTTCCGGCGACTGCTTGGCGCCGGGCAAGGTCAGGCCGGGGGCGATGCCGCAGACGCGGATCGCCGGGGCGAAAGCCTGCGCCATCATTTCCGTCGCCGCCGCCAGGGCCGCCTTGCTCAGCGTATAAGCGAAAAAATCCGGGTTCAGATTGCTCAATTTCTGGTCGAGCATGTTGATGATCATTCCCTGCGCCGGCGCCTGTGCGGCGAAAGCCTGGGCCAGGAGCACCGGCGCCACCAGGTTCGGGCCCAGATGCGCGTTCAGCGATCCCGCGTTCACCGAGCCCGGCGCGTCGAACACGAAATGCGAGGCGTTGTTGATCAGCCCGCTCAGCTTGCCACTTTCCTCGATCAGCCGTGCCGGCACGGCTGGATCGGCGAGGTCGCCCAGCACGATTCGGGCGCCGAGCTCGTCGGCCAAAGCCTGCGCCTCCGCCGCCGAGTGGTTGGCATGAATGATGACGGGATAGCCGGCCGCCACGAGCTTGCGGGCCATGGCGGCGCCGAGGCGCCTGGCGCCGCCGGTGATCAGGATCGGATTCATGGCCCCGATAATTGAGCGATGGAACCAGGAAGGGCAAGCGAAGGGGAAGACTACTTTTTGTGAACCGCCCATGGCCCAGCATAAAAAAATTTTTGCGCCGCTTTTTTTAAAAAGCGGCCGCTTTCTTCTAAAGTAAGTCCCGCAGCCGGTAATAGGCTGTGGCGAGCAGCAGCGCCGGCACGCGGAAGGCTCGGCCGCCGGGGAAGCGCCCATGGGGGATGCGGGCGAATGCGTCGAACCGTTCGGCCTGGCCGGCGATCGCCTCGGCCGCCAGTTTGCCCGCCAGCCCGGTCAACGCCACGCCGTGGCCGGAAAATCCGTGGCAGAACAGGATGTTGTCGGTGAGGCGGCCGAAATGCGGCGCGCGGTTCCGGGTGATGTCCACGTTTCCGCCCCACACATAGTCGACCCGCGCATCGCGCAGTTGCGGGAAGACGCGGATGGCCCGAGCCAGCATGGAGGCTTTCAGCGAGGGCGGGGGCAGGGTGGAGTAGGACACCCGGCCGCCGAACAGCAGCCGGTCATCGGGCGCGCGGCGGAAATAGTCGAGCACGAAATTCAGGTCGCTCACCGCCTCGTTGCCGGGGATCAGCTGGCGCATATCGGCGCGGGGCTCGGTGGCAATGATATAGGTGCCGACCGGCATGATGTAGCCGGTGAGCGGCCGCATCAGATCGCCCAGATAGGCGCCGCCCGCCGTCAGCAGGAAGGAGGCCCGCACCTCATGCCCGCCCGCCTGGATTTTGAGGCGCCGTCCCGGTGTGACTTCGGTCACTTTGGTGTGAGCAAACAGTTTGGCGCCGGCGCGCTGCGCCGCGGCGGCGAGGCCGAGCGTGTAGTTGAGCGGATGGATATGCCCGGCGAGCGCGTCCTCGAACGCGGCCAGATAGCGCGGGCTGGCCAGCCGCGCCCGCAATTCGTCGCCGCGCAAGATCCGCCCCACCGGGGCGCCGAGTTGCGCGTATTCCTCCTGAGTCTCTTCCAGGTCGCGCACCTGGCGCGGCTTGATCGCCGCGTGCAGATAGCCCCGCACCGGGTCGCAGGGGATGTCGAAGCGCCGGATCTGGTCGTGCAGCAGGTTCACGGCCTCGATCGACATGTCCCAGAGCCGCTGGGCCGGTTCGGCGCCGAGCAGGGCTTTCATTTTCACCTGACTGGCGCCGAAGCCCGCCAGAACCTGGCCGCCATTGCGCCCCGAAGCTCCCCAGCCGATGTCCTGCGCCTCCAGCAGCGCCACGTCATAGCCGCGCTCGGCCAAATGCAAGGCGGCGGACACGCCGGTCATGCCGCCGCCGATAATGGCGACGTCAACGGTCAGATCCTGCGCCAGCGGCGGCGCGGAGAGCTCAACCCGCCTTGTTGTCTGATAATAATTGTTGGTGGCCATTAGAGCATGATGACTTAGGTTAATCAGGGAAGTGAAAAGGAAGGCTACTTTTTGTGAACAAAAAGTAGCAAAAAAACTTTATTAATGCTGGGCCTTGGGCGTTGTCGCCGACACAGTCTCAGGCCCAGCGGGCCAAAAGTTTTTGCGCCGCTTTTTTTAAAAAGCGGCCGCTTTCCTCTACACATTCAACAACAAATGCTCCCGCTCCCAGGAACTGATGACGCGCAGATAGGTTTCGTATTCCAGCCGCTTCACCGCCACCAGCACGTCGACGAGTTTCTCGCCCAGAACCTCGCGCATGGCTGTGGAGCTGTCCATCACGTCCAGCGCCTGGGAGAGCTCCCGCGGCAGGGTGTAGTCGCCGGAATAGGCCGAACCGACCTGTTCGGGCGTCGCCTCCAGCCTTTCCACCATCCCGAGATAGCCACAGGCGAGCGTCGCGGCGAACGCCAGATAGGGGTTGGCGTCGGCCCCCGGCACGCGGTTTTCCACGCGCATCGAAGCGGCTTCGCCGAACGGCACGCGCAGCCCGCAGGTGCGGTTGTCGTAGCCCCATTGCAGGTTGATCGGCGCGTTGGAGAAGCGCGTAAGCCGGCGGTAGGAATTCACGTTGGGTGCGAAAATCGGCATGACCGCCGGGATGTATTTCTGCAATCCGCCGATATACGCACGGAACAGTGGGCTGGCTTTGCCGTCTGCGCCAGCGAACAGGTTCGCGCCGGTCGCCGGGTCAACGATGCTCTGATGCACATGCATGGCGCTGCCCGGCTCGTTGCCCATCGGCTTGGACATGAAGGTGGCGTAGATATTGTGCCGCAGCGCCACCTCGCGCACCGTGCGCTTGAACAAAAACACCTGGTCGGCGAGATCGAGCGGATCGCCGTGCAGGAAATTGATCTCCACCTGCGCCGCACCCTCCTCATGGATGAGGGTGTCGAGATCGAGGTTCTGCATGTCGCAGAAATCGTACATTTCCTCGAAGAGCGGGTCGAATTCGTTGACCGCGTCGATCGAATAGGCCTGCCGCCCGGTCTCCTGCCGTCCGGAGCGTCCTACCGGGGGGGCCAGCGGATAGTCCGGGTCGGTGTTACGGCCGACCAGATAGAATTCCAGTTCCGGCGCCAGCACCGGCTTCCAGCCTTTCGCCTCGTAGAGTTTCAGCACGTGCTGCAGCACCTGGCGTGGCGCCATCGGCACCGGCGTGCCGTCCGCATATTGGCAGTCATGGATGATCTGCGCGGTCGGCTCATGGGCCCAGGGCACCAGCCGCACCGTCTTGGCGTCCGGGATAAGGCGAATGTCGATGATCGCCGGGTCGGTCAGTGTGTCTTGCGGGTCTTCCGGATATTCGCCGGTCACGGACTGGATGAAGATCGCCTCGGGCAGACGCGGCGCACTGCCTTGGAGGAATTTCTGCGCCGGCATGATCTTGCCGCGCGGAATGCCGGTGATGTCGGGCACCAGGCATTCGACTTCCGTGATCCGATGCTCCTCGAACCAGTCGACCAAACTCATCTGCGTCATGTGACCCTCAAGACATTTGGCGCGGCGTCGCGCCGCGCCACGTTCGGCTTATTGGGGGAGGCTTGTCCAGATGCGGCAGTGCAGATGAAGGAAGCGGCCGCTTTTTGAAAAAAGCGGCGCAAAAACTTTTATGACTCTGGGCCATGGGCGTTGTCACCGACAACGCCCATGGCCCAGAGTCATAAAGTTTTTTTGCTACTTTTTGTTCACAAAAAGTAGCCTTTCTCTTTGCTTCTCAGAAGTTGTCCTTAGCGGTGCGCAGCTTGCGGAAGGTTTCGGCATCCGGCGCGCGCAGGAACGGGTTGGTCGCGCGTTCCTGTCCGAGCGTCACCGGCAGGGTCGGCTTGCCGGCGGAGCGCAGGGCTGTCACCGCGGCCGCGCGCTCCTGAAGCGCCTCGTTGTCCGGGTCCACCGTCAGCGCGAATTTGGCGTTCGAGCTGGTATATTCGTGCCCGGCGCAGACCAAGGTGCTGTCCGGCAGATCCTCGTATTTGGCCATGGAGCGGAACATGTCCTCGGCCGTGCCTTCGAACAGCCGGCCGCAGCCCATGCTGAACATGGTGTCGCCCGGCAGCAGAATTTCGCCATCGGCGATGAAGTACGAGATGTGCCCGAGCGTGTGGCCCGGGGTGTCGATCACCCGCGCCTTGGCGGCGCCGAAATCGACCGAATCACCCTCATGCACGGCGACGTCGAGTTTCGGCAGGCGGTGTGCGTCGGCGGCGTTGCCGACCACCTGCGGGTGGTACTTGGCGACCAGCGCCGGCACGCCGTCGACATGGTCGGCATGGTGATGGGTCAGCAGGATCATGTCGAGCTTGCCGCCGGCCGCCTCGATCGCCGCGATCGCGGGCTCGGACTCGGCGGGATCGACGATCGCCACCTTGCCGGAGACCGATTCCTTCAACAGCCAGGAATAGTTGTCGCTGAGCATGGGGATGGGGGTGGCGGTTACGGTCACGTCTGTCGCTCCTTGGTGTGCAGCCGTGTATATAAGGCTGATGGCGATTGATGCACGAGATGCGGCGGAATTTTATGCCACTGGGCTGGGCCGCCTGACTGCCACCCTGCTGCGCCAGAAGCTGCGTGAGATCTGGCCGAACTGCGCCGGCCAGGCAGTGCTGGGCCTGGGCTATGCCGGCCCTTATCTGCAACTTTGGCGCGAACAGGCGGCGCGCTGCATTGCCGTCTCGCCGCAGCAGATGGGCCTTGCCCCTTGGCCGCTCGGCCGCGCCAGCCTCGCCTGCTTGTCGGAGGAAGAGGCGCTGCCTTTCCCCGATCTGCTGTTCGACCGTATCCTCCTGGTGCACGGCTTCGAGCAGGCCGACAATGCCAGGCGCTTGCTGCGGGAGGTCTGGCGGTTGTTGAAGGATGACGGGCGGCTGATCATTGTCGTGCCGAACCGAAGGGGCCTCTGGGCCTATGCCGAGAGCACGCCGTTCGGCCACGGCCAGCCTTATTCCGAGCGGCAGCTGGCGCGGGTGCTGGGCGGGCTGTTTTTCAAGGTCGAGCACCGGACCCCGGCGCTATTCGCCCCACCGCTGCCCTGGCCCCGCCGAGCCTTCGAACTGTGGGAACGGGCCGGCGGCGCGATCGCCCCGCAATTCTCCGGTGTCACCATCGCCGAGGCCAGCAAGGACATGCATGGCGTGGTCCCGCTGCGCCGCAGCACCTCGGGCCGGCGCGTGCTCGCGGACATTACTGGCTTTTAAGGAAGCGGCCGCTTTTTGAAAAAAGCGGCGCAAAAACTTTTGTTATGCTGGGCCATGGGCGTTGTCGGAGATAGCGCCCATGGCCCAGCGGAGCAGAAAACTACTTTTTGTTCACAAAAAGTAGCCTTTCCTTCGGTTCCTGGGGGCTAGGCCTCCGCATGCTTCTCCGTGGCCGGCGCGGGCGCGGGCGCGAGATAGAGATAAGGCATCTCGATCCCCTCGGCCTCGAAACGCTGCTTGACCCGGGCATAGAATTCGCGCCGCACCGCCCAGTGCTGGCCCGGCCCGGTGCGGATCTGCCCGGTGATGACGAGGTTCGAGGCGGCGAACTGGTCCAGGCCGAAAATCTGCAGGTCGTCGCGAATCATCGCCGCCCAGGTCGGTTCCGCGCGCATGGTGTGGGCGATATCGGCCAGCACGGCATAGACACGCGGCAGGTCCTCCTCATAGCTGACCGCGATGGAAATCTGCGCGTTGCTGAAATCGCGCGTCATGTTGGTGACCGTGGTCACCGCGGAGAAGGGGATGATGTTGACCGAGCCGTCGCCGCCGCGCAGGCGGATGGTGCGGATCGAGAGCCGCTCCACCGTGCCGCTCATGCCCGCGAGGGAGATGTAGTCGCCCACCTGCATCGCATCCTCGAGCAGCAGGAACAGGCCGGTGATGACGTCCTGCACCAGCTTCTGGCTGCCGAAGCCGATGGCGATGCCGAGCACGCCGGCGCCGGCCAGCAGCGGTGCGGCGTTGACGCCGATTTTCGACAGGCAGATCAGCCCCGCGACCAGGCCGATGGCGACGCCGATCGTGGCACGCAGCATCGGCAGCAGCGTGCGCAGCCGCGCCGCCTGGCGCGTGCGGCCGGTGTCGGCCAGCCGGTCGATCCGGCCGTTCAGGAAGGTGTTGGCGCATTCCCATAAGGCCAGCGCCACGACGACGGTGATGATGATGGAGATGAAGGCGCCGATCAGCGCGCGGCTGATCGGGTCGATCAACAGCCAGGCGAAGGCGTTCACCCCCCAGCCTTGCAGGATCAGCAGGAAGACCAGAATGCCGATGAAGGTGCGCACCAGCCCCCGCACCAGCGGATTATAGGCATGGGCGCGGACATAGAGGGGGTGCAGCGCCTCGGTGGTGTTGGGGTCGGGGAAGATGCGCTCCAGCACGTGGGAGCTGGCTTGCCAGGCCAGCCGCCCGACGATCAGTGCGCCGATGACCACGAGCACGAGCCGCAGGAGCACGCCGACCGCGTTGTGCACGCCGGCGGCCCAGGCGATCCACAGCGCCAGCACATAGAACAGCGCGGGATAATGCCAGATCCGCCCGAGCCGCTGCCGGGTTCTGGCGGACAGGCTGGAGGCGTGCGGCGTGCCGGCGATCCAGCTGCCGACGATGCGTCGGCTCTTCCAGATCCCCAGGGCGACTTCCACATGCACCGCGAGGGTGATCAGCCGGATCAGCACGTTGGCGCCGGTGTGGTCGAGGTCGAGCAATTCGCCGACCGAGACCAGCGCATAGCCGGTGAAGCCGGTCGCCAGCGGCAGCCGGGCCCAGCGCATCACCGCATTGGCATGGGCTGAGCTGAGCCGCACCAGCCGCAGGCCGGGCGTCTCCGGTGCCAGGAAGAAACGCACGAATTCCAGCGCCAGCCGGCACAGCAGATAGGCGTTGGCGATGCCGATGACCGCGAACTCCGCCGGCCGCGTGGTGATCAGCGAGGTCGAGATCAGCACCTGGACGATGAGGACGAAGGCGAGCAACGGCACCAGCCGCAGGCCCAGATGCAGCAGGCCGAGCAGGAAGCGCCATCCCCAGGTCAGGAACGAGAGCCTTAGTCCCGGACGCTTTTCCGTCTCGCCGGCTTCGGCATCGGCCAGCCCGTGTTCGTCGTCTTCGCCGTCTTCCGCCGGTTTCGTGGCCGTATCAGAGGGCGGGATCCGCGTCGCGGCACGGTTCGCCAGCCCGGCGCGGGGGCGTGCCAGCGCGAAATACAGCAGCCGCTCAAGCACCAGGCCTGGCAGAATGGTGAGAGCCAAGGCCTGGAAAATGTCGAGGAGATGCGCGCGGCGGACGGCGAGGCGGCCAAAGCTGCGGGCCCAGTCCAGCAACGGGGTAAGCCGGAGGGATTGATGCACGGCGGTGTCCAAATCGCCGAACACGTGGGCCGTCTGCTTGTCGATCGCCGTGGAGACCGAGAGGCCGAACGGCGCCGGCGTGTTGGCGTCGTTCGTCGCGGGCGCCGTCGCGGCGCCGGTCAGAGCCGCGAGGGGCGAACCCGGAATGATGGTGCTGGTCGTGGTATGGGCCGGCGTGGCGCTGCTGTGGGCCAGATGCGCGAGGGGCGTCTGCGCCGCGGCGCTGCCGCAACCGAGGGCAAGGGCGAAAAGGCAGGCGAAAAGGGCAAAACGCATGGCCCATGCACAAAGGATGTTGCCCCGTAAGTCAACCCGCACGGCAATAGGCAAACCAGGCAGCGCCTGCTTATATGACCGGTATGAGAACGATCCTTTTCATCCTGCTGGCGCTCGATATGATCGCGGTGGTCGTGGTGATGCTGGTAGGCGCCCTCGGCATGGCCAATCGCAACCGCAGCCCGCGCACTTCCAACCGGCTGATGCGCTGGCGCGTGATCCTGCAGGGCATCGCGATCGCCCTGGCGGTGATCCTGATGACCACCGGCCGCCCCGGATAGAAGAAAGCGGCCGCTTTTTAAAAAAAGCGGCGCAAAAACTTTTGTTATGCTGGGCCATGGGCGTTGTCGGAGATAGCGCCGATGGCCCAGCGGAGCAGAAAACTACTTTTTGTTCACAAAAAGTAGCCTTGTCTTTCTATCTCGCGAAATTCACGACCGCCGCGAAGCCGGTCTCGGTGCCGATGGCCAGGCGCGCGCCTGAAGGGTCCCAGTCCAGGGCAGTGACGGCGCCGCGGCCCGGCCCGCAGACCGCCAGAATGTGCTCCTTCTGCACGTCGGCGATGATCACCAGCCCGGTATCGAACCCCGCGGCCACCGCCTCGTGTTCCGGATGCGGCGCGACGCGCTTGACGATGCCGTCCCCGGCGCCGAGCTCCATCGGCGCCTTGCCCATCGGCCCGCCCCCGAAAAACGGCCAGAGCACGATCGATTCCGCGCCCGCTGTGGCCAGCCAGCGGCCCGAGCGGGTGAAGCCGAGCGATTCCGTTTTTGCCGGATAGCCCGCCATGCGCATGTGCTTGCCGTCGGGCAGCGTCCAGCCATGCAGCGAATTCTCCTGCATCGAGGTCACCAGCGCCTCGCCGGCCGGGTGCAGCGCGACGCCAATGTGGCTGCCCTTCCATTCCAGCTTGCGCGGATCGGAGGAGGACGAGGTGAACCACAGCGAGGCGCCGTTGTAATGCGAAGCGGCGACCCGCTTGCCTTTGGTGTCGAAGGCGATGCCGGTGACCGTGGAGGGATGCGCCAGCGTCTTCAGAACCTCGCCGCTCCCGCTCAGCAAATGCAGGTTTTTCCCCGCCGCGGCGGCCAGGAGCGGCGTTTTGCCGGCGAAGGTGGCGATATGCTCGACCCATTTCGACCCGAATTTCGCGATCTCGGTCACCTGGCCCTCCGGGCTGACCGCCATCAGCCGCCCGTCGTCACCGCCGGAGCAGAAGCCCGTGGTGACCGGATGCGCGGCCAGGCTCAGCACGGCGCCGTCATGGACCGCCACCTTGTCCCATTTCTGGGTGTCGAACAGGTGCAGGCTGCCATCGCCGAGCGCGAAGGCGGCATGCGAGCCGGCACGGTTGAAGCGGGCGGCGACAACATGGGCGCCAAGCTCCGTCATGGTGCCGCGGGAATTCAGAAGTTCATCGAGATCGGCCATGCAGGCTGTGTGCCGAACTCCGCCGGTAAGGGCAAGTAAGGAAGGGAAGGCTACTTTTTGTGAACAAAAAGTAGCAAAAAAACTTTGCTATGCTGGGTCATGGGCTGTGTCGGCGACAACGCCCATGGCCCAGCATCGCAGAAGTTTTTGCGCCGCTTTTTTCAAAAAGCGGCCACTTCCTTTTATCCAAACAGCCGGCCTAAAGTGCTGACATGAGACACGTCACCGTAGCCGCCACGCAGATGGCATGTGGCACCGACAAGACCGCCAACATCGCCACCGCCGAGCGGCTGATCCGCCTTGCGGCGGGGCAGGGCGCGAACATCGTTCTGATCCAGGAACTGTTCGAGACGCCGTATTTCTGCCAGGATCAGATCCACGCGCATTTTCAGCTGGCGGTGCCGCTGGAACAGAACGCGGCGGTCGCGCGTTTCGCGGAGCTGGCGCGGGAGCTTGGGGTGGTGCTGCCGGTCTCGGTGTTCGAACGCGCCGGGCAGAGCTTTTTCAACACCGTGGTGATCATCGACGCCGACGGCAAAAACCTCGGCTTCTACCGCAAATCGCATATCCCCGACGGACCGGGCTATACGGAAAAATTCTATTTTTCTCCGGGCGATACCGGTTTTCGGGTGTGGGACACGGCGTTCGGCCGCATTGGCGTGGGCATCTGCTGGGACCAGTGGTTTCCGGAATCCGCGCGCGCCATGGCGCTGATGGGGGCGGAACTGCTGTTCTACCCCACCGCCATCGGCTCCGAGCCGCAGGACCCCGCGCTCGATTCCCGCGACCATTGGCAGCGGGCGATGCAGGGCCATGCGGCCTGCAATGTCATGCCGCTGATCGCCTCCAACCGCATCGGCACCGAGCCGGGGGCGCACGGCACCGCGCTCACCTTCTATGGCTCCGCCTTCATAGCCGATGCGACCGGTGCGAAAATCGCCGAAGCCGGGCGCACCGAGGAGGCAGTGCTGACCGCAAGCTTCGACCTCGACGCGATCGCGCAGATGCGCGCCTCCTGGGGCGTGTTCCGCGACCGTCGCCCGGAACTCTACGCGCCGCTGATCACGCTCGATGGCCGGCACGGCCGGACGAGCTAAGCTGATGTCTGATAATCTGACGCCGCGGGCGCTGAATTACGCCATGCCGGCGGAATGGGCGCCGCATGACGGGTGCTGGATGATCTGGCCGGAACGCCCGGACAATTGGCGGCTCGGCGCCAAACCGGCGCAGGCCGCCTTCGCCGCGGTCGCCGCCGCCATTGCCCGGTTCGAGCCGGTCACCATGCTGGTCAGCGCCCGCCAGTTCGCCAATGCCCGCGCCATGCTCCCCGACACCGTGCGCGTGGTGGAGGCCAGCAGCAACGACGCCTGGGCGCGCGATACCGGCGCCACCTTCCTGCTCAATCCGGAGGGCGACCTCGCCGGCGTGGACTGGGTTTTCAACGCCTGGGGCGGGCTCGGCGGCGGGCTGTACTTCCCCTGGGACCTGGACGACCAGATCGCCGCGAAAATGCTGGAAATCGAAAAGGCCAAACGCTTCCGCGCCCCGGCAGTGCTCGAAGGCGGGGCCATCCATGTCGACGGCGAAGGCACCGTGCTGGTCACGGAATCCTGCCTGCTCGACCAGAACCGGAATTCTGCTCCCACGCGCGAGGGCATGGAAAAGCTGCTGCATGACTATCTCGGGGCGCGCAAAACCATCTGGCTAGGTGCCGGCGTGCCGCATGACGAAACCGGCGGCCACGTCGACAACCTCGCCTGCTTCATACGCCCCGGCACCGTGCTGCTCAGCTGGTGTGACGATCCGGCCGAGCCGCACACCCAAGTCTCGCACGACGCCGAAGCGCGCCTCCTGGCCGCCGAGGACGCGCAAGGCCGCCGCCTCACGGTCGAGCGCATCCCCATGCCCACGCCAATGCACCTCACCGCGGCCGAAGCCGCCGGCATCGACCACAGCCCCACAGGCATGAACCGGGCCGCAGGCGAACGCCTCGCCGCCTCCTACGTGAATTTCTACGCCGCCAACGGCGCCATCATCGCACCAAGCTTCGACGTGCCCACCGATGCGCCAGCGCAGGCAGTGCTGCAAAGCCTCTTCCCCGACCGCCAAGTGGTCATGGTCCCAGCCCGCGAAATCCTGCTCGGCGGGGGGAATATACATTGTATCACGCAGCAGCAGCCTAAGCGCAAAGGTTGAAAGGCCAGGGCTCTGCCCTGGACCCGCTGGGGCCGAAAGGCCCCAGACCCCGGAAATTTGGGTGTTGGTTAGTTTGGGTTTCCGCAACGGGTACAAACAGCAGTTCCGCGGCTGCGCCTCGAATGGGCGCTTTCTGGCCAACGCCGGTCATAGCTCGCGTGCCAGCGGTGCATCCCAAAGCGGGCAGGACGGGCGAATAGCTGCCTTTCGTCTATGGAGTGGCTAGGGCCGAGAGCGGACCGGCCGCTTTGGAGTGAATTACGCAGACCAGAGCCTTCGTCCCGGCGCGATGGGGCCGCGACAAAAAGCCAACGCGCCTCCCCCCAGGTCTGAACACGACGAAAACCAAGAGTTCGTTGACAATTTAGAAGGTTTCTGCGCGAGCTTTAATGGCAATCGACTTATGCCAATGTAAGGAGTGACGTCGCATAATGGCTATCGGCACGGTTAAGTGGTTTAATACCACCAAAGGTTTTGGCTTTATTGTTCCCCAGGATGGCGGCAAGGACGTGTTCGTGCACATCACAGCCGTGCAATCGGCGGGTTTGCGCGGTCTGGACGAGGGCCAGAAGGTCACGTTCGACATCGAGATGGAGCGTGGCAAGGCTGCCGCAATCAATCTCAAAGCTGTCTGAGCAATTCGCCGGCTTTCAGGACTAGTATGGCATAGTCGCCTCGCGACCTCAGGTCGCGGCATAAGAAGTCGTTTGGAGACGCCGCATCTTTGCAAAATCTCGTGTGTCTGTCATGAGAAGACGGCGGCCTAGACCTTATGCCGCGTGACTGTCAGGTCGTCCAACAGCCATTTCCCGTTCTGCAGCGCGACCACGCCATTGAGGTCCGCGTGTAGCGCAACGTGCTTGTCCTGGTCATCCACATAGAGGCACTCAAAGTGCAGATGTCCCGTGTTGCCGTTTAATGTGTAGGCAATACGAAAGGCGGGCGTGTAGCCCACCCATCGATGGGTAAAAGGACCGGAAGACTGCCAAAACCGGCGGATTTGATCGGTTCCGGTATAAGTCTTGCCAAATGCGATGACGCGCGCGTGGTCGGTAAACAAGGACATCATCTGGTCGATGTTGTGGTCGGTAGCCGCTTGGTGAAAGTTGGATTCAATCTGGTGCATCTGCATGTAGTCTTCCGCCGAATTGGCGGCTGTGTTGGTCGCGTTACTAGAATTCTGCACCACGGGTTGCGAGAGAGCCGGTCCGGCGAGCGACGTAGCGAACAGCAATCCGCAAGTCAAAATTGAGAATCTCATTGATCACCTTCGTTTTGCGATCGTACTAAATGATATACAACGGCATGTGGCAAGCCACCGATGAGTTGTCCAAATCATATGTAGCTAATCCGCTGATTTTGTATTGGCTTTAGGGGCTTCGGTAGCAGGCGAAACCGAAAGTGCATTTCAACAGATTCCTTGAATTTCGGAACCTGGAATGTCCGGTCCTGGGAACCACAAAAACGCCGCCTCATGACCGGGTTGGGCGCGAAGCCGCCGCGCCGATCGTTGAAGTTCGAAGGGCCTCTTTCCCTAGCACTACAGTTGCAGTTTTTTAAGGTGGGCGTGTCTTGCTGCGGCCTGATGAGCCCGTCTGAATGTTGACCATTTAAGGATACGCGCGACGGGCAGTTGGCGCTGCGCGAGCTTCAGGGCGAGCCGCCGGATTTCC
>NZ_DASXFO010000011.1:0-5449 GCF_036489515.1 Acidocella sp.
AAAGCTGTTTCGTGCCGATCAGGCGGCGCGCCTCGATCGCGGAGAAGTCGCAGGGCTCGGTGGCTTGGGTCATCGGAACTCCTTAAGAAAGTAGCCGCTTTTTAAAAAAAGCGGCGCAAAATTTTTGTTTATGCTGGGCCATGGGCTGTGTCACCGACAACGCCCATGCCCCAGCATAAAAAAGTTTTTTTGCTACTTTTTGTTCACAAAAAGTAGCCTTCCCTACCCTACAGCCTTCGCCATGCTGGCGGCCAGCACGCGCACCACGTGCACCGCCTCGCGCCCGGTGCCGTCATGGATCTGGTGCCGGCAGGAGGTGCCGTCGGCCACCACCAACGCGTCCGGCGCCGCCGCGCGCACCGCCGGCAGCAGGCTGAGTTCGGCCATGCGCAGCGACATGTCGATGGTCTCCGCCTGATAGCCGAACGCGCCGGCCATGCCGCAGCAGCTCGACTCGATGGTCTCAACCTTCAGCCCGGGGATCAGGCTGAGGGCGGTCTGCACCGCGCCCATCGCGCCGAAAGCCTTCTGGTGGCAATGGCCATGCAGCACGGCCGTCTCCGCCACCGGAGCGAGGCTTGGTGAAAAGCGGCCAGCCTTGATTTCCCTGGCGATGAACTCCTCCACCAGCATTGTCTGCACCGCCACCGCCTGCGCGACCTCACCGGGGAGGAGGACCAAAAGTTCATCTCGGAAGGAGAACAGGCAGCTCGGCTCGAGCCCCAGCACCGGCACGCCCCTCGCGACGAACGGTTTGAGGGCTTCCAGCGTGCGCGTCATTTCCACCTTGGCGGCGCCGACATCGCCGACCGAGAGATAGGTGCGGCCGCAGCAGAGCGGGCGCCCGCCGCGCGGCGGCTGCGCCACATGCACCCGGTAGCCGGCACCGGTGAGGGTGGCGATGGCGGCGGTGATGTTTTCCGGCTCGAAGGCGGCGTTGAACGTGTCCGCCCAGAGAACCACTTCCGCGCCGTCCGCCCTGCCCTGCACGCTTGCCGGCGGCGTAAACCGGTCGCGCCGCCAAACCGGCAAGCTGCGCCGGGCGCTAAAGCCGAGAAATTTTTCCCCGAGTTTGGCGAGGGCCGGAAAACGATTGCGCAGGTTGAGCAACGGCGCGAGGTACGCGGCATAAGGCGCGTACCGTGGCAGGTGTCCCACCAGCCGGTCTCTCAGCGAGAATCCGTTCCGCTTCGCGCGCGCGGCCTGCACCTCGATTTTCATGCGCGCCATGTCCACGCCGGTCGGGCATTCGCGCTTGCAGGCCTTGCAGGAGACGCAGAGTTTTAACGTCTCCGCCATTGCGTCTGAGGCCAGGGCGTCCGGCCCCAATTGCCCGGAGAGGGCCAGACGCAAGGTGTTGGCGCGGCCGCGGGTGACGTGCTGCTCGTCGCCGGTGGCGCGGTAGGAGGGGCACATCGCGCCGCCCTCGAGCTTCCGGCAGGCGCCGTTATTGTTGCACATTTCCACAGCGCCCTGCAGGCCGCCGGCCCCGCCCGGATAGTCGGACCAATCCAGCGCCGGCTTGAAATCCGCCACGGCGTAATCCGGCTTGTAGCGAAGCAGAGACCGGTCATCGAAGCGGGCCGGATGCACGATCTTGCCCGGATTGAAAGCTGTGGTGGGGTCGAAAACCTCCTTCACCTCCTCGAAGGCGCGGACCAGGCGGGTGCCGAACATCTTCTCGTGGAACTCGCTGCGCACCAGCCCGTCGCCATGCTCGCCGGAATGCGAGCCCTTATAGGCGCGCACCAGCTCGAAAGCCTCCTCGGCGATGGCGCGCATCGCCGCCACGTCCTTCTCCAGGCGCAGGTTCAGCACCGGGCGCACATGCAGGCAGCCTTCCGAGGCATGGGCGTACCAGGTGCCTTTGGTGCCATGCTTCTCGAACACCGAAGTGAGGTTGGCGGTGTATTCGGCCAGATGTTCGAGCGGCACGGCGCAGTCCTCGACAAAGGAGATCGGCTTGCGCTGCTCCTTCATGGACATCATGATGTTTAGCCCTGAAGTGCGCAGCTCGGTGATCGCCGCCTGCAAGGCCGGGTCGAGCACCTCTACCACCCCGCCCCACTGCGCGCCCTGGCGGTCGAAGCCAAAGCCGAGATCGCCCATCAGTTCGGACAATTGTTCCAGCCGCCGCGTGTTCTCCGCCTCGTCCTCGGCGAATTCCACCAGCAACAGCGCCGCCGGGTCACCTTTCAGGAAGGCCTCCAAGGTCGGGCGGAATATCGGGATTTCGCTCGCCAGCTCGATCATGGTCGCGTCCACCAGCTCGATGGCGATGGGCTTGAGCTTCACCAGATGCTGGGCGGCGTCCATGGCAGCATGGAACGAGCCGAAATGGCAGACGCCGAGACCGCGCCGGCCCAACAACGGCCAGAGCTTGAGTTCGATGGCGGTGGAATAGCCCAGCGTGCCCTCGGAGCCGACCAGGATATGCGCGAGGTTCACCCGGCCCCGCGCCGGGTTCAGGGCGTCGATGTTATAGCCGCCGACGCGGCGCTGCACCTTGGGAAAGTTTTGCGCCACCTCATCCGCCTCGCGCGCGCCGATGCGCAGGAGCTTGGCCGCAAGATCGCGCGACGCAAAATCATTGACGTCGGAGAGATCCGTGGAAATCTCGCCGAAATGCATCGCCGATCCGTCCGCCAGCACGGCGTCGATCGCCAGCACGTTGTCGCGCGTGGTGCCATAGCGCAGCGAACGGCCGCCGCAGGAATTGTTGCCGGTCATGCCGCCGATGGTGGCGCGTGAGGCGGTGGAAACATCCACCGGGAACCACAGCCCGTGCGGCTTCAGCTGGCGGTTGAGATCGTCCAGCACGATGCCGGGTTCCACCACGCAGCTTCTGTTCGCCACGTCCAGCGACAGGATGCGGCGCAAATATTTGGAATTGTCGATGACCAGGCCGCGATTGATGGTCTGGCCGCATTGCGAGGTGCCGCCGCCGCGCGGGGTGATCGGCACGCCCTCCTCCCGGGCCAGCGCCATGGCGCGCAGCGCGCCCTCCATGGTCTTCGGCACGACCACGCCAAGCGGCATCATCTGATAGTGCGAGGCGTCGGTGGCGTAGCGGCCGCGGCTGAAGCGATCGAACAGCACCTCGCCGTCGATCTCCGACGTCAAACGCCGCTCAAGCCCTGGCCGTAATACCGTCGCCATTTTTGGTCCTCCTCTTATGGAGGGAGGCTGGCATGATTGAATGCAAAATTCAATGCGAGGCAAAAAAGGAAGACTACTTTTTGTGAACAAAAAGTAGCAAAAAAACTTTATTAATCTGGGTCATGGGCATTGTCGGCGACAACGCCCATGCCCTAGCGGAGTAAAAATTTTTGCGCCGCTTTTTTTAAAAAGCGGCTACTTCCTTCCTTTTATTGCATGCAGTTTTTGCTACGCCCCAGCCAGCGTCATGCCTTCAATACGCAAGGTCGGCGCGTCGGTGCCGCGCTTGAAGATCAGATCATCGGCCGGGGTGAGGTTCAGGAACATGTCCTTGAGATTGCCGGCGATGGTGAACTCGGCCACCGGCTCTGCGAGGACGCCGTTGCGGATCATGAAGCCGGCGGCACCGCGCGAATAATCGCCGGTCAAGCCGCTCACGCTCGAACCGAGCATCTCGGTCACGTACAGCCCCTCAACGATATCGGCCATCAGCGCCGCAGGCGTCAGGCTGCCGGGCGCCAGATAAAAATTGCTGGTGCCGCCGGCATGGCCGGTGGTTTTCAGGCCGAGCTGATTGGCGCTGCGGGTGTCGAGAATCCAGCTGGTCAGCACGCCGTTTTCGATGAAGCTGCGGACCGTGCCGGGCTGGCCCTCGCGGTCGAAGGGCCGGGAGCGGCGGCCGCGCACGCGCAACGGGTCGTCGATGATGCGGATGTCCGGTCCGAACACCTTCTGCCCGAGGCTCTCCTTCAGGAAGGAGGTGCCGCGGGCGATCGAGGCGCCGTGGATCGCTCCCGACAAGTGGCCGAGCATGCTGCCGGCGACGCGCGGGTCGAACAGCACGGGGAGTCTGGCGGTTTTCGGGCGGGTTGGATGCAGCCGGGCGAGCGCCTGCTCGGCGGCCTTGCGGCCGAGGGCGGCCGGATCATCGAGGTCCGATGCATGCGCGGCGGAAGAATAATCGTAATCGCGCTGCATGTCCGTGCCGGTGCCGGCGATGGCGGTCGCGGAGACGCCATGGCTGGAGCGGGCATAGAAGCCGGCGAAGCCGCGCGTGGTGGCGAGGAGAAAATGACTGCGCGACCAGGAAGCCGAAGCGCCCTCGGAATTGGTGATGCCGGGCACCGCGAGCGCCGCCTCTTCCGCCGCCGCGGCGCGGGCAATGAGCGTTTCGGCCGTGGGTTCGAGCGGATCGTCGAGGTCGAGACGCTTCGCGTCCATCGGCGCCGGGGCCTCGGGGATTTCCGCGTAAATGTCTTCCGGCACGACACGGGCCATGGAAACGGCCTGTTCCGCCAGGCGCGTGAACGCGGCGGGGTCGATCGCGCTGGCCGAAACCGAAGCGCTGCATTTGCCGACAAACACGCGCAGGCCGAGCTCACGGGATTCGGCGCGCTCGGTCTCCTCGATCTTGCCGAGCCGGCGCTGCACCGAGACCGAGGTGCCGGTGCTCATCACCGTCTCCGCGACGTCAGCCCCGGCCGCCTTCGCGGCAGCGAGGAGGGCGGCGGCCTGGTCGAGCAACGCGCTCATGCGGCCAGCCGATCGGCAATGGCGGAGAGTGTCGGCACCTGTGCGATCGGGCCGATGGTGGCGATGGTCGGACGCTGGCGGAAGATTTTCGCCGCCGCGGCACGGATGTCCGCCTCGGTCACCGCCTCGATCTTCGCCACGGTTTCCGCCGCCGGAATCACACGGCCAAAAATCTGCCATTGGCGGGCCAGCTGCTCGCAGCGGCTGCCGGTGGATTCAAGCGACATCAGCAGTCCCGCCTTCAACTGCGCCCGCGCCCGGTTAAGCTCGGCGGCGGTGACATGGTGCTGCACCTTGTCCAGTTCCTCCAATGTCACAGGCATCAGTTCGGCGGCCTCGGACTCGCCGGTGCCGGCGTAAATGCCGAATAACCCGCCATCCTTGGCCGGTGAGGTAAAGCTGTAGATGGAATAGACGAGGCCGCGCTTCTCCCGGATTTCCTGGAACAGCCGCGAGGACATGCCGCCGCCGAGCAGGGTCGAAAGCAGCATCGCCGGGTAATAATCCGGCTCGCCATAGCCGGGCGCGGAAAAGCCCAGAACCAGATGCGCCTGGTCGAGATCGCGGTCCTCACGGTACTCGCCGCCGGTATAGTCCGCCGGCATCGGCTCATGGCGCGCCGCCTTGGGCAGGTCGGCGAAATGCTGGGCGACCAGATCCACCACCTGCGCGTGGCGCAGATTGCCCGAGGCGGCGATGACCATGTTCTCCGGCGTGTAATGCGCGCTCATGAAGCCGGGGAGCGCCTCGCGCTTCA
>NZ_DASXFO010000028.1:0-7747 GCF_036489515.1 Acidocella sp.
GCCCGCGGCAAGGGTGAAACGGTGCGGTAAGAGCGCACCGCGGCCCTGGTGACAGGGCTGGCAGGGTAAACCCCACCGGGAGCAAGACCGAATAGGGGCGGCCGGCGCCGTGCGAAAGCATGGGCGCGGGAGTATTTTCGATCCGCCGCCCGGGTTGGTCGCGCGAGGCGGGCCGCAAGGTCCGTCCCAGAGGAATGGCCGTCCAGCGCCGCTCGCGGCGTGGACAGAACCCGGCTTACAGACCGTCTGGATTTTTCACGTAAGTGAGCCAAAAACTTTTGGTCCGCTGGGCCATGGGCGTTGTCATAGACAACGCCCATGGCCCAGCGGACCAAAAGTTTTTGCGCCGCTTTTTTCAAAAAGCGGCTGCTTCCCTCGATATTATTTCGGGATACGTATTTCACTCCCGTGAAAACATCTCCATTCACCTGGAAAAGAACAAAACATGAACAACGAAATCCGAGAATCCGTAGCTATTTTCTAGAAGTTTGATTTCGACTCGGCGGCGCAAAAATGAGATTCCTTTTGACGCGGCGTCATGGCCCATGGTAGTGGGGAAGAAACCCATGAATACCCATACAGTGGTGGAAGGTCCCGCGTCGCATCCATATGAGTCAGTTCTTCGGCAACCACGAGAATCGGCTTGACGCGAAGGGGCGGGTGTCCGTTCCGGCGCCGTTCCGTGCGGCCTTGAAGGGCGATCTGGGCGCGATTTCGCTGATTCTGCGGCCGTCCTACATTGCGGGGTGCATCGAGGTCTGGCCGCGCGCGGCTTATCAGCTTTGGCAGGAGAAGCTGGACCAGATGGATCATTTCGATCCCAAGCGCGAAGCGTTGGCGACGCTGCTCTACAGCGAGGCCTGGGTGGTGGAAACCGACAAGGAAGGGCGCATCCTCATCCCTGGTGACCTGGTTGAATACGCGAATCTTACCGGCGCTGTGAACTTTTTAGGGCGCGGCGATCATTTTCATATCTGGGAGCCGCAGGCGGCTTCTGAGTTCCGCCGGGCCTCGCGGGCGCTGGCGCCGGGCTTCGCGGCGAAGGCGGTGTCGGCATGAGCGGGTTTTCGCATATTCCCGTGTTGCGGGATGAGGCGGTGCGGATGCTGGCACCGGGGCCTGACAAAATCTATCTCGACGGCACGTTCGGTGGCGGCGGCTATGCCGGTGCGATTCTCGATTCGGCTGATTGCCGCCTGATCGCCGTCGATCGCGATCCTGCGGCGGTGGCGCGCGGGCGCGAACTGGCCGCGCAGCATTCCGGTCGCCTGCAGATTTGTGAAGGCCGCATCAGCCAGATTCTTGATCTGCTCGGCGCCGCCGGGGTCGGGGCGCTGGACGGCGCGGTGTTCGATCTTGGGGTTTCGTCCTACCAGATCGATGACCCGGCGCGGGGCTTTTCATTTCGCCAGGACGGGCCTCTCGACATGCAGATGGGCGGTGCGGAAATAACCGCGGCGACGCTGGTAAACACTGTGCCCGAATCCGAACTCGCTGATATTTTGTACCAATTCGGAGAGGAGAAAGCGTCGCGCCGGATCGCCAAGGCGATCGTCGAGCGGCGCCGGCTGCAAAAATTTGCGACGACGGCCGATCTGGCCGGCGTGATACGGAGCGTTGTGAGAGCGGACAAGTCAGGCATAGACCCGGCCACCAGAAGTTTTCAGGCGCTGCGCATCGCGGTGAATGACGAGTTGGGCGATGTCGCCGCCGGGCTGGCGCAGGCCGCTTCGCTGCTGGCGCCGGGTGGGCGGCTGGTGGTGGTGAGTTTCCATTCCCTGGAGGATCGGATCGTGAAGCGCTTTTTCGCGCAGGCGGCCGGGCGCATGCCCGGCGCGTCGCGGCATGACCCTGCCTCGCTGCAGGAAACGTCGCGGCCGCAATTCAAGTTGTTGACGGGCAGCCCAATGCTGCCGAGTGCCGCGGAGGTGAAAGCCAATCCGCGTGCCCGCAGCGCCAAGCTGCGCGCAATGGAAAGGCTCGCACCATGATCCGCCCCTTCACCCTGATCAGCGCCGCACTCTTCGTGCTGTCGGGCGCGTATCTGTTTGCCGTGAAACAGCGTGCGCAGGTGCTGGAGGACAACCTGGCGCAGGTGGCGCAGGCGACGCGGCTCGACCAGCAGCGTATCCGGGTGTTGCAGGCGCAATGGGCGCTCGAGGTCGATCCGTCGCGGCTGCAGCAGCTCGCCACCCAGTTCACCACGCTGCAACCGATGAAGCCGAGCCAGATGATGGCGTTGCCGCAACTGGCCGAGGCCCTGCCGGCGCCGAACAGCCCGGTGCCGGGCAGCAATCCGGCCAGCCCGGCGCTGCCTGCCGACAACGATGCCGGGGCGGTGGCGCAGGTAACGACGTCTCCGGTCGCCGCCACGGCGGCGGCGCAGGTGCATCTCGCCAGCGCCGAACTGGTCCAGCCGCAGACGGCTGAGTTGCACACCGCCAGCCGTGTCCCGGTGCATCAGGCGGTGCGCCGTATCCCGGTGTCGGCCGGGCTGCGGCTGGCGAGTGTCGAAGAACCCGTGCGGCATTGGCGGCCGGTCCATGTGGTGTCGCACCGGGCCGTGCTGGCGCGGCACGTGACGGAATCGCATCTTTTTGAAGCCCGCGCGGCGGGTCCGCTGCCGCCGCCGGGGATGCCGATGGGGGCGCAGGTCCTGTCGGTGCGCGCGGTCGCGGCGCCGACCCCGACCCCGCCGCTGCCGCAGACCATGGCGGAGAACGGGGGCTCGATGCTCGGCATGGCGCAGTCTTCCGAGAGCGGCAATTGACACTGACGCTCAAGCCCGGATCGGAACCGCCCGCGCGCCGCCCTGGTGCGCCGGCGCGCGGGGCCGTGCCGCGCATGGAGCATGTGCGTGCCACCGCGGCAGCGCCGGCGGTCCTGGAGAAGGCGCGGGTGCGGCTGCTGATGGGTGCGCTCGGCTTCAGCGCCTTGTTTGCCGTCCTGACATTGCGCCTGGTCTACGCCACCGTGATCAACCCGATCCTGCCGCCGCCCGCAGTGCTGCAGGCGTTGCAGCCGATGCTGAACATCATGCCGCCGCCGCCCGACCGCGCCAATATCGTTGACCGCAACGGCACGATCCTGGCCGTTTCGCTGCCCGGGGCGGAACTCTACGCCGATCCGCGCCAGGTCACCGATCCGCTGCAGGCGGCGGAACAACTCGCCGCGGTGCTGCCCGGGCTGGACCTGGCGGAGACCGACCGCCGGCTCGCCTCGAACAAGGACTTTGTCTATCTCGACCGGCAGCTGACCCCGCCCGAGGAGCTGGCGGTGAACAAGCTCGGCATTCCCGGCGTCTATTTCGAGAACAGTGAGACGCGGCATTACCCGGACGGCGATCTGGCCGCGCATATTCTGGGCGGGGTCGGGGTGGGCAATGTCGGCATCGCCGGGGTGGAAGAGTATTTCAACAAGCGCCTGACCACCAATCCCGCGCCGCTGCGGCTGTCGATCGATGCCGGCATCCAGAGCATCGTGCATGACGAGCTCGCCGCCGCCCTCAAGGAATTCCAGGCGCCCGGCGCCTGCGCGATCGTGATGAGCGCCAAGACCGGCGAGGTTCTGGCGATGTCCAGCCTGCCGGACTACAATGTCAACGATCTCGGCACGGCCAGCGGGAACAGTCAGTTTAACCGCTGCGTGAACGGCCTCTACGAGCCGGGCAGCGTGTTCAAGCTGCAGATCATGTCGATGGCGCTGGATTCCGGCATCATCCATTACTGGGATTATTTCGACACGACGCACCCGCTGCGCGTCGGGCGTTTTTATATTCGCGACTTTGAGCCGGCGCATGTCTGGATGGCGGTGCCGCAGATCCTCAACGTGTCGTCGAACATCGGCGCCTCGCGCATCGCCTCGATCCTCGGGCCGAAGATCGAGCAGGCCTGGTATAGCAAGATGGGCTTTTTCAAGCCGGCGAACATAGAGCTGCCAGGGCCGCCCATGCCGGAATATCACCCGCTCAATGATTGGGGCCTGGCGACGACGTTGACGGTGTCGTTCGGCGGCGGCATCGCGGTGAGCCCGTTGCAGCTGGTGACGGCCGTGGTACCGGTCGTGAATGGCGGCCTTCTCTACAAACCGACGCTGCTGGCGGTGGACCCGAATGAGCCGCAGCCGGTGGGCGTGCGCGTGATGAAGCCGAGCACCTCGGACACCATGCGCAAGATGATGACCGACGTGGTGGCGGGAGGGACCGGCGTTTACGCCGCCGTGCCGGGCTATATCGTCGGCGGCAAGACCGGGACCGCGCAGGTGGTCGGGCCGAACGGGCGCTATCTGCTGCACACCAATAACGGTTCCTTCATGGCCGCCTTCCCGATGCAGGATCCGCAATACGTGGTCTATGTGGTGATGCTGCAGCCCAAGCCGGATGCCACCACGCACGGCTTCACCACCGGCGGCTATGTCGCAGCCCCCACGGTCTCACGGATCATCGCCCGCATCGGGCCGATGCTGGGCATCATGCCGTTGAGCGGCGCTGAGCTGGCGGCGCAGACCGCGGCGCTGACCGTCCCGCTGCAGCCGACCACGCCGCCCGGCCAGGTCGGGCTCGGGCCGGATCATCCGTTGCCGCCGCAGGCGAATGCCTATGCCTATTTATTGATGGGAAAGAAGCCGCCGGGCATGGACGACACCAAGCCGGACCGGCTATCGGACCGGCGAGCAGCGCAGAAGGCGGCGACGCTGCTCTCCGCCTCGCATACCTCGCATACAGCGAAACGGGGCGCGAGCCGGATCATGGCACCGGTTTTTCCGGCGATCAGCAGCCATATTATGACGGAGCGGGCCCTGCCGGCGGATAATGAGTTTGCGGAGCGGTGAGTTGAACGGGGTACGGGGTATTACGGCGGATAGTCGGGCGGTTCAGCCGGGCTATATGTTCGCTGCCTTGCCCGGTGCCACAGCGGATGGGCGGCGTTTCATCGCCGAGGCGGTGGCCCGTGGCGCCGTCGCGGTGCTGGCGCCCGAGGGGACGGTGTGGCCGCCCGGCGTACCGCCGCGCCCGATGCTGTGCACCGCCTCGCCGCGGGAAAAACTGGCGCAATTCGCGGTTGAGCTGGCGGGCAAGCTGCCGGAGCGGCTGGCGGCGGTCACCGGCACCAACGGCAAGACCAGCACCGTGGATTTTTTGCGGCAGATCCTCTGCCTCGCGGGTCGGCGCGCCGCGTCGCTCGGCACGCTGGGCGTGATCGCCGAGGGCCTGCCGGTGGTGGAATCATTGACCACGCCAGACCCGGTGACCTTGGCCAACACGCTGGCGATGCTGGCGCGCGAAGGGATCTCTGACGCTGCCCTTGAGGCCTCGTCACACGGCCTCGCGCAGAGCCGGCTGGACGGCTTGAGCTTCGCGGCGGCCGGATTCACCAACCTGACTCGCGACCATCTCGACTATCATGGTTCGATGGAGGCCTATCGGGCGGCGAAATTGCGGCTGTTCGAGCTGCTGCTGAAGCGCGGTGCGGCGGTGCGGGCGATGGCCGATCTGGACCCGGTGACGCTGGGCATGCTGCGCGAGATTGCCCTGAAGCGCGGCCTGGATTTTCGCGCGTTGAGCATCGGGCAAAGTGCTGCGCAGCCCGCTGGGCAGGAGATTTTTGTCGACGGGCGGGAGGTATCGCTGCCTTTGCCCGGAAAATTCCAGGCGGATAACGCGGTGCTCGCGGCCAGCCTGGCCGAGGCGCTGGGCGTGCCGGATGCGTTGTCGCATTTGCCCAGGCTGGTCGGCGTGCGGGGCCGGTTGGAGCGGGCTTTGGTGCTGCCAAACCATGCCACTGCCTATGTCGATTACGCGCATACGCCCGATGCCATCACCCGCGTGCTGAGCGCACTGCGCCCGCACGCCACCGGAAAACTCGTCATCGTATTCGGCGCCGGCGGCGACCGGGATGCCGGCAAGCGGCCGCTGATGGGCCAGGCGGCCGTGGCGGGGGCGGATCGCGTGATCGTGACCGACGATAACCCGCGCAGCGAGGAGCCTGCCTGCATCCGCGCGGCGATTCTGGCGGCAGCACCCGGTGCGATCGAGATCGGCGACCGGCGCGCGGCGATCGCCGCCGGTCTCAATGAATTGCGTGCCGGCGATGTGCTGGTGGTCGCGGGCAAGGGGCACGAGCAGGGGCAGATCATCGGCGGGACGACCATCCCGTTCGACGATGCCAGTGTGCTGCGTGAGCTGGGCGGTGCGGCGTGACCATCCTATGGGACGGGGATGAGCTGGCCCAAGCGGTGGGCGCGGCTTCGCGCGGCTTCGCAGTCAGCGGCATCAGCATCGACACGCGCACGGTAAAGCCGGGCGATCTGTTCGTAGCACTTCAGGGCGCGCGCGATGGGCATGATTTCGTCGCCGAGGCGCTCGCTAAAGGCGCGGCCGGGGCGCTGGTCTCAAAGCCGATGCCGGGCAATGTACTGCTGGTCGACGATACCTTGGCGGCGCTGGCCCGGCTGGGGGCCGCGGCGCGGGCGCGCGGCCGGGCCAAGATTGTCGCGGTGACGGGCAGCGTCGGCAAGACCACGACCAAGGAAATGCTGCGCCGCTGCCTTGGCGGGTTCGGCGCCGTGCATGCCGCGGAGGCGAGCTTCAACAACCATATCGGCGTGCCGCTGACCTTGGCGCGGATGCCCCGTGACACCACTTTCGGCGTGTTCGAGATCGGCATGAACCATCCTGGCGAGATCGCGCCACTGGCCGCCCTGGTGCAGCCGGATGCCGCCATCGTCACCTGCGTTGACCGCGCGCATCTGGGGCTGATGGGCTCGGAACTCGCTATCGCTAGGGAAAAAGCCAGCATCTATGCGGCGCTAGCGCAGGGTGGCAAGGCGGTGATCCCGGGCGAGACGGCCTATCTGCAGGTGCTACGCGAGGTGGTGCCCTCCGGCCATTGCGCGCTTTTGTTCAACGGCCCGGAGGCACGGCTACTGGATATGCTGAGCGGACCGGAAAATGCCGAGATTGCGGCGGAAATTCTGGGCCAGAAGGTTTATTTCCGCCTTGCCACACCCGGGCGCCATATGGCCAGCAATGCACTGGCGGCGCTCACCGCCGCCGCAGCTTTGGGGCTGGATGTGGAGAGGGCCGCCGCGGCGCTGAGCGGCTTTGCACCCTATGCCGGACGCGGCGCACGGCGGGAGCTGGCGCTGCCGAACGGCGCTAAAATTCTGCTGCTGGATGAGAGCTACAATGCCTCCCGGGCCTCAATGCGCGCGGCGTTCTCAGTGCTGAAGCTCCAGCCTGGCCGCCATGTCGCGGTGCTGGGAGACATGCTGGAACTTGGTGAGCATGCCGAGGCCGAGCATCTGGCACTGGCACCCACCCTGCGCGAGAGCGCGGATGTGGTTTTTGCCGCCGGGCCCTGCTGCGGGGCTTTATTCGACTCGCTGCCCAGGGCAATGCAGGGCGCGCATGCGCCTGATGCGGCGGCTCTCGCACCTATAGTCAAAGCCGCGCTGCGCGATGGCGATGCCGTGTTGGTGAAGGGCAGCTTCGGCAGCCGCATGCGTGATGTTATCTCTGCCCTGGAAAGTCCCGGCTGATGTTTTACTTCCTCCTGCTCCCGCTCGCCGGGCATATCCATGTTTTCAACCTGTTCCGGTATATCTCATTCCGGGCGGGTGGAGCGTGCATCACGGCGCTCATCATCAGCTTCTGGGTGGGGCCGAAGCTCATCCGTAAGCTGCGCGCCATGCAGCGGCATGGCCAGCCCATCCGCACCGATGGGCCAGAGCGGCATCTGATCGAGAA
>NZ_DASXFO010000038.1:0-14280 GCF_036489515.1 Acidocella sp.
TATGATCCGGGCGTGTAATCGCTACTTTCGTCCCCATAACAGCCCCCCTGATGCGAAGCTCCCCATCAGGGTATCGAATCGGAAATTCCCCGCCTTGGGAATCCCCCAGGGAGAGTCAGAAGCAAGGCGGGCTGGTATAAGAAGCCGCTTTTTGAAAAAAGCGGCGCAAAAACTTTTTTTATGCTGGGCCATGGGCGTGTCGCCGACACAGCCTCTGGCCCAGCGTAGCAAAGTTTTTTTGCTACTTTTTGTTCACAAAAAGTAGCCTTTCTTTCTTCCTACCCTACCAGCGTACGCAGCTCCGCCGCAGGCGGCCGGGCGCCGATCTGGCTGATCGCCATCGCCGCGGCCTTGGCGCCGAGCGTACCGGCGGCGTGCAGGCTCTCGCCCTTGGTGTATGCCGCCAGAAACCCGGCGGCGTAGGCGTCGCCCGCGCCGGTCGTGTCGATCACCTTCGCGGGTGCTGCGGCCACGGCGATCTCCTGCCCCTCATGCAGAATTACACTGCCCGCCTCGCTCTTGGTGAGCACCGCGAGCTTGATGTCGCGCGCGGCATCCTTTGCCGCCTCGGCGAAATCGTTGCGCTGGTACAGGCTGCAGATCTCCGCCTCGTTGGCGAACAGAATGTCCACGCCCTGGGCGATCAGCCGGCGGAAACCGTCGCGGTGCCGGTCCACGCAGAACGCGTCGGAGAGCGAGAGCGCGGTTTTCTGGCCTGCCGCGCGCGCTATCCGCGCCGCCTCGGCGAATGCCGCCTGTGCCGCCGGCGGGTCGAACAGATAGCCTTCCAGATAGGTCACAGCGGAGGCCGCGATCACGGTCTCATCGAGATCGTCCATCCCGAACTCGCCACCCGCACCGAGATAGGTGTTCATGGTGCGCTGGCCATCCGGCGTGACGAGGATCAGGCAGCGTGCGGTCGGGATCGCCGCCTCCAGCGGCGGCGTCGCGTAATGCACGCCATGGCCGGTGATTTCGCGGCGGAATGCGGCGCCCATCTCGTCCTTCGCCACCTTGCCGAGGAATGCGACACGGGCGCCGAGCGCCGCCGCGACAGCACAGGTATTGGCGACCGAGCCGCCCGAGGCGGTGAGTCCACCCTGCATCGCCGCGGTCAGTTTGGTCGCGCGGTCAGCGTCGATCAGCGACATCCCACCCTTCGGCATGTCGTGCCGATTTAAAAAATCGTCATTCGTTGGCAGTAAAAGATCAACGATGGCATTGCCGATCCCTGTGATATCGAAGCGTGTGACGGCCATGCGGGTCATCCTTCCGTAAGAATTGCCCGCCGCCGATAGCATTCCGCGCCCTCCCTCGCCATAGTCGCGGGATTTGAGGTGTTGTCGGGCCACAGGGGCGCATGCTAGCTCCGCCTCGATGATGCTCGAATCCGGGAGGACGCGTGTTCAACAGACGCAAGCCTGAAGTACCGAAGCCGTCCGCCGCCGTTCCGGCGCCGCGCGACAATGCGTTTATCACGTCGCCGGCCGGTGCCGACGCGGCATCCCCTCAATCACAAGCTGTCAAGGAAACCGCCATGGCCCGCTCCCCCTTCGCGCCCCCGCTTCCGGCCACGCCGACCACGCCAGCCTCCCCCGCCTCACCGCTGCGCCCGAATGTCGGCGGCAACGCGCCGGCCCCGCGTGAGGAAGGCGCCCGCCGCACCCTGGTGGTCGGCCGCGGCATCAGCGTGCAGGGCACCGTGCAGGACGCCGAGCGCTTGGTCGTCGAAGGCACCGTCGAGGCGACCATGATCAACGGCCTCGCCGAACTCTCGATCGCCCATGGCGGCATGCTCAAAGGCGAGGTCGAGGTCGAGGAGGCTGAAGTCGCCGGCACCATCGACGGCACGCTGGTCGCCCGCCAGTCGCTGATCGTGCGCGCCACGGGCCGTCTGCTCGGCACCGCCCGCTGCCGCCGCCTGCAGGTGGAAGATGGCGGCCAGATCACCGGCCGCATCGAAATGATGACCGACGCGGCCAGCCCGGCCTCGTACACCCCTGCCCCGAGCGCGAAGATCGAAGACTAAGAAGAAAGCAGCCGCTTTTTAAAAAAAGCGGCGCAAAAATTTCTTTATGCTGGGCCATGGGCGTTGTCGCCGACAACGCCCATGGCCCAAATTAGCAAAGTTTTTTTGCTACTTTTTGTTCACAAAAAGTAGTCCTATCTTTCTCGTGATAACCGGCGCGGCCAGCACCAGGGCGGCCACGTTCCAGGTCACGAAATCCGGATTTTTGGCTCCCTCCATCACCGCGTCGACGATCGCCAGCAGCGCCAAGGCGGTTGCAGCGCAAAGATCCTCCCAGCCCAGCGCCTGCGGCCGGTCTTTGGTCCAGAAGCGCAACACCGCGGCGATCACGGGGATGATGAACGCCGGCAGCTGCGCGTCGCGGTCGTGCCCGTCGAACACCAGAAGCGCCTGGGAAATCGCCGCACCGGCAAGGAACACGAACCACAGCGAGTCATAGTTGAATTGCAGCCGCCCGCGCCGCAGCGCCGCCAGCGTGGCGGCGGCAGTGACGGCCGGCGGAAGTGCGGCGCCCGACAACACCGCATCGGCGCGGCGGATCACCATGAACGCGAACACCGCCTGGAGGAGCAAGTTAACCGCCGCTTCCAGGCGCAGCCAGTCGTCGTAGAGCAGCGGCAGCGTGCCGATGCAGGCGATCGCATAGCCATTGCCGAGCATGAACGAGGGCACCGCGAGCCTGGAGTTGCGGAAGCCGACGGCGCCGTACAGCAGGCTGCCCATCAACGCACCGAGTGCCGCGTACCAGCGCCAGTCCGGATGCTCCACCACCGCGCCGTTCAACGGAAATTTCAGCTCCCGATGCGCGTTCCAGAGACCCCAGCTGGCCCCGGCCACGCCCTCATCCTGGTATTTCCAGTTCTGGTCGAACGCCTCGGTGAGGTCATAATCCACCCCTTCCTGGCGCGCGAGGGTGACCAATTCGCGCCAGAAAACCGCCTCGTTCACCCGGCTCGGCGCGGCGTCACCGCGCCAGCGGCCGCGGCTCGGCCAGCCCACCCCGCCGAGGGAAATCCGCTTGGTCGGAAACTGCGTCTTGAACGCCTCGGTGGTGGCGCGGATTTGAGCGATGGACGCGTCCACATTCAGCTTCGGGTTCTGCCCATAGGGCCGGAACTCAAGCATCACCACATCCACATGCGCCGCGACCTGCGGGAACCGCCGCCAGGTATCGGGCATGTCGGCATAGGCCAGCGGTTGCTTCACCCGCGCCCGCACCTCGTCGATGTCCGCGATCAGCTCGCCCACGGACAGGTCGCGCCGGCGCAGCACCTCGGTGCCGATAATGACGCGGGTGACCGTGCCGGGATACGCGTTCGCCGCGGCGATGCCGGCGGCGATCTCTTTGGCGTTGTCCTGCTTATTGGCCCCGAGCCGGATGCCGAGCCATAGCTTCAACCCCGCTTGGCCGGCCAGCGCGCCGATATCGTAAGGGCCCTCGAGCGCCGAAGCGGTGCGGATACCATTCGCCCTGGTGGCGATCAGCCGCAGATCCGCTTCCACCTGCCGGGCCGTCGGGCCATGCTGGTCCCGCGGCGATTGCCAGGCTTGATAAGGGGCGTAGGACAGGACCAAAAGTTTGTCGGCCGGCATCGTCACGTCACCAGCCTGCGGCTGATTTGGTCCCGCCCAGAGAAAAAAGGTTAGGACAGTGAACAGGGCGCAGGCCAAAAATCCGCGTTTCATGCCCTTGGGCTTAGCTGGAGCGAAATTGTAAAGGAAGAGATATGAACGACGCCGAAATCCGCGACCTGTTACTTGGCACCCGGCGCATCGCCGTGGTGGGCGCTTCTAACAAGCCCGCACGCCCCTCCTACGGGGTGATGGAATTTCTGCTGGCCCAAGGGTTCGAGGTGACGCCCGTGAATCCGGGCCTGGCCGGCCAGGAGATTCTCGGCCAACTTGTCGTCGCCAGCCTCGCCGAGGCGACGCCGCTCGACATGGTGGACTTGTTCCGCAACCCGGCCGAGGTGGAGGCGCCGGTGCGCGAGGCCATCCGCCTCGGCGCGAAATCGGTCTGGATGCAGCTCGGCGTGATCAACGAAACGGCGGCCGAACTGGCGCGCGAGGCGGGGCTCACGGTGGTGATGGACCGCTGCCCGGCGATCGAGATGCCGAGGCTCGGTATCGTTAAAGCGTAGTAGAAAGCAGCCGCTTTTTAAAAAAAGCGGCGCAAAAACTTTTGGCGTAGCTGGGTCTGGGGCTGCGTCAGCGACAACGCCCCATTGCCCCTCGTTTAAGGGCGAATGTGATTTTCACGATTTGAGATCGTGGTCACGCTCCTCCAGGCGGGCTATTCAGGCACTGATGTGCGGCGTGAGGAGATCGGCCAAGCCGATGTTCCGGTACATCTCGCGGCGCATGCGGTCGGCCACGGCGTTGACGATTTCGGCGCCATCCTGCGACGGGTCGACATGGACCCGGAACGGGCGCTTGCCGAACGGCGTGTCAACGACCCGCACGATCTCGCGCGCAACCTCAGCTGGATCGGCATCTTCCGGCTCCAGCCGCGCCAGACCCTGCAAGGCTTGATCAGCGATTCCGGCATAAGGACCGGCTTCATATTCCGCAGCGCGCGCTGCATCGGACGGCTTGCCGGAATGCGCAAAATGGTTCGTACCTTTGGTGAACGCGCCGGGAACGATGATGGTCGTTTCAATGCCCCAGCGCGCGAGTTCGGTTGAGTAGGAGACGGCGAGCGCGTCCATCGCCGCTTTGGCGGCGAAATAAGGCGCCAGGAAAGGCGGCGTGCCGCCACGCGTCGAGGATGATCCGACCCAGACCAGGAGACCTTTGTTTCGGCCGCGCAGATGCGGCAACGCGGCACGGTTGACCCGCTGCGCGCCAAGTACATTGACATCGTATTGCTGGATGAACTGGTCGGGGGTGAATGCCTCGGCCGGTCCGAACACCATGTGCCCCGCATTATGGACGACCACATCAAGACGGCCGGCATCCTTCAAGATTTGCGCAACACCGGATTCCGCGGAACTGTCCGACTGAACATCGAGCTCCACGCTGCGCAGGTCGAGGCCGTGTTCTTTCGACCAGGCAGTAACCTCGGCGACACGAGGCGCGTTGCGGCCTTCGGTCTCGCGCATCGAGGCGTAGACGGTATGACCTGCCTCGGCGAGCGCTCTGGCTGTCATCAGGCCGAAGCCCGAAGAGGCGCCCGTCACGAGAATGACGTGCTTAGACATGGGTGTGATCCTTTCGATCAATTTAGATGGCAAGGTTTTTGGTCTGTCGGGTGCGGTCAGATGATTCCGCCATTGGCGCGCAGGGTCTGGCCGTTGATCCAAGCCCCGTCCGGTCCGGCCAGGAACGCGACGGCATTGGCGATGTCCTCAGGCTGGCCAAGGCGCTCCAGTGGCGTCAGTTTTGCCAGGCGGTCGATCACCTCCTGCGGCTTGCCGTCGAGGAATAGTTTTGTTGCCGTCGGCCCGGGCGCGATGGCGTTGACGGTGATATTGCGGCCCCTGAGCTCCTTCGCGAGAATGGGAGTCAGCGCTTCGACCGCGGCCTTCGTCGCGGCGTAGACCCCATAACCCGGCTGCAGCAGGCCGACGACGCTAGATGAAAAATTTACGATCCGACCGCCATCGCGCAGCCGCTTGGCGGCCTCGCGCAGGGTGTTGAACGTGCCTTTGAGATTGATCGCGACATGGCGGTCAAACACCGCATCGTCGCATTCGGCGATTGGCGCCAGGGTCATGATGCCGGCATTGTTGATCAGCACGTCGACGCCGCCAAAAGCTGTCTCGGCAGAGTCGAACATACGGCGCACCGCCTGAGCATCGGAGATATCGGCCTGAGCCGGGACAGCCCGGCCCCCAGCGGCCTCGATCCGGGCAACCACCGCCTCGGCCGAGGCGGCGTTACCAGCGTAGTTCACCACGACAATAAAGCCGTCTTTGCCAAGGCGTTCGGCGACAGCGGCGCCGATCCCACCGGAAGCGCCGGTCACGATGGCTATTTTTTGGGTCTGAGTGGTCATTTTCAGTCTCCTTCATTTGAGCGCCACAGCGGCACCCAATGAACAGACCATAAACCTTCCGGAAAAACAGATAATCCGTCATAATTCGGCATCACTATCCGAAAGGGCGTATAATGGATCGCCTCGACGCCATGCGCGTCTTCATCCGTATCGTCGAACGATGCAATTTTAGCCGCGCCGCGGATGATCTCGGCCTGCCGCGATCATCCGTGACCGATGCCGTGAAGGGGTTGGAGGCGCGGCTTGGCGTACGACTCCTCCAGCGGACCACCCGCCATGTCAGCCCGACCTTGGACGGACAAGCCTATTACCGGCGCTGCGTCGACCTGATCGCCGATTTGGAGGATGCGGAGGGCGCCTTTCTGGGCGCCAAGCCGTCAGGGCTCATCCGCGTGGATTTGCATGGCACGCAGGCGCGCCAGTTCCTCTTGCCTGACCTGCCGCGCTTTCTCGACATGTATCCGGGTATCAGGCTGCATTTCGGCGAAGCCCATCAGCCGGTGGATATGATCCGCGAGGGGTTCGACTGCATCCTGAGAGCGGGTGAACTCGCCGACTCTCCGCTCATCAAACGGCGCTTGGCGATGCTGGATCGGGGCACGTTCGCGAGCCCAGACTACCTAAAGCGATTCGGCAGACCAGAGACGCTGGACGGCCTCGCCAACCACAAAATGGTGGGATTACTGGCACCGGATACGATGGAGATCAGCCCTCTTGCTTTTCAGGTGGGAGGGGTGATCCGCCGACTCACCCTGCCGGCAACGATGACGGTGACAGGCCCTGAGACAAACGTGGCCGCCGCCTGCATGGGGCTCGGGCTAATCCAGGTGCCGCGCTATCGTGTCACCCCCGAACTGGCCGGCGGTGCCCTTGTCGAAGTGCTAGCCGATTTTCCATCGACGCCACTGCCTGTACACGTCCTTTATTCGCACAGGCGCCACCTATCGCCTCGCCTTCGGGTCTTTATCGACTGGGTGGCGGAGCAGTTCCGCCATAAGGCCAACCCAACAGAATAACATCTACGGCGGAGCGGGAGGTGGCCAACATCGCTTTCCAAAATAGAACCGCTTCCTTCCCCTACCCCAACACTGCCTTCTGCGCCGCGAACAATTCCGCCGTGCCGGCGCGGGCCAGGCTGAGCAGCGATGCAAACGCCGCGTCATCAAAAGTGGACTTCTCGGCGGTGGCCTGGATCTCGACGATGCCGCCATGATTGGTGAGGATGAAATTGGCATCCGTGTCGGCGGCGGAATCCTCGGCGTAATCGAGATCGAGGACCGCGACACCCTTGAAAATACCGCAGGACACGGCGGCGACCTGGGCGATCAGCGGGTCGGCCTTCAGCACATTGGCGCTCCGCAATTTGCGGAAGGCCAGCGCCAGCGCCACATAGGCCCCGGTGATCGAGGCGCAGCGCGTGCCGCCATCGGCGTTCAGCACGTCGCAATCGAGCGTGACGGTGATTTCGCCCATCAGCTTGCGGTTCACCACGGCGCGCAAGCTGCGGCCGATCAGGCGCTGGATTTCCTGCGTGCGGCCGGACTGTTTGCCGCGCGCCGCCTCGCGGTCGCCGCGGCTATGGGTGGCGCGCGGCAGCATGCCGTATTCCGCCGTCACCCATCCCTCGCCCTGGCCGCGCATGAAACCGGGCACCTTGCCCTCGACGCTTGCGGTGCACAGCACCTCCGTGCCGCCCATGCGGATCAGCGCCGAGCCCTCGGCGTGATGGGAAAACCCGGTCTCGATGCGCACACTGCGCAGCGCGTCAAAATTTCTGCCTGAAGGGCGCATCACCATCTCCTGTCCGTCTTTCATGCGGCGTGCTATTACCCGAGGCTGTGCCCATGGACCATAGGAGCAATTTGAACCCGAAACCGCCGCCCCGGCTTCCCCCCGGACTGGACGTGCGTTCCGCCGCGGTACTGCGCGAGATCGTCGAGCAGTATGTGGAGACCGGCGAGCCCGTGGGCAGCCGCACCCTCTCCCGGCTGCTGCCGCAGCGTCTGTCCCCGGCGACGATCCGCAACGTCATGGCCGACCTCACCGATGCCGGGCTGCTGTTCGCGCCGCATACCTCGGCGGGGCGCCTGCCGACCGACCGCGGCCTGCGGCTGTTCGTCGACGGGCTGCTGCAATTCGGCGAGCTCTCGGAGGATGAGCGCAACACCATCAACCACGCCCTCGCGCAATCCGGCCGCTCGCTGCAGGACACGCTGGCCCAGGCTTCCACCATGCTCTCCGGCCTGTCCTCGGCCGCGGGCCTGGTGCTGGCCCCGAAGAGCGAGGGGCCGATCAAGCATATCGAATTCGTGCCGCTCTCGCCGGGCCGGGCGCTGGTCATTCTCGTCTCCGCCGACGGCCAGGTGGAAAACCGCATCATCGAAACGCCGCCCGGCCTGCCGCCCTCGGCGCTGCAGCAGGCGAGCAATTTTCTCAACGCCAGGCTTTCCGGCCTGTCGCTCGACGATCTGCGCCGGCAGGTTGCCTCCGACCTCGCGGCCGACCGCTCGGCGCTGGACACGCTGACCAGCAGCGTGATCGAGGCCGGCCTCGCCACCTGGTCCGCCGAAGGAAGGGCCGGCTCGCTGATCCTGCGCGGCCAGGGACGGCTGCTCGCGGATGTGGACCAGCTGGAAAAACTCGGCGCGATCCAGGCGCTGTTCGAGCGGCTGGAAACCGAGGAAACGATGCTGCGCCTGCTCGACCTCGCCGAAACCTCCGACGGCGTGCGCATTTTCATCGGCGCGGAATCCGGGCTGTTCGGCGCCGCCGGCGTGGCCATGGTGGTGGCCCCGGCGCGCAACGCCCAGGATCGCATCGTCGGCGCGATCGGCGTGATCGGCCCGACCCGCATCAATTACGGCAGGATCATCCCGGTGGTGGACTACACCGCCAGAGTGATCGGCCGGCTGCTGGGATAGAAGGAAGAAAGCAGCCGCTTTTTAAAAAAAGCGCCGCAAAAATTTTTTTTATGCTGGGCCATGGGCTGTGTCAGCGACAACGCCCATGACCCAAAGGAGCAGAAAACTACTTTTTGTTCACAAAAAGTAGTGCTTCCTTTTTACGCTGACAGCGCCGCCGGCTCGGTGCGGGCGCGCTTGGTGATGAGTTTATTCAGCGCATGGATATAGGCGCGCACGGCAGCGACGATGGTGTCGGTATCCGCCCCCTGGCCGTCGACCAGCTTGCCTTCCTCCTCCAGCCGCACGGTGCAGCGGGCCTGGGCGTCAGTGCCCTCGGTGACGGCGCCGATCGAGAACAGCCGCAAAGCCGCCTCATGCGGGAAGATCATGTGAACGGCGGTGAAAACGGCGTCGACCGGACCGTCGCCCAGCGCGTCTGCGCTCTGCCTCACCCCGTCCACTTCCAGCTCCAGCAGCGCGCGCGGCTTGGATTTCGAGCCGGCCCAGACTTCCAGGTCCACAAACTTGATGCGCTGGTGGTCGCGCATCACCTCGTCATCGACCAGGGCGACGATGTCGTCGTCGTAGACGACCTTCTTACGGTCGGCGAGATCCTTGAAGCGCTGGAAGGCCACCTGCAGCGCGTTGTCGCCCAGATCGCCATAGCCCAGCGTCTTCAGCTTGTCGCGGAAGGCAGCGCGGCCGGAATGCTTGCCCATCACCAGCGAGGTTTTCTGCCAGCCGACGCTCTCCGGCGTCATGATCTCATAAGTCGCGGCATTCTTCAGCATGCCGTCCTGATGAATGCCGGATTCATGGGCGAAGGCGTTGCGGCCGACGATCGCCTTGTTCGGCTGCACGTCGAAACCGGTAACCGTCGCCAGCAGTTTGCTGGTGCGCAGGATACGGGTGGTCTCGATGTTATGCGTGTAGGGGGCGGCATCCGGGCGGGTGCGGATCGCCATCACCACCTCTTCCAGCGCGGTATTGCCGGCGCGTTCGCCGATGCCGTTGATGGTGCATTCGATCTGCCGCGCGCCGGCGGAAACGGCGGCGAGGGTGTTGGCGACCGCCAGGCCCAGATCGTTATGGCAATGAGTGGAGAGAATGATCTTGTCCGCGCCCGGCACCCGCGTGCGGACCATCGCGAAAATCCGCGCCATGTCCTCCGGCACCGCATACCCAACCGTATCGGGGATGTTGATGGTGGTCGCACCTGCCTTGATCGCGGCTTCCACACAGCGGCACAAAAAGTCCGCCTCGGTGCGCGTGCCGTCCTCGGCGGACCATTCCACGTCGTCGGTATATTGCCGCGCCAGGGTGACCGACGCAGTCACCGCCGCCAGCACCGCCTCCGGCTCCATGCGCAGCTTGTATTTCATGTGCAGCGGGCTGGTGGAGATGAAAGTGTGGATGCGCCGGCGCTCGGCCGCCTTCACCGCCTCGGCGGCACGCACGATGTCCGCCGGGGCGGAGCGGGCGAGACCGGTGATGACCGGGCCCTTCACCGTCTCGGCGATGCGCCGCACGCTCTCGAAATCGCCGGCGCTGGCGACGGGAAAGCCCGCCTCCATGACGTCCACGCCCAGCTCGGCCAGGGTCTCCGCCATGCGCAGCTTCTCGTCGATGTTCATCGAAAAGCCGGGGGATTGTTCGCCGTCGCGCAGCGTGGTGTCGAAAATGATGACGCGCTGTTCGTCGATGGCGCCGAAATTCGGGTGATTGATCGTGGTCATGAAGAGGGTCCGTTCCGCTTAAAATGCCGTGGGAGAGATTTTGGAGGCATTCCCCTGAACGATGCCGGCAGCGCGAAACCGCGCGGACTTACGCCCAGGGGCGGGTAAGTCGAAGGAGCAGACCGGAAAGGTTGGCGATAACCATGTCATCGCAAATAGGACAATCACGCCGCGGCTGCAAGTTTTTCGGCCCCGAGAGAAAAAAGCGGCAGAGGCTCTGTCAGCGCCAACGCCCATGGCCCAGCATTAATAAAGTTTTTTGCTACTTTTTGTTCACAAAAAGTAGTGCTTCCCTTTTGCTTGCCTTAGCTCTGCTCAGAGCTTCGGCGTCCAGACCAGTGTGCTGGCGCCGCGCGGCTCGATGATCCGCCCCGCACCCGGCTGTGGGGCTTCCGCACTTCGGTAGATGGCCAGCCGGCCCGGCTCCGGCGCATCCTCGTCCTCCTCCGGCGCGGTGCGGCGCTGGCTGGGGCCGGTGAGCGGCACGAACCAGCCGCGCATGCCCTGCATCTCGACAAAATGCTTAGCCACATGGCGCAGCAGCACGACCCGGCAGGCGCTGCTGCCGCTGAGCTCGACCGGGACGATCAGCCACCCCTCCGGCGCCACCTGCTCGAACAGCATGGAAGGCAAATCCCAGACGCCGGCGGTGATGATGACGCGGTCGAACGGCGCCGCCGCGGGGCAACCAAGCGCGCCGTCCTGAACCAGGATGGTGACATTGCCGAGCCCGCAGGCCGCCAGATCGGTCCGGCTCCGCGCCGCCAGCGTGGCGATGATTTCCATGCCGGTGACACGGCCTGACCCGCCGGCGAGATGGGCCAGGATGCCGGCGAGCCAGCCCGAACCCGAACCGATTTCCAGGATTTTCTGCCCCGGCTGCACGTCCAGCAGATGCACCAGCCAGAGCACGAAACTGGGCTGCGAGTTGGTGGACGCCAAAATGTCTCCGCCTTCATCCACATGCGCCAGCACCCGATCGCTGTAGATGAGGCCCAGGCAACCTTCCGGCGCGGCGTCAAAATTCCGCACCCGGCCCTCACCGGCGCGAAAACGATGCACGAAGGCATGGCGCGGCACCGCCTGCACCGCCGCCGCAAGCCGCGCCGGCAACCCCGCGGCGCCTTGGGCCCGAAAGGCGGCGTCGAGCATAGCAATGAACCGTACGAGATGCGGCGCGACGCGTTCAGGTGGCAGCGGCATCCGCACAGTTTAGCACAAATCGAAGTAGCCGCTTTTTGAAAAAAGCGGCGCAAAAACTTCTGTTCCGCTGGGCCATGGGCGTTGTCGGGGACAACGCCCATTTTCTAGGTCTCCAGCAGCCCCTGGAGGTAACTGGCCAGATCGACGCGGATCGGCATCAGGTACGCATTGCCGCCGCCGGCCCGGATCATCCTGAGCGCGGCGCGGGCGAAATTCCTGTTCCACGCCATCTCCGGCGCGAAATCGGCGGGGAAGACGACGCGGTTGGTCGTCTCCCAATAGGCTTTGGCGCGCGCGCCCAGCACCGGGGCCACGCCCCAATACACGGTCTGGCCCGCCAGCATCTCCATGCACATTTCCAGCAGCCGCAAGTCGAAGAACGGTTGCGTGAAAAAACCGTCCGCGCCGGCATCGAGCTTGCGCATGACACCGATCAACTCGTCGCGCAGCCCCAGCCGGTACGGGTCGAACGCGGCGTAGACGCGCAATTCCGGATGGTGGCGCTTGATCCGGCGGATGATGTCCTCGCTGGTATTCGGCCAGGTCTGGTGGCTCAGATCGTGCGGCGGATCGCCACGCACCACCAGCACCTCGCTCACCCCGGCCGCTTTGAGCCCTGCCGCCATCGGCAGCGCCGCCCCGGGCGGAATGTCGATGGCGCGGATATGCGGAATCCCGGCGGCCAGCAACGGCCGGGTCACCGCACAGGCCTCCCAGCTGCGCAGCGGAAAGCGCATCAGGTCGGGGATGTTGAAGACATCGACATCCGGAAGGGCGGCGAGAACACTGCTGGCATCGGTCTGCAATTCGGCCGTGCCGCGCGGCACAAGTTCAACGGAAAGACGCATGCCGCATTATCGCGAAGTTTTGGCGAGGGCGATATGGCTGGGCCATGGGCTTTGTCGCCGACAACGCCCATGGCCCAGCATGACAAAAGTTTTTGCGCCGCTTTTTTTCAGGCAATCTCACCCAGCCGTCGCATCAGCACCGACAACCCCGGCTCGTGCACCAGCCCTGCCGCGGTCGCCACATCCATCCATTGCAGGCGCCGCTGCTTGCGCTCCGGCCATTTCTTCATCTGGATGCCGACCTCGAGTGAATAGACCTCCACGGTCGCCGGCTGCACCACGCCCGAGCGCAGGCGCTTGCCATAGGTGTAGACGCCGAGCGGAATGTCGCTCACCACGCCGGCCAGCCCGGCCTCCTCATAGGCTTCAACCGCCGCGGCGATGGCTGCCGTCTGCCCCGGCTCGACATGGCCTTTGGGGATCACCCAGCGCCCGGTATCGCGCGAGGTGATCAGCAGCACGCGCAAGCCCTCCGGCCCGCGGCGGAACGGAATCGCGCCGGCCTGACGCACAATGTGCGTCTCCCGGATCAATTCTGAAACTGCCGTCACATGGTCCATGATGTTGTCTAGATAAGTTTTTTTGCCCTGCACGCCAAGAGTTATTTTGCAGGGAAGAGTTGCCCAGAGATCAAAACACCGTGGCGCCGCGCATAGCAGTCCTAACTGACAACAAACTTACAGAAGGAAGGCTTCTTTTTGTGAACAAAAAGAAGCAAAAAAACTTTGTTAATCTGGGCCATGGACGCTGTCGCCGACAAAGCCCACGGCCCAGCATAAAACGAGTTTTTGCGCCGCTTTTTTCAAAAAGCGGCTGCTTCCTCACTTACCTGCGTATGCCGCTCGCCGCATCGAACACGTGCAGAACGTCGTTGGGAAGATCAATCTGCAACTCCGTTACGCCGGGAGGTCCTCCCGGGCGCCTCAACGTCAGGCGTTGGCCGCAAGGTAGCGTCCCGTGGATCAACGTCTCGGTACCGAGCGGCTCGACCAGGTCGATTGTCAGAACCCGACCTTGATTGACGACCTTGATATGCTCGGGGCGAACGCCCACAAGTGAGTTCACCGGCACGTCGGAAATCCCAACGCGGTCGGGGTGAAGAATATTCATAGCCGGCGCGCCGATGAACTGCGCAACGAACAGATTGGCCGGCCGCTCGAATACCTCCATCGGTGTCGCGATTTGCGCGACACGTCCGGCCTGCATAACCACGAGCCGGTCCGCCATGGTCATGGCCTCCATCTGGTCGTGGGTAACGTAAAGCGAGGTTACTTGAAGGCGCTTTTGCAAGCGGCGGATTTCCGCGCGCATTGTCACGCGCAGCTTGGCGTCGAGATTTGACAGAGGCTCGTCGAACAGAAACATTTTCGGCTCGCGCACGATGGCTCGGCCCATGGCGACGCGTTGCCGCTGGCCGCCGGACAGATCTCTGGGATAACGCGTCAACAAATCGCTCAGGCCGAGTTGCGCAGCCGCCTCGGTCACTTTGCGTGCAATCTCCGCCCTCGCCTCACCGCGCAGCTTCAGCGCGTAGCTCATGTTCTGCGCCACCGTCATATGCGGA
>NZ_DASXFO010000085.1:0-7678 GCF_036489515.1 Acidocella sp.
CTTGACCAGCCGCTCGGTGCGGCGGCGATGCCCGATCAGATCGGCGATGGTGCCGAGCTTCAGATTGTGCCGCTGCGCGAAGGCCACCAGGTCCGGCAGACGGGCCATGGTGCCGTCATCGTTCATGATCTCGCAGATCACGCCGGCGGGGATCAGCCCGGCGAGGCGGGCAATGTCCACCGCCGCCTCGGTATGGCCGGCGCGCACCAGCGTGCCGCCATCGCGTGCCATCAGCGGGAAAACATGGCCGGGCGAAACGATGTCCTCGCGTCCCAGCTCCGAGTTGATCGCCACGGCGATGGTATGCGCCCGGTCGGCGGCGGAAATGCCGGTGGTCACCCCTTCCCGCGCCTCGATCGAGACGGTGAAGGCGGTCTCGTGCCGCGAGCCGTTGGCCTGGCTCATCAGCGGCAGGCCAAGCCGCTCGCAACGGTTCTTGGTCATCGCCAGGCAGATCAGCCCGCGCGCGTGCTTGGCCATGAAGTTGATCGCATCCGGGGTGGCGAACTGCGCGGGGATGACGAGGTCGCCCTCGTTCTCGCGATCTTCGTCATCGACCAGGATGAACAGTCGGCCGGCACGCGCCTCCTCGATGATCTCCGGGGCAGAGGCGATGTAGTCGTGCAGCCCCGCTGATTTCAGCGTCGATTTCAGGCCTTCCATCTGGCGATTCCTTTCAAGCCACCGGGGCGGCGATGGGGCCGCCCGGCATCACGTGAGACGTAAACATTTTACGCCTGTTGAAACTGCGCAAGGCGCGCCACGTAGCGCGCCAGCATGTCGATTTCTATGTGCACCATATCCCCCACCGTGAGGCTTGAGAAATTGGTATGCTGGGCCGTGTGCGGGATGATGTTGACCCCGAATTTCTGGCCCTCCACCTCGTTCACGGTCAGCGACACGCCGTTGACGGCGATACTGCCTTTTGGCGCCACGAACGGGGCGAGTGAGGCGGGTAATTCGAATACCCAGCGGGTGGAACCGTTTTCCGGCGTGGCGGAAATCACTTGCGCCAACCCGTCGACATGGCCGGAGACGAGATGTCCGCCGAGCTCGTCGCCCAGGCGCAGCGAACCCTCCAGATTGATCCTGGTCCCCTTCTGCCAGTTTCCGAGCGTGGTCAGCGAAAGCGTCTCCGCCGACACTTCCACCGCGAACCAGTCCGGCCCCGCTTCGACCACCGTCAGGCAGCAGCCGGAGCAGGCAATCGAGGCGCCTAGCTTCTTCGCCGCACCATCCCAAACATCGTTGTCGGGCGTGGCGATGACGAAGCGCGCATCGCTGCCATTGCCGATCGGATTTACCTCCCGAACAGTGCCGACGCCGGTGATCAGTCCCGTGAACATTCAAGCCGCCTTTCGATAGGTTGTAAGCCAGTCGTCACCCCAGCGCTCGCACGAAACGGGGATGAAGCGCGGCATGGCAGCCAGCTTGGTGAGGCCAAACCCCTGCGCCGCCGGCCAGCCATCGCCGCCGATGATCCCGGGCGCATGGAACCAGGCGAGCCTGTCCACCAGATTGGCGCGCAGCAACCCCGCCGCAAGCGCGCCGCCGCCCTCGCAGAGAATCCGCGTCAGCCCGGCCTGCGCCAGCATTTTAGCGCCCGCCGCGAGATCGACCCCGGCGGCGGAGGACGGCAGTTCCATGGTTTTCACGCCCGCCCCCTGCAGCGCCTTGCGGCGCGCCGGGTCGGCGCCGTCGCGGTGCAGCAGCCAGAGGGGATGTTCCGCAGCACCACGCACCAGCTTGCTCATCAGCGGCGTGCGCAGATGGCTGTCGATGACGATGCGGACCAAAGGCGCCTTGCGGAATCCATCGATCCGGCAGGTCAGTTCAGGATCGTCCGCCAGCACGGTGCCGACGCCGACCAGCACGGCATCGTGCCGCCCGCGCATCGCATGCGCCGCGCGGCGCGCCGACTCGCCGGTCAGCCATTGCGATTCGCGCGTGCTGGTTGCGATGCGGCCGTCGAGCGTCGAGGCGAGTTTCAGCCGCACCAGCGGCCGTCCTTGGGTAACGGTCATAACGAAGCCGGAAATGACGGCGCGGCACTCCTGTTCCAGCACGCCCATGGTGACGGAAACCCCCGCCGCGCGCAGGCGTAAGATTCCGGCACCGTTGACCTTGGGGTGCGGATCGGTCGCGCCGACGACCACGCGCGCCACCCCCGCCTCGATCAACGCCTCGGTGCAAGGCCCTGTTTTTCCGGTAAAATTGCAAGGCTCCAGCGTGACATAAGCGGTCGCGCCGCGGGCCTGGCCGCGGGCCATCGCCAGCGCCGCCACTTCCGCATGCGGCCGGCCGCCGGTGGCGGTGCGACCACGCCCGACGACTCTTCCCTGCTGGACGATGACGCAGCCGACCGACGGGTTGGGCGCGGTCTCACCCAGCCCGCGCCGCGCCAGCGCCAGGGCGGCGCGCATATAGGCTTCGTCGCTCATGCCTCACTCACCGGTTTTGGCGGGCTTCGGCAATTCGCCCATATGCCCAAGAAACGCCTCGAAATCCTTGCCTTCACGGAAATCGCGATAAACCGAGGCGAAGCGCACATAAGCCACGGTATCGACCGTTTTCAGCGTCTCCATCACCAGCTCGCCAATGTCGTGGCTCTTCACGTCGGTCTCGCCGCTGGCCTCGAGCTGGCGCACGATGCCGCTGACAATGCGCTCGATCTGCTCGTCATCCACCGGGCGCTTGCGCAGGGCGATGCGCACCGAACGGGCCAGCTTGTCGCGGTCGAAGGCGACGCGGCGCTGATCCGCCTTCACCACGGTCAGCTCGCGCAGCTGCACGCGCTCGATCGTGGTGAAACGCTGGTGGCAGGCGGGGCAGAAGCGGCGGCGGCGGATCGCGCTGCCGTCCTCGGTGGGGCGGCTGTCCTTGACCTGACTATCAGCCTCGCCGCAGAACGGACAGCGCATTTTCGCTCCCTTACCTAGAGCGATATGGCTTGAAATCGAATCGCGCAGCGGTTCGATTGAGCCGTGGAATCGCTCGCGAAAACAAGGCCAGAGCGTGATTGCTGTAAAGCAATCATGCTCTGGCGTAGACGGGGAAACGCGCGCACAGGGTTTTTACCCGCGCGCCTACGGCCTGTTCGGCCGCTTCGTTGGTGCCGTCATTGGACTTCGCCAATCCGTCCAGCACTTCGCCGATCATCAGCCCGATCTCGCGGAACTCCGCGAGGCCGAAACCGCGCGTGGTGGCCGCCGGGCTGCCCAAGCGGATGCCCGAGGTGATCGCCGGCTTCTGCGGGTCGAAGGGAATGGCGTTCTTGTTGGCGGTGATATGGGCGCGCTCCAGGGTCGCCTCCGCCGCCTTGCCGGTGATGTTCTTGGGCCGCAGATCGACCAGCAGCAGATGGGAATCCGTGCCACCGGTGACGATGGCGAGCCCCTGCTCGATCAGCGTGTCCGCCAAGGTCTTGGCATTCGCCACCACCGCCTTCTGATAGGCGGTAAAGTCCGGCCGCAGCGCCTCACCGAAGGCGACGGCTTTCCCGGCGATCACGTGCATCAGCGGCCCGCCCTGCAGGCCAGGGAAGATCGCGGAATTGATCTTTTTCGCGATGTCCTCGTGGTTGGTCAGCACCATGCCGCCGCGCGGGCCGCGCAGGGTCTTGTGGGTGGTGGTGGTGACGACATGGGCGTGCGGCATGGGCGACGGGAAAATCCCCGCCGCGACCAGGCCGGCGAAATGCGCCATGTCGACCATGAAATACGCGCCCACCTCGTCCGCAACCGCACGGATGCGCGCAAAATCGATGAAACGCGGATAGGCCGAGCCGCCGGCCACGATCAGCTTCGGCATCTTGCTCCGCGCCAGGGCTTCCAGTTCCTCGTAATCGAGCAGCCCGTCATCCTTGCGCACGCCGTATTGCACGGCATCGAACCATTTGCCGGACATGTTCGGCGCGGCGCCATGGGTCAGGTGGCCGCCGGCGGCCAGCGACATCCCCAGCACCGTGTCGCCCGGCTGCAGCAGCGCCAGAAACACCGACTGATTGGCCTGGCTGCCCGAATTGGCCTGCACATTGGCGAAGCCGGCATTGAAGAGTTTTTTCGCGCGCTCGATGGCGAGCGTCTCCGCGAGGTCAGCGGGGCCGCAGCCGCCGTAATAGCGCTTGCCGGGATAGCCCTCGGCGTATTTGTTGGTCAGCACCGAGCCCTGCGCCTCCAGGACGGCGGCGGAGACGACGTTTTCCGAGGCGATCAGCTCGATGCCATCCTGCTCGCGCACCAGCTCCTGCTGGATGATGCCGGCGATTTCCGGGTCGATCTCGGCCAGCGGGGCGTTGAAGAAGCGCTGCAGCGCCGGCGGCGTGGTCTGTTCGTTCATAGAGTCGGTTCCGTCTTGTTCAGTTTGGCGAGGCGGCGGTCATGCCGCCCGCCCTCATAAGGGGTGGAAAGGAAGGCGCCGAGAATATCCAGCGCCACTTCTTCGCCGACGATGCGCGCGCCGAGCGCCAGCACATTCGCGTCGTTATGCGCGCGGGTCAGCCTTGCGGTGGTGACATCATGCACCAGACCGCAACGGATCTCGGGGTGGCGGTTGGCGGTGATGCTCATGCCGATGCCGGTGCCACACACGAGAATGCCGAAATCGGCACGCTTTTGCGCCACCGTTTCGCAGACCGCATGCGCGAAATCCGGGTAATCGACGCTGGCCGGGCCATCGGTGCCAAAATCCTGAACCTGATGCCCACCCTCGATCAACACGGCGGCCAGCCGGTTCTTGAGGGCAACACCTCCATGGTCGGCCCCAAGGGCCACGATCAAAGAACGAGTCATAGGGCCATCTACCATGGTGGGTTCGTCAAAGGAAACCGGCTCCCGTCGCGCGCCAAAAGGAAGACTTCTTTTTGTGAACAAAAAGAAGCAAAAAAACTTTTTTAATCTGGGTCATGGGCGTTGGCACCGACAACGCCCATGACCCAGCATAACCAAAAGTTTTTGCGCCGCTTTTTTCAAAAAGCGGCTGCTTTCTACGACCAGATTAACCCGCCCAGCCCGCCGAGCACGCCGAAGGCGCAGGTGACTGCGCACACGACGATCACCACGGCCTTGTATTTGCCCTTGAGGCGGTGCGCCTCGGGCAGGGTCACGATCGCCAGCCGCACCAGGAAGCCCAGCACCAGCGGCAGCAGCAGCGCGTTCATCACCTGCACGCCCACGTTCAGCGAGATCAGGTTGGGGTAGAAGCCGACCATCGCCGCACCGCCGACCACGCAGATCGTGTACACGGCATAGAACCATTTCGCCTGCAGCGGATGGTGCTCGAGCGAGCGCTTGTAGCCCGCCACCTCCCCCAGCCCCCAGGCCAAAGCCAGCGAGGCGACGATGGCGGCGACCATGCCGGCCCCCAGGACGCCGAGGCCGAAGATCAGCTTGCCCATCTGCGGCCCCAGATACGGCGTCATCGCCTGACTCATTTGCCCCACGGTGGAAAGGCTGGCCTGCGGCGCGTGCGGGCGGATCGAGGCGGCGGCGGCGATCAGCACCGCGGCCATCACCAACTGGGTGACCACCGCGCCGATCGCCGTATCCCAGCGCGCCAGCTTGAAATCCGCGACGGTGAGTTTTTTGTCGGCGATCGCCGATTGCTGATAGAAGATCATCCACGGCATGATCACCGCGCCGATATTCGCCGCGACCAGATATTCGAAGGTCGGGTTCAGCACCGGCATACGCACCGATTCATGCGCCATCTGGGCCAGATCCGGCCGCGCCGCCCAGGCGACGAAGAAGAAAGCGAGTTCGAACAGGCCGATGACGATGGCCGCGCGCTCCACCCGCCGGTAGGAGCCGGTCAGCACCACCGCCAGCAGCGCCGCCACCGCAAGGGGCAGCGAAACCGCATGCGGGACGCCGTACAGATCGCCGATGCCCGCGACGCCGGAAAATTCCGTCAGCAGCGCGCCGATCGTCGCCACCCCCAGCCCGGCGGCGGAGAGCCAGGCCCAGCGTGGGCCGAACGCCTCGCGGATCAGCTCGCCATGGCCGCGCCCGGTGAACACGCCGAGCCGCACCGTGAGCTCCTGCACGATATAGAGCACCGGCATCAGGATCACCTGCACCAGTAGCAGCTTGTAGCCCCATTGCACGCCGCTCTGCCCGGCGGTGATGATCGAGCCGACATCGGTATCGGCGAGCATGACCACCAGGCCCGGCCCGAACACCGCCACGAACGGCAAACGTCTCAGCCATTTTGACCGGGTGGGGCGCTCAGCCGTTTGGGGGCTGTTTGTGGTCGACGACATGGGCGCTTCGCTCCGCTAAATTCGACGCAGGTGATTTCGGCATAGGCTGGCAGTCACTTCCCGAGCCTCACCGATCATTCGGCAGAGCGGGGCACTTCGTTAGAACTCACACTGTGTTTGCAATTGATAATTATTCTTAATTGGACGTCAACACTTAACCGGACCATTTTAGTCCTGTCAAATTGCAAACCCACAAAATCCATAGAGTCTGCATTGCATTCCTGTCGTGCCGGCGCTGGTCATGCCATCCGTTCTGGCTGATATTCGGCCATCGCCTCTTTGCAACCACTCGGACTGTTACCTCATGATCAACCGCACCTTCCCCACCACACGTCTGCGCCGCAACCGCTATGACGACGCCACCAGGCGCCTGGTCGCCGAGCACAAGCTTTCGGTCGACGACCTGATCTGGCCGATCTTCATCCGCGAAGGCACGGGCGCCGCGGAAGAGGTTTCCTCCATGCCGGGCGTGTTCCGCACCGCGCTGGACGGTCTGGCCCGCCATGCCGAGGACGCAGCGAAGCTGAACATCCCGGCCATCGCGCTGTTCCCCGCCACGCCGCGCGAACACAAGGACGCCGAAGGCACCGAGGCGCTGAACCCGGACAACCTGATGTGCCGCGCCGCGCGGATCCTGAAAAAGGAATATCCGCAGATCGCGCTGGTCGGCGACGTGGCGCTCGACCCCTATACCGATCACGGCCATGACGGCGTACTGCGCGATGGCTACGTGCATAACGAGGACAGCGTGAAAATCCTCGTCCGCCAGGCGGTTAATCAGGCGGCGGCAGGCATCGACATCATCGCCCCCTCCGACATGATGGACGGGCGCATCGGCACAATCCGCGCCGGGCTGGACGAAAGCGGCTTCATCCACACACGGATCATGAGCTACGCGGCCAAATACGCCTCCGCCTTCTACGGCCCGTTCCGCGATGCGATCGGCTCCGGCGGCGCGCTGAAGGGCGACAAGAAGACGTACCAGATGGACCCCGCCAACTCTGACGAGGCGCTGCGCGAGGTGGAACTGGACCTCGCCGAGGGCGCCGACATGGTGATGGTCAAGCCCGGGCTGCCGTACCTGGACATCGTGCGGCGGGTGCATGATCGGTTCGGCGTGCCGACCTTCGCCTACCAGGTGTCTGGCGAGTACGCGATGGTGATGGCGGCGGTACAGAACGGCTGGCTGGACCACGACCGCGCCATGCTGGAATGCCTGCTGGCGTTCAAGCGCGCGGGCGCCGCCGGCGTCCTGACCTATTTCGCCCCGGCGGCGGCGAAGCTGCTGCGCGAGCGCGGCTAGCCGCCGGCCATCTGGCCGAGCAGCAGGAAGTTCAGCGACAGCACGATCGCGGCGGCGCCGATCGCCGTCGCCATCGTCAGCCGGCCGTTGACGAAGGCCCCCATCACCTCGCGCCG
>NZ_DASXFO010000006.1:0-37787 GCF_036489515.1 Acidocella sp.
TTGAATAGGAAAACCCCGTAAAATCATGCACGAAATACTATGTCGGAATGACGCAGTGTACGGAAACCTCAACGAAGGGGTTTTCCGACATCCATAAAAATCTCTTATGTAGGAAAAATGGGCCGTTCGTTACTTCGGGCCGATCTGGGACGCGACCGCGAAGATCGCCGGCAAGCCGCTGTTCAGATGCTGGCGGATGATCATGGCCGTGCGGCTAATCTGCCCGTCTTCGTCTATGCCGCCGGCGGCTACTACTATCCGGGCACTGGCACAGCATTACGCCAAACCGATGGCGACCAGTGAAAACCTGTTCTCAATGCAGGATGCGCGCAACCTGATCCGCTACAGCGGCATGCGCAAGGATCTCGACTGGCTGCAATTCGACTGCGCGCTCTCCTATGGCCTGGTCGAATATCAACGCACGCTGAAAATGCTCGAAGCGTATGGCTGGTCGCCGTCGCGCTGCATTCCGCATGGCGGGCACCAGATGTCTCTCGCCATTGCCGCCGGGCTCGGCCTGGGCGGCAACGAGTCCTATCCGGATCTGTTCCAGCCCTATGGCGGCTTCCCGGATGGCGTGCGGGTGGAGAACGGGCATGTCACGCTGCCGCCGCTGCCGGGTATCGGTTTCGAAGGCAAGAACGATCTCTACAAGGAGATGAAAAGCCTGAGCGACTAGATTTTCACTCCCCGGCTCGGCGATTACCCGGCCACGCGCCACGGCACCGGCTGCAAGGCCGCCTGCAGCTGCTCCAGGAACCGCGTGGTGCGCGCGGATCGGCCCTGGCGCGTCTGGATCAGGGCCACGACGTCTGCGCTGGGCAGCTGCCAGTCCCGCAGCACGGGCACCAGGTCGCCGCGCTGCAGATCTTCCGCCACGTCCCATTCAGAGCGCATGACGATGCCCATGCCCGCCAACGCCCAGGCGCGGGCGACACCGCCGTCATTGGTGGTCAATACCGGGCGGACCCGGACACGCGCCGGCCGGCCGTCTTGCGCCAGAAACCGCCAGAGCGTGATATCCTCATCGTTTTCCTTCAGCACGATGCAAGTGTGCCGGACGAGATCGGCCGGCCGTTCCGGCGTGCCATGCTGCGCGATATAGCCGGGTGCGGCGCACAGAAACCGCGTGTTCGGCGCCAGCGTGCGGCTGACCAGCCCTGAATCCGGCAGCTCGCCGATATAGATGAGCACATCCCAGGTGTCATCGCGGAACTGCAGCGGGCGGTCGGAAAGGTTGAGGTCGATCTGCAGGTCTGGAAACTGCATGCGGAAGGCGGCAACCACCGGGGCGACATAGCGCCGCCCGAAGCCCAGCGGCGCCAGAATGCGCAAATGGCCCGAGACGACGTGGCGCCGTGCCGTCAGCGCGTCGGTCATATGCGCCATATCGTCGAGGATGGTGGCCGCGTGCTGCACGAACAGCAGCCCCTCATCGGTGAGCGCCAGCCGCCGTCCCAGCCGGTTTACCAGCCGGACGCCCAACCGCTCCTCCAACAGCCGCAGGCGTTGCGTCACCGCAGGTGGGGTGACGTTCATGGCCCGTGCCGCGGCCGCCAGGGTGACAGAGCCGGACAGCGTCACGACAAAACGCAGGTCATCGACCGAGAACATTAACTTCCATCTTAATCCGTCAATCAGCTAATGTTAATTTCCTTTTCACCTCCTATTCCATAGTTGTCGTCCTTTGTTTAGCAGGACCTGAAAAATAATGCGGCGACTGAGCGAAATTTCCCGGACTTGCCGTGCCATGGGCATCCGCGCGGCGAACCCGCCCGGCCTCACCTCCCCTACCCTTTCACGGTTCGATGTACGGGGGCTGGCATGAGCGACCCCGTTTTGCCTTCGCTGGAAACGCTCAATACGCCGACCCTGCTGCTCGACGAGACCAAGCTTGACCGCAACGTCGCACGCCTGCGCGAGCGCCTAGCCAAGCTCGGCCCGCAACTGCGTCCGCATATGAAGACCGCCAAATGCCTGGATGTCGCGCGCCGCGTGATGGATGGGCCGGCAGGGCCGATTACGGTTTCGACGCTCAAGGAAGCCGCGATGTTCGCCGATGCCGGCGTGCGCGACATCCTCTACGCCGCCGGCATCGCGCCGCAGAAACTGGACCTTGTCACCGCCATTCGCCGCAAAGGCGTCGATCTTTCCATCGTCGTCGATAGCGTCGAGGCCGCCGCTTCCGTGGCGCGTCATGCGCGCGTCACGAATGACCGCCTGCCGGTGCTGATCGAAATCGATTCCGACGGCCACCGCGCCGGCATCCGCCGCGCCCAGGCCGAATTGCTGGTGGAGGTCGGCCGGACCTTGCAGGATGGCGCGGACTTACGCGGCGTCATGACGCATGCGGGTGAATCCTATCATTGCCACGGCCCTGCCGAGCTGGCGGCGATGGCTGAGCAGGAACGCGCCGAGGCGGTCGGCTGCGCGACGGTGCTGCGTGAGGCCGGGCTACCGGCGCCGGTCGTCAGCGTCGGCTCCACACCCACCGCGCATAGCAGCGAGTCATTATCCGGGATCACGGAACTGCGCGCCGGCGTCTTCATGTTTTTCGATCTGTTCATGACCGGCGTCGGTGTCTGCACGCTCGACGACATCGCGCTCAGCGTGCTTGCCACCGTCACCGGCCGCAACGCCGAACGCGGCTGGCTGATCGTCGATGCCGGCTGGATGGCGATGTCCGCCGATCGCGGCACGCGCGCGCAGTCGGTGGACCAGTTTCACGGTGTGGTCTGCGACATCAACGGCGTGCCCTATCCCGACCTCGTCATGCTCAAGGCGAACCAGGAGCATGGCATCATCGCCGCGCGGCCTGGCAGCGAGGCCGTCGTACCGGACTTGCCCATCGGCGCGCGGCTGCGCATTATGCCCAACCATGCCTGCGCCACCGCGGCACAGCATGATCACTACAATGTACTGCAGACCGGCTCGCAGCAGATCGGCGCCGTGTGGCGCCGGTTCAACGGCTGGTGAAGGAAAAACCTATGAAAATCACTAAAGTTCAGCCACTTCTCATCGATCGTTTTTGCTTCGTCCGGATCGAGACGGATGCAGGCATTGTCGGTATCGGCGAGTCCGGCGCCTGGGGCCAGCTTGAAGCCTCCGCCGCCGCCATCTCCAAATTTGCGGACTACCTGGTCGGCCGCGATCCCCGGCCGATCGAGCATCATTGGAACGTGATGCACCGTGCCACGCATTTCACGGGTGCGGCGATCAACGGCGCGATCTCGGCCATCGACATCGCGCTCTGGGACATCAAGGGCAAAGCCCATGGCGTGCCGGTGCATGAGCTCCTCGGCGGTCAGGTCCGCAACAAGGCGCGCGTCTATGCGCATCTGAAGGGGCGCACCATCGAGCAGCAGATCGCGGAAGCGAAGCGCCTGAAGGCCGACGGGTTTAACGCGCTTGGCCATTTCAATCCTCTGCTGAACGAGGATGAGAGCGTCCCGTATTTCAAGACGCATGCCTCGAAGGTCGAGCAGGCGATCGAGAACGTCCGGCTGGTGCGCGAAGCGGTCGGCCCCGAGGTCGATCTCTGCATCGAGATCCATCGCCGTATGTCGCCACCGGAAGCCATCGCGCTGGCCCGCGGTATCGAGCGCTATACGCCGATGTTCTACGAAGACCCGATCCGTCCCGATAGTTTCGAGGCCATGGGCTGGGTGGCGAAGAACATTCCGATCCCCATCGCCACGGGTGAGCGCTTCATCAGCCTGTACCAGTTCCGCCAGCTGCTCGCGCATAACGGCGCGCAATATCTGCGGCCGGATGTGTGCATGTGCGGCGGCATCACCGCGACGAAGAAGATCGCGGCACTGGCCGAGGCGCATGACACGATGATCGTGCCGCACAACCCGCTCTCACCGATCAGCACAGCGGCCTGCCTGCAGGTCGCGGCCTGCATTCCGAATTTCGCGATCCAGGAATATCCGTCCGGCACGCCGGGCATCGACCGCGACGGCGCGCTGCAGGGCGACAAGATCGTCACTGGTCTGGCGCAGCACATCAATGGCTTCATCCCCATCCCCGGCGCGCCCGGCATCGGCGTCGAACTCGTCGAGGATGCGGAGAAGCGCTTCCCGTACAAGCCGAAACCGGTCGAGATGCGCGCGCATGTCGATGGCTCGTTCGTGGATCAATAACCCATGTCGAGCCCTCTCCTTCTCACCCGTTCGGACATTCGCAGCCTCATTTCCTGGCCTGCTTTGATGCAGGCCGTGCGTGAGGCGTTGCTGCTGCGCGAGGCGCAACAAGTCGCGACGCCGGTCTCGGGCCAGGTCACCATGCCGACGGCGCTCCTGCATCTGAAAGCAGGCGCGGTGTTCGATCCAGGCGTCATCTCGGTAAAAGCGAATCTGCGTCCGGAAGGCGGTTCCGCGACTGGCATCGTCGCGTTGTTCGATACGAAGGCGGGCCAGGTCGCGGCGATTCTGGATTCCGCCGACGTCACCGCCATGCGCACGGCAGCCCTTGCGGCGCTCGCCGTGCAAACCCTGGGCACGCCCGGGCCGAAGCGCCTGGCGCTGTTGGGCGCCGGGCCGGTGGCAGCGCGTATCGCGGAAGTCTTGCCGAGCGTGACGACCATCTCCCAGGCCACCGTCTGGAGCCGCTCATCGGCACGGGGGCAAAGCTTCTCCGCCCCCTTCCCCGTGCAGTTTTGCGAAACCCCAGCCGCCGCAGCACGCGATGCCGACATCGTCGTCACCGCCACGCCCTCGCGCAGCGCGTATCTGCATGCCGAGGATTTGAAACCCGGCGCCTTGGTTCTGGCGTTGGGCGCGGACAGCCCCGGCAAACGCGAACTCGGATACTCCGTCCTCGCCAAGGCGTCGGTGATCGCCGATCAACGGGAAGACGCGCTGAGAAACGGTGAATCCGCCTATCTGCCCGAGGCGGAGCGCCATCGTGTTCTAGGTGATCTCGGGGCCATTCTTGCCGACAAAATGCCCCTTCCGCCACGTGGAACGGACTTTGTGGTGTTTGACTCGGTCGGCTCGGCAACGGTGGATACCACTGTCTGCCAGGCGTTGCTGATTGCGGCCCGCGCCAAAGGTCTCGGCAGCCATTTCAATTTTTCCGCGTAGACTGAAGGCAAGTAAAGGAGAAGGCTTCTTTTTGTGAACAAAAAGAAGCAAAAAAACTTTACTAATTTGGGCCATGGGCTTTGTCGCCGACACAACCCATGGCCCAGCATAACAAAAATTTTTGCGCCGCTTTTTTTAAAAAGCGGCTACTTCCCTAAAATCACGCATCATTAAAGCAGGGAGATCGTTGGAACTCATGACGTTCAATTGGCAAAACCCCTACCCGACCATCCGCATGCCGGTACTGGCACGCAACGTTGTGGCCACGTCTCAGCCGCTTGCAGCCCAAGCCGGGCTGCGCATGCTAGCCAAAGGCGGCAGCGCCGTCGATGCGGCGATCGCCGCGGCAGCGATGCTCACCATCGTCGAGCCGGTGTCGAACGGCCTCGGCAGCGACGCCTTCGCGATCCTCTGGGACGGCAAGGAACTGGTCGGCCTGAATTCCTCGGGCACCGCTCCTTCCGCCTGGAATCCCGACTACTTCCGCAAGAAATACGGCGAGGACGCCAAAGGAAACGCAAACCAGCCGCAGCGCGGGTGGGATACGGTGACGGTGCCGGGTGCTGTCGCCGCCTGGGGCGCGCTGCACGAGCGCTACGGCAAGCTCCCCTTCGGCGATCTGCTGCAGCCGGCGATCGAAATCGCCGAGCGCGGCCACGCCGTCGCCTCGATCGTCGCACATAAATGGGCCGCGAATGTGTCCATGATCGCGAACCAGCCGGGCTTCGCGGAAGCGTTCCTACCGAACGGGCGGGCGCCTACAGTGGGCGAGAAATTCGTCTTCAAGGCGGCGGCGTCGACGCTGCGCACGATCGCGGCGCAAGGTGCCCGCGTCTATTACGAGGGCGAGATCGCCGACAAGATCGCGGCATTCAGCAAGGAATGCGGCGCTGCGATGACGCATGCCGATCTCGCGGGCTACCAGCCGGAGTGGGTGGCCCCGATCTCCAAGCGTTATCGCGACTACGACGTGCACGAGCTCCCGCCGAACGGCCAGGGCATCGCGGCTCTCATCGCGCTCGGCATCCTCGACAAATTCGATCTCGGCAGCCTGCCGGTCGACGAAATTGATTCACAACATCTGCAGATCGAAGCGATGAAGATCGCTTTCGCGGATCTCTATCGCTACGTGGCCGACCCGCGCTCGATGGAAGTGACGCCAGCCCAGATGCTGGACGACGCCTATCTCACCAGCCGCGCCAAGCTGATCGACATGAAGCGCGCGCAGAACCCGGGCTTCGGCATGCCGCAAGCGGGCGGAACGATCTATCTCACCGCCGCCGACGAGAACGGCATGATGATCTCCTTCATCCAGTCGAACTACAAGGGTTTCGGCTCGGGCGTGGTGGTGCCGGGTGCGGGTATCAGCCTGCAGAATCGCGGCTGCGGTTTCACGATGGACCCCGCCTCGCCCAACGTCGTGGCGGGCGGCAAGCGGCCCTTCCACACCATCATTCCGGCGTTCCTCACCAAGGACGGAAAACCGGTGATGAGCTTCGGCGTGATGGGCGGCGACATGCAGCCGCAAGGCCATCTGCAGACGGTCGTGCGCATGCTCGACTACAAGCAGCAGCCGCAGGCCGCCTGCGATGGGCCGCGCTGGAAGGTCAATCGCGACTTCACGCTCGATGTCGAGTCAGCCATGCGCGCCGAGACCGTGGCAGCACTCGAGGCGCGCGGCCACAAGCTGAAATCGGTGGATGATCCCTACATGGATTTCGGCTCCGGCCAGTTCATCTGGCGCCTCTCGGATGATCCCGATCACGGCTATGTCGCGGCAAGCGACAGCCGGCGCGACGGCCACGCCGCGGCGTTCTGAACCGGGCCTCGAAACAAAAAAGGCGCACCGCACATGCGGCGCGCCTTTTTTTGTGACTTAGCAAGAAAGTAGCCGCTTTTTAAAAAAAGCGGCGCAAAAATTTTTATTCGCTGGGCCCTGGGCGTTGTCGGCGACAACGCTCAGGGCCCAAATTAACAAAGTTTTTTGCTACTTTTTGTTCACAAAAAGTAGCCTTCCCTATCTTACGGGAACGAAGGCGTGCCGAACGGGTAGAACTTCTCCAGCTCCACAAACTTGTAGGGCAGCGCATCCAACCGGACCGTGCCGAGGAACGGCTGGTCCGGGTCGACCAGCAGAATGGTCTTCGCGAAACCGCTATCGTCGAAGCCGCGACGGAAATGGGCGCGGGACTTGATGGCGATGACATCGAAGTCGCTAGGCTCCAGGCCACGATCGCGGAGCGTCGAGAGCTCGATGACCTGCACGTAGACGTGGCTGAGCACCAGCACGTTACCGCGGCCGAAGCCCACCACGATCCACGGCTCGTCGGGCTTGCCAGGCTGAGGCTTGCTCTGGCTGACGGCCAGCACGGTGCCGGTGACGCGCACGGGTGCGCCCGCGGATTCGTCCACGAGGCCGCCAATCTCATGATCGAACGCGTCACCCGCCTTGATGCCCGAGGCCAAAAGTGCCGGCACCACATCAGGATCCGCAACCGTCGCGATCAGCGTCTTGCCCAGATCCTGCTTGATGATTTCCGCGAGCAGCCAGGTCGCGGAACCCGAACGGTCACTGTAATCGGCGAGCACGACGGGTTTCGCGCCTTGCGCCACAGCATCCCGCGCGAGCGTCACGCCTTTTTCGACGCTGTAGATGGTCACGGCGTTCAGGAGTTCCTCACGCCGGCGCCAGGCGGTTTGCGCGATATCGTCCGCGACCTTGCGCGCCAGCTCGGGCTTGCCGTTGGTCAGCACTTGGATGGCCATACCGGCATCCGGCCCGTCGCACCAAGGGAAGCCGAAGAAGATGTTGACGTAGACATCCGGCGCGCGCGCTTCCCAGGTGAGTGCGAGCTGCACGAGATCGCGCCAGGCCGAGGCGCCGGTCCACATTTGCACGGTCGGCGAGATGATCGGCACGTTCACCGTGACAGTCGTGGGCTTGTAGTCGCCGCGGATCGCGCGGACCAGCATGCGCGCGGCGCGCTCGCCCTGCAGAAACATGTCGTAGTGCGGGAAGTATTTGACCGTGAAGCCCATATCCGCATGGCGCAGGTATTCTTCATCCTCGTTGCCGTGCGGATCGAACGTGCCGGTGATGAACGCCTTGGCTCCCACCACCTCACGCACGCGGCGCGCGATATCGGCTTCGGGACGGGGCACGCCGCGCACGCCCATCGCACCGTGCAGCGAAAGATACACACCGTCGAACGGGCCTTCCGCCGCAAGCTCAACCAGCATGCGGCCAAGGAAATGCTCGTAGGTGTCGTTGGTAATCCAGCCCGAGCTGATGTCACGCTTGGACCAGAGCGGGGATTCGATACCGACCAGCTCCACGCCTTCAAATTCGCGTGCGACCTTCACGAAGCCGCCGATATAGCCCTCAGGCTCGGAGGTCAGCAGCGCCTCACCCTTCGCGGGCGAGCCGGGATAAGTGAAGTCGTCGATTGTCGTGTCCGACGACAGGAAGGTAACGGTCTCGTGCGCGAATTTGAGCACGGCGATGCGGATTGGCTTATGGTCCATGGCGCTTCTCTCTTGCAGGTAGTAGCAGGTATTGTGCCGGGCTGGGCCCAGCTGGGGCTTAGCGTTAGATCATCGATTTTGATCAAGCAATAGCGGTGATCTATATCGTTTTATCGCGGAAGATAACGTTCATTTTAGAAATATTCATGCACCTCACAGTGGCGAATTGAAGTCGAAGAATGATCACGCGCGAGCAAATTCACGAGGCCGCTTTTCAGCAGGTCGTGCCTCCTTGCTGTTCCGAATGGTTTGCAGATACGTATATCCAGCGGCGCGTGAGATGCCGAGACGCTCGGCGACCTGTCCGAGGCTATGTCTGATACCGAAGACGCCGCGCTCTTCCAGCGCGCGAAAAATCGCCAGACGATCGTCGCGGGTCAAATTTCCGGCATTGCGGCTACCCAGCTGCGCGGCCAAAACCGTATCGATGACCTCGCGGATATTATCGACGAACGTGGCGGGTTGGGGTTGGCCGATCGGCTCGCCCGCAAGTTGCGCCAACATTGCGGCGGCCTCGCGCAGATCAGTGATATCCAGATTGACGCATAGCGCCCCGAACACATAGCCGGCTGTGTCGCGCAACACGATCGTCGACGACTTGATGACCCGCCCGCCCGGCGTGGCGGCCAGATAGTTCAGGCGATCGCGCGCGCCCTCCCCCTCCGACAGAACGGAGAGCCCGATCTCGGACATGGCGCTGCCAACCTTACGCCGGGTGACCGAGCCCGCGACCGCAACAACGGAATGCTCCGGCTGCCGGTAATCGTGCAGGACGATTTCCGCGTTCGGCCCCAGCGACTGGGCGAGTGGCTCGATCATTCCCGCAAGAGTGGCGAGGCGCAGATCCGCATCACTGCCGACCTCGGCATGCCCGTCGGTTGGTTTGCGCGTCTGTCGCCTTGGCATTTTTTCCCTCCGACAAAGCCCGTAAAACTCATTCATAGGGCTATATCCGATTTTCATCGGAATGGACGGTTTGTCAAATGACTTGACTTTTCGTCTTTATAGGGCGAATTTCTTCCAGTCGTCCCGAGAAACGACTGGAGGCCCAAGATCCGAATGGTTGCGACTACGCCATGCCACCCACAGTTCCAAGCAGGCCAAGTGCCTGGTGCGCCCGGCTGCGCATCGTGCCGCGCGCGGCGGAAGTTCGGTTGGCTGCCACCTACCTCCAGGAGATTATAGAACCCGATGGAATTCATCAGCACATCGGACGCGCCCGCGCCCGGCGGGCACTACAGCCAGGCTGTAAGCGCCAATGGTTTCATCTTCGTTGCCGGTCAGCTGCCGTTTGATCACAGCCGCCCCGGGCACCCGCCAGAGGGGATCGAGGCCCAGGCGCGGCAGGCCTTTGCGAATGTCGAGCACGTGCTCCTTGCTGCCGGATCAAGTCTCAACAAGATCGTGAACGCAATCGTTTTTGTCACCGACATCGCGCACTGGCCCGAAATCAACCGGGTCTACGCCGACATCATGGGACAGCACCGTCCCGCGCGTACAGTCGCGGTCTCCCCTCAACTACATTACGGCTGCCTTGTGGAGATCCAGGTAACCGCGCTCGCATAATCGCGATGGAGATAAAAACAGCCTCGGCCACCCAACGTCCGAGTTTGCGCACGCCCTCGACATAGCTCTGCACGCTCGACCAGATCGCCAAAATTGCAGGGACGGATTGATTTTCACCGGTAAGCTAGAACATGATTGCGTGACCTCAATGATGTTCTAGCTTGTTTGGATGAGCAATCGCAGGGCTCAATCGCGCCGCTGCGCGCGCAGATTTCAAGCCATATCTCTCTAGCGACTTCGTGCAGCGGAGAGCAGCTTCTCCGTGAGCAGGATAAGCGTGGCGGCGTCACCAGATTTCCGCTCGATACGATGCCACGATCATGGCGCTGAACGGCCGCGGCAAACACGAAAACATCTAAAAATATGGGCAAAAAAACGTCTCTCCCGTCAAGAAGTTCGGTGCGCCACGCATGGAATCACGTCGAAAGAGAATTTTTTAAGCCGTTCGCATATCTATGCGTTGAACATCTGCTTCTCCTGTGTCCTAATGAATGCAATTAGCGCAATCAGCTAATCGCACTAGGAGAATTCGATGACGTCCGCCTTGGAAAAGCAGGTTATCCGCAAGGTGACCATGCGCATTATGCCGTTTATCATGCTGCTGTATTTCGTGAACTTCCTCGATCGTGTGAATGCCGGGTTTGCAGCGCTCAGCATGAACAAGGCGATCGGCTTGAGCCCGGAGGTATTCGGCTTCGGTGGCAGTCTGTTCGCCATCGGGTATTTCCTGTTCGAGGTTCCATCGAACCTGATGCTCGTCAAGGTCGGGGCGCGCGTCTGGATCGCGCGCGTGATGATCACCTGGGGGTTGGTATCCGCTGGTTTCGCGTTCGTGACCGGACCGATCAGCTACGAGACACTGCGTTTCTTGCTCGGCCTTGCGGAGGCGGGCTTCTTTCCGGGCATCATCCTCTATCTTGGCTTCTGGTTCCCTTCACGCCAGCGCGCCGCCGCGACGGCGCTCTTCATGGCCGCCGCACCGGTCTCGGGCGTGGTTGGTTCGCTGATCTCGGGCTCGTTGATGGAGCTCCCGCACGTCGCCGGTCTTAGCAACTGGCAATGGCTCTTCCTCATCGAGGCAGTTCCGGCCATCATTCTAGGCTTCCTGGTGCTGAAGGTCCTGTCGGACGGCCCCGAAACGGCGTCGTGGCTGGCACCCGAGGAACGCGACTGGCTCGTGAACGAGCTCGCGGCGGAGCAAGCGGAAACGCATCGGCATCCCCGCCATGTCGGTGGTGCGCTGCGCGCCCTCCTCGATCCGCGCGTGCTGCTGCTGGCGATCGTCTACACAGGTGTCTCGGCCGGCAGCTATACGCTGGCGCTTTGGGGCCCGACGATGATCAAGCAATTCGGCTACTCCTCTCTGGAGGTCGGCGTCCTGAACGGTCTCCCCAACATCGTCGCTGTCATCGGGATGATCCTCTGGGCGCGGCATTCCGACAAGACCAAGGAGCGCACCTGGCACGTCGTCCTCCCCTGCCTCGTCGCCTGCGGCGGCATGATGCTCGGCGCTAACCTGCCAACCATCCTGGGCGTCATGTTCGCGCTGATCCTCATCAACACGGGAACAGGCTCCGCGAAGCCGCCGCTCTGGGCGATGCCGAGCATGTTCCTGTCGGGATCGGCAGCGGCGGCCGGGCTGGCCGTGATCAACGGGATCGGCGGGCTGGGGGGGGTTATCGGCCCCGTCGCCCTCGGCTGGTCCAAGGGCCACACCGGCAGCTACCAGGATGGCCTCTACGTGCTGGCGACGCTCCTGATCATTTCCGCGGTGTGCACGGTGCTTGTCAGGCAATCCCGCGCGCGCCAGGCCGTTCAGGCTTAGCGCCTGATAGAGAAGGCTACTTTTTGTGAACAAAAAGTAGCAAAAAAACTTTGTTCCTCTGGGCCATGAGCGTTGTCACCGACAACGCCCATGGCCCAGCATAGAAGAAGTTTTTGCGCCGCTTTTTTCAAAAAGCGGCTGCTTTCTTCCTTATTACGGGAACGAAGGCGCGCCGTACGGGTAGAACTTCTCCAGCTCCACAAACTCGTAGGGAAGCCCCTCGAGGCGGACCGTGCCGAGGAACGGCTGCTCCGGCTCGACCAGCAGGATGGTCTTCGCGAAACCGCTATCGTCGAAGCCGCGACGGAAATGGACGCGGGACTTGATGGCGATGACATCGAAGTCGCCGGGCTCGACGCCGCGATCGCGAATGGTCGAGAGCTCTTTCGCCTGCACGAGGACGGGGCTGAGCAACAGCACGTTACCGCGGCCGAAGCCGACCACGATCCAGGGCTCCACAGCCTTGCCAGGCTGGCTCTGGCTAACGGCGAGCACGGTGCCGGTGACGCGCACGGGTGCGCCCGCGGACTCGTCCACGCCGCCGCCGATCTCCCGGTCGAACGCGTCACCCGGCTTAATGCCCGAGGCCAAGAGCGCGGCCACCACATCGGCGTCCGCGACCGTCGCGATCAGCGTCTTGCCCAGTTCCTGCTTGATGATTTCTGCCAGAAGCCAGATCGCGTAACCCGAGCGGTCACTGTAGTCGGCGAGCACGACGGGTTTCGCACCTTGCGCCACGGCATCCCGCGCGAGCGCCACGCCTTTTTCGACGCTGTAGATGGTCACGGCGTTCAGGAGTTCCTCGCGCCGGCGCCAGGCGGTTTGCGCGATATCGTCCGCGACCTTGCGCGCCAGCTCAGGCTTGCCGTTGGTCTGCACCTGGATGGTCATGCCGGCATCCGGTCCGTCACACCAGGGGAAACCGAAGAAGATGTTGACATAGACATCCGGCGCGCGCGCTTCCCAGGTGAGTGCCAGCTGCACGAGATCGCGCCAGGCCGAAGCACCGGTCCATTGCTGCACGGTCGGCGAGATGATCGGCACGTTCACCGTGACATTCGCCGGCTTGTAGTCGCCGCGGATCGCGCGGACGAGCATGCGCGCGGCGCGCTCGCCCTGCAGATGCATGTCGTAGTGCGGGAAGTATTTGACCGTGAAGGCCATGTCCGCATGGCGCAGGTATTCCTCATCCTCGTTGCCGTGCGGATCGAACGTGCCGGTGATGAACGCCTTGCTTCCCACCACGGCGCGCACGCGGCGCGCGATATCAGCCTCAGGGCGGGGCACGCCGCGCACGCCCATCGCGCCGTGCAGCGAGAGATACACACCGTCGAACGGGCCTTCCGCCGCAAGCTGTGCCACCATGCGGCCGACGAAATGCTCGTAAGTGTCGTTGGTGATCCAGCCCGAGCCGGTGCCGCGCTTGGACCAGAGCGGAGATTCGATGCCGACCAGCTCCACGCCAGCAAACTCGCGCGCGACCTTCACGAAGCCGCCAATGTAATCATTGGGTTCGGAGGTCAGCAGCGCCTCGCCCTTCGCGGGTGAGCCAGGATAGGTGAAGTCGTCGATCGTCGTGTCCGACGGCAGGAAGGTAACGGTCTCGTGCGCGAATTTGAGCACGGCGATGCGGATTGGCTTATGGTCCATGAGGTTCCTCTTTCTCTTGCAAGTCCAGTCTTTGCAGACTCTAGGCCGCCTGCTCGGATGAAGGAAAGCAGCCGCTTTTGAAAAAAGCGGCGCAAAAACTTTTTCGATGCTGGGCCATGGGCGTTGTCAGCGACAACGCCCATGGCCCAGCATTAATCAAAGTTTTTTTGCTTCTTTTTGTTCACAAAAAGAAGCCTTCTCTTTCCTTCCGCTTGGCCGGCTGGGTCGTGGTTAGACTTCCTCCCAGCCGTCTTGCGCTCTGGCCAGGGCGGGCTTTGGGGCGGCATCGTGACGCACGAGGGCAACCACCTTTCCGGTCGCTGCGATGCGGCGGTTCTGACCGATCTGGAACTGCCCAATCAACCGCGCCAATGCCTCCGCCTCTTGCGAGAGGCTGTGGCTCGCAGCGGTCGACTCTTCGACCATCGCAGCGTTTTGTTGAGTCACTCGGTCCATCTGGTTGACCGCCGTGTTCACCTGATGCAGCCCGGCCGCCTGTTCCTGCGCCGCGGCCGCGATCTCGTCGATCAGGTTGTTAAGTTTGTTCACCTGCTCGACGATGCGCCCAAGCGCGTGGCCAGTCTCGCCGACCAGCTTCACCCCTGCATCGACCTGCTGACCAGATTCCGAGATCAGCGTTTTGATCTCTTTCGCGGAATCCGCCGAGCGTTGCGCGAGCGCCCGCACCTCCGTTGCGACGACCGCGAAGCCGCGCCCCGCATCGCCGGCGCGGGCCGCTTCGACCCCGGCATTCAGCGCCAGCAGATTGGTCTGGAACGCGATCTCATCGATCACGCCGATGATGTTGGCGATCTTCTTGGCGGAGGATTCAATCCCGCTCATCGCCCCCACGGTCTCGCGCACCACCGTGCCGGAGCGTCCGGCATCGGCTTTAGCGGTTGAAACAACGCTGCGCGCCTCGCCGGCACCTTCGGCCGTCTTGCGGACCGTCGCCGTGATTTCGTCCAGCGCCGCGGCGGTCTCTTCCAGGTTTGCCGCCTGCTGCTCGGTCCTGCGCGAAAGATCGTCGGAAGCCTGGGTGATCTCATCCGCCCCCGACCGCACAGCGTGCGTGTTTGCCGCGATGGCGTTCATCGTCTCCTGCAGGCGCGCCATCGCCGCGTTAAAATCGCCGCGCAGTTTGTCGTAGTCGCCTGCGAAAGGGGTGGTCAGGCGGAATACCAGATCGCCGCCGGAGAGTTTCTCCAGACCCGTCGCAACCGAGCTAACCACGAAGTCCTGCTCCTTCGCAGCCGCGATGCGCTCCGCTTCGACGCGCTGACGCTCCTCCTCAACGAGGGCCTGCTGTGCCTGGGTCTCGGCCTCCAGGCGCGCTTTCTCGATGCCGGCATCCTTGAACACCTGCACGGCGCGCGCCATCCCGCCGATTTCGTCCTTGCGATTGGTACCGATCACGGCCGCCTTCAAGTCACCACCCGACAGTCGGCCCATAACCCCCTGCAGCGCCTTCACAGGCTTGGTGATCCACGACAGAGCCGCGAAGAATCCGCCGAGCATCACCAGGACCAGGCCGGTGAGGATCAGGACATATACCAGGGAGATTGTCTTCCCTGTTGTTGCCACCAGTGATGTTTGACCTGTCTGGGCGATCGTGACAAAACGATGTGACACGAGGTCGATATTGTTGGCCAGGCTGGAAAATTCGGGCGAGCACTTAGAGTTATAGGCGGTCCGCGCGTTTTGTGCATCGGCAGGCGTCGTGGCCGCGGTACTGAGATCGATTGCAGTCGCGCAGTTCACAGTGAGAAGCTGTAGACCTTGGGTTTCGAGCGCCAGAATATCGCTCGCGTCCGCGGGGTCTGCCAACGCGGCCTGATCCAGAAGTCTTTTATAGCTGGACTTGTGGTATGCGATATTCGCCAAAAGGGCTTGGCGATCCGAAGCCGCAACGCCGATCACAAGTTCATCTATGTCCGCCCGCGCGCCATCGATAGACCGGTTTGCTCTTGTTGCTGCAAGAACCGCCCCGATCGGACCGGCGATGAGATGATTGTTGTTATTTTCGATCGACCGCATTTCGTGCGTCGCATAAAGCGTAATGCAAATTGTCAATACGCCAAAAATGGCCAATATAGATACGATTTTTCCTACAATAGGAACGTTATTCACGGCAAAACTCCCTCTACGATATCATTTAGACATTCATCTTGTCCCGGTCGCACAGCTCCTGTTGCGATGGAGCTTTGAGCCAACCAGGAAGTCATTTTGATTTTGGAAAGCTGAGAGGCGACCTTTCAGCGGGATCGCCGTTAGAGCGACATCCGATCGAATGGACACCTTCGATCGGATAAAGTTGCTCGCTAAAACAAAGACCGCGCGCAGGTTCCGCAAGCCAAAGCGCGCGGAACCTGCTCTAGAATTCATCCCAGCCGTCTTGCGCGCCGGCCGTTGCGGATTTCGAGGCGGCATCGTGACGCAGGAGGGCAACCACCTTTCTGGTCGCTGCGATGCGACGGTTCGTTGGGGTCGCCGGAGACGCCGCCTTGGCCGCCGGGGGCGCCGTGTTCTGACCGATCTGGAACTGCCCGATCAACCGCGCCAACGCCTCCGCCTCTTGCGAAAGGCTGTGGCTCGCGGCGGTCGACTCTTCAACCATCGCAGCGTTTTGTTGGGTCACCTGGTCCATCTGGTTGACCGCTGTGTTCACCTCATGCAGCCCAGTCGCCTGTTCCTGCGCCGCGGCCGCGATTTCGGACACCAGCTCGTTCAGCTTGGCCACCTGCTCGACGATCCGCCCGAGCGCCTTGCCGGTCTCGCCCACCAGCTTCACGCCGGTATCGACCTGCTGGCCGGAGGCCGAGATCAACGCCTTGATTTCCTTCGCCGCATCCGCCGACCGTTGCGCGAGTGCACGCACCTCCGTCGCAACGACTGCGAAGCCGCGCCCGGCATCGCCGGCGCGAGCCGCTTCGACCCCGGCATTCAGCGCCAGCAGATTGGTTTGGAAGGCAATCTCATCGATCACACCGATGATGTTGGCGATCTGTTTGGACGAAGATTCGATCCCGCTCATCGCGCCGACCGTCTCGCGCACCACGTCGCCCGAGCGCTCAGCCTCCACCTTTGCCGTGGAGACGACGCTGCGCGCTTCCGTCGCACCTTCCGCGGTCTTGCGCACCGTTGCGGTAATCTGGTCGAGCGCCGCGGCGGTCTCTTCCAGGCTCGCCGCCTGCTGCTCGGTCCGCCGCGACAGATCGTCGGAGGCTGCGGTGATCTCCTCGGCACCGGAGCGAACGCCCTGGGTGTTGGTCGCGATCGCCTTCATCGTCTCCTGCAACGTCTCCATTGCCGCATTGAAATCGCCGCGCAGCTTGTCGTAATCTCCGGCGAAAGGGGTTGCCAGGCGGAACACCAGGTCGCCGCCGGAGAGTTTCTCCAGACCCGTCGCGATCGAGCTGACCACAAAGCCCTGCTCCTTCGCAGCCGCCATGCGCTCCGCCTCGACGCGCTGGCGCTCCTGCTCAACATGGGCCTGCTGCGCCTGCGCGTCGGCTTCCAGGCGGGCCTTCTCGATGCCGGCATCCTTGAACACCTGCACGGCGCGCGCCATCCCGCCGATCTCATCCTTGCGATCGGTACCGATCACCGCGGCTTGCAAATTGCCGCCCGACAGTCGCCCCATGACTCCCTGCAGCGCCTTCACGGGCGCTACGATCCAGGCGCGAACGGCAAAGAAGCCGCAAACAATCACCAGAGCAAGGCCGATAAAGATCACCAGAAAAGTCATCGTGATCGTGTGCGCCGTCGTCGCAGACAGCTCACTTCCGGTCGCATTCTCAGCATTGATCAGACGATGATTTAAAACGGCCATCGCCGCGATCAGATTGGTAAAGCTTGAAGAGCAGTTGTTTATATAGACCGTCTGGGCATTCTGCAGAGCCGCCGGCGTGGCAGCCTGAAGGCCAAGATTGACTGAGCTCGAGCAGCTTGCATTGATGATTTGCATCGCTTGCGATTTCAGCGCTTCGATATTGCTGGCTTCCACCGGGGCGCCAGCGGCGGCCTGATCCATAAAATTGGAAAACCTGGCTTTGTATGACGTCAGATTGTCGTTTGTTGCCGTACGTGTGGCGGGATCGTCGTCCATCACCAGCAAGGCAATGTCTGAGCGTATGGTGCCGATGTCGATGTCAGCCTGCGTGATTCTCATGGTCGCCGCGGCCAAGCCCTGGCGCAGATTGATATAGCCGGAATTAATCCGGCTCATCTGGCTGGTTGAATACCACGCGGAACAGATTGAAAATATGGCAAATAGTACGGTTAGCAGGCCAAGCTTTCCAACAATGGAAACGTTTTTCATCGACAAAATCCTTCAGTCCATTTTGCGATACATACGCTTATCGCAATCTCTAGTTTATCAGACTGTAATTCTGATAAACTTATAGTTGAATTTTGCAATAAAATTTGTTTGACATATTAACTAACGATCGAAACCCTTGGGCGCCGATCTCATCAAGAAAACGGCCGCTTTTTAAAAAAAGCGGCGCAAAAATTTATGGTAATGCTGGGCCATGGGCGTTGTCCCCGACAAAGCCCATGGCCAAAATTAATAAAGTTTTTTTGCTACTTTTTGTTCACAAAAAGTAGACTTTCCCTGCGCTTACATCAATCGGCAGTAGCATTAAGCAGGATACAAACCGGGCTCCCGGTCTCCAGGACTTGCCCGGTTTGCGTCAAGGCGCCGCTCTCCTGATCGACCTCGAACAGGACGATCGTATCGCTTCCTTCATTCGCCACAAACAGCGTCTGGCCGGACGGATCGAGCGCGATGCAGCGCGGCACCTTACCCGCCGAAAGCGCCCTGCCCACTTCCTTCAACAGGTAGTTCACAGGATCCACCGCGAAGATCGCCACGCTGTCATGCCCGCGGTTGGATACATAAACGAAGCGGCCGGATGGCAGGATCTCGATCGCCGCCCCGGTATTACTACCGAAAAAATCCGCCGGCTGGGTCGTGACAACTTCGATTGCGGCGATGGTTTGCGTCACCGTTTCGTAACGGCAGGTCGTGACCGTCGAATCCAACTCGTTGAGCACATACAGGATCGGCGCCGCCGGATGGAAAACGGCATGTCGAGGTCCGGCGCCGGGGCGCGCCACGGATGTCTTGGCTTCATTCAAACGCAGCTTGCCCCGATCGCTATCGATTTCCACGACGAAGGTCGCGTCCAGCCCCTTGTCGGGAACGATGAAGCCGGATTCATCCGGGGTCAGCAGAATCTGATGCGGGTGGGAGAAGCTCTGCCCCTCGCAGTGCGGCCCCGTCTTGCCTGGCAGCAGGAGCAGGTCACAGACCGGGTCCAGGCCACCGTCCTGCCGGACCGGCAAAGCGGCGATCGAGCCCGTGGCGTAGTTCGCGACCACGAGAAAACGATTGCTCGGGTCGACCGCGAGATGGACCGGGTTGAGTCCGTAGGTCGATTGTTGGTTAATGAATGCCAGCGTGCCGTCATGCGCGTCGATCCTGAAGGCGCTGACCTCGGCGTGATCGCCATGCACCACGTAAAGCACGCGACGGTCGCGGTCGAAAGCCAGATAGGATGGATTGACGAGCCCCTCAACGCATTGGACCAGCGTCCATGCGCCGCCCGGTTGGTTGAGCCGGTAAACGCTCAACCCCTTGCCCCGGGCGTTGCGTGCCTTTGTCGTGCGGCAGCCGATATAAGCGAAAGTCGGGTTCATGCGCGTACCTCCGAGATAACACTGCGTTTGCCCCAGCCAAGTCCGATCGGCTGATGGGTCAGGCCCAGAAGGGATGCAGCGCCGAGAGCCAGAAGTCCGCCCGCGATAATGAATGCCCAGTCATAGCTGCCGGTCGCGGCAATAACGTAACCCGTGACAATCGGGGCCAGCATCCCAAAAATATTCCCGCCGATAACGACAAAGCCCATGACGGCACCGATATCGCGCGCGTTCGGTGTCAGGTCGTTCGTCAAGGCAAAGACTTGCGACGTGGTCGCCGCGACGCCGGTCAGGGACAGGGTCAACAAGCCAATGAGGATGGGAAGGCTGTTGACGAGGGGCGCCAGCAAAATGATGGCCGCCAGGACCATCGATCCGGCGATCAGGTAGCGCCTGCCGCCATTGGCGATATTGTGCCCGCGCAGCAGCCGGTCGCTCAGCAGGCCGATGGCAATGCAGAGAACGCACGCGACCCCATAAGGCACCGCCGTATACAGCCCACTGCTGGTAAGGTTTAGCCCCTTGGTCGTCCGCAGAAAGCTCGGCAGCCAGGTCAGGAAAAGATATTGCGAGTAGATGTTGCAGCCCATGGCCAGCGCCAGCCCCCAGAGGGTCGGCCCGCGCAGAAGTTTCCAGAGCCCTGACGCTTCGCCTGCCTCAAGCTGGTGGCCGCCGGTGCGCTGCGTTAAAATAACGTTTCTCTCACTCTCCGACAGCCAGGATGCGTCTTCCGGCTTTTTGAAAATCGCCAGCCAGAACGCAAGCCAGATCAGGCCGAGCGCGCCGGCCGCGAAGAACAAAACGTGCCACCCGAACGCGCCGATGATCGGACCGGCGGCCAGCGCGCAGATCGCCGGACCGGCGGAGGCGCCGCAATTAAAAAAGGCGTTGAAGCGGCCTCGTTCGCCGGCTGGAATCCACTGCCGGATGACCCGAGCGCCTGAGGGATTGGTTGAAGCCTCGCCCCCGCCCATGGCGAGGCGGCTGATCAGCATGAGCGCGAAGCTCGAGGCCATGCCGGTGCAGATGGTCGCGACTGACCACAAGCCGATCCCAAATCCGGCGACGCGCTTGGCGCCGAACCTGTCGACCAGGAATCCCATCGGGATCAGGAAGATCGTGTAGGTCCACAGGAAGGATGAAAACAGATAGCCTTTGGCAATAGTCGACAAACCGAATTCATGTGAAATCGGGCCGATGGCGAAGGCGAGCGTTGCACGATCGGTGTAGTTGATCAGCGTCATGCTGAACAGCATCAGCCCGATCCATCCTCGACGAAAGTTCATTATATCCCCTCCAGTTTACCGTGATTCGCCGGGTTGCCGATTTGCCCGAAATTGAGTGGAACTTGCCCGTCGCAGCGCCTGTGGAAACAAGGCTTGACCTGCCGTGGCGTTCACCTGTTGCAGCCCAGCCGCCAGCTCCTATGCGGCGATCCGGCCCAGCGCCCTGCCGGGCGCGCCGACCAGTGAATTAGGTGAATTGCGGATTTTTTCGTCGAGCGTACGAGGCTTCAATCCGTGTGGCAGCATCAGGTTTGCCTCAAATCCAGCTCTAACGTGGCGTTAAATAACGGCTGGAAATCCTCGATGCAATTGCGTGAGTTGAATTATTTCATTCAAAAATTGAATGGTGAAGAAAGCAGCCGCTTTTTGAAAAAAGCGGCGCAAAAACTTCTGTTATGCTGGGCCTGAGGCTATGTCACCGACAACGCCCATGCCCCAGATTAACAAAGTTTTTTTGCTACTTTTTGTTCACAAAAAGTAGCCTTCCCTTCCGCCTACCCTTAATCGTTGCGGCACAAAACCATCCACAGAATTCGGGATAAGCTTGTGGATGTTCCCTGTATGCCGCGGCACATGCCGCTATTTATCTAGGTCCATGTCTTATCTAGGTCCATGTCGGTTTCGGCCCGCTGCTCATCACAGCGCGACCACCATGCCGTCATAGCCGGGCTCGATCTCCGGCGGCAGAACCGCCCGCAGCGCCTGGTAGTCCATGTCGGGCCCCATATGCGTGAGGATCGTCCGCTTCGGCCGCAAGCGCTCGACCCAGGCCAGCACCTGCTCCAGACCGGCATGCGTCGGATGCTTTCCGGTACGGAAGAAACAATCCACCACGAACAGGTCGAGCCCCGTCAGCGCGGCCAAGGCCACTTCGTCCAGATGCACCACATCCGTGCAATACGCGAAATTGCGCACCCGCAGGCCGAGGCTGCGGCTGTAACCGTGATCCTGGTCGAGCAATTTCACGTCCAGCCCAAGAATCGGCACGGTCTCGCCGGCGGCGATCTCGATGGTCTCCAACACCGGCCGGGTAAAATAAGTGCCGCTGAAGGGCTTGAAGACGTACTCGAAGCGCCGCCGCAGATCCGCCCAGCAGCCCGCCGTGGCATAGGTTGGCATCGCCCGTCCCAGGATCCGGTTCAGGACTCGGATCTCGTCCAGCCCGGCGATGTGGTCGGAATGCGGATGCGTGTACAGCACGGCTTCGATCCGGCCGATGCCCGCACTGGTCAGCTGCAGCCGCACGTCTGGCGACGTGTCGACCAGCAGGCGTTGCTGGTCATCGGTTTCGATCACGATGCTCGAGCGCGTGCGGCGGTTGCGCGGCTCGGCCGGGTCGAGCCGCCCCCAATCGCCGAACCCGTCGGGCCCCCCGATCTGCGGCATGCCGGCGGACCCGCCGACGCCGAGGAGCGTGACCTTCACGCCGCCTTCCGGAACAGTTTCTTGAAGTTGGTCGTGGTCAGCGCGGCCATGTCTTCGGATGACATCCCTTTGATCTCCGCCAGGACTTTGGCCGTGTGCACCGTATAGGCCGGCTCGTTGCGCTTGCCACGGAATGGCACCGGCGCCAGATACGGTGAATCCGTCTCCACCAGCAACCGCTCGGGCGGCACTGATGCGGCAATGTCGCGAATTTCCTGGGATTTCGGAAAGGTCAAAATCCCGGAAAAGGAAATAGATCCGCCCATCTCGAGCGCCCTCTCCGCCAGCTTGCGCCCGGAGGAAAAGCAATGAAGCAGGAAATCGAAATGCCCGCCTCGCTCTCTTTCCTCCGCCAGCATCCGCGCGATGTCCTCATCGGCCTCGCGGGCGTGAATGGCGAGCGGCAGGCCGGAGAGCTGTGCGGCGCGGATATTGGCGCGGAAATTCTGCTCCTGAATGTCGCGCGGCGCCTTGTCGTAAAAATAGTCCAGGCCCGATTCGCCGATGCCGATCACTTTCGGATGCTGCGCCAGCGCCGCGATCGCCTCGGGTGCGGCCACCGGCAATTCATCGGCCGCATGGTTCGGGTGGATCCCGACGCAGGCCCAGACATTGTCGTATTTTTCCGCAATCTCAATGGCTTCGCGCGACTGGCTCAGCGTCACGCCGATGGTCACCATGACGCCGACGCCGACCGCGCGGGCGCGCTCGACGATTTCCGCCTGCTCGCCTTGCTGGTTGAAATAGTCCAGATGGCAATGAGAATCGATCAGCATCAAATACTTACGCTGGCTCTATAATACGCGGAAACAAGCCGGCGGGGGCCGGCAATGGGGTGCCTTCAGCCAAAGGCGCATCAAGTGCCGCAATCTGCCGCGCCTCGGGCGCGACACCCAGTTGGTCGAGCAACTTGCCCATGCTGTCGGGCATGAAAGGCTGCAGCAAAATCGCCACCGTGCGCAGCACGCAAGCCAGCACATACAGCACCGTCCGCATGCGCACCGTATCGGTCTTTTTCAGCGTCCAGGGCGCCTGGTGGTCGATATAGGCGTCGGCGGCGCGGATCACTTTCCACACCTCTTCCAGCGCCTCATGGAAAGCGAGGCGGTTGATCGCCCCCCGCACCTTTTCCGGCAGCGCCTCGGCAGCACCCAGTAGCGCGTGGTCTGCCTCAAACAGCGTGCCGCGCGCCGGCACCACGCCGTCGGCGTTCTTGGCGATGAAGGAGAGCGTGCGCTGCGCCAGATTGCCGAGCCCGTTGGCGAGCTCCGCATTGATGCGCGCAATCAGCGCCCGGCGCGAGAAATCGCCGTCATTGCCGAACGGCACCTCGCGGAGCAGGAAGAAGCGCACCGGGTCGAGCCCGAAATTCGCCACCAGCGGCCGAACATCGATGAAATTGCCAGTCGACTTGCTCATCTTCTCGCCTTCGACCGTCCACCAGCCATGCGAGAACACACGCTTCGGCAGAGGCAGCCCGGCGGCCATGAGGAAGGCCGGCCAGTACACGGCGTGGAAGCGGATGATCTCCTTGCCCACCAGATGCAGGTCGGCCGGCCAGTATTTTGCGCGCGGCGCGGTGGCGTCGGGGTAGCCGACGGCGGTGAGATAGTTCACCAGCGCGTCCAGCCAGACATACATCACATGCTGCTCGTCACCCGGCACCGGAACGCCCCAGGTGAATTTGGTGCGGCTGATCGACAGGTCGTTGAGCCCGCCGCGCACGAAGCTGAGGATCTCGTTGCGCTTGGCGGTCGGCGCGATGAACTCCGGATGCGCCTCATAGAATTCCAGAAGCTTGTCCTGGAACGCGCTGAGCTTGAAGAAATATGACGGCTCGCTGACCTTCTGCACCGGGGCGCCGGAGGCGGTCGCCACCAGCGTGCCGTCCGGCAGCTTGGTGAGCTCGGCCTCGTCATAGAACGCCTCGTCGCGGACTGCGTAATAGCCTTCATAGGCGCCGAGATAAATCATCCCGGCCTCCTCCAGCTTGCGCCACAGCGCCTGCGCCGCCGCTTTGTGGCGCGGCTGCGTGGTGCGGATGAAATCGTCGAAGGAGATGTTCATGCACTGCGCCATGTCGGCGAAATCGGCGGCGACCTGGTCAACGAAATTCTGCGGGTCGGTCTCGGCATTGCGCGCGGCGGCCTCGACCTTCTGGCCGTGCTCATCGGTGCCGGTGAGGAAGAACACGTCAAACCCATCCAGGCGCTTGAACCGCGCCAGCACGTCGGCAGCCGTGGAGGTATAAGCGTGGCCGAGATGCGGCGCGCCATTCACGTAATAGATCGGCGTGGTGATGTAAAAAATATTCCGGCTCATGTCCTGTGCAACTGGCTAAGGGCCACGATCACCGCGGCGCGTTTGTCGAGATTGAGGCCGATCACCTCGCTTTCGAGCTTGGCGAATTCCTGCCAGACCGCGACGTGACCGGCAAGCCGTGCCGCCGGCTCACCTGCCCTCGCCGCGGCGCGGGTGTTGGCCGCCAGCCCGGCGCGCAGCAGCGTCATGAAGGTGGCGAACTTGTCCACCCCTTCCACCGAGCGCGCCACGGTGTCGGCGATGTTTTGCGCCCGCGCCGGCGAGACCGGGGCAGTGAGCGCCTCCTCCACCAGCCCGGCGACGGCCACACCGCCCTCCGCGGCCAGGTTCAGCGCCGTGCCGATGCTCCCCTCCGCCAGCCCCGCCAGCCGGGTACGTTCCGCACCGCCCAATTCAGGCGCGTAATCGGCGAGCAACGCTTCCACATCCGTCGCCGGCAGATGCGCGAGCGGCAGCGCCCGGCAGCGGCTGCGGATGGTCGGCAGCAAGCGCCCCGGCGCCGACGAGATCAGGAGCAGAATCGCGCGGGCGGGCGGCTCCTCCAGCACTTTCAACAGCGCGTTGGCGGCGTTCGGGTTCATGTCCTCGGCGCCGTCGATCACCACCACGCGCCAGCCGCCCTCGGCCGGGGTGAGGCGCATGAAGGCGCTCGCCTCCTGCACCGTGGCAATGACGATTTCCGATTGCAGCTTCTCGGTCTTGACATTGACGCGCTTCTCCACCGTGAACAGGTCCGGATGCGTCCCCGCGGCGACGCGGCGAAACACCGGAGCGGTTTCCGGCACAAAGAGGTCCGCATTGGTGGCGCCAGCCAGCAGCCAACGCGCGAACCTGAAAGCCAGCGTCGCCTTGCCGATGCCCGGCTGTCCCGAAATCAGCCAGCCATGATGCAGCCGGCCGGACATCGCGGCATGGTGCAGCGACGCCACCGCCGCCTCATGACCGCGCAAAAGCGGGTTGGCGCGTGGTTCAAGCATCAGAAGGAAGGCTTCTTTTTGTGAACAAAAAGAAGCAAAAAAACTTCTATAATCTGGGCCATGGGCGCTGTCGGTGAAACGCCCATGGCCGAACGGAGCAAAAATTTTTGCGCCGCTTTTTTTAAAAAGCGGCCACTTTCTTCAATCATGCCCTAGCGCCTGGTACGCTCACGGATGACCCGGCGCATCGCCGCCACCACCGCTTCGACCGGCTGTTCGGCGTCGATCAGCGCGCAGCGCCTCGGCTCGGCGGCGGCGATGGCACGGAACCCGTGCGCTACCCGGGCCATGAAGTCTGCGCCCATCTCCTCGTAGCGATCGGTTGCGCCATTGCGCACCTTGCGGCGTTCATTTGCTGTACTTTCAGATACTTCCAGAATGAATGTCACGTCAGGGTGCAGGTTGATCAGGCGGGTCAGGCTGGCCACCGCCGAGACATCCACGTTCAGCCCGTAGGCCTGATAGGCCATGGTCGAATCATAGAACCGGTCGCAGATCACCACCTCGCCGCGCGCCAGCGCCGGGCGGATCACCGTCTCCACCAGGTCCGCCCTGGCGGCGAAATGCAGCATGGTCTGCGCCATCGGGTCGAGCGTGATCGTGGTGCTGAGCAGCAGCGCGCGCATCGCCTCGGCCCCCTTCGTGCCGCCCGGCTCGCGCGTCGCCAGCACGGTCAGGCCTTCCGCCCGCAGCACCTCCGCCAGCCGCGCGGCGGCGGTGGACTTGCCCGCCCCTTCCCCGCCTTCGAGCGTGATGAACAGCCCGGCGCGGTGGTTCATCGGACGATGATCTGCGGATCGGTGACACCGCGATTCAGCAGTTGCTGCAAGGCCGCGTCGGCATCCTCGACCGTGTGATACGGCCCGACATTGACCGCGAACAGCGTCCGGTCAGCGCCATACACCGGCACCACCCGCGCCGGCATGCCGTAGAGCCGCTCGGACTCGCGATAAGCATCCTCCTCGCTGCCATAACCCGGCACCTGCACGAACAGCGGTCCCGGCGCCGGCGCCACGGTGGTGACGGTCCCCGAAAGCTGTACCTGCCCACCCATGTTCTGAGCGGTCTCCACCGGGCTCAAATTCTGCACCGCGCCGGCAGCGCCGCCACCGGGGGCCAGGCTCTGCGCGGTGATGCCCGCCACGGGTGCTGCCGTCAGCTTCGGCGCGGCGCCGAGCGTACCGTCCAAGGCCGCCGTCGCCGCGCCGTCCAGCTTCACCTCGACCTCGACCACACCGCCATCCGGATAGTCCAGCAGCTGCGCGACACGCGGCGTCACGGCGATAACCCGGCCGGGAATGGCCGGACCACGATCATTCACCCGCACCTGCACCGAGCGCCCGTTCACCAGATTCGTCACGGTGACGATGGCGGGCAATTCCAGAACCGGGCTGGCGGCGGCCAGCGCATTCGGGTCATAGGCCTCGTTATCGGCCGTGTATTCCGGCGCATCGTCGCCGATCACGCTGGAGAGGCCGGTCACGTCGTAGCTGGAAACATCCGCAGGATACTGCCACTCGTCACCGGCCTGGTACGGGTTACCGACGGTGAAGGCCACCGGTCCCGGCGGCGGCGCGCTGGGGCCGCGGTTCATGCAACCGCCCAAAGCCACGAACAGGCCGAGGATCGCACGGTTCATCATGCGCTAAGTACCATGCGGCCGAGCTCGCCCACCGCCAGCGCATAAAAATCCGAGGCATTATAGCTGCGGATCACATGGAAATTACGGAACACCAGGAAGGCCTGGCCGCCGGCGCCGTCTGGCAGCAACAGCGCCGCCGGCATGTCCTCCGGCAGGTGGCGCATGCCCGGCAGGCGTTCCACGCCCTGCTCCCGCCAATAGCCGACGGTGCGGGTGTTCTCCCGCCCGGTCATCGCCACATTGAGCGAGGGCGGCACCAGCACCGGCTCACTGGACGGCTCCTCCGCCACCCAGCCCGCTTTGGCCAGGTAATTGGCGATGGAGGCGAGGCTGTCAGCATCCGAGGACCAAATATCCGGCTGCCCGTCGCCGCTGAACGAAACGGCGGTGGAGAGATACACGCTCGGCATGAATTGCGGCTGGCCCATCGCCCCCGCATAGGAGCCGATGAGTTTTCGCGTCGGCGCGTCCCCCGCGGCGATGATCCGCAGCGCCGAGATCACCTCGCTGCCGAAATAATGGCTGTTGCGGTCCCAGGCGAGCGTGGTCAGCGCGTCGATCACGTCGAAATCGCCCTGGGTCGCGCCGTAATTGGTCTCGATCCCCCAGATGCCGAGCAAAGGCGCCGCGGAAACGCCGAAACGACTGGTCACCGAAGCGAACAGGTCACGCACCTCCACGGATTTGCGCGCCCCGGCCTCGATGCGCGTCTGGTTCAGCACATGCGAGGAATAGACCGCCCAGGTCTCGGTGAACTCAGGCTGGTGATGGTCGAGCCGCAGCACGGTCTGGTTAGGCACCAGACTCCCGGTGGCCGCTGCGATCACTGAAGAGGGAATGCCCTCCGCCGCCGCGCGCGCCTGCAAGGCCGCGAGAAAAGTCGAAAAATCCGCGGCGCGCGCGAAACGCGGCAGCGCCAGGGTGAAAGAGAGACCAGTGAGAAGAGCGCGGCGATTCATACGCTGAGTCTGCCACGGCACGGTGCTGTACCGCAACATGGAAGCAAAAAGGAGGAAGACTACTTTTTGTGAACAAAAAGTAGCAAAAAAACTTTGCTATGCTGGGCCATGGGCGTTGTCGCTGACACAGCCCATGGCCCAGCATAGCAAAAGTTTTTGCGCCGCTTTTTTCAAAAAGCGGCTACTTTCTTCCTCTACCGCTCCCGCATCGTGCAAGTAGCCAGATCAATCAGCCGCTCCAGCACTTCGGTCTCCTGCGCCCCGGCGATGGCGTGCTCGCCATCGATCAGGAAACAGGGCACGCCGTTAATGCCCAGCCGGTGCGCATGCAGGTTTTCCGCATGCACGAATTCCGAGCCCTCGTTGGAGGCCAGGAAGAGCCCGGTCGCGCGCGCGTCCATCCCCTGCGCGGCCGCCATTCGCACCAGCGTCGCCGACGCGCCGATATCCAGCCCCTCGACGAAATGCGCGCGGAAAATTCTGTCGACCAGGATGTCGGCGGTGCCGAAGGCTTGCGCATAGCGGACCAGCCGATGCGCATCGACGCTGTTCGGCGTGCGCCGTATGGCGGCGAAATTGAACTCGATCCCCTCCGCCGCGCCCAACCCGGTGATCGAGTTATAGAGCCGCCGGCCCCGCTCCTCGGCGCCGAACTTGCGGATCATGTAGTCGCTACGCGCCATGCCCGAGCGCGGCATGTCAGGGTTCAGCAGGAACGGCCGCCAGACCATTTCCACGCCCAGATCCCGCCGGCGCGCCAGCAGGAGAGACAAGCGTTTCACCCCCAGATAGCACCATGGGCAAACGAAATCGTATACGACTTCGATGACCAGCCGCGCCGGGAGAGGGGCGAGGATATTCATGGTTTTGTCTTACAACGCTTTGCCGCGTTGGGCGAGCAATTGCTGCGTAAGAAAGCAGCCGCTTTTTGAAAAAAGCGGCGCAAAAACTTCTGTTCCTCTGGGCCTGGGGCACTGACACAGCACGGGCCCCAAAGAGCAGAAGTTCACAAAAAGAAGCCCTCCTTCTCTCCTCAGAACAAATAGCAACCATATCTATTCTGGCGCGGCATGGCCGCATTTTGGAGACTTCACTTGTTATCACGTATTTTTTGCGCGGCGGCGGCGTTCCTTGCCATAAGCAGCGCCGCGCAGGCGCGGCCGGATCCGGCGCCAAAACCCTCCGGCGTGGTCGTCCATCTGTTCGGCCCGAATTCCATGACAGCACATCTTCTGCCGACCGCCCCGGCTCATGCCGGAGGTTCTGCCGCAGCACCGGCCACCGCGGCTGCTCCCTCAAGCTTCGGCGCCGTTCTGCACCAGATGTTCGTGACCGGCGACCCCAACCAAAAACCAGGCGCATCCCTCTCAAAAGGCCGCGCCAGTCGCGAGTAGGCAAAAAATTTTAATGCTGGGCCATGGGCGTTACCAGAGACATCGCCCACAGCCCAGCATAATAAAAGTTTTTGCGCCGCTTTTTTTAAAAAGCGGCCACTTTCTTCTTAATCCTTCGCACGCAGGTCAGCGGCGCGCTTCTCCATGCGGGCGGCCATCGTGTCCAGGCGCCAGGCGATGACGTCATTGAACGTGACATAGCCGCGATGCTGCGTGTCGATCGCCGCGAAATTCTTGACGATCGGCTTCATCCCGGCCTTCTCGGCCTGGGCCAGGGTCAGATGACCGTCATGGGTGGTATTGGCGGCGTCGAATTTCTTATGAAATCTCTTCATCGCCCAGCGTGCATGGTGCCAGCAGCGATCGTGATGATGATGGTGCATGCCCATGCCGCCCTGCGGCTGGGTCATGGCGCTGGGGGGCGTCGTGCTGGACGGCGCGGTGCTGGAGGGCGTTGCGGTCTGTGCCACGGCGATCCCGGGCAGGGCCACGCCAAGCAGAGCGAACATCGTAGTACGGCGCATGGAAAACTCCTGTTAATCCTAACACCACAGATAACAAGGATTTGTAACAAAGGAATATCCGGCCGGTAACAGCCTGTCGCGGGCGGTGTCAGCGACAACGCCCATGCCCCAGATTATAGAAGTTTTTTTGCAACTTTTTGTTCACAAAAAGTAGCCTTCCCTACCCTCCAAACGACAACGGCGCCCCCGAAGGAGCGCCGCTGCCAAAAAAGCCAGGTGGGCCGAAAAAATCAGCGGGAGTAGTATTCCACCACCAGGTTCGGGTCCATCTGCACCGGGAACGGCACGTCAGCCAGCTTCGGCGCGCGCAGATACTTGCCCTTCATCGCGCGGTGGTCGACTTCCATGTATTCCGGCACGTCGCGCTCGGCCGCCTGAGCGGCGTCCAGCACCACGGCGAGCTGCTTGGATTTCTCACGCACCTCGATCACGTCGTTATCCTTGACCAGATAGGACGGGATGTTGACGCGCTGGCCGTTGACCGTGACGTGGCCGTGGCTGACGAACTGCCGCGCCGCGAACGGGGTGACGGCGAATTTCAGGCGGTACACGACCGCATCCAGGCGGCGCTCGAGAATCTCGATGAGGTTCTCCGAGGTGTCGCCCTTACGGCGCACGGCTTCCTCGTAGTACTTGTAGAAGGACTTTTCGGAAATGTTGCCGTAATAGCCCTTGAGCTTCTGCTTGGCCATGAGCTGCACGCCGTAGTCGGACGGCTTCTTGCGGCGCTGGCCATGCTGGCCCGGGCCATATTCCCGCTTGTTGACCGGCGACTTGGCGCGGCCCCACAGGTTTACGCCGAGACGGCGGTTAATCTTATACTTGCTTTCAGTGCGCTTGGTCACGGCGCGTATCCTTCTTGTTGAAATACGCCAGTAGTCGCGCCCTGCTCCGCATTTCTACGAAACAGAACACGCGGGCGCAGGCGACCACCGCCTGTCCACGTTCCCGGCAACGAGTGCGCCCTCTAGCGGCGGGCCGCTCCGGCGTCAACCATCATCTCGCACGCGTGATTTCGTCGCCCCTCTATGGTGGCGCGTCCGCTCTGCCGCCATACTGCTCGCATGAAGACCGTGCATAAAAAGCCGAAACTGCAGCCTGAAACCCAAGTGAAAGCCGCCAAGGCCGCACCACCGGCCAAAGCGCCGCGCGGCCTGCCGACCAGGGAGCAGGTCAAAGCCTATCTCGCCGCGGCGGAGCAGAAGATCGGCATGCGCGAGATCGCCCGTGCTTTCGGTGTCGGCCCGGACGACAAAAAAGGCCTGCGCGAGCTGATGAAGACCCTGGCCTCGGACGGCGTGCTGGAGCTGGCCGGGCGCAAGCGCTACCGCGAGGCCGGACGCCTGCCGGAGACGGCGGTGGTGGAGGTCACCGGCATCGATCGCGACGGCGAGGCTTTGGCCCGGCCAGTGGCGTGGGACGGTCCGGGCCGTCCGCCGGTGATTTTCATGCACGCCGAGGCGCGCGGCCAGGCGGCGTTGGCCCCCGGCGCGCGAGTCCTGGCACGGCTGAAGCCGATCGGCGCCGACAAATACGAGGGCCGGACGTTGAAACGCCTGGCCGAGCAGGCCGGCAGCATCGTCGGCGTGTTCCACCCCCACCCGCATGGCGGGCGGATCGAGCCCACCGACCGGCGGCAGAAAGCGGAATGGATGGTCCCGCCCGACGAGACCATGGGCGCGTTCGACAACGAGATCGTCCGCGCCGAGCCGCTGCCCGGCAAGGCGTTCGGGCCGAAGCCGGCGCGCATCACCGAGCGTCTGGGCCTTGCCACCGATGCGCGCTCGGTCAGCCTGATCGCCATCGCCACGCACGGCATCCCCATGGACTTTCCCGAAGCAGCACTGAAAGAGGCGGCTAAAGCCAAGTCCGCGCCTTTGGCCAAGCGCATGGATCTGCGCGAGGTGCCGCTGATCACCATCGACGGCGCCGACGCGCGCGATTTCGACGACGCGGTGTTCGCCGAACCCACCGCCGGCGGCTACCGGCTGATCGTCGCCATCGCCGATGTCGGGCATTACGTCCGGCCCGGCTCGGCGCTCGACCGCGCCGCCCGGGAGCGCGGCAATTCCTGCTATTTCCCCGACCGCGTGGTGCCGATGCTGCCCGAGGCGCTCTCCAACGGCTGGTGCTCGCTCAAGCCGGCTGAGGATCGCGGCTGCCTGTTCGTGGAGATGCAGATCAACGTGCACGGCCAGAAACAGTCGCACCGATTCGGCCGTGGGCTGATGCGCTCGGCGGCGCGCAAGACCTATGAGCAGGTCCAGGCGGAGTTCGAGGCCGACCCGACCCAGCACGCGCATCTCTATGCCGCGCATGCCGCCCTCTCCCAGGCGCGGCTGGAGCGCGGCACGCTGGATCTTGACCTGCCGGAGCGCAAGGTCGAGCTCGATGCGGACGGCCAGGTGAAAAGCGTATCGCCGCGCGACCGACTCGACAGCCACCGGCTGATTGAGGAGTTCATGATCCTCGCCAATGTCTGCGCCGCCGAGGAACTCGAACGCAGGAACCTGCCATGCATGTACCGCGTGCATGCCCCGCCCAGCCCGGAGAAGCTCGACAATCTGCGCAGCTTTCTCGCGACCTTGGATATTTCCCTACAACCGGGCGACCAGCTGCACCCGCGCGACCTCGACCGGGTTTTGAAGCTTGTCGCCGGCACCGACAAATCCTCCCTGGTGAACGAAACCGTGCTGCGCAGCCAGAGCCAGGCGGAATACGGCGCGGAAAATATCGGCCATTTCGGCCTGGCTTTGACCAAATACGCGCATTTCACCTCGCCGATCCGCCGTTATGCCGACCTGCTGGTGCACCGTGCGCTGATCTCCGGGCTGAAGCTGGGGGCGGATGGGCTGAGCGAGGAAGATATGCGGCAATTCGAGGACACCGCGGCACTGATCACCGCCACCGAGCGGCGCGCCACCCTGGCCGAGCGCGATTCCACCGACCGCTACCTTGCGCTCTTTTTGCAACACCGTGTGGGAGAAGTATTTTCCGCCCGGGTTTCCGGGGTGACGAAGTTCGGACTTTTCGTCACTTTACCAGAGAGTGGCGCGAGTGGGTTTTTGAGCATGGCGAATTTGCCGGACGATTTCTGGATGCATGATGAAGCGGGCCAGAGTCTCATCGGCAAGCGCAGCCGCAAGACCTATCAGCTGGCGCAGGTTCTGGACGTGCGGCTGCTCGAGGCCCGGCCGGTGACCGGCGGGCTGCTGTTCAGCCCCGCCGACGGCGTGCCCGGCGCCTATAGCCGTGGCCCCAGTTCCACCCGGAAGTCCCCCGCAAAGCACAAGTCGAAACGCCGCAGGTGACCCGTCCCGCCTGGATTTTCATACTGCTGACCCTGTTGCCGTTCGGTGCCTGGGCACAGCCGGCCGCGACCGCCGATGCCGCCTTCGACACCGCCATGGCCGGTTCGGTCTGGGGGGCGGCGCTCGCCTATATCGAGCCGCGCTCTCTGCAAGCTTTGTCCATTCCGCAGATGACGATCTGGGGGCTGAACGGCCTCGCCGCCCTGGATCCGGACATGACGACGCAGCTGCAGGGGCACCAGATCCTGCTCTATGGCCCGAATCGGATGATCATCGCCGTGCCCGCCCCGCCGGCCACCGATGCGCAAGGCTGGGGCCAGGCGGCGGCGACCGTGGCGGCGGCGGCCTATGCCGTCTCTCCGGCCTTGCGGCAGGCCGGCACCCAGGGGCTGATCAGCAGTTTCTTCGACGAACTGTTCAATCATTTCGACCCGTATTCACGCTATGAACCGCCGCTGCAGGCCGCCCAGGACCAGCTGATGATCACCGGCCTCGCCGGCACCGGCGTGACGTTCGCGGCGCATGGCCGATCCGTGACCATCGGGGCCGTCGCCGCCGACAGCCCGGCGGAGAATGCCGGCCTCACGGCGGGCATGACGGTGCTGCAGGTCGACGGCCGCTCCGTCTATCCTTCCGAAGTCTCACGGCTGAACAACGCGATGCCAGGCATCCACGGCAGCGACGTCACGCTGCGTACGGTGGACCTGGCCGGCGGCGGCACGGCGCAGGACATCACGCTCACCCGCGCCTACATCCCGCCGCAGACCGTGTTCTCCGAGCCCTCGCCCGCACCCGGCATCGCGGCGCTGAAGATCACCGGCTTCAACGAAGGCACGGGCGACCAGTTTTCCACCCTGGTGGCCTCGCTGATGGCGGCAAACCCGGCGCCGACCGGGCTGGTGCTCGATCTGCGCGGCAATCGCGGCGGGGTGCTGCGCCAGGCCGTACTGGTCGCCGATTCACTGTTGTCCTCCGGCCCTATCGCCGAGGCCGCCGGGCGCGACCCGGATGCGGACCAGGTGTTCCGCGCCGAAGGCTCGGACCTGACCGGCGGCATCAACCTCGCGGTGCTGGTGGACGGGCAGACCGCCAGCGCCTCGGAAATTCTCTCCGGCGCCCTGTCCGATGACCATCGCGCCGTGGTGATCGGTTCGTCGACCCTCGGCAAGGGCCTGGTCCAGACCGTCACCAGCCTGCCCGATGGCGGCGAGCTGTACGTGACCTGGAGTCGCGTGCTGGCCCCCGGCGGCTGGCCGTTGCAGACGCTGGGCGTCATGCCGCAGGTCTGCACCAGCCTGGGCGAACCGGCCCTGAACGAGCAGCTCTCTGCCCTGGCCAAAGGCCGCAACCTGATGGCCCCGGCTCTGGCCGCGTCCCGCGCCGTGCGGGCCCCGGCGCCGGTCGACAGCATCATCAACGTGCGCGACCATTGCCCGGCCGCGATCGGCAGCGATCTCGACATGAGCACCGCCGCCTTCCTGCTCACCCACCCCGCCGCTTACCAGGCGGCGCTCCTGCCTTAACCCTTGACGAAACGACCCGCTTTGCTTCATAGGGCGGGCTTCTGGAGATTCTGAAATCATGGCCAAATCGAACGTCGTTCAAATCAAGCTCATTTCCACCGCGGACACCGGCTACTTCTATGTGACCAAGAAGAATGCCCGTGCGCAGACCACCAAGCTCGAACTCAACAAGTACGACCCGGTGGTGCGCAAGCACGTCCCGTTCAAGGAAGCCAAGATCAAGTAATTGCCTGGCGGATTTCACCGGAAGATCCGCCCCACGGCTTCGAAAAAACCCCTGACGCATCATGCGCAGGGGTTTTTCTGTTAAGCGAAGGAAGTAGCCGCTTTTTAAAAAAAGCGGCGCAAAAATTTTTGTTACGCTGGGCCATAGGCTGCGTCGCCGACAACGCCCATGACCCAGCAGAACAAAGTTTTTTTGCTACTTTTTGTTCACAAAAAGTAGGTACTTGCTACTTCCTTGCCTTAAAAATGCTGCCAGCCAGCCTTGCCGAAGCGCAGCGTCTTGCCTGCTTCGTTGTGGACCTCGACGCCAACGCCTGCGACGATGTGGCCGATGCGGGTGATCGGCAGCGCCCCGCAGGCGGATTTGAGGGCGCCCGCGTGTTTCGGCGGCACGGTGACCACCAGCTCGTAATCATCGCCGTCCGTGAGCCGCGCTTCCAGCATGTCCGCACCGAACGCGGCGGCCTGGGGTGAGACCGGCACGGCCTCCGCCGCGATCACCGCGCCGACTCCAGAGACCCTGCAGATATGGCCAAGGTCCTGCAGCAGCCCGTCGGAGACGTCGATCGCCGCGGAGACGATGCCGGCTAGCGCCAAGCCGACTCGCGGCTCGGGCAGCAGCGAGCGCTGCGTCAGGTAGCCGGTCGGGTCGGTCAGTTCACCGAAACGCGCCTTCAGCCCCAAGGACGCATCGCCGATCGTCCCCGTCACCCAGATTTCGTCTCCAGGCTGCGCACCGCCGCGGCTGAGCGCCGTCCCCGGCGCGACATGGCCGAGCAGCGTGGCGGAGAGCGAAATATCCCGCCGCGCCGAGGAGCTGTCGCCGCCATACAGGCTGATGCCGTAGAGTTTCTGGTCCTCCGCCAACCCGGCGGCGAAACCGGCGAGCCAGGCTTCCGGAAGCCCCGCCGGCAGCGCGGTGGTGAGCAGATAGCCCATCGGCACCGCGCCCATGGCCGCGAGGTCGGACAAGTTCCGCCGCAGCAATTTGCGCGCGATCAGCGCCGGGTCGTCGCCGGAGAGGAAATGCACCCCCTCCAGCATCTGATCCACGGTCAACACCAGTTCGCGCCCCGGCGGCGGCTTCAACACCGCGGCGTCGTTGGCGAGGCCGAGCCCTTCCTCCCCCGCCAGCGGCGCGAAATACCGGGCGATGCGGGAGAATTCGTCCGACATCAGCGAGAGCAATATGCGTTTAGCTGGAATCGCAAGATTCCAGCTAAACGCATGCAATTGCTCGGATAAAAATGGTCAGAGCATGATTGATGTAAAGCACTCATGCTCTGCTCTCGAATTCCGCCGGGCGCAGCAGATGCGCCAGACGGTCGAGCACGCCATTGGCCATGCGCGGTTCGTCGCCGGTGAAGAAACCGTGCGCCACGTCCATGTATTCGTTGATGACGACTTTCACCGGCGGACCGTCGCTCATCCACAATTCCGCACCGCCCGCGCGCATCAGCGCGCGCAGTACCGGGTCGAGCCGTGCGAGCGGCCAGGCCTCCGGCAAGGCGGCGATCAGCATACCATCGATGATGTCCTGCTGCATCGTCGCGGTGCGGACGATGCGCGTGAACAGCGGCACATGCGCCTCCGGCACGTTGCCCTCCTCCAGCCCGCCGGCGGGAAGACCGCCGATGCGGTGGCGCACGAACTGGTCAATCACCGTCTCCGGGCTCGTGTTGCCCTGTTCGGCCTGGTAAAGGGCCTGCACGGCGGCGACGCGGGCGAGCGTCCTCGGCCGCCCGCTCACTGCGCCAGGCTCCGCGCCAGGACGATCTGCTTGAGGCAGGCCACCGCCGCCTCGGCACCTTTATTGGCGCCGGTCTCGGCGCTGCGCGCCAGCGCCTGGACCAGCGTGTCCACGGTCAGCAGCGCGGTGCCGAGGCAGAGTGCGTGCTCGGTCGCGACCCGCATCAGCCCGTCCATGGCGGAGCCGCAGATGAACTCGTAATGATCGGTCTCGCCGCGCACGACACAGCCGAGCGCGATATAGCCGTCAAACTTTTTTGCGCCGCTCTTCGCGGCAATGGCGAGCGCCTGCGGCAGCTCGAAGGCGCCGGCGACCTCAACGATCGTGATGTCGGCATTGACCTGCGCGAGAATCTCGCGCGCGGCGGCCATCATGCCGTCCACCACCTGCTTATAGTAGGGCGCGCTGATGACGAGGATTCGCGGGGCCGCACCCGGCACATGCGGGGCCTGGGGAAGCGGGGCGTCGGCGGTGCTCATCAGCCGGCCACCCCTTCGATCCCGCGTTGCTCGACCACGTTCAGCCCGTAGCCTTCCAGGCCGATAATCGTGCGCTTGTGGTTGGAGAGCAGGATCATGTCCTTCACGCCGAGGTCGAGCAGGATCTGCGCGCCGATGCCGTAATCGCGCAAAGCCGGCTCCGCGCGCTTGCCGGCGACCAAATCGCGGATGCGCTCGGAGACGGCGCCCGGACGGTTTTCGCGGATCAGCACCACCACACCGCGATCCGCCGCGGCGATCTGCGCGAAGGCGCCGTGCAGGCTGTCCACATGTTGGCCGCCCAGCAGGTCGCTGATCGTGTCGACCGCGTGCATGCGCACCAGCACCGGCGCGTCGCCGGAAATGTCGCCCTTCACCAAGGCCACGTGCTCGACGCCGTCGACCTTGCTCTGATAGGCAACCATGCGCCACAGCCCGCCCTGCGGGCCGGGCACCATGCCCTGCTCGCCACGCTTGACCAGCCGCTCGGTGCGGCGGCGATGCCCGATCAGATCGGCGATGGTGCCGAGCTTCAGATTGTGCCGCTGCGCGAAGGCCACCAGGTCCGGCAGACGGGCCATGGTGCCGTCATCGTTCATGATCTCGCAGATCAC
>NZ_DASXFO010000023.1:0-6875 GCF_036489515.1 Acidocella sp.
GGTGGCGCCAGGAGTATGGCGGGCTGAAGGTCGATCAGGTGAAGCGGCTGAAGGAGCTGGAGGCAGAGAACACCCGGCTGCGGCGTGCGGTGTCTGACCTGACGCTGGAGAAGCTTGTTTTGAAGGAAGCCGCCTCGGGAAACTACTAAGCCCGGCGCGCCGCCGGGATTGCGTGAAACGCGTTGTTGAGACGCTCGGCGTCTCGGAACGGTTTGCCTGCCGAGTGCTGGGTCAACATCGGGCGACACAGCGCGGGGCGCCCCAAACGGCTGATGATGAAGCGGCGCTGACAGCGGACATCATCGCGTTGGCGCGAGAATTTGGCCGCTACGGATACCGGCGCATCACGATCATGCTGCGGGACGCGGGCTGGCTTGTGAACAAGAAACGGGTCGAACGGATCTGGCGCAGCGAGGGCCTCAAGGTTCCACAAAAGCAGCCAAAACGTTCACGTTTATGGTTGAATGACGGTTCGTGCATCCACCTCCGGGCGGAGCGGCCTAACCATGTCTGGGCCTATGATTTTGTCGAGGACCGCACGCATGACGGGCGCAAGATCCGGATGCTGAACATCGTTGACGAATTTACCCGAGAAGCTCTGGCGATCCGGGTATCCCGGCGCCTGAATTCGACCGACGTCATCGATGTGCTCTCCGACCTGTTCATCCTGCGCGGCGTGCCGACACATATCAGGTCAGATAACGGCCCTGAGTTCATCGCCAAGGCGGTGCAGGCTTGGATCACCGCCGTGGGCGCTCAGACGGCTTATATCACGCCTGGCAGCCCCTGGGAAAACGGCTACATTGAAAGTTTCAATGCCCGATTGCGGGATGAATTCCTGAATGGCGAGATCTTCTACACACTGCAGGAGGCAAAGGTGCTGATCGAAGCCTGGCGTGGCCACTACAACACGCGCCGGCCACACTCATCGATTGGTTACAGGCCACCAGCACCAGAGGTTTTATTGTGGCCAGCGCCGCCAGCCGCTTTGAATGGCGGCGCTGCCCGCCCCAATAAATCCAGCCTCAAATCACCAAATTAACTACATATGAATTGGACCACTCATTGGGGGCTTGCCACTAGGCAGTGTCTAGGCAAAAACGAGGCGTTTCTGCGGGCTAACCCATTGAAAACAAACGTTATGCGACCCGGCCGTGGCAGTACTTGAATTTCTTGCCCGAACCGCAGGGGCAAGCGGCATTGCGCGGGGTCGCCGCCCAGGTTTCCGGCCGCGCCGGGTCCACCTGGCTCGCCGAGAAGCCCTGATCGAGGGTGGCCGCCTGCACCACCGGCTCGGCCAGGGCCAGCGCGCCGGTCATGCCGCCCGGCAAGGGGTGGCTTTCCACCGCCGGGGCCGGCGGTGTGGGCGGCGGCGCCTCGCCCACGGTCACATGCGCCAGCACGTTCGTCACCCGCTGGCGCAGCTCGTCCAGCAGCCCGTTGAACAGCGCGAACGCCTCGCGCTTGTACTCATTGAGAGGGTCGCGCTGCCCGTAGGAGCGCAGGCCGATGCCCTGGCGCAGATAATCCAGCGCCAGCAGATGCTCCTTCCAGACATGGTCGAGCGTCTGCAGCAGCACCGATTTCTCGATGTAATTGTTAAGCTCCGCCCCGAATTGCGTGGCCTTGGCCGCGGCCGCGGCCTCCGCCGCCGCGACGATCCGCTCGCGGATGCCGGTCTCGTCCATCCCTTCTTCCGCCGCCCAGTCAGCGAGCGGTAGATCCAGCCCCAGCAGGCGCTTGATGTCCTCGGCCAGCTCCGCGCTCTGCCACTGCTCGGCGAACGCCTTCTCGGGGATGCGCGTCGCCACCAGATGCGCGAGCACATCCTCCCGCATCTCCGCCACCACGGCGGAGACCGATTCCGTGGCCATGAACTCGCGGCGCTGGGCATACACCTCCTTGCGCTGGTCGTTCATCACGTCGTCGTATTTCAGCACGTTCTTGCGCATGTCGAAATTGCGCGTCTCGACCTTCTTCTGCGCCTTCTCCAGCGCCTTGTTGATCCAGGGATGGACGATCGCCTCGCCCTCCTGCAGGCCTAAGCGCTGCAGCATGCCGCCCATCCGGTCGGAGCCGAAAATCCGCATCAGGTCGTCTTCCAGCGACAGGAAGAAGCGCGAACCGCCCGGGTCGCCCTGGCGGCCGGAGCGGCCGCGCAGCTGGTTGTCAATGCGCCGGCTCTCGTGCCGCTCGGTGCCGATCACGAACAGCCCGCCCGCCGCTTTCACGGCGTCATGGTTGGCCGCGATCTCGGCGCGGATCTGTTCCGGGTCGACATCCGGCTCCAGTTGCACGCGCATCTCGTAATTGCCGCCGAGCTTGATGTCGGTGCCGCGGCCGGCCATGTTGGTGGCGATGGTGATCGCCCCCGGCGCACCCGCCTGCGCGACGATCTTGGCTTCCTGCTCATGGAAGCGCGCGTTCAGCACGTTGTGCTGGATCTTCTTTTTGTTCAGCAGCGCGGAGATGATCTCGCTCTTCTCGATGCTGGTGGTGCCCACCAGCACCGGCTGGCCGCGCTCCCGGCATTCCTCGATCAGCTTCGCCACCGCCTCGTATTTTTCCGCCGCGCTGCGGTAGACTTCGTCGTCCTGGTCCGTGCGCGCCACCGGCACGTTGGTGGGAATTTCCACCACTTCGAGCTTGTAGATCTGCTCGAACTCGTCGGCCTCGGTCATCGCCGTGCCGGTCATGCCGGCGAGCTTGGGGAACAGGCGGAAATAGTTCTGGAAGGTGATCGAGGCGAGCGTCTGGTTCTCGCGCTCCACCGTCACCTGCTCCTTGGCCTCCAGCGCCTGGTGCAGGCCGTCCGAATAGCGGCGGCCTTCCATCATGCGCCCGGTGAACTCGTCGATGATCACCACCTTGCCGTCGCGCACGATGTAATCGACGTCGCGCGTGTACAGCACCCGCGCCCGCAGGCTCTGCTGCACGTGGTGCACCAGGGAGATGTTGAAAATATCGTACAGATTGCCTTCGGTCAGCAACCCGGCCTCGCGCAGCATCTGCTCCACCGTCTCGGAACCGAGATCGGTCAGGATCGAGGCGCGCGCCTTCTCGTCCTTGTCAAAGAACTGGTTCGAACCGTCCTCGGCCTGCCCCCGCGCCACCAGCGCCGCCACCACGCCGTCCACCTTGGCGTAAAGGTCGGTCGGCTCGTCGGAGGGACCGGAAATGATCAGCGGCGTGCGCGCCTCGTCGACCAGGATGCTGTCCACCTCGTCGACGATCGCGAAATTGAACGGCCGCTGGACCATGTCCTCGAGCCGGTATTTCATGTTGTCGCGCAGATAGTCGAAGCCGAATTCGTTGTTGGTGCCGTAGGTGATATCCGCCTCATAGGCGGCGCGGCGCTGTGGATCGTCCAGCCCATGCACGATGATCCCGGTGGTCAGGCCGAGGAACCCGTAGAGCTGGCTCATCCATTCCGCGTCGCGCCGGGCCAGGTAGTCGTTCACGGTCACCACGTGCACGCCCTTGCCGGTGAGCGCGTTGAGATACACCGCCAGCGTCGCCACCAGGGTCTTGCCCTCGCCGGTCTTCATCTCCGCGATCCGGCCGGAATGCAGCACCATGCCGCCGATCATCTGCACGTCGAAATGCCGCATGCCGAGCGCCCGCTTGGCCCCTTCGCGCACCGTGGCGAAGGCTTCTTCCAGCAGATCGTCGAGCGTTTCGCCCGCTTCCAGGCGCGCCTTGAATTTCGTGGTCTGGTCCCGCAGCGCCGCATCGTCGAGCGCCGCCAATTTCGGTTCCCAGGCGGCAATCGCGCTCACTTGGCGCCGAAAACCTTTCAAGGCGCGGTCATTACTGGTACCAAAAACGGCTCGGGCGAGGCTTGCGAACATTCTATCTTCCTGGTGCAGCGGGGCGGACACCGCGTACCTTACTATAAGTCGTCTCCGCGTTCACATAAGCGCCGCCCTGCGGGTGGTCAAACCTTGCTCCAGCACGCCAGTTAGCTCATAGGATCGACAAAACACAGGAAGGGTTCCGGCTTTATGCGTCTCACCTCGCTCTCCGTTCTCGCTTTGGCCGCCGGCCTGATTGCGCCCGCCGCTATCGCCGCTACGCCCGCCGCGGGCCAGGCCCAGCCCGACCCGGTGGTCGCCACCGTCAACGGCATGCAGATCCATCTGAGCGACATCCAGCAGGCCGCGCAGAACGCTCCGCAGCAGTTGCAGCAGATGCCGCCTGCCCAACTCTTCCCGCTGCTGGTCACCCAGCAGATCGACCGCGACGCCCTGCTCGTGGTCGCACGCCAGGAGCGCCTGGATAAGCAGCCCGCCGTCGCCGCCGCGATGGCGCAGGCCGCCAATGTCAGCCTGGAAAACGCCTATATGCAGCAGCGCGTTTCCAGCGCCGTGACCCCCGCCGCCGTGCAGGCCGAATACAACAAGGACTATGCCAACAAGCCGGGTCCCGAAGAGGTTGATGCCCGCCACATCCTGGTGAAGACCCAGGCCGAGGCCGAGGCGATCATCGACCAGCTCAACCATGGCGCCAATTTCGCCGCCCTGGCGGAGAAGGACAGCATCGACCCCGGCGCCAAGAATGGCGGCGAGCTCGGCTGGTTCACCAAGGATCAGATGGTTCCGTCTTTCGCCGACGCCGCCTTCGCGCTGCAGCCCGGCCAGTACACCAAGACGCCGGTGCAGTCGCAGTTCGGCTGGCATGTGATCCTGGTCGAAGGCAAGCGCACCCAGCCGGCCCCGGCTTTGGCCAATGTCGAGGACCAGATCCGTCAGACCCTGGCCGACAACGCCATCCAGTCGACCCTGGCCGCGGCGCGCGCCAAAGTGACAATCAAGATCAATAACCCGGACGGCACCCAAGGGGCACCGGCCGCTCCGGCCGCCAACTAATGTCGAAGATACCCGTCTCGCCGCTGGCCCGGCCGCTTCCTGAACTGCTTCCGGTGGCCGGAGTGCGCCTGGCCACGGCCGCGGCGGGTATCCGCTACAAGGGCCGGGCGGACGTGCTGCTCGCGGAATTCGCCGAGGGCACGACCGTCGCCGGCGTTTTCACGAAGAATCTCTGCCCCGGCGCGCCGGTCACCTGGTGCCGCGAAGCCCTCGAGAGCGGACTCGCCCGCGGCCTCGTCGTCAATGCCGGAAACGCCAATGTTTTCAATGGTATCGCCGGCATCCGCGCGGTCGAGACCACCGCCCATGCGGCCGCCGCCACGCTCAAGACCGAGCCCGGACAGGTTTTTCTCGCCTCCACCGGCGTCATCGGCGAGCCCCTGCCCGCGCAGAAAATCGTCGCCGTGCTGGACGAACTGAACGATAATCTCGCCGCCGACCGCCTCGAAGAGGCCGCGCGCGCGATCATGACCACCGACACGTTCCCCAAGGCCGCGACGCGCACCGCCCGCCTCGGCGGAACCGACGTGGTGATCACCGGCATCGCCAAGGGCAGCGGCATGATCGCGCCGGACATGGCGACCATGCTCGCCTTCATTTTCACCGACGCCGCCATTCCGGCCCCAGCCTTGCAGGCGATGCTGAGCAAGGGCGTCGAACACAGCTTCAACTGCATCACCATCGATTCCGACACCTCGACCTCGGACACGGTGCTGCTGTTCGCCACCGGCCAGGCCGGCAACGCCCCCACCGAGGATCCCGGCCATCTCGCCGATTTCCGCCGCGCTTTGCACGAGGTGATGCACGAACTGGCGATGCTGGTGGTGCGCGACGGCGAAGGAGCCCAGAAACTTGTGCAAATCAGGGTGGAGGGCGCGGTCTCCAATGCGTCCGCCCGGCGCATCGCCATGGCCGTCGCCAATTCCCCGCTGGTGAAAACCGCCATCGCCGGCGAGGACGCAAATTGGGGTCGCATCGTCATGGCCGTCGGCAAGGCCGGCGAACCGGCGGACCGCGACAAGCTCGGCGTCGCCGTGGGCGGCACCTGGATGGCGCAAAATGGCGGCGTCGTGCCCGGCTATGACGAAACCCCGGTGGTCGCGCATATGAAGGGGCGGGAAATCGACATCCAGGTCGATATCGGCCTCGGCCACGGCCACGCCACGGTTTGGACCTGCGACCTCACCCACGGCTATATCGACATCAACGGTTCGTATCGCAGCTGACGAAGCGGCCGCTTTTTAAAAAAGCGGCGCAAAAATTTTTGCTCGTTTGGGCCCGTGGCGTTGAAACGGCACGGGCCCAAATGGACAAAGTTTTTTTGCTTCTTTTTCTTCACAAAAAGAAGCCTTCCTTGGTGTGTCAGCGCATGATTGAGCTGGGTTAATCATGGACTAATCATGCTCTAGCGGGCGGATCGCCCCGTTCTGAAAGATATGCGAGCAGCCGAGCCGCGCCGCCTCGTCGTGCGGCGCCGGATGCGGTGCCAGCCCCGCGACCGTCGCGTAGTTTTGCGCCCGGCATTCCGTGCCGGTCGCCGCTGGTGTGCCATATGGCAGATAAAGGCGCGGGCGCAGCGTCTGCGGGGGGGCCACGCTGACGATCGTGTCCGGATACAAAGTGATGCCGGTGGCAGGCTCGGTGTCGCCGCACAGATACCGCCCGCCGCGGCCGAGCTCGGCCTGCTCGCCGAGGGCGAACAGCGTCATGCACAACCCGGTATGATACTGGTAGCCGCGAAATTCCACGGGATCGACGGTGATCTGCAGGTCCGGCTGGCGCTGCCGCAGCACCGCAACGGTCTCCGCGATCCGCCGCGCCTGGTCTTTGGCCGCCTCCGGCAGAGCGATCGCCAGCAAAGCGGGGATCGCGCGTGCGCTGGCCCCCGTGGCATCCAACAGCTCCAGGAGCTGGCGCGTGAGCGGGCTGGCGACCTCGGTGACCGCCACGGCATCCTTGCGGTCCAGGGCGCGGGCCAGGAGCCGGCGGTCGGGTTCCGCCAGAGTT
>NZ_DASXFO010000027.1:0-3148 GCF_036489515.1 Acidocella sp.
ATCTTCACGCGCTGGCTGCGTCGCTGGGTACCTCCTACGACCGGCTGGATACATTAAAACGATCCGATGTTCCGCTCAGTGATGCTGAATTAATCCGGGCCGCAGCCGCCGGATTAATGCCAATACGCGAAGCGGGGCGGATCGTCTGGATCATCGCACCAAGCTGCTGGGCGGCGCACCGCCTCACCGACCCACGCGGGCCGGTACAACGACGGATCAATTCGTTTCGGCTGACCTCGTCCGATCGGCTGCAGCGTTTCATCGCGCAGCACGCACAAGCTACACTCGGCCGGCGAGCTGCCTATGATCTCCGGCGCCGGCAACCGCAGTTTTCCAACGCAGCGGCCCTGCACGTTGGCAAAGGCGTCGCCATCGCGACAATTGCGATACTGGTCTTGACCACCCTCGCACTTTATCCCGCCGCCGCGATCGGCATCTTTTCGGTTATGCTGTGCGCGATTTTCCTGGCAGCGGCCGCATTGCGCTTGTCGAGCGTGCTGTACAAACAATCGGCGCCGGAACTGCCGCTGCGCGGGACCGACCGTGACCTGCCGATCTACACAATCATCTGCGCGCTCTATCGTGAGGAGAAAGTCGTCGACAAATTGGTGGCCGCGATCCGCGCGCTCGATTATCCGATCGAGAAGCTCGACGTGAAATTCGTCTTGGAGGCCGATGACCGCACAACCCGGCGCGCACTGGATCGGCTCGACCTCGGACCGCCTTTCGAGATCGTCATCGCCCCGCCCGAAGGGCCACGCACCAAGCCGAAGGCGCTGAATGTGGCGCTGCCGCTGGCGCGCGGCCCCTACACGGCCGTGTTCGACGCTGAAGACACGCCGGAACGCGATCAGCTCCGGCGCGCCGTTCGCGGCATTTCGGGCCGCGGATGAAAGACTCGCCTGTCTGCAGGCCTCCCTGAGCATCGACAATAGCGGCGACAGTTGGCTGGTGCGAATGTTCACCGCCAATTACGCCGGCCAATTCGATGTGTTGTTGCCCGGCCTTGCCGCGCTGCAACTGCCGTTCCCGCTGGGCGGTTCATCAAACCATTTCCGCACTGCTGCGCTCCGGCAGGCAGGCGGGTGGGATCCTTATAACGTCACAGAAGATGCCGATCTCGGGATCCGTCTGCATCGGCTCGGCTACCGCGCCGCGGTTCTGCCGTCGACGACGTACGAAGAAGCGCCCGCGCAATTCGTCCCGTGGCTCAAGCAACGCACGCGCTGGTACAAGGGCTGGATGCAGACTTGGCTGGTGCATATGCGCCGGCCGGCGCGGCTGCTGCGAGAACTCTCGCCAGCGGGAGCCGTGGCTTTCCAGTTGTTCCTTGCCTGCAATGTTTTCGCGGCGCTGATCCATCCCCTCTTCATGGCGGCGCTTTGCTACTATCTCATCGCGCGCCCGCCGCTCGCCGCCATCGCCGCCATGGGGCACGAAGCCCCCGTATTTTTCGTGACCTTGCTGGCCGGTTATGCCTCAACGGTCGCGCTGGATCTCGTTGGCTTGCAACGCCGTGGACTTCTGGCACAGGGGTGGGTCCTGGTGTTCACGCCGCTATACTGGTTTCTGCTTTCACTCGCGGCATGGCGCGCGCTCTTTCAGCTGTTGTTTGCCCCGCAACTCTGGGAAAAGACCGAACATGGATTGGCGAAGAGCTCGCGGCTCGCCAAGGAAGTCGCCAAGGCCAAGACTCGTGAACAGGCTAGCGAAACGCCGCGAAGCGTTCGGCTAGCAGCCGGACCGGCGGCAATCATGTTGCGGGCGCCTCGGCATCTCTGAAGCCGCAGACGCATCACCAGCAGGCGCATCACTATCAGTGAGCAAGCGGGAACAGCCCGGGATCGGAAGCCTTAAAAGGGTTCCGTCCCGAGCCGCCCAGCCAGGGTGTCGCCCCCGCTGGCCGGGTCATAGACTACGCGATTTCTGAGTTTTTGTTTTGATGCGAATTAAAGGCGGCAGGCGGCCGCGTCTTAAAGATATTGCCGTAATTCCGCGGCTTCAGCGTCGGCCGTGCGTTGCATGCTGAAAGGCGCGACAAAATGTCCGTCCTTGTCCATGAGATAGACAATGGCGGTGTGGTCCATCGAGTAATCGCCGCCTTTAACCGGCACCTTTTGTGCGTAGACGCGATAGTCCTTGAGCGCCTGCTCTATCGCCTTCGGGTCTCCGGTTAGGCCGCGCAAATGCGGATCGAAGCTCGCCAGATAGGCCTTCATCACCGCTTGGGTGTCGCGATCAGGGTCAACGGTGATGAACAGCGCCCCCGCCCGGCCGGCGTCCGGTCCGAGTTTGCGGAAAAGCTGCGACATTTCGAACAGAGTAGTCGGACAAATATCCGGGCAGTGCGTGTAGCCGAAAAAGACGAGGTAGGGCTTTCCCTTCATGTCCTGATCGGAAAACGGCTTGCCATTCTGGTCAACCAGATGAAACGGGCCGCCAACGCCTGCGACACCCGCGCCCGGTGAGGGTGAAAGGCCGGTGACGAGGAAAATGGCGCCGAGAAACAGCACCAGGCCGCTCAGAAACGCGCCCAGCAACAGGGCAATACGGGAGGTCTTTGGGTTCACGGGCATACTTCCGTCAGCCGAAACACGCCATAAAGCCGGCGCGGATCGTCTCAAAAAATACTGCCGCTCCGTAATGCGCCCAAAGCGCCACCGTGGCGCCGAGAATGACGACAGCTATGGCGGCCGCAACCAGTAGCGGCCTTGGCAGCGGGCGCGATACGACCGTCTCGGACATGACGTGTAGATAGGCCGGAACCACGCCGCCGACAACTCGCACGAGCCCGCGCCGACTGACCACCCCGGCGGAGCCGGTGCCCAGACCGGTGCCTAAACTAACGGCAAGTTTGATAGAGCGACGTCAACGCACGTCCGCGCATCTGGATCATATGCGGCGTCAACCCGCCATGGCGTTCAATCCAGTGCCGGACTTCTGCTGGATACATCCGCATCACCAGGCGGCTGCCGGCCCGCGTGGGCACCAGCTCACGCGAGGCGTCGTCATAATAAGACGCAGCGTGAAAGCCGAGCACCGCGCGACTGGTGACGCAAACGCGGTTCCTGGGTATGATCCCCGTCAGCAAGGTACACGCCGAAAGGCATGGCCCGTCGATGACGACGCGTTGTCCCGAATCGCGGAT
>NZ_DASXFO010000045.1:0-77058 GCF_036489515.1 Acidocella sp.
CCAGCGTCCGCAGCACCTCCTTGTCGTCGGCCGAGACCGATTTGGGCGGGATGCGGGCGATCTTGGACACCATGTCCTCGACATCCTTGAGCGTCACGGTCTTGCGGCGCTTGGATTCCGGCTGCAGCATGCGCGCCGCCCCGGCCTCGTCGATGACGTCGATGGCCTTGTCCGGCAGCTTGCGGTCGTTGATGTACTTCGCCGCCAGTTCCACGGCGCCGCGGATCGCGTCGTCGGTGTAGCGGACCTTGTGGTGCTTCTCATACGCGACCTTCAGCCCGCGCAGGATCTTCACCGCGTCCTCGACAGACGGCTCGTTGACGTCGATTTTCTGGAAGCGCCGGACCAGCGCCCGGTCCTTCTCGAAATAGTTGCGGAATTCCTTGTAGGTGGTCGAGCCGATGCAGCGCAGCGCGCCCTGCGCCAAAGCCGGCTTGAGCAGGTTGGAGGCATCCATCGCCCCGCCGGACGTCGCACCCGCGCCGATCACCGTGTGGATTTCGTCGATGAACAGAATGGCGCCGGGCGAGTTCTCCATCTCGGTCACCACCGCCTTCAGCCGCTCCTCGAAATCGCCGCGGTAGCGGGTGCCGGCCAGCAGCGCGCCCATGTCGAGCGCGAAGATCGTCGCGTTCAGCAGCACTTCCGGCACGTCGCCATCGACGATGCGCTTGGCCAGGCCTTCCGCGATCGCGGTCTTGCCGACGCCGGGATCACCCACATAGAGCGGGTTGTTCTTGGTGCGGCGGCAGAGGATCTGGATGGTCCGCTCGATCTCCTGCTCGCGGCCGATCAACGGGTCGATCTTCCCGGCCACCGCCTTCTTGTTGAGGTTGACGCAATAGGTGGTGAGCGCGTCCTGGCCGCGTTTGGGCGTGCTCTTCTCCTCGCGGTCCGGCTCCTGCTCGGCCGCCCCGGTGGGCGTGCGCGGCGCCGACTTGCCCGGCGACTTGGCGATGCCGTGGGAGATGAAGTTCACCGCGTCCAGCCGCGTCATGTCCTGCAGTTGCAGGAAGTATACCGCATGGCTCTCGCGCTCGCTGAACAACGCCACCAGCACGTTCGCCCCGGTGACCTCGTCACGGCCGGAGGACTGCACATGGATGGCGGCGCGCTGCACGACACGCTGGAAGCCGGCGGTCGGCTTCGGGTCGCCGGCGCGGTCAGTGGCCAGCCCGGCGAGGTCCTTGTCGAGGAATTCGGTGAGGTCTTTCTTGATCTTCTCGATATCGACCCCGCAGGCGCGCAGCACCGTGATGGCGTCGGCATCGTCGATCAAGCCAAGGAGCAGGTGCTCGAGCGTCGCATATTCATGCTTGCGATCGGCAGCCAATGAAAGAGCACGGTGCAGAGTTTGTTCAAGATTGCTAGAGAGCATAGCTTTAAACCGTTCCTTCACGCCGATAAACGGCGCTCTTATATCCGGGCGATACAAGTGCCTGCCCGGCCGGCGTCATTGCCATTTGTTGCCATCATTCGGGATCTGACCGGACGGCGCCAGCCCCTATAAACGCAACATAGGGACGCTTTATGGCATTACAGCGTCATTCTTTCTCAATAGTGCATTGCAGAGGGTGCTGGTTTTGCCGCGCCAGGTCCATGACCTGAGTCACTTTTGTTTCCGCGACCTCGTAGGTGTAGACGCCGCACACCCCGACGCCGCGGCGGTGCACATGCAGCATGATCTGCGTCGCCTGGTCGCGGGATTTCTGGAAGAAGCGCTCGAGAACATGCACGACGAACTCCATCGGCGTGTAATCGTCGTTCAGCATCAGAACCTTGTACATGGTCGGCTTACGGGTCCTGGGGCGGGGTTTGACCACCACGCCGGTATTCGGCCCTTCGCCTCCCCGCTGCTTGTCGTTCTCACTCATCATCAGCATCCTGAAACTCGATCGGGCCTGCGCCTAGCCCCCTCCGGATAGATCCACCCCCGGATAACCCCAGGATCGACCCTTCTCCGATAAGCCAGCATATCGAAAGCTCTGGCCGATGTGAAAGAGCGATTTTCCGCTTGGACCGAAAAACATCACCGCATGAACAAGAAATTGACGGCATGCCCCGCCCCCGAACGCAAAAAGGCCGGCCCCGTCAGGAGCCAGCCTCGCCGCCGCCGCTCGAAAAAGCCGGCGGTCGCAAAAAATACGAGGGACCGGGCGCCTCCGCCGGCCCCGCGCTGGCCTTAGCGCGTCTTGCCGAACGTCTCGACCGCCAGGGTGACACGCGCGGTGATCGGCGCGACCACCTGCTCGGCCAACTTCACGCTGGCATCGGTCAGCTTGTTGGTCTCGGACACCGCCTTCTCGATCGAGGATTTGGCGAAGCCAGTCTGCAGATCGACCGCTTCCTTGACCGATTTCACGCCCATCAGGGACTTCGTGAAGGCCACCGTCTCTTCCAGCGAGGCCTTGCTGGACGCGGCGAAATGCTTGGAAATATCCTGGAAGCCGGAAGCGTAGATCTGGCCCGCCTTCATCAGCGCTTCCATGTTGCCCTGGCTGAACACCATCATTTCCTCGGCCGTTTTCATCGCTTTCTCCATATTTTCCTTGATCTTCACTTGCGAGGTCTCGAGCCCCTTGGCGGCCCGCTCCATGCCTTCCTTCATCGTCACCAGGGTCTTGTCGAACCCTTTGTTCGCGGCGTCGGCCGTGTGTTCGAAGGTGGTCGCGACCTCGGAGGCGGCTTTCGATTTCGTGCTGCTCATTCTCTTATTATTCCCCATTTAAGATCATAAAAGGTCTGCACAGCCCCAACCAGGCGAGCGAAAACGGCATTTGCCGCAGTGCAGCAAAATTGCTATAGCTTAAATAGCGTTTCGGGGTCAATATGTTTGTTGTGCGACGCACAAACACTTCTTGATTTTGAAACATTCCGCTGCTGGCCACACGAGTTTGTGAAAATGGTGGTCTTTGCAAGCCGCACTCGGAGCGCCCGGCGAAGGCCATGGCCGACGGCCACGCACGCCTCGCCGCCCGGCCAGCCTCCCCTTTTAACCCCTTAAAATTTCTGTTCTTTTCTACGGCCGGTAAACAATTTTTGGCTGGACACAAGACGTCCGGAACGTTTAGATCGACGCAGTTTTTCGCGGGATGGCGTGTATGGGGGCGGGGTTGAAAAGGCGAGGCGCTAGGCTGGCAGCATTATTCGGCCTTTGTGCGGCCAGTTGGCTGACTGTGCGACCCGCCACCGCTGACGTCCATCACCACATTTACCACCATCACGCGTACCACCATCACGCGTACTACCATCATGTGCGGTACCGGCCGGCGGCCGAGATAGTCCCCCCTTCGGCCGGCTTCGGCCCGACCTATCCCGGCCCGAGCTCGCTGGTGATGGACGCGGCCAGCGGCCGCGTGCTCGCCGAGAGCGGGGCGGACATTCCCCGCTACCCCGCCAGCCTGACCAAGCTGATGACGCTCGACCTCGCCTTCCAGGCGCTGCGCGACGGCCGGCTGACCCTGGACACACCGCTCCCGGTCTCCGTGCAGGCCGCCTCGGTCGAGCCGGTGAAGCTCGGCCTGCGCCCCGGCAGCACCATCACCGTGGAACAGGCGATCCTGGCGATGACCACGATGTCCGCCAACGACGCCGCAACCGCGCTCGGCGAGTATCTGGGCGGCGGCTCCGACGTGCGCATCGCGGAAATGATGAACCTGCGCGCGCAGGCGCTCGGCATGGCGCAGACCCATTTCGCCAACCCCTCCGGCCTGCCCGACCCGAACCAGGTGACCACGGCGCGCGACCTCGGAATCCTGGCGCGGGATATCGTCATCAACGACCCGGAAGACCAGCATTTCTTCGAGGTCGAAAGCTTCGATTTCGAGGGCCGCACGATCTACAGCAACAATGGCATGCTGAAACTCTATCCCGGCACTACCGGGATGAAGACCGGCTATACCGATCTCGCCCGGCACAATCTCGTGACCACGGCCGACCACGACGGCCGGATCCTGATCGGCGTCACCCTGCACGAGCCGAGTTGGGGCACCAGCTACACCGCGATGGCGATGCAGCTCAACAACGGCTTTGACGACCGCGGCACCGCGCCGGATCTCGCCGTTGCCGCCGCCGCGCCAGCCGCGCCCATCACCACGCCCGCCGTTCCGGTCCGCATGGCCGCTTCGCGTGACGCCGGGCGTTATGGCCATCCCGGCGCCATTGGCGGCTGGACCGCGCAGCTCGGCGTCTACAGACTCATGGTCAGCGCGCGCATCGAGGCGATCGCAGTGCAAAGACGGCACGGCGTCGGCGTCGCCCGCATCGCCCGGTTGCAACGGCACGGCCACACGCTGTGGACCGCGCAGCTGGCCGGCCTGACCCTCACGGCCGCGCACGAGACCTGCAACGACCTGGCCGCGCGCCGTTCCTCGTGCCTGATCATCGCCCCCTCGACCGACCATCTCGCCTCCCTGCCCGCCGACGACGGCGACAGGACCTAGAGCCGGAAGCGAAGGGGAAGTCTTCTTTTTGTGAACAAAAAGAAGCAAAAAAACTTTATTAATGCTGGGCCATGGGCTGTGTCGGCGACAACGCCCACGGCCCAGCATAACAAAAGTTTTTGCGCCGCTTTGGCTCGAAAAGCGGCCGCTTTCCTCTCTCTGAGCCCCGCGCCCCGACGCAAGGCAACCCTTCGTGTCAAGCCCTCCCCGCCCCTTTCACCGTTTCCCCCCTGGCCGCGAGGGGTGACGCGCCGATTTGAGGTGCGACGCGGTTTTCCCTATGTGGAGCCATATGATCACATCCGAATTCACGGAGCTGCTCGCGGCAGCCTCCGGCAACGAGCCGCTGCAGGCGGCGACGATCGTGATCGGCACATTCATCCTGGAAGACGCGGCAACGCTCCTGGCCGCGATGCAGGTGGCGACCGGGGCGCTATCCCTGCCATTGGCGCTGTGCTCGCTCTATGCGGGCATTGTGCTGGGCGATCTCGGCCTTTACGGGCTCGGCGGCCTGTCCGCCTCCCATCCCTGGGCGGCGCGGATGGTGCCCAAGCGGCGGCGCGATATCGGCCGCGACTGGGTCAGCCAGCGGATCATCTCCCTGGTTCTGGTCAGCCGCTTCGTCCCCGGCCTGCGCCTGCCGACCTATACCACGCTTGGCTTCCTGCACGCGCCTCTCGGCCGCTTTGCGGCCGCCGCCATCGGCGCCACGCTGGTATGGACGTCCGGGCTCTTTTACGTCAGCCTGCGGCTCGGCACCTTGCTGATGCATTATCTCGGCGTTTGGCGCTGGGCAGGCCTTGCAATATTTCTTATAATGTTAGTGATGGTGGGACGGCTTGCCACGCGTATTTACGATAAGAGGACCAGTTCATGAGCGAGACAACGCTCCGCACCAACCTGCGCTCCTTCTTCGGGCAGGCCGGCCTCTCCAAAGCCAAAAGCCCCGTTTCCTTCTTTGAATTCTGGCCCGGCTGGTTGTTCTACACCCCCGTGGTCGCCTTCTGGATCCTGAAATCCATCCGCTATGGCAGCATCACCCTGCCGACGCTGGCCAATCCCCGCATCGATGCCGGCGGCCTCTGCGGCGAGTCCAAGAACGGCATTCTCGACCAGGCCGGCCCCACGGCCCGGCAATGGATCGCCAACTTCGCCGCCGTCACCACCTCGGGCCATAATGACGGCAACGACCTGGCGCTGGCCCGCGCCGCGATGGCCACAGCGGGGCTGGAATATCCGGTGGTCGCCAAGCCGGACATGAGCTGCAACGGCGTGGGGGTGCGCATCGTCCGCGACGACACGCAGCTGGCCGCCTATCTCGCCGAATTCCCCCGCGCCACGGCCTTGCAGCTGCAGGCCTATGTCCCCTTCGAGGGCGAGGCCGGAATTTTCTATATCCGCCACCCCGGCGAGGCCAGCGGCCGCATCACCTCGGTGACCCTGAAATTCCCCCCGACCGTGACCGGCGACGGCGCCTCCACCGTGCGCCAGCTGGTCGCCGCCGATGCGCGGCTGAACGCCGTTTCCAACCTGATCCTGCCGAAAATCGGCGCCAAGGCGGACAGCGTGCCGCCCCGCGGCGAGACGGTGCGGCTGGTCTTCGTCGGCAACCATTGCCGCGGCTCGACCTTCAAGGACGGGCAGGACATCGTCACCCCGGCACTGACCGCGCGCATCGACGAGATCGCGAGGGATATGCCGGACCTGCACTTCTCGCGGATCGACCTGCGCTACGAATCGCTGGAGGATCTGCGAGCCGGCGAGAATTTCAAGATCATCGAGTTGAACGGCAGCGGCTCGGAAGCGACCCATATCTGGGACCCGCAAATGACCATCGCCAAGGCCTATGCCGCGCAGTTCTTCCATTACGGCGAGTCGTTCCGCATCGGTGCGACGATCCGCAAGCGCGGCCTGCGCCCGCTCGGCGCCTTCAAGCTGCTGGCGCTGTGGCAGCATCAGAAGCGACTGATGGCCGTCTATCCCGCCAACGAGTAAGACAAGGAAGACTATTTTTTGTGAACAAAAAGTAGCAAAAAAACTTTATTACGCTGGGCCATGGGCGTTGGCGCGGACAACGCCCATGGCCCAGCATAATAAAAATTTTTTGCGCCGCTTTTTTTAAAAAGCGGCTGCTTTCTTTCTACGCCTCGCTCGCCGTCGCGCCTTCCAGCGAACTGCGCAGGGGCATTTCCTTCATCCGCCAGGCGATCACCATCGCCACGATCTGGAGCGTGGCGCAGGCGCAAAAGCCGTAGCGAAAGCCCTGGTGCAGGTTCGAATGCGCCAGCGCCAGCAAGGCGCCGACCAAGGTGGCGCCGAACGCCCCGCCCATCGCGCGCATCAACATCAGCAATCCCGTTGCCGCTCCCATATCCCGCCGCGCCGCCAGGCTTTGCGCCTGCACCAGCGAGACGGGCATCACGCAACCGATGCCGAGGCCGAACAGCGCGGAGACGCTGATCGGATAGAACAGAGTTCCGGCCCCCGGCGCCACCGCCAGGACCAGGAATCCCGCCGCCGAGGTGGCGACGCCGGCCATCAGAATGACACGGCCACGGCCGGTGCGCCGCAGCATCTGCCCCGCCCCATAGGCCCCCGCCGTGCTCCCGAACAAAAATGGTACCAGTTCAAGCCCGGAGGCGCTCGCCCCTTGGTGGTAGAGCCATTGCAGCATCAGCGGGAGCAGAAAAATCGCCCCGAACATGGCGGCGGCATTGGCGAAGGAGACTTCCAGAAGCGCCCGGAAAGCTGGCTTGACCAGCAGCGCACCGGGAAAAAGCGGCGCTTCCGCCTGCCTCTGCTGCAGCACCAGCACCGCGAGAATCACGACCGCGAGCGCGAAAACGCCGAGCACCTCCGCCGACAGCCACGGCACATCCACGCCGCCCGTACTCAGCCCGAACAAAGCGGCCGCCACCGCCGCCATCATCAGCAGCGCGCCGGAATAATCGATCCGGCTGCGCAGCCCGGTGGGCTTCAGCCCGGCCAGCCCCCGCGCGCTGAAGCCCATGGCGAGCAGCGCCAGCGGCACGTTGAACCAGAAAATCCAGCGCCAGCTTAAGGCCTGGGCGACGAATCCGCCGGCGATCGGCCCGGCGACCGAGGAGATCGTCCACACCATGGAGAACCAGGCCTGGTATTTGCCGCGTTCGCGCGGCGGGATCACATCCGCCACCGCCGCTTGGCTCACCGCCAGCAGCGCGCCGCCGCCGATCCCTTGCAAGGCCCGCGCCAAGATCAGCATCAGCACTGAGGAGGACAGCGCGCACAGCACCGAGGCGACGCAGAAAAATACCAGCGCCGGGATCAGCACCTCGCGCCGCCCCAGCTGGTCGGATAATTTGCCGTAGATCGGCGTGGTCGCCGTGGCGGTCAGCAGGTAGGCGGACACCACCCAGGAGAGATGCCCCGCGCCGTGCAGGTTCGCCGCCATTTGCGGGATCGCCGGCAGCACCACCGTCTGGTCGAGCGCCGCCAGCATCATGCAGGTGAGAATGCCGAACACCACGCGCATGCGCTCAGCGTGGGAATAAACGCGACCGGCGCCCTCTAGCTGAGCGACTTGTTGATCGGGGGACATGGGCATTTCCGTTACTGACTCTGACATTTTTCCGCCCATGCCGGCGCAAAGACAAGGTACGGTACGAAATTTCTGCCATGCCGGAATGTGCCAGATAGGAAAGCGGCCGCTTTTTGAAAAAAGCGGCGCAAAAACTTCTTTTATGCTGGGCTATGGGCATTATCGGCGACAACGCCCATGGCCCAGGAGCAAAAAGAGTTTTTTTGCTCCTTTTTGTTCACAAAAAGTAGCCTTCCCTGCGCTTGCTCCGCCCCCACGCGATCCGGCGCGACATCGCCCCCCAGCCCCAGCTTCGGCCTTGCTGGCCCGGCAACGCTATGTTACTGCCCGGCGGATATGGCCCGATGGGCCTTAAATCACGGCAAAATAGCAAGCGAGCAGCATAATTGGTCGATCACACGGGTACTGGTGAAACGGGATTATCCGGTCGCTACGCGGCAGCGCTTTACGCGCTCGCGTTCGAGCAGAAGATCCTGAATGACGTCGTCGATCAGATGGCCGCACTTGGCCGCCTGATCCAGGAATCCGCGGATCTGCGCCGTTTGATCGAAACCCCGCTGACCGATGCGGCGAAGGCCGCCCCGGTCCTGACGCAGGCGCTGGCCGCTCAGGGCTTTCTGCCCATTATCCGCAATTACGTGAACGTGGTGATCGCGAATCGCCGCCTGCGCGACCTGCCGTTTCTGATCGCCGGCTTCGCCGCCTATGTGGCGACCAAGCGCGGCGAGATCGTCGCCGACGTCACCTCCGCGCACGCTCTGTCCGACACGCAGCGCCATCAGCTGCGCGCCCGCCTCACCGAGGCCGGCTACGGCAATGTGCACCTGCGTGAACACACCGATCCGAGCCTGCTCGGCGGGCTGGTGCTGAAAATCGGCGCCAAGCTCTTCGACACCAGCCTCAAGTCTCGCCTTAACCGGCTCAATTATTCTCTCAAGGGAGCTGCCTGACATGGAGATCCGCCCAGCTGAAATCTCCGAAATTCTGAAGAGCCAGATCGCGAATTTCGACACTGAGTCCAACGTGGCCGAGACCGGCCAGGTGCTCTCTGTCGGCGATGGCATCGCACGGATTTTCGGCCTGACCAACGTGATGGCCGGCGAGCTGGTGGAATTCCCCGGCGCCGGCATCAAGGGCATGGCCCTGAACCTGCAGCAGGACAATGTCGGCGCGGTGATTTTCGGCGACGATACGCGGATCCGCGAGGGCGACACCGTCACCCGCACCGGCCAAATCGTCGACGTCCCCGTCGGCAAGGGCCTGCTCGGCCGCGTCGTCGACGCGCTCGGCAACCCGATCGACGGCAAGGGCCCGATCGTCTCCACCGAACGCCGCCTGGTCGAGACCAAGGCGCCGGGCATCATCCCGCGCAAGTCGGTGCATGAGCCGATGCAGACCGGCATCAAGTCGATCGACGTGCTGATCCCGATCGGCCGCGGCCAGCGCGAGCTGATCATCGGCGACCGCCAGACCGGCAAGACCGCGGTGATCATCGACACCATCATCAACCAGAAGGCCATCAACGCCCTGGGCGATGAGAGCAAGAAGCTCTACTGCATCTATGTTGCGGTCGGCCAGAAGCGCTCCACCGTGGCGCAACTGGTGCGCACGCTCGAAGAGCAGGGCGTGATGGAATACTCCATCGTCGTCGCCGCCACCGCCTCCGACCCGGCCCCGATGCAGTACCTGGCGCCCTATACCGGCTGCGCCATGGGCGAATATTTCCGCGACAACGCGATGCACGCGCTGATCGCCTATGACGACCTCTCCAAGCAGGCCGTCGCCTATCGCCAGATGTCGCTGCTGCTCCGCCGTCCGCCGGGACGCGAGGCCTATCCCGGCGACGTGTTCTATCTGCACTCGCGTCTCCTCGAGCGTGCGGCGAAGATGTCGGACGACATGGGCGCCGGTTCGCTGACCGCCCTGCCCGTCATCGAGACCCAGGCCGGCGACGTGTCCGCCTACATTCCGACCAACGTGATCTCGATCACCGACGGCCAGATCTTCCTGGAGACCGAGCTGTTCTTCAAGGGCATCCGCCCGGCGGTGAATGTCGGCCTCTCGGTCTCGCGCGTCGGCTCCGCCGCGCAGATCAAGGCGATGAAGCAGGTCGCCGGCAAGATCAAGCTGGAACTGGCGCAGTACCGCGAAATGGCGGCCTTCGCGCAGTTCTCCTCCGACCTCGACCCGGCGACGCAGAAGCTGCTGGCGCGTGGCGCGCGCCTGACGGAACTGCTGAAGCAGCCGCAATACCAGCCGCTCTCCGTCGAGGAGCAGGTGATCTCGGTGTTCGCCGGCACCCGCGGCTATCTGGACAACCTGGCGGTCGACCAGGTCGGCAAGTTCGAGGCGCACCTGCTCTCCGAGATCCAGGCGCGTGAGCCGGGCATCGTCGAGGCCATCCGCAACGATCAGCAAATCAAGCCGGAGACCGAGAAGAGCCTGATCGCCTTCATCGAAAACCTGCTGCGCACGTTCGGCTGACGCATGCCGTCACTGAAAACCCTCCGCAACCGGGTCAGCAGCGTCAAATCGACGCAGAAGATCACGAGTGCGATGAAGATGGTGGCCGCCGCCAAACTGCGCCGCGCGCAGGCGCAGGCGGAGGCCTCCCGTCCCTATGCCAAGCGTATGGGCGAAATGATGGCGGCCCTGGCCGCCGCCGAAGCGAAAAACCCGAGCGCGCCTGCGCTGCTGGTCGGCAATGGCCGCCAGCAGACGCATCTGCTCGTGGCTGTCACCGCCGATCGCGGCCTCGCCGGTGCGTTCAACTCGAACGTCGCCCGCTCTGTCCGCAACCAGGCGCAGGCGCTGGAAAGCCAGGGCAAGACGGTGAAAATTTTCGCCGTCGGCCGCAAGGGCAATGATTCGCTCCGCCGCGATCTCGGCGACAAGGTCATCGGCACGAAGAATTTCGTCGGCAAGAAGACGCTGGAATTCACCGACGCCGAGGCGATCGCCCAGGACCTGATCCAGATGTTCCGCGACGGGCAGTTCGACGTCTGCACGCTGGTGTTCAACCGCTTCCAGTCGGTGATGACCCAGACCGTGACGACCTCGCCGCTGATCCCCGCCGCCCCGTCCCAGGCCAACGACAACGCCGCCGACGACGCGCAGGGCTACGAGGTCGAGCCCGATGACGGCTCGCTGCTGGACCGGCTGCTGCCGCGCAACCTGGCGGTGCAGATCTACGCCGCGTTGTTGGAAAACAATGCCGGCTTCTATGCCAGCCAGATGACGGCGATGGACAACGCCACCCGCAATGCCGGTGAAATGATCAAGAAGCTCTCGCAGAGCTACAACCGCGCCCGGCAGGCGAACATCACCAAAGAACTTATCGAGATCATCTCCGGCGCTGAAGCCGTTTAAGGTAGAGACACATGGCAAGCAACAACACTGGTCGCGTGACCCAAATCCTCGGCGCTGTCGTCGACGTGCAGTTCGAGGGTGAGCTTCCCTTCATCCAGAGCGCGCTCACCACCATGGTCGGCGAGCGCACCCTGGTGCTGGAAGTCGCGCAGGAAATCGGCGAGCGCACCGTGCGCTGCATCGCCATGGACACCACCGACGGCATGGTCCGCGGCGCCGAGGTCACCGACACCGGGGCGGCGATCTCCGTGCCGGTCGGCCCGGGCACGCTGGGGCGCATCCTCAACGTGGTTGGCGACCCGATCGACGAGCGCGGCCCGGTTCCGGCCGTCGGCCGCATGCCGATCCACCGCGATGCCCCGCCCTTCGAGGAACAGTCCGCCTCCGCGGAAATCCTCGTCACCGGCATCAAGGTCATCGACCTGCTCGCCCCCTATCAGAAGGGCGGCAAGACCGGCCTGTTCGGCGGCGCCGGCGTGGGCAAGACCGTGCTCATCCAGGAACTGATCAACAACATCGCCAAGGGCCATGGCGGCGTGTCGGTGTTCGCCGGCGTCGGCGAGCGCACCCGCGAAGGCAACGACCTATATCATGAAATGATCGATGCCGGTGTCATCAAGCTGGGCGAGAACGACACCGCCGGCTCCAAGGTGGCACTGGTCTATGGCCAGATGAACGAGCCGCCGGGCGCGCGCGCCCGCGTCGCCCTCTCCGGCGTAACGATGGCCGAGTATTTCCGCGACCAGGAAGGCCAGGACGTGCTGTTCTTCATCGACAACATTTTCCGCTTCACCCAGGCGGGCGCCGAGATGTCCGCGCTGCTGGGCCGCATCCCCTCCGCGGTGGGCTATCAGCCGACACTGTCCACCGACATGGGCGCGCTGCAGGAACGCATCACCTCCACCAAGAAGGGCTCCATCACCTCGGTGCAGGCGATCTACGTGCCGGCCGACGACTTGACCGACCCGGCGCCCGCGACCTCGTTCGCCCATCTGGATGCCACGACCGTGCTGAACCGCGCGATCTCCGAAAAGGGCATCTACCCGGCGGTGGACCCGCTCGACTCCACCTCGCGCTCGCTCGACCCGCGCATCGTCGGCGAGGAGCACTACAAGGTGGCGCGCGACGTGCAGCGCATCCTGCAGACCTACAAGTCGCTGCAGGACATCATCGCCATCCTCGGCATGGATGAGCTGTCGGAAGACGACAAGCTGATCGTCGCGCGGGCCCGCAAGATCGAGCGCTTCCTGTCGCAGCCTTTCCACGTGGCGGAAGTCTTCACCGGCTCGCCGGGCGTGTTCGTGGCGGTCGAAGACACCATCCGCTCCTTCAAGGGCATCGTCGCCGGCGAGTATGACCACCTGCAGGAAGCCGCCTTCTACATGGTCGGCACCATCGAGGATGCCATCAAGAAGGCCGAAGCCATGGCCACGAAGGCCTAAGGAGCCATCATGCCTCTCGCGCTGGAAATCATCGGCCCGGAAAAGCTCCTGCTGGCGCGCGACGTCGACATGGTCGTGATCCCGGGCACCGAGGGCGACCTCGGCATCCTTCCCGGCCACTCCCGTATGATCACCAGCCTGCGCGGCGGGCTGGTGGACATCTACGAGAACGACCGGATCATCGACCGTTTCTTCGTCTCCGGCGGCTTCGCCGAGGTCACCGAAACGCAATGCGCAGTGCTGGCGGATTCCATCACCCGCCAGTCCGAGCTTGACCCGGCCAAGGCGGACGCCGCTCTAGCCGAAGCCACGACCGCCTTCAACGCTGTGAATATGGCCGACCGCGACGCCTATCGCGTCGCCTCCGACCGGCTGATCTCGGCGCAGGCGATGGTGGACTGCATCGCCGCGTCTCACCACCACAGCTAATCTCCACACCGCTCACAAAAAAAACCCGCCTGCCCTTTCGGGAGGCGGGTTTTTTATGGAGAAGAAAGAAAGCAGCCGCTTTTTAAAAAAAGCGGCGCAAAAATTTTTGGCTATGCTGGGCTACGGGCGTTGTCGCCGACACAGCCCATGGCCCAGCAAAGCAAAGTTTTTTTGCTACTTTTTGTTCACAAAAAGTAGTCTTGCCTTCGCTTCCTAATGAAACAGCATCTTCCCGCCGACTACGGCCAGAATGATCCCCAGCGCCGCCTTAAGCACCCCGTCCGGGGCGTAGCGGGCCGTGTAGCTGCCGATGATGATGCCGGGAATGGAGCCTACGAGCAGCGATTCCAGGAGCGAAAAATTCACCGTGCCGAGATACCAGTGGCCGATTCCGGCCAGCAGGGTCAGCGGCACCGCATGGGCAATGTCGGACCCGACGATGGTGACCAGCGGCAGGCGTGGGTAGAGAACGATCAGCGCCACCGTGCCAAGCGCTCCCGCCCCCACCGAGGAGAGTGAGACCAGGATGCCGAGCACGAACCCAACCGCGATCGTATACTTATACGACGCCTCGACGCCGAAACTGGGATAGCGGCGGCTGATGAATTTCACCATCTGCCCCTTGAACACCAGGCTGATCGCGCTGAGCAGCAGCGCCACCCCCAAAGTGAGCGAGATCGCGTTGGTCACGCCGTTGCTGGCGACGCCGAAATAGGCGATGCCGGCCAGGCAGAGGATCGTCGCCGGCACCGAGCCACAGGCCAGCCGCCCGACGATCCGCCAGTCCACGGTCTTGCCCGCACTGTGGATCGTCGTCCCCACCGTCTTGGTGGCGGCGGCGAACAGCAGATCCGTGCCGACCGCCGTGGTGGGGTGAAAGCCGAACACCAGCATCAGCAGCGGCGTCATCAAAGAACCGCCGCCAACCCCGGTGAGGCCGACCAGAATACCGACGAGAAGCCCGGAAACGGCATAAGCCGGCTGAATTACCATTAATCCTACATGCATCATAAGGATATCTTTGCCCAGATTATTTTAAAAAAGGCAATGCGTGGCCATTATGCACAGATTCGAGGGCCTAAAAGTCACAAAGTGACGAGGATCGCTTCTGCTCCAGGCCCAAATTAACAAAGTTTTTTTGCTACTTTTTGTTCACAAAAAGTAGTCTTCCCGTCCTTACGCGTCCCGCCGCGCCGCGCGGGGATGCGCGTTGCGCCAGACCTCCATGAGCCGCACGGTCTCGACATCGGTGTAGCGTTGCGTGGTGGAGAGGCTGGCATGACCGAGCAGTTCCTGGATCGAACGCAGATCCGCGCCCCCTTCCAGCAGATGCGTGGCGAAAGAGTGTCGCAGCGCGTGCGGCGTGGCGTGCTCCGGCAGCCCGTTCAGCCGCCGGAAATCGCGCAGCGTTTTCTGCACCACCCCGGCATTCAGCCGCTTGCCCTGCACGCCGAGGAAAAGCGGTGCGTCCGGCGCGCTGTTGGGATGCAGGCGCAGCCAGGCGGCTAGGGCGGCGCGGATCACCGGCAGCAGCGGCACGATGCGTTGTTTGCTGCCTTTCCCGGTAACGCGCAGCGCGGCATCCTCCGCCGGCAGATCACCGACATTGAGCGACAGCGCCTCGTTGATGCGCAGGCCAGCGCCATAGAGCAGACACATCAGCGCCTCGTCACGCGCCTGCGTCTGTGCCCTGTTGGTGGCCTCGCCGATGTCCTGGGCGATTTTTTTGGCATCGTCGGGGCTTAAGCCCCGCGGCAGCGGTCGTTTGGGCCGGGGCCTTCCGACCAGCGCCAGCGCGGTGTTTTCGACCCCGTGGCGCTTGCGCAGAAACCGGTAGAACGTCTTGATCGCCGAAAGCTTTCGGGCGCGCGTCGTGTTCCCCGTCCCTCTCAAAGCATCAGCAGCGATCCAGGCGCGGATATCCGCCGCCCGCAGCGCGCCCAGCGCCGCCGCATCCGGCTCGGCGCCGATATGCTCCTGGCAGAACGCCAGAAAGGCCAGAATGTCCCGGCCATAAGTCTCCACGGTCTTGGCGGCCGCGCGGCGCTCGCCGCCCAGCCAGCCCAGAAACTCACCTGCGAGGGGATGGTAGGCTAGCAAAGTGGCCGCTTTTTAAAAAACGCGGCGCAAAAATTTTTGCTATGCTGGGTCATGGGCGGTGTCCCCGACAGCGCCCATGACCCAGCATTAACAAAGTTTTTTTGCTTCTTTTTGTTCACAAAAAGAAGTCTTCTCTTCGCTTACTAGGCAATCGTCTGCCCGGTCTTCGCCCAATCGGCCAGAAACGCGGCCAAGCCCTTATCGGTGAGCGGATGGGCATAGAGCTGGCGGATGACCGCGGGCGGAATGGTCGCGACATCGGCGCCCATTTTCGCTGCCTCGATCAGATGGATCGGGTTGCGGATCGAGGCGACCAGCACCTCGGTCCGGATCGCCGGGTAGTTGTTATAGATCTGCGTGATGTCGGCGATCAGATCCATGCCATTCTGGCCGATATCATCGAGCCGGCCGACGAAGGGGGAGATGAAGGCGGCGCCGGCCTTGGCCGCCAGCAGCGCCTGGGCGGCGGAGAAACACAGCGTCACGTTCACCATCACGCCCTTCTGGCTCAGGCTGTGGCAGGCGCGCAGGCCATCCGGCGTCAGCGGCACCTTGACCGCGACATTCGGGGCGATGCGTGAGAGCACCTCCGCCTCTTTCATCATCTGGCCGTATTCAGTCGCCGCCACCTCGGCGCTCACCGGGCCGGATACGACATCGCAGATCTCCGCGATCACCTCGGTGATTTTTCGCCCGGATTTGGCGATGAGCGACGGATTCGTCGTGACCCCGTCCAGCAGGCCGGTCTCGGCCAGTTCGCGGATCTCGGAAATTTCAGCGGTGTCGACGAAGAATTTCATGCGCACTTCCCGTTTTCAGATGGTCCGGCCTAAGCATGTAGCATGGATGCCCGAAGCCAAACCACCCGTCTCAGCGTGCTGCTGCCTTATCCGTTCGATGCCGCCTTCACCTATGAGTCCGCCTCAAAGCTGCCGCCGGGCACGCTGGTGCGGGTGCCGCTGGGCAAGCGCGTGGCGGTCGGCGCGGTCTGGGACACGGCGCCTGACGAGACGGTCAAAACCAAGGCGGTGGCGGAAATCCTTGATTTCCCGCCGCTGCCGGCGCAGCTGATGCAGTTCATCGACTGGGTGGCGAATTACACGCTGGCCCGGCGCGGTGACGTGCTGGCGTTGGCCCTCAAGGAATCTCTCCTCGCCGCCCCCTCGGCGCGGGCGAAAAAATTTCTTTTCGGCGGCGCCGATCCCACTTTGCCGCCGCCCGAATTTTCCGCCGCCCAGGAGGCGGCGGTGGCAGCGCTGCAGGAGGATGTGCGGGCACGAACATTTTCCGTGACCCTGCTCGACGGCGTGACCGGCTCGGGCAAGACCGAAGTGTATCTGGAGGCCGTGGCGCAAGTGCTGCGCCAGGGCGGCCAGGCGCTGGTGCTGTTGCCGGAAATCGCGCTCTCGGTGCAATTCTTCCAGCGCTTCGAGCGCCGCTTCGGCGCGCCGCCCGCGGTCTGGCATTCCGAGCTGACGCCGGCCTTGCGGCGGGAAACGCTGCGCGCGGTGGCGGAGGGGAGAGTGAACGTGGTGGTGGGGGCGCGCTCGGCGCTGTTCCTGCCCTTCGCCGACCTGCAACTGATCGTGGTGGATGAGGAGCACGAAAGCGCGTTCAAGCAGGAAGACGGGGTGATGTATCACGCCCGCGACATGGCGGTGCTGCGCGCCCGCCTGGCCGCTGCCCCCTGCGCGCTGGTGAGCGCCACGCCGAGCCTCGAGAGCGTGGAGAACGCCGCCTCCGGCCGTTACAAGAAGGTCGATCTGCCGACCCGCCATGGCGGGGCGACCCTGCCCACCGTGAAGGCTGTCGACCTGCGCGCACACCCGCCGGAGAAAGGCCAGTTTCTCTCGCCGGTGCTGGTGACGGCGCTGCGCGAGACAATGGCGCGCGGCGAGCAGGGCATGCTGTTCCTCAACCGCCGCGGCTACGCGCCCCTTACCTTGTGCCGGCAATGCGGCCATCGCCTGGCCTGCCCGCATTGCACCTCCTGGCTGGTCGAACATCGCAGCCATTCCCGGCTGATCTGCCACCATTGCGGCCATAGCGTCGGCATGCCGCAGAAATGTCCCGGCTGCGAAGCGGAATCGAGCTTCGTGCCAATCGGCCCCGGCGTCGAGCGGATCGCCGAGGAGGTCACGCAGCTTTTCCCCGAGGCGCGCACGCTGGTGATGGCGAGCGACATGATCCAGGGGCCGAAACAGGCCGCCGCCGCCGCGCAGGCGATTTCCGACCGCGCGGTGGACCTGATCATCGGCACGCAGATGGTGGCGAAAGGCTGGCATTTTCCGCATCTCACGCTGGTCGGCGTGGTCGATGCCGATCTCGGCCTCGGCGGCGGCGATCTGCGCGCCGGCGAACGCACCGTGCAGATGCTGCACCAGGTCGCCGGCCGCGCCGGCCGCGCCGAGGCGCCAGGCACGGTGCTGCTGCAAAGCTTCGCGCCCGAACACCCGGTGATCGCCGCCTTGCTGTCGGGAAATCTGCCGGAATTCCTGGCCCAGGAGGCGGCGCAGCGCCGCCCCGGCCATTGGCCGCCTTACGGAAGGCTGGTGGCGCTGATCGTCAGCGCCACGGACGAAAAACTCGCCGACGCCACCGCCCGCGCCCTCGCCCGCAGCGCCCCAACCGCGCCCGGCACGGAAGTCCTGGGTCCCGCCCCCGCCCCGTTCGCGCTCCTGCGCGGACGCTTCCGGCGCCGGCTGCTGCTGAAAGCGGCCCGGCACGTGCCGGTCCAAAAACTCATGCGCGACTGGCTGGCCCGCACCGACATCCCGAAAAACGTGCGGGTGGATGTCGATATCGACCCGGTTTCATTCATGTAAAAAGAAAGCGGCCGCTTTTAAAAAAGCGGCGCAAAAATTTTTGTTATGCTGGGCCATGGGCGGTGGCAGCGACAACGCCCATGGCCCAGCATAACAAAGTTTTTTTGCTATTTTTTGTTCACAAAAAGTAGGCTTCACTTTGCCTTCTACTTGTTGAACACTGCCGGGCGCTTTTCCGCGAAGGCTCGGATTCCTTCCGCAAAATCGGCGCTGCGTCCCAGCGCCTGCTGGGTGTCGCGTTCCCACGCCAGTTGCGCATCCAGCCCGTTCACCGCGGCGGCGGCAAAGGCCCGCTTCGTCGCCGCCATCGCGCCGGCGGGCTTGTCCGCCAGAGCCTTGGCCATCGCCAGCGCCTCGGCGGGCAGATGCTCGTCGTCGAACAGTTTCCACACCAGCCCCATCGCCTCGGCCTGCGCCGCGGTCAGGGTCTCGCCCAGCATGGCCAGCGCCCGCGCTCTGCCCTCGCCCACCAAACGCGGCAGAAAATATGTGCCGCCGGCATCGGGAACCAGGCCGATGCGGATAAAGGCCTGGGAGAAATTCGCTGAGCGGGCGGCGATTACGATATCCGCCGCGAGCGCGAGGTTCATCCCCGCCCCCGCCGCCACGCCGTTCACCGCGCACAGGATCGGCTTGCCCATGGAGCGCATGCGCCGCACCAGCGGGTTGTAGGATGCCTCCAGCGCGGCCCCGAGATCCGGCGGCGTGGCACCGAAATTCTGCTGCAGGTCGGCGCCGGCGCAAAACCCCCGCCCCGCCCCGGTCAACAGCACCGCGCGCACCGCCGGATCGGCCTCGGCGGCGGCAAAAGCCTCGTTCAGCGCAGTCAGTAGCGCCGCGTCCAGCGCGTTGAGCCGTTCCGGGCGGTTGAGCACCAGACGCCGCACCGCGCCTTCAGTTTCCACCAAAAGATTTGTTGTCATTTCCGTCCCCTTACGTTTACGGTAAGGCTGCCAGACTCGCCCTTCCCTGGCAATCCAGGCTTTCCCTTGCCTTGCCCTTCCTTTGGCTTTACTCAACCTCCGGCTTTTCATTTCGGAGTTTTCGCCATGTCTTTCAGGGTTGCGGTTGTCGGTGCCACCGGTGCGGTCGGACGCGAGATCCTCAAAACCCTCGCTGAACGGAATTTTCCGGTCTCGGAGGTTGCCGCCCTGGCTTCCGCCCGCTCCGCCGGCCAGCAGGTCTCCTTCGGCGAAGATAAAGTTCTGACGATCCAAAACCTCGACACCTTCGACTTCACCGGCTGGGATATCGCGCTGTTCTCCCCCGGGGCCTCGATTTCGGCGGTGCATGCGCCGCGCGCCGGCGCCGCGGGCTGCATCGTCATCGACAACACCTCGCAGTTCCGCATGGATCCTGACGTGCCGCTGGTGGTGCCGGAGGTGAACCCTGAGGCGATCGCCCAGTTCAAAAAGCGCAACATCATCGCCAACCCGAACTGCTCGACGATCCAGATGGTCGTGGCGCTGAAGCCGCTGCACGACAAGTTCAAGATCAAGCGCGTGGTGGTCGCCACCTACCAGTCGGTCTCGGGCGCCGGCAAGGAAGGCATGGACGAGCTGCACGCCAACACCAAGGTGCACTACGTCAACGACCGCAACGCCCCGCAAGTGTTCCAGAAGGACATCGCCTTCAACGTGATCCCGCAGATCGACGTGTTCATGGAAGACGGCGCCACCAAGGAAGAGTGGAAGATGGCGGTCGAGACCAAGAAGATCCTCGACCCGAACATCGCCGTAATCGCCACCTGCGTGCGCGTGCCGGTGTTCATCGGCCATTCCGAGGCGGTGCATGTGGAGTTCGAAAACCCGATCACGGTGAACGAGGCCCGCGCCGCCCTGCGCAACGCCCCCGGCGTGGTGCTGCAGGACCAGCGGACCGACGGCGGCTACATCACCCCGATCGAGTGCAAGGGCGAAGATGCCGTGTTTGTCTCGCGCGTCCGCAAGGACCCGACGGTGGAGAACGGCCTGGCCTTCTGGTGCGTCTCGGACAACCTGCGCAAGGGTGCGGCGCTGAACGCGGTGCAGATCGCCGAAGTGCTGGTGGCGCAGAACATGCTGCGCGCTCGGGCGGCATAAAGCCGTGCGCTGGCGGGTCGAATCAGAGACAGGGCGCCTCACCGACGTCCTGCTTTGCCGGCCCGTTCATTACTGCTGGGTCGACACCAATGCCGTCATCCATGCCACGCTGGCGACGGGTGCCGTTCTTGATCACGCCGGGCTGCAGGCGCAGTACCGGGAGCTGGAGGCGGCGCTGACTGAGGCCGGCGTTGCCCTGCACTACACCGTTCCCGAACCGCATCTGCCCTATCAGGTCTATACGCGGGATTCCTCGCAGACCACGCCCTGGGGGCCGGTCCTCACCCAGCTCGCCATGCCGCAGCGGCGCAGCGAATATGCCTCGGTGCTGGAGTTTCACGCGCCTTATGGCGGGTTCCACAAATACGCCAGCGCCGGGACGCTCGAGGGCGGCGATATCCATATCATCCGGCCGGGGCTTCTGGTCGTGGGCTATTCCGGCGTCCGCACCAATGAGGCCGGGGCGCGGCAATTCGCGGGATTTTTCTCGACGCAGGACTGGGAGGTGAGGCTGGTCCACTTCCCCGCGCATTTTCTGCACCTGGACGTGCTGTTCTGCATGGCCACCCCGCACCTCGCGGTCGCCTGCGTCGACGTGCTGGGCGAGGAATTTTGCACCTTTCTCGCCGAGCGGAAGATCAAGTGCATCCGTGCCAGCTATTCGGAAGTGATGGCGTTGTCCTGCAACCTGCTGGCGCTGGGCGACGGACGGGTGATTTCGCCGGCGCACTCCAAGCGCATCAACGCCGCCTTGCGCGCCGAGGGGATCGTGGTTCTGGACCCGGCGTTGGAGCAATTCGCCCGCGGCGGCGGCTCGGCACATTGCCTGACCATGCCGCTGTCGCGCGCGCCCGTTTAGCGCTACACTCCAGCCCACCTCAAACCTTACCGAGGGAGCGTCAGATGGAGCTGGTTTTCTACACCAACCCGATGTCGCGCGGACGCATCGTCCGCTGGATGCTGGAAGAAATCGGGTACCCCTACCGGACTGAAATTCTGCACCTTGCCGCGGGCGATGCAAAAACGCCGGAATTTCTGGCGATCAACCCGATGGGCAAGGTCCCGGCGATCCGCCTCGGCGACACGGTGGTGACCGAGACCGCCGCCATCGTCGCCTATCTCGCCGACGTGTTTCCCGAGGCCGAGCTCGCCCCGCTGGCCACCGACCCGCGCCGTGGCGCCTATTTCCGTTGGCTGTTCTTCGGCGCCGGGCCGCTCGAGGCCGCGATCACCAACAAACGCTTCAGCTTCACCATTCCGCCCGAGCATGCGAGGTTCTGCGGCTATGGCAGCTTTGAGACGGTGATGGACATGATGGAATACGCCGTGACGCAGTCATCCTACCTTGCCGGCGACCAATTCACCGCCGCGGACATCTATTGCGGCGCCATGCTCGGCTTCGGCCTGCGCTTCGAGCTGGTCGAAAAACGCCCTGCCTTCACAAAATACTGGGCGCATATCAACGCCCGACCCGCAGCACTCCGCGCCGCCGAAATCGACGACGCGCTGCTGCCCAAGGCAGCCTAGCTTGGCGGACAGCTTCGACCTGGAACGGTTCGTCACCGCCCAGGCGCCAATCTTCGCCGCCGTGCACGCAGAGCTCGCCGCCGGCGCCAAGCGCACGCACTGGATGTGGTTCATCTTCCCGCAGCTCGCCGGGCTGGGGACAAGCCGAATGTCGCAGACCTACGCCATTTCGGGCCGCGACGAGGCAACGGCCTATCTCGCCCACAAGCTGCTCGGCCCGCGTCTGCTGGACTGCACAAGGCTGGTCCTGGCCGTGCCGGACAAATCCGCCACCGACATTCTCGGCCCCGTCGACGCCGCGAAGTTTCGGTCCTGCATGACGCTGTTCGCACAGGTGTCCGCGGCCCCGGAATTCGCCGCAGCGCTGCAGAAATATTTCGACGGCAGCCCCGACCCGGCGACGCTTGCCGGTCTGTAAGGAAGCAGCCGCTTTTTGAAAAAAGCGGCGCAAAAATTTTTTTTATGCTGGGCCATGGGCTGTGTCGGCGACACGCCCATGGCCCTTTCGCTTGCCTTAAACGCTGATGATCAGAACTCGCGCCAGTCCTCCGCCGCGCCGGCCACGGCCGGCTGCTTCGCCTCATCCTGGCGGGGCAGCATGGCGACCTTGTTCGCGGACGTGGTCACGACGCGCTTCTTCGGCGGCGTCTTAGGAACGGCCCGCTTGAGCACCGGTGCCGCAACGCTCTCGCCGATGCGGAACTGCCCCACGAGACGGACGAGTTCATGGGCTTCGCCGGAGAGGCCGTGGCTCGCCGCGGTCGCCTGCTCGACCATCGCCGCGTTCTGCTGCGTCACCTGATCCATCTGGTTGACCGCGGCATTCACCTCGCCGAGCCCGGTTGCCTGCTCCTTGGCCGAGGCCGCCAGCTCCACCACCAACCCGTTCAGCTGCGTCACTTGCGTCACGATCCGGCCCAGCGCGTTGCCAGTCTCGCTCACCAGCTTCACCCCGGTCTCCACCTGCTGGCCGGAAGCTGAAATCAGCGTCTTGATCTCCTTCGCCGCATCGGCCGAGCGCTGCGCGAGTGCCCGCACCTCGGTTGCCACCACCGCGAAGCCGCGCCCGGCATCGCCGGCGCGCGCCGCTTCCACGCCCGCATTGAGCGCCAGAAGATTGGTCTGGAAGGCGATCTCGTCGATCACACCGATGATGTTGGCGATCTGCTTGGACGAGGATTCGATCCCGTCCATGGCTCCCACCGTCTGGCGCACCACGTCGCCGGAACGTTCCGCATCGGTCTTCGAAGTCGACACCAGATCCCGCGCCTCGTTCGCCACTTCGGCGGTGCGGCGCACCGTCGCGGTGATCTGGTCCAGCGCCGCCGCGGTCTCTTCCAGGCTCGCCGCCTGCTGCTCGGTGCGCCGCGACAAATCATCCGAAGCCTGGGTGATTTCCTCTGCCCCCGACCGCACGCCCTGGGTGTTGACAGCGATCGACTGCATCGTCCCCTGCAACGTCTCCATCGCTGCGTTGAAATCGCCGCGCAGCTTTTCGTACTCGCTCGAGAACGCCTCGGTCAGGCGGAACAGCAGATCGCCGTTGGAGAGTTTTTCCAGCCCTGTGGCGACCGAATGCACGACGAATTCCTGCTGCTTGGCCGCCGCCGCGCGCTCAGCTTCCGTGCGCTGACGCTCCTGTTCAGCCGCCGCGCGCTGGGCCGTGGCTTCCGCCTCGAGGCGCTGCTTCTCGATGCCGGCCTCCTTGAACACCTCCACCGCGCGGGCCATGCCGCCGATTTCGTCCCTACGGTCCGTCCCGGTGACCCTGGCTTGCAAATCTCCGCCGGCAAGCTTGCCCATCACCCCCTGCAGCCCTTGGATCGGCGACACGACCCAGCCGCGGACCGCGAAGAAGCCGCCCAGCATGATCACCACAAGGCCGCCAAGAATCAGGATAAAGGTCGTGATGACCGTGTTATGCGCCGTCACTGCCAGCGAGGCGGCGACAGATGTGTTCACGTTCGCTATCCGGTCCTGCAGTGTTCTCACATCGAGCACCAGAGAGGGAAATTGCGGCGCGCACTGACTGAGATAAGCGGCTTGCGAAGCCGTGATTTCAGCGGGCGTCGTGGCTGACGAGCCCAACTGAATCGAATTGGCGCAAGCACCGTCGACGGCCTGCAAGGTGCGCGATTTCAACTCCACCATATCGGCGGCATTGGCAGGAACAATAGCGGCAGCAGCAGCCTGATCCATGAATTGGCTAAACCTGCCCTTGAAATCCGCGATGCCGGCGAGATCCGTCTGATTTTCCGCAGCCGTGTTGTCGAGCATCAATTGCGCGATGTGGTCGAGCATGGCGTGAATGTCTGAGTTGGCGTTAGCCAGGTCTATCTCAGCCGCGGTCGGGCCGTCTCTGAGATGAGTGTACTCAGAATTGATGGAGGTTATCTGGCTCGTCGCATAGAATGCGACAGCGATGACAAACACGCCAAAGATACCCAGGACTGCCAGAAATTTACTGACAATGGGAAGATTTTTCATACGCAACTCCTAATGATCGAGATGCCTTTCAAGCATCTGATGAAGCCGATCGAGGCGTTGTCGCTTTGTGAAGGTCACCAGCCTCGATAGTTAAAGGCCCTTAACCTTACGTTGAAAAAATTGTCACTTGGGCAACCGGGCATGTTAGCTATGCAATAACACCGGTTAATGGCTCTATCGCCCTGAACGTGGCGGCATCGCTACGGCCAGGTTAGGCGTCAGACATTATGATGCCCTTCGATAACCATACTGAAAGCATGCTTATGCGCCGCCTGGAGCGATACGGCTGGAAATCGCATCGCGGAACGCAAGGGAAGGCTTCTTTTTGTGAACAAAAAGAAGCAAAAAAACTTTGTTAACCTGGGCCATAGGCGTTGTCGCCGACACCGCCCATGGCCCAGCGGAGCAAAAAATTTTGCGCCGCTTTTTTAAAAGCGGCCGCTCGCCTTAAACGCTAACGATTTTCACCCGCTTGCCCTGGGCCGACAGCGCGATCTCGCCGCGGATCAGCCGCAGCGCGTCTTCGCCGAACATCTCGCGCCGCCAGCCTTGCAGCGCCGGGTTCTCCGCCGTCTCGTCCAGCGCCATCGCCTCGACATCCTCGGAACTCGCCACCAGCCGGGGTGCTACGTTGTTCTGCTCCGCCACCGCGTTCAGCAGCACTTTCAGCAGCGCCACCAAGGCCGGGCTGGCCCGTGGCGTGTCGCGGCTACGCTCCGAGCGGGGCAGTTGCTCATCAGACAGCGCCTTCGCAGCCGAGATCGCCGCCAGCAGCGACTGGCCGGACTTGCCTTGGGCAAACCCCATGGTGATGCCCCGCGCCTTGGACAGCGCCTCGGCGTCGCCGGGGGCCAGCGCCGCGATTTCCGGCACCTGCTCGTCGCGGACCAGGCGCTGGCGGGGAACGTTGACCCGCTGCGCCTCGCGCTCGCGCCAGGCGGCGATGGCCTGGACGATCGCCAGCTGCCGGCGGTTGCTGGTGCGCAGCTTCAATCGCTCCCAGGCGCGCTCCGGGTCCACCCGATAGGTGGAGGGATCGGCCAGGGAGGCCATCTCCTGCGCCACCCAGTCAAGCCGCCCGTCGACGCGCAGCCTGGCCGTCAATTTCTCATAAACCGTGCGCAGATGCGTCACGTCCGCCGCAGCATAGTCCACCTGCGCCTTGGTCAGCGGCCGCGCCGACCAGTCGGAGAAGCGGTGCGCCTTGTCGATGTGCCCGCCGGTCAGCGCCGAGACCAGCGCGTCATAGCCCACCTGGTCGCCGAACCCGGCCACCATCGCCGCCACCTGCGTGTCGAACAGGTTTTCCGGCACCGCGCCGAACAGGAGCAGGAAAATCTCCACGTCCTGGCGGCAAGCATGAAACACCTTGACCACATCCGGCTTGGCCAGCAGCGCCCCCAGCGGGGCCAGATCGATGCCTTTCGCCTGCGCGTCCACCACCGCGACATCGCCCTCACCGGCCAGCTGCACCAGGCAGAGCTCCGGATAATAGGTTTTTTCGCGCATGAATTCGGTGTCGACGGTGACGAATTCCTCAGCCCCGAGGCGTTCGCAGAGGGCGGCGAGTTCGGCGGTGGTGGTGATAAAAGCGGTCTCAGTGGCGTTCATGCCTTCCCTTAATCATCCCCTGGCTTGACAGGGAAGAGGGCGCGGTTTCTTTCCGGCTCATGGAAACACTTCATGCCTACCGCTCGCATCACTGCGCCGCCCTGAACGCCGAGCATATCGGCCAGACCGCCCGGCTTTCCGGCTGGGTTCACGCCAAGCGCGACCATGGCGGTCTGCTGTTCATCGACCTGCGCGACCATTTCGGTCTCACCCAATGCGTGTTCGCCAGCGGCTCCGCCTCGTTCGCGGCGGCTGACGCGGTGCGCGTCGAGTCGGTGATCACCGTCACCGGGACCGTGGTCGAGCGGGCGCCCGGCACCAGCAACCCGAAACTGCCGACCGGGGCGATCGAGCTGCGGGTGGAGCGCCTGGAGCTGCAGTCCGGCGCCGACGTGCTGCCGATCCAGGTGGCGGGCCATGAGAATTATCCCGACGAGCTGCGCCTCAAATACCGCTTCCTGGATTTGCGCCGCGAGCAGGTGCACAAGAATATCATCCTCCGCGCCGGCGTGATCGCCTCCTTCCGGCGGCGCATGATCGAGTCCGGCTTCACCGAATTCCAGACGCCGATCCTCACCGCCTCCTCGCCTGAGGGCGCCCGTGACTTCCTGGTCCCGTCTCGCAACCACCCGGGCAAATTCTACGCCCTGCCGCAGGCCCCGCAGCAGTTCAAGCAGCTGCTCATGGTCGCCGGCTTCGACCGTTATTTCCAGATCGCCCCCTGCTTCCGCGACGAGGCGTCCCGCGCCGACCGCTCGCCCGGCGAGTTCTACCAGCTCGACTTCGAGATGAGTTTTGTCACGCAGGAAGATGTCTTCAACACGATCGAACCGGTGATCGCGGGCGTCTTCGAGGAATTTGCGAACGGCCGCGGCGTGACCAAGCCGCCGTTCGTGCGTATTCCTTACGATGAGGCGCTGCTGAAATACGGCTCCGACAAGCCCGACCTGCGCAACCCGATCGTCATCTCCGACGTCACCGAGGCCTTCCGCGGTTCGGGGTTCGGCCTGTTCGCGCGCATCATCGAAGGCGGCGGCATCGTCCGCGCCATCCCGGCGCCGGGTGCTGGGGCCAATCCCCGCTCCTTCTTCGACAAGCTGAACGAGTGGGCGCGCGCCGAGGGCGCCGGCGGGCTCGGCTACATCACCTTCTCGGAAGCCGGTCCGCAGGGGCCGATCGCCAAGAATCTCGACCCGGAACGCGCCGAACAAATCCGCGTGACCTGTGGGCTGAAACCCGGCGACGCCGTGTTCTTCGCCGCCGGCAAGGAGCTGGACGCGGCAAAGTTCGCCGGCACGGTGCGCACCAAGCTCGGCAACGATCTCGGCCTGATCAACGCCAAGGATTTTCGCTTCTGCTGGATCGTCGACTTCCCGATGTACGAGTATGACGAGGAGCTCAAGCAGGTCGTCTTCTCGCACAACCCGTTCTCGATGCCGCAAGGCGGGCTCGAGGCGCTCGAGACCCAGGACCCGCTGACCATCAAGGCGTTCCAGTACGACATCGTCTGCAACGGCATCGAACTTTCCTCCGGCGCGATCCGCAACCACCGCCCGGACATCATGCTGAAAGCCTTCGAGATCGCCGGCTACGGGCCGGAAGAGGTGGAAGCCCGCTTCGGCGGCATGCTCAACGCCTTCCGCTACGGCGCCCCGCCGCATGGCGGCTCGGCGCCGGGCATCGACCGCATCGTCATGCTGCTGGCCGACGAGCCGAACATCCGCGAGGTCATCGCCTTCCCGCTCAACCAGCAGGGCGAGGACCTGATGATGGGCGCCCCGGCCCCGGTGCTGCCGGGCCGCCTCAAGGAACTCTCCATCGCGCTGGCTTTGCCGCCGAAAGTGGTGAAGGGCTAAAATAACAAATCGCGGCTCTCTCTCAGCTGGGAGAGCCGCGATTTTTGCGGTTGACGCCGGCCTGTTAGAACCCAACCTTGCGCACAAGCCGGCGCAAGCGACGTCGCAAGCAGCGCCATCAGACGACCAGGGCACCATCGTCTGTCATCAAAGCTTCACGATACCGTCATCGTACTGTCACACAACAGGCCTAAGGAAGCGCCCATGGAATTAGCGAATCACCCGATGCAGGAAGCGCCGGCTTCTGGCACGTTTCCTGACGCTCCTCCGGACAATGTCCGCGTCTCCATTCGCAACCTGAATTTCTATTACGGGGCGACGCACGCGCTGAAGAACGTCACGATCGATTATATCGACCGGCAGACGACGGCGATGATCGGTCCCTCCGGCTGCGGCAAGTCCACGCTGCTGCGCGTGCTCAACCGCATGTACGATCTCTATCCCGGCCAACGCGCCGAGGGCGAGGTGCTGATCGGCGGCCAGAACATCGTCGCCCCCGGCCAGAACCTCACGCAGCTGCGCCGCCGCGTCGGCATGGTGTTTCAGAAACCCACCCCATTCCCCAAATCCATCTACGAGAACGTCGTGTTCGGCGTCCGCCTGCACGAAAAACTCTCGAAGGCGGATATGGATGAGCGCGTGGAATGGTCGCTGACCCGCGCCGCGCTCTGGAACGAAGTGAAGGACCGGTTGCACACCTCCGCGCTCGGCCTCTCCGGCGGCCAGCAGCAGCGCCTCTGTATCGCCCGCTCGATCGCCGTGCGGCCTGACGTGCTGCTGCTCGACGAACCGACCAGCGCCCTCGACCCGATCAGCACGCTCAAAATCGAGGAACTGATCGACGAGCTGAAGCGGGACTTCACCATCATCATCGTCACCCACAACATGCAGCAGGCCGGCCGCTGCGCCGATCAGGTGGCGTTCTTCTATCTCGGCGAGCTGGTCGAGGTCGGCCCTTCCAGCCAGATCTTCACCGCCCCGCGCGAGCGCCGCACGCAGGAATACATCACCGGCCGCTTCGGCTAAGATAGGGTTGGGAGAAAACCATGGCCGATGAGACCAAACATATCGTCACGAGCTTCGGGATCGATCTGAAAAAACTGCACGACATGATCGCCGTGATGGGCGGGCTGGTGGAGCGCGCTTTGGCGAACGCCGCCACCGCCCTGCTGGAACGCAATGCCGAGCTCGCCACCCATGTCGTGGAAATGGACCCGGCGATCGACGCCGAGGAACGCGCGGTGGAGCAGTTCGCGGTGCGGTTGCTGGCCTTGCGCCAGCCGGTGGCGGATGACCTGCGCCAGGTGATCCAGGCGCTGAAAGTCGTCACCGATCTCGAGCGCATCGGCGACTACGCCGCCAACATCGCCAAGCGCAGCCTGGTCCTCAACCAGATGGCGAGCAATTTCTCGCTCTCCGGCCTCGCGCAGATGGCCGTGCTGGTGCAGCAGAACCTGAAATCCAGCATCGACGCGGTGGGCGATGCCGACCCGCAGAAGGCGATCGCCGTGTGGCGCGCCGACCAGATGGTGGATGATCTGTACAACACCATCTTCCGCGAACTGATCACCTACATGATGGAGGATGCGCGCAGCATCACCGCCTGCACGCATTTGCTGTTCATCGCCAAAAACCTGGAGCGGATCGGCGACCACACCACCAACGTCGCCGAGTTGACCTATTACGCGGTCACCGGCCAGTCCCTGCCGGATTTCCGGCCGAAAGGCGACCATACCTCCGCCTATCTGCCCCAACAACCAGTATAGCTGAAGATAGCTGAACCATGAGCGATCCGAACAAGCCCTATATCCTGATTGTCGAAGACGAAGTGCCGCTGGTCACCCTGCTCCGTTACAATCTGGAGAAGCAGGGCTTTCGGGTCGAGGATGTCGGCGATGGCGGCGAGGCCCTGACGCGGATCTCCGAAGCCACCCCGGACCTGCTGCTGCTGGACTGGATGCTGCCGACCATGTCCGGCATCGAGGTGTGCCGCCAGCTGCGCCGCCGCCCGACCACACGCTCCTTGCCGATCATCATGCTGACCGCCCGCGCCGACGAGCAGGATTCGGTGCGCGGCCTGGATACCGGCGCCGACGATTACATCACCAAGCCGTTCTCCACCGAGGCGCTGATCGCCCGCGTCCGCGCCCTGCTCCGCCGCGCCGGCGCCGTGCCGACCAAGCTCAAGCTCGCCTTCCACGACATCTCCCTGGACCCGGCCTCACACCGCGTGCTGCGCAACGGCCGCGCGCTGCATCTCGGCCCCACGGAATTCCGCCTGCTGGAATTCTTCCTCCGCCATCCGCGCCGGGTGTTTTCACGCGAGGACGTGCTGAACGCCGTGTGGGGGCGCGACATCCATGTTGAGCCACGTACCGTGGACGTGCATATCCGCCGCCTGCGCAAGGCGATCAACGGCCCCGGCGAGCAGGACATCGTGCGCACCGTGCGCGCGGCGGGTTATGCGCTCGACCTGGAAAGCGCCATCGTCGAATAAAGCAAAAAAGACTTCTTTTTGTGAACAAAAAGAAGCAAAAAAACTTTGCTATGCTGGGTTATGGGCGTTGTCGGCGACACAGCCCATGGCCCAGCATAACAAAAGTTTTTGCGCCGCTTTTCTCAAAAAGCGGCTGCTTAACTTTCCTTGTGTCGCAATTCGTTAAGTCCAGGTCTATACCGGCATCATGACAAGCCGCACGATTCCCGTCTCCCCGTTTGTCTTGATTGTCTTTGGCGCCACCGGCGACCTCGCCCGGCGCAAGCTTTTCCCCGCCATGTTCCACCGCGACATCGCCGGCCAGCTGCCGGAAGCGGTGAACATCATCGGCGTGTCACGCAGCGCCCTGCAGCAGGATTTCACCGCCCAGGCGCGCCAGGCGATCCTGGACCACGTGCCGAAGGCGGAGGTGACGGAACCGGCGCTGGCCTCCTTCCTCAAGCGCGTCACTTACGTGCAGGCCGAGGCCGACAGCGACAAAGGCTGGGCGGAACTGGCGGAGCGCCTTAGCGCTTATCCGGATCGCATCCATGTCTTCTACCTCGCCACCGCGCCGGCCCTGTTCGGGGACATCTGCGAGCGGCTCGGCCGCTTCGGCCTGGCCGGGGACAACGCCCGCGTGGTGGTGGAGAAGCCGATCGGCAAGGACCTCGCCTCGGCCCGCGCCGTGAACGAGGCCGTGGGCAAGGTGTTCCCGGAAGAGCGCGTCTACCGCATCGATCACTATCTTGGCAAAGAGGCGGTGCAGAACCTGCTGGCTTTGCGCTTCGCTAACGCACTGTTCGAGCCGCTCTGGAACGCGGCGCATATCGACCACGTGCAGATCACGGTGGCCGAGAGCTTGGGCGTGGAGGGGCGCGCCGGCTATTATGACACCGCCGGCGCACTGCGCGACATGGTGCAGAATCATATGCTGCAACTGCTCTGTCTGGTGGCGATGGAGCCACCCGCCCGGCTCGACGCCGACGCAGTGCGCGACGAGAAGCTCAAAGTGCTGCGCTCGCTCAACCCCCTGAACAGCGACGCGCTCTGCGCCTTGAATACCGTGCGCGGCCAGTACCGGGCGGGCGCTTCCGCCGGCGGTGCGGTGCCGGGCTATCTGGAAGAGCTTGGCGAAGACTCCAGCACCACGGAAACCTTCGTGGCGCTGAAGGCGGAAATCGGCAACTGGCGCTGGGCCGGCGTGCCCTTCTACCTGCGCACCGGCAAGCGCCTGCCCGCGCGCGTCTCGGAAATCGTCATCACCTTCCGGCCGATCCCGCATTCGGTATTCGAGCCCGCCGCCGGGACGATCGAGCCGAACCGGCTGGTGATCCGCCTGCAGCCCGATGAGGGCGTGCGGCTGTTCATGATGAGCAAGGATCCCGGCCCGGGCGGCATGCGCCTGCGGCTGGTGCCGCTGGACATGAGTTTCGCCGCCGCCTTCCGCGTGCGCAATCCGGACGCCTATGAGCGGCTGGTGCTGGACGTGGTGCGCGGCAACCAGACCTTGTTCATGCGGCGCGACGAGGTCGAGGCCGCCTGGAACTGGATCGACCCGATCCTGCAGGTCTGGGCCGCCGCCACCGAACCGCCCAAAGCCTATACCGCCGGCACCTGGGGGCCGAGTGCTGCGATCGCACTGATCGAGCGCGACGGCCGCACCTGGGTCGAAACGGTGGCGTGAGTTTTGGAAGGGAAGGCTACTTTTTGTGAACAAAAAGTAGCAAAAAAACTTTGCTACTCTGGGTCATGGGCGGTGTCAGCAACAACGCCCATGACCCAGCACAACAAAAGTTTTTGCGCCGCCTTTTTCAAAAAGCGGCTGCTTTCTTAAGGAGGAGCAAAAATGGTCCACAAAATTCTCGCCGAGGTCACGGCGCGCATCGCCGCCCGCAGCGAAGCGGGGCGGACCAGATATCTCCGCCGGATCGAGGCGGCGGCGAGCCAGACACCGCGGCGCCGGGCGCTGGGCTGCGCCAACCAGGCGCATGGTTTCGCCGCCTGCGCGCCGGGTGACAAAGCCAACTTGCGCGCCGGCGACGGCCCCAGCCTCGGCATCGTCACCGCCTATAACGACATGCTCTCCGCCCACCAGCCTTATGAGCGTTTTCCCGAGCTGATCCGCGCTGCCGCGCGGGAGGCCGGCGGCGTGGCGATGGTGGCGGGTGGCGTGCCGGCGATGTGCGACGGCGTGACCCAGGGCGAGGCCGGCATGGAGCTCTCGCTGTTCTCGCGCGATGTGATCGCGCTTGCCACCGCCGTCGCGCTCTCGCACCAGACCTTCGATGCCGCCGTGTATCTTGGCATCTGCGACAAGATCGTGCCGGGCCTGGTGATCGGCGCGCTCTCCTTCGGGCATCTGCCGTCAGTGTTCATCCCCGCCGGACCGATGACCTCGGGCCTGCCGAACGACGAGAAATCCCGCATCCGCCAGCTTTACGCCGAGGGCAAGGTCAGCCGCGACGAACTGCTGGAGGCGGAGGCGAAATCCTATCATGGCCCCGGCACCTGCACCTTCTACGGCACCGCCAACACCAACCAGATGCTGATGGAGATCATGGGCCTGCATCTGCCAGGTGCCGCCTTCATCAACCCCAACACCCCATTGCGCGACGCGCTGACGCATGAAGCGGCGAAGCGGGCGCTGGCGATGACCGCGCTCGGCAACGACTACACGCCGATCGGCCTGATCCTGGATGAGCGGGCCTTCGCCAATGCCGTGGTCGGCCTGCATGCCACCGGCGGCTCCACCAACCACACGCTGCATCTGGTCGCGATGGCGGCGGCCGGCGGCATCACCCTGACCTGGGACGATTTTGCCGATCTCGCCACGATCACGCCGCTGCTGTGCCACATCTATCCGAGCGGCAAGGCGGACGTGAACCATTTTCACGCCGCCGGCGGCACGGGGTTTGTGATCCGCGAGCTGCTGGAAGACGGGCTGTTGCACGAGGATGTGCGCACCGTGGCGGGCACCGGGCTCGCCGCCTATGCCCGCGAGCCGAGACTGAGCGCAGACAACCGCGTCACATGGGTGCCGGGCGCCGAAAAAACCGGCGATGAAACCGTGTTGCGGGGGACCAAAAATCCGTTCCAGCCGACCGGCGGGCTGGCGGTGCTGGACGGCGTGCTCGGCCGCGCGGTGATGAAGATTTCCGCGGTCGCCCCCGAGCGGCACATCATCGAGGCCCCCGCGAAAATCTTTCATAGCCAGGAAGAGGTGCAAGCCGCCTTCAAGGCGGGCGCGCTCAACCAGGATTTCGTCGCGGTGGTGCGCTTCCAGGGGCCGAAGGCGATCGGCATGCCGGAACTGCACAAGCTGATGCCGCCGCTCGGGGTCCTTCAGGACAAGGGGTTTCGGGTCGCCCTGGTCACTGACGGGCGGATGTCCGGTGCCTCCGGCAAGGTCCCTTCGGCCATCCATGTCACGCCCGAAGCCGCCGAGGGCGGCGCGATCGCGCTGATCGAGGAAGGCGACATCATTCGCCTGGACGCTGTGGCCGGCACGCTGGAGGTAAAGGTGCCCCCGGAAATCTGGGTGACGCGCCAGCCCGCCGAGGCCGATCTCACCGCTTCGCATAGCGGCGTCGGCCGGGAACTCTTTGCCGCCTTCCGCAACGCCGTCAGCTCCGCCGATTCCGGCGCGAGCATTTTCATGGGAAATACTTTCATGGGACAGAATGCATGATCCTCGCCGACATTCTCCGCCTCGCCCCGGTCATTCCCGTCGTCATCATCGACGAGGTGAAGGACGCCGTGCCGCTCGCCCGCGCGCTGGTGAAAGGCGGACTGCCGGTGATCGAGGTGACCTTGCGCACCGGCGCCGGCCTGCAGGCGATCCGCGCCATCGCCGACGAGGTGCCGGAGGCGGTGGTCGGCGTCGGCACCGTGCTGACCGAGGCACAATTCGACAAATCGGTGGCGGCGGGCGCGCAGTTCGCGGTCTCGCCGGGCGCCACCGGCCAGCTGCTGGATGCCGTCTCCGAGGCCGAGGTGCAGTTGCTGCCCGGCGTCGCCACCGCCTCGGAGGCGATGGCGCTGATCGAGCGCGGCTACAAATTCGCCAAATTATTTCCGGCCGAAGCGGCCGGGGGAGCGGCCCTGCTCGCCGCCCTGGCCTCGCCGCTGCCGCAGCTGAAATTCTGCCCGACCGGCGGCGTGACGCTGGAAAGCGCGCCGAAATACCTGAAACTGCCCAACGTGGTCTGCGTCGGGGGCTCCTGGATGGTATCCCGCGCCGCCATCGCCGCCGGTGACTGGGAGTGCATCACCCTGGCCGCCTCCGGCGCCGCCGCCTTGCACGTGCACCGCACGCCTTAGAGTAAAGAAAGGAAGACTACTTTTTGTGAACAAAAAGTAGCAAAAAAACTTTATTAATCTGGGCTCTGGGCGTTGTCTGGGACATCGCCCAGGGGCGAAAACCTGCAGCGGTCGGGTTTGAGGTCGATCAGCGGCGTGCCGTCCAGGCAATCCAGCCCCTGGACGCGCAGGATGTTCCCCTCGATGCCGAGCAGCCGCACTTTCGAGGTGCCGATCGGGTTCGGCCGCACCGGCGAGCGCATCGCGAAGGTGCCGCGCACCGTGCCGTCCTTGGGGCTCTGCAGCACCAGGTCGCGCCGGGACAGGTGCAGCCAGTACAGCACTTCCACAAACTCGTACGCCTCCAGTCCCTGCAGTGCCGGGAGCCAGAGGGGCAGAATTTCGATCTGGCATTCGGGCCCGTCGAGGCGTCCCTGGCGCGGCGTCTCCTTCTTCGACATCCAGGGCGTACGGATGCGGCCGATGAAGGTCAGAGCCGCATCGTTGGGCTCGGGCGGGGTGACGGCGCGCTCGCCGGCACGGAATTCCTGTTCGCTGGCCATGACGGCAGGATAGAGCCGGTCAGGCCCTGCGACAACGGCGTGCGGCTCAGGCCAGACGCCGCACGACATTGCGGATAATCGCGTACAGGCTGACCGAGACCCAGAACACCTCGATGAAAAACGATGGCGTGTTGAAGTGGTATATCAGCGAGAACGCGAGCAGCAGACAGCCGATGATGTTGAACACCGGATAGGCCAGCCCCTGCGTGTTGAGCTTGCCCTGCACGGATAAAAAATACTGCGCCACGACGATGCCCGAGCCGAGCAGGCCGACGTAATCAGGCCCCCGCAGCTCCAGCACGCCCGCCATCACCGTGGCCAAAAATCCGTGATCCATCAGTCTTCCTCATTAAAGCAGCCGCTTTTTGAAAAAAGCGGCGCAAAAACTTTTGTTATGCCGGGCCATGGGCGTTGTCACCGAAAACGCCCATGGCCCAGATTAACAAAGTTTTTTTGCTACTTTTTGTTCACAAAAAGTAGACTTCCTTCCCTTGCCTTACCGAAACCGCATCGGGTCGATCGCCGGGATGATCGCGCCCGCCGGGCCTGGATCCTCTGCCTTGATCATCGCCGCCACCAGCGCCCCGGCCGCGGGTGCCGTCTGGATGCCGTAACCGCCTTGGCCGACGCACCAGAAGAAACCCGGCACGGTATTTTCCCAGCCGAAGACGAGGCTGCGGTCCGGCGAAAACGTCCGCAGGCCCGCCCAGGAATGCTCGACCCGGCGCACGGGAATATCCAGTGCCTGCTGCATGCGGTCGATGCCGATCGCCACGTCCAGCTCGTCCGGCTGCACGTCGTGCGGGGGCATCGGCGTCTCGTCGCAGGGCGTGACCATCAGCCGGGTCCGCGCCTCGGTGCGGATATACCAGTCATGAATGGCGGACTGCACCAGTGGCCAGTGCTCGACCTGATAGGGGGCGGGATCGATGATCGCCGCAGTGCGCCGGCACGGCACCAGGCCGAGCGGCGCGAGGCCGGCGATCCGTGCCACCTCGTCCCCCCAGGCCCCGGCGGCGTTCACGACAATCGGCGCTGAAATGAGCGTGCCGCCGGAGGTCTCCACCTCCCAGGTAGCCCCTTTGCGCTCGATCCGCCCGGCCCGGTTGCGCAGGAGCAAAACACCGCCCGCCTGCCGCGCCCGGCGCAGGAAAAACTGGTGCAGGGCCGCAACATCCATGTCGAAGGCATCGGACTCCACCCCGGCGCGCACGGCGTAGCCCTCGATCAGTGCCGGCACCATCGCCTTCACCTCGGCAAGCGAAATCTCCTCGATGCCGAGTTTCTGGCCGATCAACGTGTCGAGCGCGCCGGCCTGCTCAGGCGGCGCGAGGTAAATGACCTTGCGCCCGACCGCGAGATGGTCGGTGCCGATATCCGCCGGCGGGGCCATATAAAAATCATGCGAGAGACCGGTCAGCACGCGCACGTCGGGCGGGCCGTAATTGCGGATCCAGATGGCGGCGGAGCGCCCTGTGGTGTGATAGCCGGCCTGCTCCTCCGCCTCCACCAGCGCGACGCGGTGCGTGGCGCCGAGATTGGCGGCCACGGTGGCACCGGCGATGCCGGCGCCGATCACGATCACGTCAAAACCATCGCTCATAGGTGCAGGAATCCTTTCAGGCTTGCGATGACCTCCTGCGGCTTTTCGGCGTGCAGCCAGTGGCAGGCCCCCGCCACCGTCTCGCGCTCGGCATTGGGAAACAGCCGGGCGATGGGCGCATCCGCCGCAGGCTGAACATAGTGCGAGTCACCGCCGCGCAGAAACAGGGTCGGGCCGGTATAAGGCTGCATGCCGGGCGGGTCGTCCCAGCGGAGCAGGTTCGGCATCGAAGCGGCGATCTCCTCGAGGCCGATGCGCCAACGCGGCTCAGCCCCCAGCACCAGGTTGTTGAGCAGGAAGGCACGCATCGGCGGTTCTTCCACCACCTGCGCCAAAGCCGCATCCGCCTCATGACGGGCCAGCCCCGGACGCAGCTCGATCGCCTGCATCGCCGCCACATAGGCGTCGTAATCATGGCTGTAACTCACCGGGGCGATGTCCATCACCACCAGCCGCTCGACCATTTGCGGCCGCGTCAGCGCCAATGTCATGGCCGTCTTGCCGCCGAGGGAATGGCCGACGAGGCTCGCTTGGGGCACGCCCAGGCTTTGCATCGTCTCCGCCACATCCGCCGCCATGGTGCCAAAATCCATGGCGCCGTGCGGGCTGTCCCCGTGATTGCGCAGATCCAGGGAGATCACGCGCGCCCCGCTCAGGCTCCGGGCGATGACGCCGAGATTGCGCGCGGCGCCGAACAGGCCATGCAGCAGGACAACCGGCGCGCCCTCGCCGTTCACGATGGAGTTCAAGATCATGGGCACCACCATCGCATTTAACGCAAAAATCTCAAGCAGCGCCGTTTCAATTCGATTGTGAAACAAACCATGCTGATCGCATTGCTGATCCTGGCTTGTGTGTGCGGCCTCGGCCTTATTTGCCGTTTCCCCGCTTTGGCCTGCGCCCTGTGGGTGCTGGCGCTGGAAACCTCACCCGACAACTGGCTCGCTCAAGCGATCGGCGGGCATGCGACCATCATCGCCGTGATGAAGGCATTCGGCCTGCTATTGGCTGCAATGCTGGCGCTGCAAGCCGGGCTGCGGCGGGACCGCTACAATCCCGGCTTCGCGTTTTTCCTGATGTTTTGCACCGGGCTGATGCACGGGCTGTATCCGGGCCTATCGCTGCTCGGTTCGGTGCGCTCGCTGCTCAGCTCGGCGGCGCCGTTTCTGTTCAGTTTTTTGCGCCTGCCCGTGTCGGTGGTGCGCGCGGTGAAGCACGCCGCCATTGCCGGTCCCGCGGTCACGGTCGCCTTCGGCGCGCTGCTGGCGCAGGCCGCGCTCGGCCACATGTACGACATCGAACTAGGCGCCTTGCGGCTCGGCGCCTCGGGCGAGCCGCCCTTCCTCGCCGGCTTCGCGCTGGTCGGCGTCTATGCCGCGCTGATGGAGTTTTTGGAAAGCCGGCGGCACAGAAATCTCGGCCTCGCTGCCCTCAACCTCATCATCATCCTGTTCACCGGGGCGCGGGTGCCGCTGCTGCTTGGTCTGGCACTCACCGTTTCGGTGCTGGCGCAGCAGCGCCGTCTTCAGCTCCTGGCCGCCTTGGGCGCCCTGCTCAGCCTGGCGCTGATGTTCTGGCCCGACCTCACGATTTTCCGCGTGATCGACCTGGCGCGGCTCGGCGAGGTGGAAAATCTCTCCAGCCGCGAGCTGGTCTGGCCGTATTTCCAGCACGCCTTCGCCGCCTCGCCGTTGATCGGCTGGGGCGTCGGTGCCGGAAAAGTGATCATCCCTTTGTCCTCACCGCTCGCAGCGCAGATCGGCACCAATGCGGCGCACGACGAATACTTACGCATCGGCGCGGAAGGCGGGGCGCTCGGCCTCGGCGCCTTGTTGGTCTCCCTCTGGCTCTGGGTGGCGCACGGCAGCGCCGCCCTGGCCCCCGCGCCGCGCCGGCTGATGCGCCTCATCTTCCTCTCCTTCGCCCTTCATTCCGTGACCGACAATACTTTAATCGCAACGACCAGCAGTGTTTTCTTTATCTGGGTCAGCGCGGTCTTCGCAGCCGCACCGGAACGGACTAAACCCGAAACATGATCACCCGCCGCACCACCCTTGGTCTGCCCCTGGCCCTTCTCGCCACCCGCGCCTTCGCCGCCGACGCGCCGCCGCTGGCCATCGTCATGAATTCCGCCGCAGCCTCGGTGAGCGTCATCGACATGACCACCCGCAAAGTGGTGAACACCCTGCCGACCTACCGCGAACCCAGCCACTGGGCGCTGACGCCGGACCGCAAGACCCTCTACGTCGCGGATGCCAGCGGCAACGCGCTGTTCGGCTTCGACCCGGTCACCGCCGCCCCGCTCGGCCATGTCCGCATGGCCGACCCCTACCAGCTCGGCTACACGCCGGACGGGAAATACCTGGTGGTGAACGCGCTGCGCCTCGACCATGTCGACGTCTATGACGCGAAGACGCTCAAGCTGGTGAAGCGCTTTATGCCCGGGTCGATGCCGAGCCATCTCTATTTTTCGCCGGACAGCCGCTGGAGCTTCAACTCCATGCAGGGCGCCGACACGCTTGTCTCCTTCGACCTCACCAACATGACCACCCGCTGGACGGCGCATGTCGGCGACACCCCGGCCGGCGTGCTCTGGCATAACGGAAGGGTGCTGGTCGCGGTGATGGGGGCGAGCGAGGTGGTGGAGCTGGATCCCGAGACCGGCGCGATCACCCGCCGGGTGAAAACCGGCAAGGGCGCGCACAACATTTTTCTTAGCCCCGACCGCTCGGTGCTCTACGTCTCCAACCGGATCGGCGGCTCGCTCAGCGCACTCGACCCGACCACGCTGGAAGTGCGCCGCACCTACCCCCTGCCCGGCTGCGGCCCGGACGATATGGGCATCGCCCCGGACGGCAAGCTCTGGATCGCCCTGCGCTTCGCCGAGGCAGTGGCCGTGATGGACCCGGTCACCGGCGATTACGAATCAATCCCGGTTGGCCGCTCGCCGCACGGCATCTTCCTCAACACCCAGCTGCACCAGCAGGGCAACATCACCGCCGAGCATCTGTAAGTAAGCAGCCGCTTTTTAAAAAAAGCGGCGCAAAAATTTTTGCTCTGCTGGGCCACGGGCGTTGTCCCCGCCAACGCCCATGACCCAGATTAATAAAGTTTTTTGCTACTTTTTGTTCACAAAAAGTAGCCTTCCCTCGCCTTGCCTGCCCTAATCATCTAACTTAGCGCCGTTTCGCCTTTGAGGACGCCGTATGGGACTCGACCGTTTTTTCAGCATCATCGCGGGTTATATCGACCAGTACGCGGTGCTGCCCGTGCTCTATCATTTCGGCTGGATGACCTGGGAGGAGCTGTCATTCGACTGGTGCCTCGTCTGCGTCTACGGCATGTTCGCCGTCATCGTCACTTACGCGGTGTGCTGGCCGCTCGAAGCCTTGTTCCCGGTCGAACGCTGGGCCGACAAAAAGGCCGTCTTCACCGACGTGATCTACACCATTCTCTCCCGGGTCGGCGTGATCCCGGTCGTCACCTTCCTGATCTTCTACCAGCTGCAGACCGCCTTCAGCGGCGCGATCGTCGATGCCGGCTTCATCCCGCCGGATCTGGAAATGGTCTTCCCCTTCCTGTTCGGCCATCCGGTCCTCACCTTCCTGTGCTACGCGCTGATCCTGGACTTCGCCGACTATTGGCGGCACCGGTTCTCGCACACCTACCGCTCCTGGTACGCGCTGCACGCGCTGCATCACGCGCAGCGGCAGATGAGTTTTTGGTCCGATGACCGCAACCATCTGCTCGACGAGGGCATCTCCTTTCTGTGGTTCTTCACCATCGGCCTGGCCATCGGCATTCCGCCGCTGCAATTCCCTCTGCTGATCCTGGCGCTGCGCTTCGTGGAGAGCATGAGCCACGCCAACATCAAGCTGTCCTTCGGGCCGTTCGAGTATTTACTGGTCTCGCCGCGCTTCCACCGCCGCCACCACGCGACCAAGGCGGCGGGCCATCATTCCTGCAACTACGCCGCGGTGTTCCCGATCTGGGACATCATCTTCCGCAGCGCCGACTTCTCCGATGTCTGGCTGCCGACCGGCGACCCGAAAGCCGCCGAGGTGCTGCATTCCGGCAACTATTTCGAACAGCAGTACTGGGGCTTGAAGATGTTCGTTAAGGCGCTGACCCGGCCGCGACGTAAGGCCAAGGCTTAAGAAAAAAGAAAGCAGCCGCTTTTTGAAAAAAGCGGCGCAAAAACTTTTGGCGAAGCTGGGCCATGGGCGTTGTCGGGGACAACGCCCATGGCCCGTAAAAAAGCCGGGAGCCTGATTGATTTAACGCAGTCATGCTCTAGAAACCGGGGCATGGAACAGAGCATCAAGAAAGTCGTTCTCGCCTATTCCGGCGGGCTGGATACCTCGGTCATTCTGCGCTGGCTGCAGAATACCTATAAATGCGAGGTCGTGACCTTCACCGCCGATCTCGGCCAGGGCGAGGAGCTCGAGCCCGCCCGCAAGAAGGCCGAGATGTTCGGCATCAAGCAGATTTTCATCGAGGATCTGCGCGAGACCTTCGTCAAGGATTTCGTTTTCCCGATGTTCCGCGCCAACGCGCTGTATGAGGGCCAGTATCTGCTCGGCACCTCCATCGCCCGGCCGCTGATCGCGCAGCGCCAGATCGAGATCGCCGAAATGGTCGGCGCCGACGCCGTGGCCCACGGCGCCACCGGCAAGGGCAACGACCAGGTCCGCTTCGAGCTCGGCTATTACGCGCTGAACCCCAACATCCGCGTGATCGCGCCGTGGCGCGAATGGGACCTGACCAGCCGCACCAAGCTGATCGAATACGCTGAGGCGAACCAGATCCCCATCACCAAGGACAAGCGCGGCGAAGCGCCGTTCTCGGTGGACGCGAACCTGCTGCACTCCTCCTCCGAGGGCAAACTGCTCGAGGACCCGGCGCAGGAGCCCGAAGAGATCGTCTACCAGCGGACCATTTCCCCACTCGACGCCCCCGACGTGGCGACGGAAATCTCCATCGATTTCCAGCACGGCGACGCGGTGGGCCTCAACGGCGAAGCGCTGAGCCCGGCCACCATCCTCACGCGCCTGAACGCCTATGGGCGGGAAAACGGCATCGGCCGGCTGGACCTGGTGGAAAACCGCTTCGTCGGCATGAAGTCCCGCGGCGTGTACGAAACCCCCGGCGGCACCATCCTGCTCGCCGCGCATCGCGCCATCGAGAGCATCACGCTCGACCGCGAGGCCGGGCACCTCAAGGACAGCCTGATGCCGCGCTATGCCGAGCTGCTCTATAACGGCTTCTGGTTCGCCCCGGAGCGGCGCATGCTGCAGGCGCTGATCGACGCCTCCCAGGCCTCGGTTACCGGCACGGTGCGGCTGAAGCTCTATAAGGGCAACGTGATCGTCACCGGCCGCGAGAGCCCGAACTCGCTGTACTCGACCCGCATGGTGACCTTCGAGGACGATGCCGGCGCCTATAACCAGCAGGATGCGGCGGGCTTCATCAAGCTGAACTCATTGCGCCTGCGCCTCGGCGCCACGATCGGCCGCCGCGGCGGGGCGCTGTAGGAAGAACAAGGAAGGCTACTTTTTGTGAACAAAAAGTAGCAAAAAAAACTTTGCTATGCTGGGCCTGAGGCGTTGTCGCCGACACCGCCCATGGCCCAGCATAATAAAAGTTTTTGCGCCGCTTTTTTCAAAAAGCGGCTACTTTCTAAGCCGGCGGGAACTCCCGCCGGGGAACAAACTCTGAACAATTAGTTAACTTCCCTGTTGCTATTTTGTTCTCCCCATGCCAGCACTGCACCAGCAGCGTCCCCAAGGATTCGCTCTGGTATTTCAAAGGAATCACGCTATGGTTGTATCGACATCGACACAAAAGCGGCGCGCCGCAGCGCCCGCGTCGGTTTCGGACGCTGCAGAGACCCCAACCAGCAGGAAGCCGGACATGGAAAAGAACAAAGCCCTGGATGCCGCGATGGCGCAGATCGAGCGGGCCTTCGGCAAGGGTTCCATCATGCGCATGGGCGCGAAGGGCACCTCCGAGCAGATCGAGGTCATCTCCTCCGGGTCGCTCGGCCTTGACTTAGCACTCGGCATCGGCGGCCTGCCGCGCGGCCGCGTGGTCGAGATCTACGGCCCGGAAAGCTCGGGCAAGACCACCCTCGCTTTGCACGCCATCGCCGAGGCGCAGAAACGCGGCGGCGTCTGCGCCTTCATCGATGCCGAGCACGCGCTCGACCCGACCTATGCCCGTAAACTCGGCGTCGATGTCGACAATCTGCTGATCTCGCAGCCCGATACCGGCGAGCAGGGTCTGGAGATCGCCGACACGCTGGTGCGCTCCGGCTCGATCGACGTGCTGGTGGTCGATTCCGTCGCCGCCCTGGTGCCGCGCGCTGAGCTGGAAGGCGAAATGGGGGACTCCCATGTCGGCCTGCACGCCCGCCTGATGAGCCAGGCGCTGCGCAAAATCACCGGCTCGGTGGCGCGCAGCAATACCATGTTGATCTTCCTCAACCAGATCCGCCTGAAGATCGGCGTGATGTTCGGCAACCCGGAAACCACGACCGGCGGCAACGCCCTGAAATTCTACGCCTCGGTCCGCATGGAGATCCGCCGCACCGGGTCGATCAAGGACCGCGAGGAAGTCACCGGCAACCATACCCGCGTGAAAGTGGTGAAGAACAAACTGGCCCCGCCCTTCCGGCAGGTCGAGTTCGACATCATGTTCGGCGAAGGCATCAGCAAGATGGGCGAACTCGTAGATCTCGGCGTGAAGGTCGGTGTGGTGGAGAAATCCGGCGCCTGGTTCAGCCATGACAGCCAGCGCATCGGCCAGGGCCGCGAAAACGCCAAGCAGTTCTTGCGCGAAAACCCGAAAATGGCCGACGCGATCGAGAAGAAGATCCGCGAGCAGTCCTCGACCATCTCCGAGGCGCTGATGGTCGCCGATACCGGCGACAGCGACAGCGAGACCGACGCCGAGGCGGCGGACTGAGAAAGCAGCCGCTTTTTAAAAAAAGCGGCGCAAAAATTTTTGTATGCTGGGCTTGGGGCGGTGTCGGGGACAGCGCCCATGGCCCAGCATAACAAAGTTTTTTTGCTACTTTTTGTTCACAAAAAGTAGTCTTCCCTTTCGCTTGTCTGAGATACTTGGCGAAAACCTCGCCAGCCTGTAATGCCGCAGCATGTTCTCAAGCAACGACATCCGCGCGACGTTCCTGAATTATTTCGCCCGCAACGGCCATCAGGTCGTGCCCAGCGCTCCGCTGGTGCCGCGCAACGATCCCACCCTGCTGTTCACCAATGCTGGCATGGTGCCCTTCAAGAACGTCTTCACCGGCCAGGAGAAGCGCCCTTATGTGCGCGCCACTTCGTCGCAGAAATGCGTGCGCGCCGGCGGCAAGCATAACGACCTGGACAATGTCGGCTACACCGCCCGGCACCACACCTTCTTCGAGATGCTGGGGAACTTCTCCTTCGGCGACTATTTCAAGGAACAGGCGATTTTCCACGCCTGGACGTTGCTGACCAAGGATTTCGGCCTGGACAAGGACCGTCTCCTCGTCACCGTCTACCACACCGACGATGAGGCCGCCGGCCTATGGAAAAAGATCGCCGGCCTGCGGGATGAGAAGATCATCCGGATCCCGACCGACGATAATTTCTGGAAGATGGGCGATACCGGCCCGTGCGGCCCCTGCTCGGAAATCTTCTACGATCATGGCCCCGGCATCGCCGGCGGGCCGCCCGGCAGCCCGGATGAGGATGGCGACCGCTTCATCGAGATCTGGAACCTCGTGTTCATGCAATACGAGGAAGGCCCGCCCGGCACGCGCGTCGCGCTGCCGCGCCCCTCGATCGATACCGGCATGGGGCTGGAGCGCTTCGCCGCCATCCTGCAGGGCAAGCACGACAATTACGACACCGACACGCTGCGCGCGCTGATCCTGGCTTCCGCCGAGGCCACCGGCCAGGACCCGGACGGCAAGTTCCGCATGAGCCACCGCGTCGTCGCCGACCATCTGCGCAGCACCTCCTTCCTGATCGCCGACGGCGTGCTGCCCTCCAACGAAGGCCGCGGCTATGTGCTTCGCCGGATCATGCGCCGCGCCATGCGCCATGCGCATCTGATGGGCGCGGCGGAGCCGCTGATGTACCGCCTGGTGCCCGCCCTCACCCGCCAGATGGGCCAGGCCTTTCCGGAACTCACCCAGGCCGAGGCGTTGATCACCGAGACGCTGAAGCTCGAAGAGAACCGCTTCCGCGCCATGCTCGACCGCGGCATTTCGCTGCTGCGCGACGAAGCCGCCACCGTGCCCACCGGCGGCGCGCTCTCCGGCGCCGTCGCCTTCAAGCTGTATGACACCTATGGCTTCCCCCTCGACCTCACCCAGGATGCCCTGCGCGAGGAGCAGAAATCGGTGGACATTGAGGGCTTCAACGCCGCGATGGCGGAGCAGAAAAAACGCGCCCGCGCGGCCTGGGCCGGTTCCGGCGAGGCCGCGACCGAGACCGTCTGGTTCGAGCTGAAGGAACAGCTCGGCGGCACGGAATTCCTGGGCTACGCCACCGAAGGCGCGGAAGCCGCCATCACCGGCCTGGTGGTCGACGGCCAGCCGACCGACGAGGCGCTGCCGGGCCAGGCGGTCGCCCTCATCCTCAACCAGACGCCCTTCTACGCCGAGAGCGGCGGCCAGGTGGGCGATACCGGCATCATCACCGGCCCGGACGACCTGCGCATCCGCATCACCGACACGCAGAAGAAGCTGGGCGAGCTGTTCGTGCATCTCGGCACGGTGGAAGCCGGCACGGCGCGGGTCGGCGGGACGGTGGTGGCCCGCGTCGACCATGAGCGCCGCAGTGCCATCCGCGCGCACCATTCCGCGACGCATCTGCTGCACGAGGCGATGCGCCGGCATCTCGGCACGCATGTGACCCAGAAGGGCTCGCTCAACGCGCCGGACCGGCTGCGCTTCGATATTTCTCAGCCGCGCCCGGTCACGGCCGAGGAGCTGGCGCTGGTCGAGCGCGAGGTGAACGCCCGCATCCGCGAGAATGCCGAGGTCACGACCCGGCTGATGACGCCCGACGAGGCGGTGAAGCTCGGCGCCATGGCGCTGTTCGGCGAGAAATACGGTGACGAGGTGCGCGTCGTCACCATGGGCGCGCCGGAAGAAGGCACCGACAAATCGGCCTATTCCATCGAGCTCTGTGGCGGCACCCATGTCACCCGCACCGGCGATATCGGCCTGTTCCGGATTGTCTCCGAGGGCGCGGTCTCGGCCGGCGTCCGCCGCATCGAGGCGCTGGCCGGCGCTGCCGCCATCGCCTCCGTCGAGGATGCCAACCGCTTGCTGGCGGAAGCCGCCGCAGTGCTGAAAGCGCAGCCGTCGGAACTCCCCACCCGCATCACCCAGCTGCAGGAAGACAAGAAGCGGCTGGAACGCCAGCTCTCCGAGCTGCAGAAAAAGCTCGTCCTCAGCACCGCCACGGAATTTGAAATGGTCGGCGGCCTGAAACTCATCGCCCGCCATGTCGGCGAGATCCCCGCCAAGGAGCTGCGCCCCATCGCCACGGACCTGCTGAAGGGGCTGGGCTCCGGCGTGGTCGCGCTCATCTCCACGGCGGACCAAAAAGCCGCCATCGCGGTCGCGGTCTCGGACGATGTCAGCGCCGCGCATGGCGCCGTGGATCTGGTGCGCGCCGCGGCCGTGGCCGTGGGCGGCTCCGGCGGTGGCGGCAACAAGACCATGGCGCAGGCCGGCGGCCCCGACGGCGGCAAGTGGGAGGCGGCCCTCGCGGCCATCCGCAGCACCATCACCGCCTAAAGAAAGCGGCCGCTTTTAAAAAAGCGGCGCAAAATTTTTGTTATGCTGGGACATGGGCGTTGTCCCCGACAACGCCCATGTCCCAGCATAACAAAGTTTTTTTGCTACTTTTTGTTCACAAAAAGTAGTTCTTACTTAGTCTTGCTGAGAAAACATCTTCTTCCCCGGCACGTCGAGCGACGCCACGAGGATGCTGCCGCTGCCGGATTCGGTGATGTAGAGGTCTTTGCCCTCAGGACCGCCGAAGGCCACGTTGGTGGTGTGCAGTTCGGCGCAGGTGCGGACGCGGTAGACCGGCTCGCCGATGCGGTCGACGACCCAGACCGAGCCCATGCCGACATGCGCGATGGCGAGCCGGCCTTCGGAGTCGAGCGCGAGCCCGTCCGGGCCGCCCCAGCCGCCGGAGAGTTGCACGAACACACCGACCTTCGCGACGCCGCCATCCGGCGTAAAGGGCACGCGCCAGACGCAGTTGCCGCGGGTCACCGCGACATAGAGCATCGACTCGTCGAGATTTGCCACGATGCCGTTCGGGCTGGGCACGTTGTCAAGGAGGCAGTCCACGCGCCCGCTTGGCGTCACGCGGAAGACGCGCCCTGTGGGGTCGTGCAGGCCGGTCAGCCCCTGGTCGGTGAAGTAGAGCGTACCGTCGGCGCCGAAGAAAAGATCGTTCACCGCCTTGAAGCGCTCGAGCTGGGCACGCACCAGATAGGGGCGGACCTTGCCGCTCACCGGGTCCATTTCCATGATGCCGTTCTTATAGTCGGCGATGAAAATGCGCCCATCCTTGTGGAACTTCAGCCCGTTCGGCCAGCCGTCATACTCGGCCGCCTTGTGGAAGGTCCCGCTTTTATCGATGCGGTAGATGCGGCCGTTGGGCAGATCAACGCACCAGAGATTGCCCTCCCGGTCGAAGGACGGGCCTTCGAGGAGCGAGGTCGCCGGGCTGCCGCCGGGCTGGAATTTTACCCACTCGTTCTCGGCCGTCGCGTTGCGGAACTCGTCGGGCAAGCGGGCGAAAACTCTCGTTGGCACATCGGCGGGCGGTTTGAAGAACATCTTTGGCTCCGGGTCGTGAAAGCGGGAGATCAGGCCGCGCGGGCGGCGCTGTATCCGGTGGTGTTGCGCGCGAACAGCAGGCAGGAGGCGCAGCCGATGACAAGCAGCGCGCCCGCCAGCGCGAAGGCCATCTCGTAATCATGCGTCTCCGCGATGACATAGCCAGTCACGATCGGCGCGAGGAGGCCGAAGACGTTGCCGCCAAAGATCAGCACGGCGGTGGCGCGGCCAATATCGGCCGCCGAATCCAGCAGGTCGCTGAGCAGCGCGATGTTGAGCGCAACGGCGGTCGAGACGCCGGTGAGCGCGATCATGATCAACACGAGAATAACATAGACGTTAGAGATCGCGGGGGCGGCGAGGATCACCGCCGAGCAGAGCATCGTCCCCGCGACCATCGTACGGCGCCGCGACCGACGCTCCGTCCGACCCTTCAGCAGCCGGTCGCTGAGCAGCCCCAGCAGCACCGCGAGCACGACGGCGCCGAAGAAGGGCAGCGCCATCAGCGTGCCGCTCTTCAGCATGGTCATGCCCTTCTGCGCCTGCAGATAGCTCGGCAGCCAGGTGAGGAAGAGATATTGCGTATAGACCGCGCAGCCCTGGGTCAGCATCAGCGCCCAGAGCGTCGGCCAGGCGAGCAGGCCGGCCAGGCCAAGCGCCGGCGCGTCCGGTGCTGCGGCAGCTTTGCCCGCATTGGCCGGGGCGCCGGCGACGGCGTTGCGTTCACGCAGGATCATATCGCGCTCGGGGCGCGCCAGCCAGGACGCACGCTCGGGCAGGCGATAGACGAACAGCCAGGCGACAAGCCAGACAAAGCCGAGCCCGCCGCAAAGGTAGAAGGCCATGCGCCAGCCGGCCGCCGCAACCAGCGCGGACAGCACGATCGCGCCGACCGCCGGGCCGAAATAAGCGCCGCTGTTGAACACGGTGGCGGCGATGCCACGCTCATGCGCGGGCATCCATTCCCGCAGCACGCGGCCGGCGGCGGGATAGGTCGTCGACTCGCCGATGCCCATGACGAGGCGCGAGGCGAGCAGAGCGCCGAAGCCGGTGGCAGCGCCGGTCACGATGGTCGCGGCCGACCAGAGCGCGATGCCGGCGGCGTTGATCGTGCGCGTCCCCAGACGATCGACCAGCACGCCCATCGGGATCAGGCAGACAACGTAGAGCCACAGGAAGGAAGAGAAAAGATAGCCGAGTTGGATCGAGCTCAGCCCGAACTCATGCGCAATGGATTTGCCCGAAACCGAGAGCGCGATGCGGTCGAGGTAGTTGATCATGTTAAGGACAAAGAGAAAAGCGAGAATCCAGATCCGTCGGCCGCGCAATATATTCCACCCTATGTTTTACTATTTTACTCTGCGTTAGAATTTCTCGGCTTGAAGCCGCCCGGCGCGGCGAAAACAACTAAATATTTTGTAACTTCCTGCAAGCTAGGAAGCAGCCGCTTTTTGAAAAAAGCGGCGCAAAAACTTCTTTATGCTGGGCCATGGGCGGTGTCGGCGACAACGCCATGGCCCAAGTTGATAAAGTTTTTTTGCTTCTTTTTGTTCACAAAAAGAAGCCTTTACCAACGTTGCGGGCACGGCATTCGGGGGTGTAGGAATCGGCTGTGAAGATGGAGAGGCGAACCCCATGCACATTGGCTTGATCGGCGGCATCGGACCGGCGGCGACAGAGTTTTACTACCGCGCGCTCGTGAAACTATATAAGCAGGCCGAAAGACAACTGGAGCTGACCATCGTCAATGCCGACGCGCGCGAGCTGGTGGGGCATTTGGAAGCCGGCGAATCGGCTGCCCAGGCTGCGATATTTGCCCGCTACATCGATCGGCTGAAGGCGGGGGGATGCGAGGCCGCCGCCATAACCTCGATGGGCGGGCATTTCTGCCTCAAGGACCTCGCTCCCATTTCGAGCCTGCCCCTGATCAGCGCGGTGACGGCCCTGGAGGAGTATTTTTCCGCTGCTGGCATCGGACGTGTCGGCGTGCTGGGTACGCGCGCCGTTATGGAGTCCGGCCTCTACGGTCTCTCCTCTGCAGAGGTGGTTACGGTTCCCGTGGACGAGCTGCAGACAGCGCACGCGCACTACACCGCGATCGCGGTCTCGGGACATGCAACCGATGAGCAGCGCGCCTATTTCGAGACGGCAGCGTCACGACTGATCAACAGCCACGGCGCGGAAGCCGTTGTGCTCGGCGGGACCGACCTCTTTTTAGCGTTCGACAAGCCCGGTTACCCGTACCGCATCGTGGATTCCGCCCAGGTTCATGCAGAGGCGATCGCGCGCGTCGGGCTGGGGTAAACAGTCGCCGACGCCTTTCCAATCGCTAAAAGCCTTTCGTGGCGACCCGCATCTGACTCAAACTTTCCAAAAGGACGTCTGCCAGGGCATTCGCCGCCTTATTGGTTTTACTTGGCCCCATCACGATAAATTCGATCTCTGCGAGGCGGGGGAGGAGATTTGAGGTATCCACAAATGATAGCCCGGGCGGGACGAGCTGCCCTGCATGTGGGATAACCCCCAGCCCCGCCATGGCAGCGGCGCGCAAGCCGCTAAGACTGCCGCTGGTGCACGCGATACGCCAACTGCGTCCCGCATCTTCCAGCGCGGCGAGTGCTAATTCGCGAGTCTTGCTGGGCGGCGGGAAGACGACGAGCGGCACCGGCGCAGCAGGATCCAGGGAAATATCGGGACGACCAATCCACCGCAAACGGTCGGCCCACGCGATCCGCCCCCGTTTGTCTCCCTCTCGACGTTTTGCCAGGATCAAATCCAGTTGTCCTGAATCGTATTTTTCATAGAGCTGCTCACTGAGCGCCACGGTCAATTCGAGGTCTATCGCGCTGTGGCCGGCGACAAACTCGGCGAGCACATCCCCCAGGGCCGAAAAGACAAAATCCTCCGAGGCGCCAAATCGTATTCGTCCCCGCAAATTTGCGGATGAGAGCTGCTGGCTTATCCGGGCGTTCGCCTGCAAGGCTCTGCGCGCAAACGGGAGAACGACATCACCATCGGTGGTGGTGGTCACCGCATGCGTATCACGGGCCAGGAGAAGTCTGCCGACCTGCTTCTCCAGGCGAGAGACATGTTGGCTCACCGTGGACTGGCTGAGGCCAAGTTGCCTTGCCGCGACGGTAAAGCTCTGCGCTTCGGCCACTGCGACAAAGCTGCGAAGTAATACCGGATCGAGAAATTCTGGTATCACGCCTGAACTCCGTTATTGCGATTCGTGAATTCCGTTATCCTCTGCAGCCACATACCAATTCGTTCGGTCAAATGATAGTGCCTCGCCCATGTCGTGAGGTGATCGCGATGCCCATGAGCAGCAGGATGGTGGCATAATGGAACGCCAGTTGAAGACGCCCCAGAGGATTGGTGAAGTCGCAAAGGCGGGCGCCACTCTCATCCGCACGGAAACACCGCGGCCATCCGCCGTAACGCGCGCAGTCGTGACCATACTCGTAGGTATTTCCGCGGGGTTATGCGGCATGGCACTCGCACTTCTCCTGCATGCCATTCAGCATATCGCATATGGATATAGTCTCGATGCTGTCATCGGTCCACAAAGTTTTCTGCAGGGCGTGAGTGGTGCCAAACCGGAACGCCGGGTCGCCGTCATGATGGTGTGCGGGCTTGTGGCAGGGTGCGGGTGGTGGTCGGTCTATCGCTTTGGCGCGCCACTGGTCAGCATCAAGAAATCCGTCGATGCATCAGGCTCTCGCATGCCCCTGGGCGCGACAACAAGCCATGCTCTGCTGCAGATCATAACCGTAGCGCTCGGCTCTCCCTTGGGGCGTGAGGTGGCGCCACGGGAGATGGGCGCCCTTCTCGCGGGGTGGCTTTCCCACAAGGCGGGCCTCAGTGCGGCCGATGTGAAGATCATGGTGGCGTGCGGTGCGGGTGCGGGCCTGGCCGCGGTTTATAACGTGCCTTTGGCTGGCGCGCTGTTTGCCCTGGAAGCCCTGCTGGGATCGTTCGCACCCGCGGCTGTTGTGCCGGCATTGTGCACCTCGGCGATCGCGACCGTCGTGGCCTGGGTGGGCTTGGGAGACGTCCCACAATATTCCATTCCGAAGCTGGAGGTCACGCCTTCTCTCGTCGTGCTTTCGGTCTTTTGCGGCCCGCTGTTCGGGTTGGCCGGTTATTGGTATTCGCAATTGGCGACCATCGTGCGCAAGAAGGCCCTCCGCGGCTGGCGGATGATCGTGGGATGTCTTGTTGTTTTCTGTGGTATCGGCGTTTTATCGATCCACTTTCCCCAACTGCTCGGAAACGGAAAGGGACCGCTTCAGGAGGGCTTTGATAGCAATCTTCCCCTGGATCTCGCGCTCCCCCTTCTGGCTGTTAAGCTCGTCGCCACCACGGGAAGCCTGTGGGCCGGCGGAGAAGGCGGCTTATTGACACCGGGCATGACCATCGGCGCATTGTTGGCAATCTGCCTTGCAAACATCTGGAACCTGGCGTTGCCAACGATTACACCAGGAGCATTCGCGATCATTGGCGCGACGGCATTTTTATCCTCCTCCATGAGAATGCCGATTACCGCAATCGCGCTCATCTTCGAATTCACCGGTGTCGGGCAGGACTTTTTCATTCCCATTTCCATCGCGGTGGCGGGGGCATCCCTGGTTCCGATCATTCAAGCGAGCCCACGTCCCTGGCACTCATTGGCCTTTGATTTTCGCGCCATGAAAGAAACAAATGGCACGAAAAAGCTGGGGGCAAATAATGCGTAGTTCGTCATTTTCTGGGTGTTCGATGATTGTATCAGACGTCATGAGTGGCACGCTTTTTACTGTGCGTCCGAATGACACAGTGCTTTCGGCTGTTCGAAAGATGCTTGATCTTCATTCAAGGGATCTTATGGTCGTTGACGAGAAGGAGAAGTTTTTGGGCGTCTTTACGGCGCGAGCGTTGACCACCCGTGCAGAGCTCGGTACGCATCGACAAGAAAAAAAATGGCTATCGGAATTTTTTCCACGATCAAGCGCCGCCTCAGAGTACGTGAAAAGTCACGGTCTCTACGTGCATAATGTCATGGTACAGAACGTTCCTGTCCTGCGTCCGGAGATGGAGCTGGCAAGAGCCGTCAGGATGATAAAGTACCACGACGTCAACTCCTTGCCTGTTGTCGTCGCGGGAAAATTTGTGGGCGTACTGCGTTACGCAGATCTTTTGAGGCCGTTGGAAATGACGTTGTCATCCAACGGCGCGAACGACGAACCCTCCGACAGCGCAATCCGCAAATCTATCCTTACGACTCTCGGCGCCGAGTTCTGGGCGCCGACCAGCGGCATCGAGGTTAGCGTATCAGAAGGCAGGGTATCGCTCGACGGCGTCGTATTCAGTGACGACGAGCGAAGGGCCATCGTTGTCGTGGCAACCGCGACGTATGGCGTAAGGGAAGTTCATGATGGCTTGGTGCGAAGCTATCAAGTGGAGTAGGAAGAAAGCAGCCGCTTTTTGAAAAAAGCGGCGCAAAAACTTTTGGCTATGCTGGGTCATGGGCGTTGTCAGCGCCAACGCCCATGACCCAGCATAAAAAAGTTTTTTTGCTACTTTTTGTTCACAAAAAGTAGTGCTTCCTTTTTCTTCCTACGCATTCGCGCCGCTCATGATCTGCGCGGCCACGAGGGCGGAAAAGTTTCCTTGTGCGGCCATCAGCTCCGTGAAGCTGCCGCGCTCGACGATGCGGCCTTGCGCGAACACGAGAATTTCGTCGGCGTCGCGGATGGTGGAGAGGCGGTGGGCGACGATGAAGCTGGTGCGGCCGACCATCAGCGTTCGCAAGGCACGGGAGACGTGCGCCTCGGTGGCGGCGTCGAGGGCGCTGGTCGCCTCGTCGAGCACCAGGATCGGCGGGTCCTTGAGGATGGCGCGGGCGATGGCGAGGCGCTGGCGCTGGCCGCCGGAGAGGTTGACGCCGCGCTCGCCGATCATCGTCTCGAAACCGTCCGGCTGGCGTTCGATGAACTCCAGCGCCTCGGCCATTTGGCAAGCGCGGCGTAGCTCGGCGCGGGTGGCGTTGGGCTTGCCGACCAGCAGGTTCTCAGCGATCGAGCGGTTGAACAGCAGGTTGTCCTGGAACACCACGCCGATGGCGCCGCGCAGGGAATCGAGGCTGACGTCGCGGATGTTCTGGCCGTCGATGGTGATGCGGCCGCTGGTGGGGTCCCAGTAGCGTTGCAGCAGCGCCATGGCGGTGGATTTGCCGGCACCGGTGGCGCCGACCAGGGCGACGACGCTGCCGGCCCGCGCCGTAAAGGATAGGTTCTGCACGGTGGGGACGCCGCTGACATAGGCGAAGCTGACCTGGTCGAAATGGACGTCACCGCCGGTGACGGTGAGGGCGGCGGCCGCTTGGGGCTCGGCGAGCGTGCTTTCGGCGTCGAGCACGGCGAAGAAATCGAACAAGGTCGGCATTTGCAGGAACAGCCGGGAGATGAAGCCCATGGCGCCGGTGAGGCGGCCGATCAGCAGCGTGGCGAAGCCCATGAAGGAGACGATGGCGCCGATGCTGGCGGCGCCCCGCAGGTGCAGGATGGTGCCGACCATGAAAATGGTGATGACGGTGATGGTGCTCGCGGCGGAGGTGACGACGCTGAGCACGGCCCACCAGTTGAGCACGGGAAACTGCTTGGTGAGCACCATCTCCCCGGTATCGCGGAATTTTTGCGCTTCGGCGGTGAGACGGGTGAAGGCCTGGACCACCAGCACATTGGCCAGCGCGTCCTGGGCGGTGCCGGCGAGCGCGGAGTGGTAGCTCTCGACCTGGCGCTGCGCGCTCTCGGTGCGGCTGATGGTGAGGATGGTGAAGGTGCAGAACACCACGACCAGCAGGATGAGCGCGAGGGCCAGCTGCCAGTTGAGGATGATGGTGAGCGGCAGAAGCACCAGCGTGGCGAGAAGGGTGGCGAGATGCTCGCGGAAGAAGGAGAGCCACATCCAGAACAGCGCGTCGGCCCCCGAGAGCATCATTTTCATCAGCCGCCCCGATTGTCGCTCGCGATGGAAGGCAGGGGGCATCGAGAGCACGTGGCGGAAATAGCGCGCCATGGCGGTGAGGCGGTTGCGGTGCGCCAGGCGCTCGGCTTGCACCGCCAGCATGATGCCGGCACCGATGCTGACGAGGCCGATGGCGGCCCAGATGGCGAGGAGCACTACCGCGTCGTTGATCACCGAGCGGTCCGCCATGGAGTCGGCGCGGGTGAGCAGGTTGATGACGCGGCCGAACAGCACCGGTTCGGCGAACTGGAAGATCATCACCATGAGATTGGCGAGCATGAGGCCGAGCGCCGTGGCACGGTCCGGCCGCAGGAGACCAAGGACACGCGCATAGACCCGGATGAACCTCATCGCGCGTTCCTGCACATCCGGCTCATTTAAGGGCGTTTTGCTGTCGGATGTAAGGCCCGGCCCTGGTGTCAGAGAAGGGAAAGGAAAGGGAAGGCTACTTTTTGTGAACAAAAAGTAGCAAAAAAACTTTATTAATCTGGGTTACGGGCGTTGTCGGCGACAACGCCCGTAACCCAGATTAATAAAAGTTTTTGCGCCGCTTTTTTCAAAAAGCGGCTTCTTTCTTTTAGTGCCGGCTGGTCGCCAGGGGCGCGTATAATTCCGGCCTGCGGTCCGTGAGCAGCGGGTCGGCGCGGCGGATGGCGGCGTGATGCGAAGGGTCGGTGCTGGCGAACAACAGTTCCTCGCCGTGCCTGGCCAGTGCCAGGACCGCGCCGTTCGGCCCGCAGATGCTGGACTGGCCGATATAGGTGAGCCCGTTCTCTGTGCCGGAATGATTGGCGTGAGCGAGATAGACCTGGTTTTCGAAGGCGCGGGCCGGGATGATGTGGCGAGCGACCTGGTCGTACGGTTGCATCAGGGCGGTCGGCACCAGGATGAGGTCGGCGCCGGCCAAAGCCAGGCGGCGGGCGGGTTCGGGGAATTCGATGTCGTAGCAGATCAGCAGGCCGAGTTTTGCGCCGCCGACGGTGGCGAGGGGAAACTCCTGGCCGGTGACGCCGAACATCGCGCGGTCGAGGTCGCCGAACAGATGGGTTTTGCGGTAGTTGAGCAGGATGGTGCCGGTGGCGTCGATCAGCGCGGCGGCATTGGCGATCTGGTCGCCGACCCGCTCAGGGTAGCCGAAAGCCAGGCATATGCCGAGTTTTTGGGCGATTTTTTGCGCCGGGGCGAGGCCCGCCTGGGTGACAGCGTGGCGGCGCGCGGCGGCGGCGCCGATATTGTAGCCGGAGAGGTACATCTCCGGGAACAGAAGCAGCCGGGCGCCGTTGGCCCGGGCTTCGGTCGCTTTCGCCTCCATCAGAGAGAAGGCGGCGTCGGTGTTGTTGATGACGCCGGGACCTTGGTAGAGGGCGAACTTCATGCCCTCATGTTAAACGCAGACTCCGTGCCGTGAAAAGAGTTGTTTTGAATACAAAAAGTTCGAGGCTTGAAACAATCGGGGTCTTTGACCGCCGGGGGCTGAGTTAGAAATAAAAACTCATGATTAGGGCGATAAGACTAGCCCAGGATTACGCAAGGGAAGACTACTTTTTGTGAACAAAAAGTAGCAAAAAAACTTTGTTAATTTGGGCCATGGTCGTTGTCATCGACACAGCCCATGACCCAGCATAGTAAAAAATTTTTGCGCCGCTTTTTTTAAAAAGCGGCCGCTTTCTTATCCGGCGTTAGGATCAGACGTTGAACCGGAACAGCAGCACGTCGCCGTCCTTGACCACATAGTCGCGCCCTTCGATGCGCAGCTTGCCCGCATCGCGGGCGCCGACCTCGCCCTTATAGGCGATGTAGTCTTCATAGGCGGTGGTCTCGCAGGCGATGAAGCCGCGTTCGAAATCGCCATGGATGACGCCGGCGGCACCCGGGGCCTTGGTGCCATTGATGATGGTCCAGGCGCGGGTTTCCTTCGGCCCGACGGTGAAATAGGTGATCAGGCCGAGCAGCGCGTAGCCGGCGCGGATGACGCGATCCAGGCCGCTATCCTCAAGGCCGAGATCGGCGAGGAAGCCGGCGCGGTCGGCCTCGGGGAGCTGGCTCACCTCGGCCTCAATCGCCGCGGAGAGGATGACATGAGCGGCGCCCTGCGCGGCGGCCATGACGGCGACGCGGGCGGATTGAGCGTTGCCGGTGGCTGCCGCGGCCTCCTCGACATTGCACACATAGAGCACCGGCTTGGCGGTGAGCAGGTTGAGGCGCTTGGCGGCCTCGGCATCGGCGGGGGCGACCGCGGTACGGGCGGGCCTGCCAGCTTCCAGCGCTGCCAGGATCGGCTCGATCAGGGCGACATCGGCGGCGGCGGTGCGGTCGTTGCCCTTGGCCTTTTTCTGCAAGGCGGGCAGGCGCTTCTGAAGGCTGTCGAGGTCGGCCAGCATCAGCTCGGTCTCGACCGTCTCGGCGTCGCGGACCGGGTCGATATTGCCCTCGACATGGGTGATGTCGTCATCCTCGAAGCAGCGCAGCACATGGACGATGGCATCGACCTCGCGGATGTTCGCGAGAAACTGGTTGCCGAGGCCCTCGCCCTTGGAGGCGCCGCGCACCAGGCCGGCGATGTCGACGAATTCCAGGCTGGTGGGCACGGTCTTCACCGATTTGCCGATCACGGCCAGCGCGTCCATGCGCTTGTCCGGTACGGCGACGCGGCCGACATTGGGCTCGATGGTACAGAAGGGATAGTTCGCGGCCTGCGCGGCCACCGTGGCGGTGAGCGCGTTGAACAGGGTGGATTTGCCGACATTCGGCAGGCCGACGATACCGCAGTTAAAGCCCATTTTTCTGGTCCCCTGTACGCAGAGCGATTTTGGTCATGAAGTCTTCAGGTTTGCCGGCGGCGAGCAGGCCGGCCTCGTCGGCCACGGCGTCCAGGCAGGGCAGAAGCCAGTCCAGGTCGGCCTTGGAAAAGTCGCCCAGCACATGGCCGGTGACACGCTCCTTGTGGCCGGGATGGCCGATGCCCAAGCGCACCCGCCAGTAATCCGGCGTGCCGAGGCGCTGGTCGGTGCTGCGCAGCCCGTTATGGCCGGCCGCACCCCCGCCGCGCTTCACGCGGATTTTGCCCGGGGCGAGGTCGAGCTCGTCATGGAACAGCGTGATGGCGGCAGGTGGAATTTTGTAGAAAGCCGAGGCCGCCTGCACGGAGTCGCCGGAGAGATTCATATAGGTCATTGGCTTCAGCAGAAGGATTTTTTCGCCTGCGATCTGGCCTTCGGCGGTAAAGCCCTTAAAGCGCTGCCGCCATGGCGCGAAACCATGGCGGCGAGCGATCACATCAACGGCCATGAAGCCGATATTGTGGCGCTGCCGCGCCATGCCTGGCTCCGGGTTACCGAGCCCGACCCATAACAACATGGCGCGGCGGCAGCGTTATTTCTTCTTCGGCGCGGCCTTGCCCTTGGCGGGCGCGGCAGCCGCCGCCGCGGCGGCCGCAGCGTCTTCGGCCTGAGCCTCAGCCGAGACGGTCGGCGGGGCGAGGGTGGCGATGACGAAGTCGCGGTCGAGGATAGTCGGACGGGCATCGCCGGTGCCGACCAGGTCGCTCCAGCGGACGTTGTCGTTGATGTCCAGCGCGCCGAGATCGGCCTCGAACTTCTCCGGAATGTTGTCCGGGTCGCAGGCGACTTCGACGCTGTGGCGCACGACGTTCAGCACGCCGCCGCGCTTGATGCCCGGCGAGGTGGTGTCGTTGAGGAACACCACGGCGACGGAGACGCGCACGCGCTCACCGGCGGCGAGGCGCTGGAAGTCCACATGCTCGGGCTGGTCGGTGACCGGGTGGAACTGCACGTCGCGCATCAGGGCGCGGGTCTTCTGGCCGTCGGCCTGAATTTCAAAAAGACGCGAACGCCAGCCGCCACGCTTCAGCTCGCGCATGACAACGCGCGGGTCGAGAGCGATCAGGGTGGGCTCTTGCTTGGCGCCATAGATTACCGCAGGCACTTTGCCTGCACGCCTCGTCGCTCGCGCCACCCCCTTGCCGGCACGCGAACGCGACTCAGCTTCGATGAGTTCGAAATTGGCCATGTTTACGCTCCTATAAATAACAAAAGCCGGCCTCCAGGGGTGCCGGCGCGCGCGGTGTAGCGGATTTAAGGGAAGAGAGAAAGGGAAGGCTACTTTTTGTGAACAAAAAGTAGCAAAAAAACTTTTTTATGCTGGGGCATGGGCGTTGGCAGCGACATCGCCTCAGGCCCAGCATAGCCAAAAGTTTTTGTGCCGCTTTTTTTAAAAAGCGGCTGCTTGTTTCCTTAAAGCAGCACCAGGTCGTCGCGGTGGATCATCTCATCCCGCCCGCGGAACCCCAGCAGGGACTCGATATCCTCCGAGCGATGCCCGGCGAGGATGGCGGCATCGGTGCTGGAATAGGCGGCGAGGCCGCGGGCTAAGCGCGTGCCGGTGAGGGAGAGTACGTCGACCGCGTCGCCGCGTTCGAAACTGCCGGAGACGGCGGTGATGCCGGCGGGGAGCAGCGACGAGCCTTTGGCCAAAGCGCGGGCGGCGCCGTCATCAATGGTGAGGGCGCCTTGTGGGGCGAGATGGCCGGCGATCCAGTTTTTCCGCGCGCTGCGGCCTTCGGGGGCGGGCAGGAACCAGGTGCAGGGGGCGCCGGCCTCGATGGCGGCGAGCGGGTTGGGGCGGTGGCCGAGGGCGATGGCCATGGCCACGCCGGACTGGGTGGCGATGCGCGCGGCCACCAGTTTCGTGCGCATGCCGCCCGAGGAATAGCCGGGCGGGGGCTCGCCGCCCATGGCGTCGATTTCCGTGGTGATGGCGGCGACCACGGGAATGTGTTCGGCGGCGGGATTACTGCGGGGGTCGGCCGTGTAGAGACCGTCAATGTCCGACAACAGGATCAGGACGTCGGCTTGCACCATCTCCGCGACGCGGGCGGCCAGGCGGTCATTGTCGCCGAAGCGGATTTCCGCGGTGGCGACGGAATCGTTCTCGTTGATCACGGGGATGCAGCCGAGGCCGAGCAGGGTGGAGAGGGTGGCGCGGGCGTTGAGGTAGCGGCGGCGGTCTTCGGTGTCTTCCAGCGTGATCAGCAGCTGTGCTGCGGTGAGGCTTTTGGCCGAGAGCGCGTCCGACCAGGCCTGGGCGAGGCGGATCTGGCCGACCGCGGCGGCGGCCTGTTTTTCCTCCAGGCGGAGCTTGAGCGCGGTGAGCTGCAGTTTTTGCCGCGCCAGCGAAATGGCGCCCGAGGAGACGACGATGACCTGCACGCCGCGTGCTGAAAGTGCGGCGATATCCGCGGCGATGCCGGCCAGCCAGGCGTCGCGCGGGGCGGCGGTAGTGGGATCGACGATCAGCGCGCTGCCGATTTTCACCACCACCCGGCGCGCGGCGGCCAGCGACGGGGTCATGTCTTCCGGGACTCGGTGATGATGTTCTGCAGCGCGCGCAGCACCTCGGGCACGCCTTGACCGGAGACGCCGGAGGCGACCATGACGGTGGCGCCGGAGGCTTTGGCGAGGGCGGAACGGCGGGCGGAGAGTTCGCGCGGGGTCATGGCGTCAGCCTTGTTGAGCACGATGATCTCCTGCTTGTCCACCAGCCCGCCGCCATATTCGGAGAGTTCGTGGCGCACCGTGCGCCAGGCATCGACCACGTTGCCGGCGGCGCCGTCGACCAGGTGCAGCAGCACGGCGCAGCGCTCGACATGGCCGAGAAACCGGTCGCCGAGGCCGGTGCCCTCATGCGCGCCCTCGATCAGGCCGGGGATGTCGGCGAGGACAAATTCCTCGGACATGGACAGGCGCACGACGCCGAGCTGCGGGTGCAGGGTGGTGAAGGGATAGTCGGCGATTTTCGGGTTGGCGCCGGAGACCGCCTTCAGGAAGGTGGACTTGCCGGCGTTGGGCAGGCCGACCAGCCCGGCATCGGCGATGAGCTTCAGGCGCAGCCAGACCCAGCGCTCCTCGCCCGGCCAGCCTTTGTCGGAGCGGCGCGGGGCGCGGTTGGTGGAGGTTTTGAAGCGGGCGTTGCCGAAGCCGCCATCGCCGCCACGCAGCAGCACGATGCGGCTGCCGGGCTTGTCGAGGTCGGCGAGCAGGGTTTCCCGGTCGTCATCGAAAATCTGCGTGCCGATCGGCACCTTGATCAGCAGCGTCAGCGCGGCGGCGCCGGTGCGGTCCGAGCCAGAGCCGTTGCTGCCTTTTTTGGCGCGGAAGTGCTGGGTGTAGCGGAAATCGATGAGGGTGTTGAGATTCTCGACCGCCTCGAACACGATGTCGCCGCCGCGCCCGCCATCGCCGCCGTCGGGCCCGCCGAAGGCGACGAATTTTTCGCGCCGGAAGGCGGTGACGCCGTCGCCGCCATCACCGGATTTGAGGTAGATTTTCGCCTGGTCGAGAAACTTCATTTTTGTACTCAGCCAATAAAAAAGGCCGGCGGGTGCCGGCCTTTTTATGCGTGGTGGAAGGCCAGCTTACTCGGCGGCAAGCTTGACCGGGGTCACGGAGACGTGGACCCGGTCGTCGGATTTGCGCTCGAACAGCACCTTGCCGTCGGACAGCGCGAAAATCGTATGGTCGCGGCCGACGCCGACATTCACGCCGGGCTTCACCTTGGTGCCGCGCTGGCGGATGATGATGTTGCCGGCGACCACTTCCTGGCCGCCCGACTTCTTCACGCCAAGGCGGCGGCCCGCGGTATCGCGACCGTTACGGGATGAACCGCCTGCTTTCTTATGTGCCATATGAGGGTGCTCCTAAACTTCAGGCCGCGTTGATGGCGGAGACGCGCAGCACGGTGACGCACTGGCGGTGGCCGTTCTTGCGGCGGCTGTTCTGCCGGCGGCGCTTCTTGAAGATGATGACCTTGTCCAGACGGTCCTGCGCGATCACGGTGGCGGTGACCGAGGCGCCGGCAACCACCGGGGCGCCCAGCTTCAGGCTGCCCTCGCCGCCGACGGCGAGCACATCGGTGAAGGTAACGGTGCTGCCGGCTTCCGCCTCCAGCTTCTCAACCTTCAGCACCGCGTCAGGCGTGACGCGGTATTGTTTGCCGCCGGTGCGGATCACTGCGAACATGGGTTTCAATCCAATCTGGTGTCGTCATAAAAGAATGTACGCGGCAAGGCAGGGCCTCGCCGCGAGCGAGCGGGTTATAACGGGGCGGCGACGAGTGTCAATGTATTTTGCACGGTTTATCGACGCCCAGGCAGTTGCGGGGCGCGCGGCTGCCCCCTATAAGCCGCCCGGGGATCAGACGGATGGCCCGGCGAGGCGGCGTTACGATGCGGCGCGCAGGGGAATCCGGCTCCTGGAGAGGTGCCAGAGTGGCCGATTGGGGCAGTCTCGAAAACTGTTGTGGGTGCAAGCCTACCGTGGGTTCGAATCCCACCCTCTCCGCCAGCCCTATGAATTTCCAGATATCATAACATATGAAAAGCGGCTGATTCTAGCCGATTTTTGGCGTTTTTGTGTTGCAGCCGGACGCATCCCGTTGCATCGTATCCCGCGTGTCATGTGGTAATATGTGTGGGATAATATGGGGAAGCTTTCCGCCTCCACAGTAAAGGCTGCGAAGGAGCCGGGTCGCTACGGCGACGGTGATGGCCTCTATCTAGTCATAAGCCCAAGAGGGGGTAAATCCTGGGTTTGCCGGGTCCAGAAGAGTGGTAGACGCCGGGACGTTGGCTTGGGGAGCGCCAAAAAGGTGCCGTTGGCGTTAGCCCGAGAGCGGGCAGCCAAGGTCCGGGTGCAAATTGAGGCCGGAATCGACCCAATCGCCGAGCGGCGCAGGGACGCGGGCATTCCCACATTTCGCGAAGCCGCCGCGATGGTGTTTACCGAAAACAAAGCTAGCTGGAAAAACAAAAAGCATCGGGCCCAATGGTTGTCCACGCTTGAGGCATACGCCTTCCCAACGCTGGGCGAGATCTCCGTTGCCGCGATCGACGGCCACCATGTCCGTGACGCGGTGATTTCCATCTGGCTCGAAAAACCGGAAACGGCACGGCGCGTGCGTCAGCGGATCAACACGGTGATCGATTGGGCAATTGGCAAGGGATATCGGACCACCCCCCTGCCGATCGCGGCAATGAACAAGTCCTTGCCTAGGCTGAAGACCAATGGGGCGCATCACAGTGCCCTGCCTTACGCCGAGGTTCCGGCTTTTATCAGCAGACTTCGCGAGCGCGAGTCCGTGGGCCGCCTTGCATTCGAAGCCCTCATCCTGACAGCCACCCGTTCTGGCGAGGTGAGGGGCGCGACGTGGGATGAGGTCGACCTGGAAAATGGCTTATGGACGGTCCCCGCGGAGCGGATGAAGGCAGGGAGGGAGCATGTGATCCCGTTGTCGTCTCCTGCCAGAGCTGCCTTCAAGCGAGCCCAGGCGTATCGGGAAGCGCGCAGCCAACTGGTGTTCCCCGGTCAGCGGGGCGGCAAGCCGCTGTCAGATATGACATTAACTAAGATATGCCGCGATGCTGGGATCGACGCCGTACCCCATGGCTTCCGGTCTTCCTTCCGTGACTGGGTGGCCGAGGAGACCGATTTTGACGGCAACATCGCCGAGATGGCGTTGGCTCATGCGATCGAGAACAAGGTCGAGGCTGCCTACCGGCGAGGCAACCTTCTCGAAAAGCGCAAGACGCTCATGGAAGCCTGGGGCGCATATTGCGGCTCAAAGGGAGAAGAAATCAGACCATGATGATAGAAGTAAAAAGACTCAGCGATGTCGCGGCTGGCTACGCAGCATTTCAGGATATCGAGGCGGGGCAGCGGCAGGTTGAGGCCATCGTAAGGACGCTTCGCCGCCGCCTCTGGGTATTCGACAGCGTTCGGGCGATCGCTTTCATCCTGGGGGTGATCGTCGCGGTCGGCGGATTTTTAGTCATCGTGTATGAAGCTCCCCATTCAAGCGGATGGGTTGCGAATTCCCTAACCGTGGTGGGGACTTGCGTTGCAATAGTGAGCTGGTTTAGCGGCCGATTGCTCCAGACCCGCAGCCGTTTTTTTGTCGGTCGAAAATATGATTACGCCCTTCCGGAAAGAATCGAGCTGTTGCTCGGAGAACTTGCGTTAGGCCGGATGCGTGCTCTGCTACCCGCGAAATACGGTTCCGTCAGCACAAGCGCATTGCGAACTGTCGATGGTCAGCTCTTCGACACAGAGATCGCGCCGAGCACCTTCGCCAACCGATATGCTCCCCTTCTGTTGTCATCGGACCCGAAGGCATTCCTCAGCCTATGGATGCCGGTCGGCAAAGCATTCAGTCGCCCTATCTATGTCGTTCGGGAATCTGGGCAACAGGTTGAGGGCGAAGCCCCTTGTGATAATCACGATCCTCGCGACCAATGGTTGGTCGGCGGCACATTGCTGGATTTTGAGCGGGGGCGCGAGGCTTTCATTGCAGCAAAGATACCTGCCCATAACGCGGGTTGGTTCCAGATAGTCCTGACGGTCGGCCGCCGCGAATTGCGGAAAGGGCGGCAGCGAGGCGCGCAACAGCGGGCCATTGCCGTCATTCAGAGTGAGTTGAAAGGGCAGCTTGGCAGTGACCGGGGGCCAAGAGGCGGCGATTCGGAGCATCTCATTAAGCAGCTTCTACAAGGCCGCCATGGGGATACGGACATAACGGGATATTTCGCAGGCCCTTCTGCCTGACCTTTCCGTCCGCCGTTGGATAAATTCGGATATGGCGATTTTCCGCCGTTTTGGCCCGGAATAGCCTCGTTGCATCACCCCTAAATAGGACGATGCACGATGAGCCAAAATGCCCCTTTGATCCTGCTGCTGACCATTGACGAGGTAATGAAGGTCACCGGCTACAAAAGCCGCTCGACCATATATCGCCTCATGCATCAAAACCGTTGTCCGCCCCCTGTGGTGATAGGTGGCGGTCGGGTGCGCTGGCGAGCCAGTGAGATTGAGCACTGGCTTCAGGCACTGCCTACCCAAACCTATCCGTAAACCGAAAGCACGTTGCGGGCCCTGCCTTTTGAATCGGCTGGCCTCTCCGCGCCATCGCCTCTGCCTCCCCCCTCCCCCTATCTAATTCCAAAATCGCAGCTTTGCGAAAGGATACCCCATGCCCATTTTCTGTGACGCCATTGGCATCATGACTAGCTCGTGGTGTGTGCGTTACCCAGTTAAGCCGCACTTCATCACCTCCTACTCGTTCTCCCTCAAGATCGACGCCGGACATAGGTACATTGGAAATCGGTCGAGCGATGGACCAAAAGGCCTCACCGCGACTGTGCCAGCCTCCCAGGCAGCGAGGCTTGTTGGCCACGATGCTTCGCATCGAGCCAAGAGGAAAGGAACACACCTCACGCACTGGCCTGCGGCGGATTTTTTGGGGTCGCCGAGAATGCGATCCGGGGGCGTCGTGCTGGCCCATACCGCGTCCCGCGTATTTCCGAGACTGGTCGCGGATGCGCGGCGGGTGCGGGCAGGAGGTGGACGATGAGCCACGTTCAGCATTCCGTGCGCCTGCCTTTGGCGCTCGATAAGGCGCTCCGCCAAGCCGCCAGGAACCGCGAGACCAGCGTGTACGCGCTACTGCAACAGTGTGTGCGAACCGGGATCGCATCGCTATCCGGCGAACAGACCGCGTCCCAGACAAACGCTGAGATGGCCCACGAGATCGGTGCGATCAGTGCCCGGCTGACTCATGTCGAGCGATTAACCGAGCGCAGCCTTTACGTCGTTTGCGCGGCTTACGCCTTCGCCCGTGTCGCCGCCGGTCCCCGCGCCGATGAAATCAAACTCACCTCAGAAATTAACGCCGCCTTCGCGCGGCAGCTCACCCTTGCAGGAGAAGTATAATGTCCAACACCAAAAATCGTCGCGCCCACGCAGAGGCATTGAGGGCGAGGGAGCGTGCTAATGGCAATGCCCGCCTGCGCCTCGCCGCCAGGGTGCTCGCCGCCAGCGCGGTGACGGGAGCGCTGGTCTTGGGCTATGCAACCACCGGCGCCGAGCAGATGCAGGTGGTGAGCAAAGTCGCACTAGCCAACTTAAGCGCATTCATGTTGGCGGACACGCCTGCCGATCCGCCGATGAACATCACCGAGCAGGGCCAAGTCTATCGCTATGGCGTCAAGGAATGGGCTACGGTCCAAGGTTTGAACGCAGAGGCCGTCGCCTTTGCTGAACGCCTGGGCTTAGGAGGTGCGCTGGGCTTGGGGCTGGGTAGTGCTGCCCTGTGGCTAAGTGCAGGCCAGCGTCGTCGCAAGCGGGAAGAATTGTTGGCCGACCGAGTGATTGCAGGCACCCGGATCGTTAGTGAGGTCGAACTCGCACGCACGACCGCCACCATGTGCAGGGCCAATGCCCTGCGGCTTGGCTGTGTTGCCATCCCTTCCGCCTTGGAAACCCGCCACGTTGCCATGAACGGCACTACGGGCGCGGGCAAGACTACGGCGCTGCGCCAGCTCTTGGACATCATCGAGGCGCGCGGCGACGCGGCACTGGTCTATGACACGTCCGGCGAGTTCATTGCCCATTACTATGATCCTTCACGCGGGGACGTGATCCTCAACCCGTTCGACCGCCGAGGAGCGTTTTGGAACCCCTTTGCTGAAATGTCCCACCCAGCCGATGCTGACCGGATCGCCCGTTATCTCATCAGTGAGACGGGCGATCGTGACCGGGATGTCTGGTTGGAAACCGCCCGCATTCTCGTCGCCAACATACTGCGCTCGTTATGGGCGGAGAGACGAGGCACTCTGCAGGCGTTGCTTGACGCGCTGCAATCTATGCCGCGCGCGGAGTTGGAGCGCTGGCTCGCCCACACATCTTCGGCGCGCACGTTCGCCGAGGATGCCGACCGCGCCACGGGCAGCGTGCTGTTCATGCTCGCCAAGGCCGTCAACCTGCTCATGTTCCTGCGCGCCGCACCGCCCGAAGGCGGAACCGGGTTTTCCTTAGCCGGTTTCTTCAACGAAATTGATGAACGCAAGGGTAGGCGGCCCTGGATATTCGTGCCGAGGAAGGAGGATTATTTCGAGGCGATGAAACCCCTGATGGCGCTCTGGCTCGAATGCGCGGCCTCCGCCACGCTGGGACTGGTGCAATCAGACACACGCCGTCTGTGGTTCGTTCTCGATGAGATCGCTGATTTACCGCGCGTCGATAATCTGGCCCGGTTGCTGCCAGAGGGCCGCAAGTTTGGCGCAGGTGTTATTCTCACTTTTCAGGCAATTGGGCAGATGCGGGGCCGCTATGGCAACGAACGCGCCGAGGCCATGCTGGGCTGCTGCAATAGCAAGCTGTTCCTGCAACTGGTCGATCAGGAGAGCCGCGAATGGGCATCGAAGACCATCGGCAACGTCGAGGTGGAAATCTCAACTATATCCGATACGCTCGATCCCAAAACGGGCAAACCGAACAGAACATTGAGCACCACACGCCAAGTACGGGCTGCTGTATTGGAAAGCGAATTGCGCCTGCCCAAGCATACCGCCTATCTGCTGTTGCCCGATGGCCTGCCCGTTGCGAAAGTTATGCTGACGGATGACCATATCCGTGCACGTGGCCCCGCCCGCCATCCCCGCTATGAGCCGGTTGACCTCTCCGAAACATTATGGAGCCGCTCGCAGCCCGACGATGAGGGCAACGCTTCCACGCCCAGCGCGACGGCTGGGCGTGGGCCGGTGTAATGGTCGCCACCATATCGGCGCTGTCGAGTGCAGCCCAGGCGGCCAACTATTATGAGGCGGACGATTATTATGCCGAGGGTGGGCTCGCTCCTTCCGAATGGCTGGGGGAAGGAGCGAGGGAACTGAAGTTGGCCGGTGCCGTCGATCGGGAGCAGTTTGCCCGGCTTTTGGAGGGCAAGGTCGCGGGCCAGGAGCTTGGCACGATGCGTGACGGCGAATGGGAGCATCGGCCGGGCTGGGATGTGACGTTCAGCGCACCCAAATCCGTCTCGATCATGGCCGAGGTGGCGGGCGACCGCCGCCTGGTCTCGGCTCACGAGCGGGCGGTGAGAACCGTGCTGCAGCTGGCGGAGACTCATCTGTCTGCCACCCGCATTCGGGAGGATGGCGCGGTCCGGCGAGAGGCAACGGGCAACTTGGTCATCGCCTCTTTCCAACATGGCACCAGCAGGGCGCTCGACCCGCAGCTGCACAGCCACAACATTATCCTCAACATGACGCGGGATGAGGCGGGCCAATGGCGCAGCCTGGAACCGCGTGCCTTCTACCAACTGCAAAAGCAGTTGGGGGCGATCTACCGGCAGGAATTGGCAGATGAGGTGCAGCGCCTCGGTTACTCGATTGAGCGCGGTAAGGACGCGACCTTCGAGATTGCCGGGATCGGCGAGCTGACTGTGGACGCATTCAGCCGTCGCAGCACGGCCATCGAGGCCCGGCTTGCCGAGCGGGGCACCAGCCGGGCGCAGGCCAGCGCCGCAGAAAAGCAGATCGCGGCGCTCGATACACGGTTGGCTAAGGAAGCCGTGCCCCATGCGGAACTGGTCGATGAATGGCGGAGCGTTGCCGATGCCGCCGGCTGGAATGAACAGGCGCGGCGGGGCATGATCGCGCAGGCCGAATGGCGGACGCAAACCGCCGCCTTTGGTGGAGATAAGGGTTTCGCGCGCGAATTGGCTGCCGACAGGGCCGTGGCGCAAGGGGCAGCCATGCTGGGGGAAAGGCAATCCGTCTTCGCCACGACCGCGCTGCATGAGGCGGCGGGGCGGTTTGGCATGGGGCGCATTGGGCATAGCGACATCGCCGTTGCCATCGTCCGCGCCGAAAAGGCTGGTGCTTTGCAATCACGCGAATGCCTTGACCGGCGGGGCGTGACCTTCGAGGGTTTCACCACTGCCGCCAATATTGCCAACGAGACATCGATGCTTCGACTGGAGGCCCGGGCCCGCCACCAGGTGGAACCTATCCTCTCCCCGATAGCCGCTGCTCGTGCTGTTGCCGAAGCCGAGCGACGCGGTGCAATGCAGGGGCATATCTGGACTGACGAGCAGCGGGTTGCAACGGGGCAACTTTTCTCCAGCCGCAACCGCATTATGGGCTTGCAGGGTGCGGCCGGCACAGCCAAGACCTCCACTGTTTTGACAACCATTGCGCGGGAGGCCGAGGCGCGGGGCATCCAAGTGACGGCACTCGCCCCCACCGCTTCGGCGGCGCAAGTTTTGGGTGAGGCGCTTGATGCCCGTGCCGACACTCTGGCGCGGCATTTGTTAGCGCCGGGCCGTCCCTCGGCCAGCGAGCGTTTGTGGATCGTGGATGAGGCATCGCTGATCCCAACGGCTGATGCTGCCAAGCTGTTAAGCTTGGCAGAGTCGCACCGGGCGCGGGTGCTGCTGGTCGGAGACTCAGCGCAGCTCGGCTCCATCGAAGCGGGGGCCGCGTTTGCCCAACTTCAGGGGGCCGGCATGGAAACCGCCCGCCTCACCCAAATCCTGCGCCAGACCAACGAGCAAGCCCGAGCGGCCGTGGAAGCAAGTCTAGCAGGCGATGCAAAGAAGGCTTTTGCCGCTCTGGACGGGGGTGGTGGCCGCATAGTTGAGCAGGCTACCCGCGAAGCTCGCTTTGCCCGGATCGCCGAGGATTATGCCGCATTGGACGCCAAAGAAAGGCACCGGACGCTGGTGATCGAGCCATCACGCGAGGGGCGTGATGCGCTGACCAAGGAGATACGCCAACGCCTGGCAGAAACTGGAGCGCTGCACGGCCTCGGGATCGAGGCCACCCGGCTGGTGCCCCGAGACCTCACCCGTGCCGAGGGCAAAGACCCGCACAACTATGCCATTGGCGACACTATTCGCTTCACCAAGGACTATGCCGACAAAGGCGTGTCAAAGGCGCAAGCCTACCGCGTGACGGGTATCGACACCCACAAGGCGGCGATCTTGCTTGCCGATCAAAACGGTAGGACGATTGACTGGCGGCTCCGGCAATGGGGAGCGGCACAGTCCCAGGCCTTCACCACCGAATCGATTGAACTGCGTGCGGGTGACAAGGTGCAGTTCACCCGCAATGACCGCACCCAGGGCCGGATCAACGGCCAGCAGGGCGAGATCATTGCCGTCAATCCCGACGCGCGTAAGGCCACGCTGCGGCTCGCCAGTGGTAGGATTGAGCCCCTAGAGCTAGATAATCCGCGCGACCAGCATGTTGCCCATGCCTACGTCGCGACGGTCTTCGCCGCCCAGGGGCGTACAGCCGACCGGGTGCTGGTCCATGCCGACAGTGCCTCGAGCCAGTTGATCGATCAGAAGAGCTTCTATGTCGCCTTATCTCGTGCCAAGGAAAACTCTGCTATCTATACAGACGGCCGCGCCAAGCTCGTTGCCGCTCTACAGGACCGCAATGGTGTAAAGCAGATCGCTCTAATGGTGCGTGCTAACACAACTATAGTGGGCAATTCTCCTGAAGCAGTGATCGGAGTTTCCAAAGGTTTAGGAAAAAGCGCTCGATTTGGGCTGGTTTGACGGCAGAGGAAAAGTGTTCAGCAACCTTCGATACTCATCAATGCCCTTGTCAAACCAAGAATCCACAGCGAACCTTTCAGACTCCAATCTCTCAAGTGGAACTTCCGAGGAACCAGACGAGAGGAACACTCCTTTTCGACATTCCACGAATTCACCGATGACAGTTGCCGGCGTGCCGAGCCGATTCAATAATGTTAGTATGGCTTCAATTCGATCTGGCTCGACCGCAGCCACAACGGTCCAATCGCCCCAACCCATCCAAAACCTTTCGGGGCGTTCGCATAGCCCGCCGTGTGACGTCGCCATGGTGTCTAGCCAGATACACAGTCCGAGCTGATTAACTCCGGCAAGTTCGACCAGCGTCGGAGCCAACCCATCGCTAGTGTCCATTGCACATCTAAGTAATCCTTCAGAGTGGAGGCGGTGAACAATTTTGGCCTGCGATACCGGAGCGAATATTGGGCTACTCGTCCGATCCACTGTTAGTCCCAGTCGGATGCGTTCGGCGTCTGCCCAAAATCGCCCCCCCTCGCCAATGACGAGTAGTCGGTCGCCCGGCTTGGCTCCCCGCCTAGAAAGTGGCGAGCGTTCCGATACGCCAATAGCGGTCCCTATGCCTGCCACCGAGTTGGCTTCACGTAGGTTTCCTCCGACGTACTCAAGTCCATTGGCAGCACAAGAGTCACGAATCCCTTCAAGAAGCCTATGAAGATCACGGATAGGTAGGGTCGGCGGCATTTCGAGCGCTGCCACTAATGCATGCGGAACGGCACCCGAAGCAGCAATGTCAGATGCGTTGATCGTGACTAGGAGCCACCCAACCCAGTAAAGATCATGATCCCCACCAATGATCCGGGCCGCCGGAGGAGGCGCCGGATCAGTGGTTACAACGATGTGTCCTTTAAGTCGGCCCAGATTGGCGCAATCGTCACCAGCTGCAGAAACGTACTTTGGAATTATCTCGCGTAAAATCCTTCGCTCGCCGAGATCTCGCAGGATTACTTCTGCACTCATTTTTTTCGGATTACCAAAATAGTCTCCTGAGCCAAACTAGGCATCTGGCGACGACCGATAGGAATGCTGCGGTGCCTCTCAAGATGCAGCAAGAATCCTACCGATTTTAGATTTTCTATGAAGCGGGTTTGAGCATCGGGCCGAGATGGCGATTGTCCAAAAACGATGACTGCCGTGGCGTCATTTTTCATTACACGGTGAACCTGTCGGAAGACGGCATCGAGTTCCTGTAGGTAGTCGTCAAGGGCGGTTACCCGGTGTCGCTTGCTTCGCGCACCAATTTCCCGTCGACGGACAGGCTCGATCTCCAGCCCATTCCACTCCATGGTCAAACGCTGAGCCTTTACGTAGTCGGCTACGCCGAAATAGGGAGGCGATGTGACGACGCAGTCAACATGTTTGTCCGGTAGCTCAGTAAGCGCCATAGCGGCGTCGCTGTTGATGATGGCGGCCTCCGGAAAGCTTTGGCTAGGAATAGGGGCGCGCTCGTTGTAAGCAGCGCCAAAGCTCTCCAACGCCGCCAAGAACAGTCCTCGCGCGTCAGGCTCCCGGTTTCCTTTTGGGCGCGTGTTGTCACAGACGTAGCCCCAATGCCTATCTTCGCGACAGGCGGCGAGAAGTATCGACGAGAAGCAAGCCTGGGCAATCACTCCCCCGACGCCCGGAATTTCGTGGACCACGGTCCAAAGTCGGCGAAGAGCTGAGAGGGTACTTGGCATGTACCACTTCTCACCCTGAACCAAAGGCGGTGCCTCAGCTGCCGCTATACTGTCCCACGCCCCGCGAAGTTTCAGGAGTAGTGTATCCACCACCGCCTTGATTTCAGCGTGGCTTTGAGTGAACGTCTTCGCTCGTCCGAGTAGACAAGAAATCGGATTAATATCTATCCCAATCGAACGACGGCCTAGGCGCTGGGCCTCGACGAGCGTGGTTGCCGAGCCCATGAATGGATCGAGCACGAGATCTCCTGGAGCACTCAGCCTACCAATGGATAGTGCCGGAATCTGCGAGGGGAACCGACAGGGATGCCAGTGGATAGCGGAAAATGGGGACTCGCTAGCCTGGGCAGGGAAGTCCCAGTCGATCTCACCAAATCGGCGGAAGATCGCACGTGTCTCTTCGGCTGCTGTGCTGTGAGCTCTTAACATTGCCTGCCTTCAAACCAATTAAGAAAGTGCGATCCCATCTTCTCTGGAGATTGCCTGCATGATCCTCCTCCGAATCCATATAGTATAAGGCTATCGGAAGTCGTGCCGACGGACCACTTTGAGCCAGTTTCTGGGTCAATAGCGATAATTTGTTTTTCGAATGTGCCCTTATCGCGCAGACAATACCCGTAAGGGTGAGGCACGCGGCGCTCCTTCAGGAATTCAGCTATCAGCCTGGTCAGCTGATTCTTCGAAACACCAAAAATTGGGTGTGCTTTGTCTTTGACGTGCATCAGAAGGTGCATCTGCGGCAATGGGCCAAAGAAGTCGCGCTGCAGTCGCGTCTTGGCCTCAGACGACATGTCTCGGAGAACGTTTATAAGCTCGTAATCCGTGTAGTTCCAGTCCATTACTGAAAGTATACCGGTCTCAAGCGCCTCGCGTATGAGCGTGGATAGGACAGCTTGGCCCGCTACCGTCGGTCCGTCGAATACGATCACTTCATAGGCACGCCGCCTAAGAGCTGCCCACTCCTCAAGGTTTCCGCGCTGCTTTTCGGGAAGCAGTACGGGAGCGGTGGAGTCGGCGCCTAACGACGCGGCAAGTTCAAACACGATGCCTAGGTCAAAACGGTTTCCAAGCATCCAACTCATTCGCGCTACGTTATCGAGGTTATCAAAATCGACGGATCCGAATACTAGTTTTGAGGCGGGATGACGGCGCTCAAGGATTTTGAGTACGGTCACGAAATCAATTCCTGATGTCCGACACAGCTTCTCAAACATAGGTACTCGCGACGCGTAGAATTGGTTAATACTACCGTCGACATGATGCTGTTTGGTTAGAACCGAAGGCAGCACAGCCTCGTGATTCCAATCGAACCGATCGTTCAACTGATATTCAAACAAGTGAGCAAACGCCGGGGTGCCAACATCATGGACGATGATGCTGGCGAGAAGAGCGCGAAATTCGTCGTCACCGAAGTTGAGCAGTGGATTCAACACTGCTAGCCGCAAAACGCCCAACGTATGCGAGTAACGCCTTACTTCCGCAAGACCAGAGAGCGTAGGCGAGTTTATGTTGATCAGCCGCACTTCCGTTAAGCGACGGAATTCCGGCGCGTTAAGAAGGGGGCCAAGGAATGCCGGTAGATTAAACTTACCATAAAGGGTATCGTAAATGATCACCCCTTTCGTTTCCAAAGCATGCGCCGAAATAATGTCCACCCCTTCGCTGGGACGGCGAATATCAGCGTGACAAAAAATGACGCAATTAGCTGTATCCGATCTTCGTGTTTGGTCACGAAAGCTACGAGCGGAGTCGCAGACTTTCCAGCGAAATGTGCCACAAATTTTGTATCCAAGGCGGGAAATGCAAGGAGTACGGCAAAGAGAAGGCAACCCAGAGCTGGGAGCCAAAAGTACCACGTTAATTGCACAAAAGTATTTGTTCGTATGAAATTATACACAGGGGAGAGTAAGCGCGTTCCACTCCAGCTAGCCTCTTCCGCCGCGATCATCTCTTCATAGGCCAGAGCATACATTGCTTGATCAACTGTCGAAGAAAACCGGGCAGTGGGGTTGCTCTTATACGGATGGCCATCGGACAATTCCGACAATTTTCGAATTGCGTCGGAGCGCAACGTGGTTAGGCGTATATTTTCCCAGAATTTAGCTTTGGCGCCGAGTCCCATAATGAGGACCGCCAATGGATAAAAGGCTGGAAAGCAAAGATAGTCTCGCGATTGCACCTGTTCGCTGCCTTTGCGTTCCTCATAGTCGTAGAATGAAATCAACTCCTCTCTGTTGACTGCAGTATTAGAAAGAATCTCTAGCCCCCTGGCGTGCAACCCCGGGACAGAACGGAAGTCCTTACGGCACGCAATAGCTGCCGCTATACCCACGATAGGTAGGAGAGATGTCGCGCCGCTTGGCCCGCATCTTTCTGCGAGCCATCTTGCTCCCTTTTCGACAGCGGGCTCATAACCGCCGCAGCGTCTAAGCGCCAGGATTACCCAGGCGGTTGCGTCCGGTTGTCCACCGGCTGATGATGCTGCATGAGCGACTGCATCGTCCCACGAGCCGTCGTCTTGTTGCCGTTTTATAAGCTCGCCCGTAATCTCCTGCCGCAAGGTAACTAAGGCGGTGTCAGAAGCCTTAGCCAACGCGAGCGCTGTAAATGCCAAACGGACATTTTGCGGGTACATCTTACCATTCGGCTTCTCGTCCCAAAATTTCTGAAGCCGCGCTTTAACTCGAGGATCAATCGCCTGGGTGGGAAATGCAACTTGGCTAACGAGCACGCCGGCAGCGGTGCCATACGGGCCAATCTGAAACACCGGCGATGTTGCATCGATAAACTGCCCCCAGCCAGCCAAGTTGGAGTCACTTGGCTCCCTCCTAACGTGATCATTTATGAGCTTACTTATACTGAGGAGGTTATGCCGTAGCTTGTCGATGTCGGTCACGCATCTTCCTCCAGCGCGGCCCGGATCGACGTGGCCATGACCTCTGCTTCGGCTTTCCGTGGATTACGACGCCAATCAGCTACATCAATTTCCTCGGCGGCCACGGCGGCCAGCATCCGCGCCAATTGACGCGGCGTATTTAACGGACCGTAATGGATGTTGTACTTGGAGGAACTGCTTGAGACGAGCATATAGGCGTCTTTACCAGCTGCATACTCAAGCGCTGACCCAAGTGTCGGAAACGTTGCGCATTGCGCGTAATAGCTATGCGCTTCGTTGAGACCTCTTCCCCCCAATGCGAACAGTAGGGCGTGGGCATGGAAGCAGTGCGCTTCGTGCTGATCTTCGTCCCTACAGACCGGTACGCGGCCGTGCTCTGTCATCAGAAGCGGGCCGCGCACCGCTTCAATCCTGTGTCGCAACGCCACGATTTCTACGACAGCCGCAGGATCGGCCATTGCCAAGTCTGCCAGAGACGGCATATGTGTTCGGCTCGCAATCATCGCGTACGTGGGAGTGATGGGGCCTAAGCCTACCATAAATTGAATCGAAGCGTGCGTCGCAATGACGAGGCTCGGATCTGGTTCACAAAGAAAACAGTGGGATTGTATCACTCTAAAATTGTAAACGCTCTGGTAGCAGCCGGCAATACGGGTGGGGGTGACGTTGGAGAAACTTGTCAGGGACCGCATTCCGGAACTGATGCGCGAAGTGGGGGCTGTCGGACGTTTCAGAGTCGCGGAGCCGACGGAGAGGCTGAAGCTGCTGCTTGCCAAGCTGATAGAAGAGGCCGCCGAGCTTGAACGGGAGCCGGGCCCTGGCGAATTGGCCGACGTAGTTGAAGTCTTGCGGGCCATTAAAGGCGCATTGGGCCTCTCGGACGCAGATGTAGAAAACGAACGAACCCGCAAGGAGCGCGCTAGAGGCGGGTTCAGGGATGGATTCGTGTTGTTGCTAAACGATATGGAGCAGTCAGAGCGGGAACTGCCGTGAAGATTCCGTGAGCTCACCCAGTGTGACAGGTATATTTTCGCTATTGTGCACTTAACGTACCAATAGCAAAAAAAGGAATATAATCCTGTGAGTGCATTTGGGTATGGACGGATTTCACAGACTCGGGTTGCTGCGTCAGATATGCTCTTAGCATATAACGCATGGATGATGGGTGAGGTACGAGCCCATAGTCACGGGAGCATTCGATTGGGCAAAGATACGGCGAATAATTATCCTGGCGGGTCCAAAAGCCGCGTAACAAAAGCGGGGGCAAATGTTCGTGCAAATTGTGCCACGTTAGAAGACTTAGCCGTAATAAATATTTGGCGTGAGGCGCACCGGGGAGTTTTGAATACGTTTCAGGCTCTTCTAAGATTTAGAGCCGCTCGAAGCGGTTTGAAGGTAATCGTCGCCCAAAGGCATAAACGCAAACATACTATCTTTGACAAGCTTCTCCGCCTGGACAAGATGGAATTGGCGAGGATGGACGATATCGCTGGATGCCGGCTTATATTCAACAGTCTGAGTGACTTGTACCAGTTTAGGAACGAGGTTCACAAAGCCAAGTTTAGGCATAAACTGCGCAATCAGGAAAACATCGACAAATATGATTATATCAAAGGCCCAAAAAAGACCGGATACCGTGGCATTCATGATATCTACGAATACGATGTAAATTCAGCGCGTGGCAGGGACAATAAGGGTCTATTTGTTGAATTACAGTACAGAACATTTCCGCAGCATGCGTGGGCAACATGTGTAGAGGTCATTGGGTTTATTACGGAAAGTCAGCCAAAGTTCCAGCAGGGGGATAAGCGCTACGAAAAAGTTATGGCTTTAGCGAGCGAAATTCTTGCTCGCTATTGTGAAAATTCAAAATCTTGTTGCCCTGACTTGTCAGACGAGGAATTAGTCAAGGAATTTCTTATTCTAGAAAAAGAATTGAACCTTTTGCCACTATTGCGAAGCCTAAATGCCGCCGATAGGCCAGTTTCGAAAAAGAAGAATGCAATTCTTATATTCTCGTCAGAAGGCGCTCTCGAAATAAGAGAATATCGGGATGCGCCAGATGCTCTACGCGCACTGTTTATTTTAGAGAATGAAAATGTCGGAAAAGATGTTGTTCTTGTTCGCGCGGATTCAAGCGACGAAGTAAGGATTGCATTTAAGAACTACTTTTCCGATGCAACGGAGTTTATAAAACTGGTCGAAGATGGTTGTCACAAGTTGTCAGGGTGGCAACCTCTGACGGTTGACGAGCGTAAGCGCCGCCATAGGAAAGTAGTCAAATGAGCGCGAAAGATAAAAATGTAGCAGATGAAGAAGCCGACCGCCTCCGGGATGAGGTGATCCGGCGCATGGCCAATACTAAGCCTAAGCCTAAGGGGGCGTCTGGCTCAAAGCCAAAAGAGCCCAGCCGCCTACCTGACGATGGCCAGAAGGGTGATTAACGCCAAAAACCC
>NZ_DASXFO010000055.1:0-5640 GCF_036489515.1 Acidocella sp.
TGACGACGGCGGACTTGCCGATCCCGGAATATCCGGAGACCAGCACCAGCTCCGGCGCGCCGCTGTCGACGACGATGCGATCGAAGGCGGCGAGCAAGATCTCTACCTCACGCGCTCTCCCGTACAGCTGCTCGGGGATCAACAGCCGGTCCGGCACGTCGTGCGCGCCGAGCGGGAAGTCACCCACTTGGCCACGCGCGTCCCAGTCAGCCAGGCAGTGCCGCAGGTCGTTCTCCAGGCCGGAAGCGGTCTGGTAGCGTTCCTCGGCCGTCTTCGCGAGCAGCTTCATGGTGATCGCCGAGATGGCGTTCGGAACGTCCTCCGACCGTTCGGCGGGCGGTATCGGCTTTCTCGCGATATGGCAGTGGACCCATTCCATAGGGTCGGCGGCGGTAAACGGCGGGGCGCCAGTGAGCATCTGGTAGAGCGTGATGCCGAGCGCGTAGAGATCGCTGCGCGAATCGACCGAGCGGTTCATCCGTCCGGTCTGTTCCGGAGCCATATAGGCGAGCGTGCCGGCGATGGTCTCGGGCGGCTCGGGCGCCTGCCGCTCGCGCGGCAGACGCGAGGCGATGCCGAAGCCAGTGAGCCGAACCTCTCCGCCGGCGCGGTTCACCAGGATATTGGCCGGTTTGACATCTTTGTGGACGAGCCCAGCCTGATGGACCCTGCCCAGGGCATCCGTTATGCCAATCGCGACGTGCAAGAAGCGTCCAACCTCCATCCGCGCGCCGAGCAACCGGCCGAGCGGCTCACCACTCTGATCCTCCAGCACCAGCATGGTCTGGCCGCGGTCACGGAGGAGCTCTAATGGTCGCGTCGCCCAGGCTCCGTCCAACGCGTCCTTCAATCCAAATTCGTGCGCCAGGCGCTCCAGGGTCGCCGCTGTTGGATGCTCCGCGGCGGGAAGCACCGCCAGCACGTCGCGCCGGCTGCCATCGGCATCCCGGCGCCACGCACGGCAGAAGACGCGGTCGCCGTCCTCCCACAAGACCTGGAAGTTGCGATCTCCGTCTGCGCCGAACCGCTTAGATGTGCTCAACTGCCGGACTCCACCATCGGTCTCGCGGCCTTCGGACCTAGAAGGCCGCCGCGCCCCTTCGTCCGTTCGGCTGGCCAGACCACGCTTGAGCAAGAAGTCTGCTGAAGAAGAAGTCTACCACTTACGATGCGGCGTGGCGATGTCAGAGTGTGGAAATTGCGGCCGGACGACCCATCGCACCCGTCCTCTTCCGTCTTCTGAAAATCCGCCCGCCAACGGAAGAAAAAAATAGATCAGGTGAGAGGCGCTCCCCGGCGCCTCCCCCTGATGATCAATTCCGTTCGCGCCTGACTCAGCGCTGCACAGCACCAGCAACAGCACCATGCCTATAACAAGCTTCGCGGCCGCCGGCAGGTTTCCCCCTCCCCGGCTGGAACCAGGCAACACGGCCAGACCCGCACCCTCGGCCATCTGCACCACGGCGTCCCCGCCACGCGCGCGATCGTTTAGAAGCGCTTGAGAACCGAATGAATGAGCCCTAGCAGCTCGGTCTCGTTGAAGGGCTTGGTCAGATAGCCAACGACACCGGCCTGCAATGCGCTCGCCTTGTCTCCGTCATTCGGGAAGGCGGTCATGAGAATGGTTGGAATGGGCGTGCCCGCCTCGACCAAGCGGCTGTGAAGCTCCAGCCCGGACATCCCCGGCATCCGCATATCGGAAATCAAGCAGGACGTGTTGTTGCGCAGTTCGGATGCGAGAAAGTCCTGGGCGCACGCGAACTCCTCCGCAGTGAACCCCATCGCTCTGAAGAGGTCCATCGTCGCCTCGCGGACCGACTGATCGTCGTCAACAATCGAAATCATAGAGATCGTCAGCCTCCAATTCCAAGGCCCGGACTAGTACCGCTCGTGGAAAAAGACACCGCGCACTCTCTGAGAAGTCGCTCGCCTCAGGTTCGCCTCGGCGGCAGGCGGCGAACCTGTTTGGCCATTAACATGGTGCTGCCACGGCACAAAAAAAGGAGAGGCGCGTCGCCTCCCCCGATTTCGGCCCGCACTTAAGTAATTATCGCGCCTCGCCCCCGCCGGCACCAGCGCCAAAAGCCCCAGATCGCAAGCAATGTGATGATCGCGTCCAGCCGAATGCCAAAATGCAGCCGGACCTCAGCGCTGAACAACACCAGCAACAGCACCACGCCGATGGCAACCTTGACGGCTGTCGGCAGGCTGCCCCCTCCCCAGCTGGAACCAGGCGACACGACCAGGCCTACGCCCCCCCGGCCGTCCGCACCACGGCGTGGACACCGCGAAGCGTCTGGCCCGGCCTCGTCATCTGGCTCGGCCTGCCTGGGAAATCCACGGTGGCGCCAGCACCCATAAGCGCCAGCGCGACGTGATCGGCGGCGTTGGCGGTTGCTCCCCGTCCCCCGCCGGTAATGATGATCTCTACGTTGTCGATGTCCACGATTGCTCTCCTTGTGTTGGCCGAGGGCCGGCGGTTGCGTTTGGATTATTAGGGTCGATCGAGGGCGGCGGTTCCTTCGGCGAAATAGGCGTCGGCCGCCCAACCGATCGCCTCTGTCAGGGCGGCGGCGGTGATGGCGTTGACCACATTGCCGAGCCCCGGCACCCAGCCGAGCAGACACTGGCTTAACCCTCGGCCGACGGCCGCGGCGGAGAACGGCAGGATCAGCTCGGCCGCCGCGGTCTTGCTGATCGGCGTGCCGTGTTCGGCGCCGAGGGCGACGATCATGGCGACCTGGATGGGCGTGATCACGGCGGTATCGGCGCCGGGTGCCTGGGCTAGCCCGCCGCCCACGGCGGCGCAGGAAGCGGCGGCGGCATGGATGAGCGCATGTATTTTTTCGGCCTTAGTGGCCATGGCGTAATTCCCCTTCATTTGAAGTGATGCATTGCGATGATCGTGGTGGGTTCAGGGGAGAAGGCGCCGCGCCTTCTCCCCTGAACGCGGCCTGGCTAACCGGCTGCCTGGTCCGATGGCGCCGTTGGCGCCGGCAGCAGGTTCCAGGCGTTGGACGCCGCGGTCGCCGTGGCAATGAGACGCTGCGGCGAGTGGTGCGCATAGCGGGTGGTTGTGGACAGCTGGGAATGACCCAGGACCGTCCCGATCTCGTTGAGCGGCGTGCCGGCATTGGCCAGTGCCGAGGCGAACGAGTGCCTCAGGTCATGGACGCGGAGGTCGGCCGGCAATCCCCCCGCCTTCTTCGCCCGCCCCCAGGCCGCGCGCACGCTCTCGATCGCCCTGCCGCAGCGCCTCCAGCTCGGAAACACGTGCGGATTGTCCGGCAGCTGGCGGGTGGCCTGGCGCTCGAGGATCGCCACCGCGAACGGCGACAGCGGGATGTACCGGGGGCGCCCGTTTTTCGCCCTCGGCACGGTGAGCATGCCGCGATCGAGATCCACGTTGTCCCAGGTCGCCAGCATGATCTCGCTGCGCCTGGCACCGGTGACGGTGAGCAAGGCCAGCGCCGCCGCGGCCCCCTTGTCCCGCTCCAGGTCAAGCGCCCGCATCAGCGCCTGGGTCTGGTCCGCCGTGAGATACTTATCCCGGTGGACCTCGCGCACCATCCCGGGCGCCGCCGCCGGGTTTCTTCCCTCAAAAAGCTGCCATTTCTGGGCGAGGTTGAACATCCGCCGCACTGTGCCGAGGTGGCGGTTGATGCTGGACGCCGACAGCCCCTCGTCGATCAGCCGGCGCCGCAGCGTGGCGACGTCGTCCTGGTTGATCTCGTCCAGCGCCTTGCGCCCCAGGAACGGCAGGATGCGCAGGCGCAGGCAGGCGTCGATGTTGTGGGCGCTGCGCAGATGCTCTTGAACATGCGGAAGAAATCGCTGGGCAGCGAATTCCGCTAACAGCGGCACCGCGCGTTTCTTGTCTCGTTCGGCCAGCGGATCGGCCCCCATGCTGACCGAGGCTTTCAGCTGCTCCGCCCGCTTGCGCGCCTGCTCGACGGTCAGATCGCCGAGCCGGCCGAGCTTGATTTCGCGGTTGCGCCCGCGCGCGTCCTTGTATCGAAGGTAGAACGTCGTGCCAGACTGGCGCTGCTCGGCGATGAAGCCGCGCAGACGGCTGTCGAAGATGCGGGCTTTAGCGACGCCGGGTGCCAGCGCCGGGAGATCGCGCATGGCGCTGGGCGTGATTGTGGTGCGGGCCATCGGCCTGTGCTCCTTTTTCTGAATGCGGGAATTGATGACGTGCGAACGCGCCCGACGGGACGAATCCCGTCGGGCGCTTGCGATGCTGGTGGTGTTTGCGTTGGCGTTTGTTCGCCGCTCAGTCAGACTCGGTCGGCTGCCGGCGATCTGGCGCGCGCGGCCTGGACCCGCGCCACCTCGGCCACCAGGGCCTCCTTCACCGCCTTGCGCATTGTCCAGACGCGTCGGAGGTACGGCGCCCTGCCCGACCATTCGAGCAGCATCTGGTCCAGGATGATCAGCAGCTGCTCGGGTGTGATGCCCTCGCCTCGGCTTTCAGGATCGGGGCACAAAGGCAGTGCGGCACGGTCCACCCGTCGCAGGCCACCATGCCGTCGAGCCGGACGAGCAGGCCGTGGCCGTCGCCCCCGGTATCGGCCACCACGCCCCGGACCGCAGGGGCCAGCCGGGCAGCGCGCCGGCGGAAGAGAAGATCACAAAGCGCCCGTCGGTGGCGTGGCGGGTCTCCGCGATCTCGCGCGGGTCGATGCCGATCATGATGCGGCACCCGGCTCGAACAGCAGCCAGTTGCCGTCGCTCGCCATGACCACGGCGATGCCCTCCGCGACGCGGAAGGCGTGGATTTCCTCCTCGGTTTCGTCGTCGTTGATCTGCAGCAGGTCATCGATGCGCCGGACCGCGATGCCTAGGCCGGTCAGGTAGGGAAGGATATGCAGCGGGTCGTCGCCGCTCTGCATAGCCTCATCGAAGCGGACGCGCGGGACGTCGCGCGGTTCGTCATTGTCGCCGGCATAGCGCTGCAGCAGCGCGCCGAGCGTTTCGGTTGCTGTGTTCATTGTTATAGGGCTCCAAATGCAAAGAACCCAGCCCCTTGCGGGGCTGGGTTCAAGTCGATGGGATGCTCATTGCCTGAGCGATCGCATCAAATGCGGTTGAAAGATCCTGCTGTTACAACAAAATCCGGCATTGAACGGTCATCGGCGATTAGACCGGCGTCAACCCCCAAATCGTGACAAACGCGACGGACACTGAGTTTATTCAGGAATAATCCGATGCTCACGCATATATCCAATCCATCTTTCAACCTCTGACCACTGGCGACCGAGCCAATTCCGCGACGGGTGATGTAGGAACAGAAAATGTGTCTCCAACACGGCTGAACGATAGAGGACAGGTCCTTTTCTGTCGGAACATTCGACGATAGGCGTGAAATCTACACCATTTTCTTCAAATATTGACGGGACGACCCAGCGGCTTTTACTCCCGTGAAAGACAACCGTTTTTGGTTGAAGTATCCGAAATTCATCTACTAACTGGACGGGCAAATAGGTATCATAATAGGACGTGGGCTGCTATCACATAGGCATGCCCATCGATCGTGATTTCCGCAAACTCCCTGCATCGACACAGGCCGAACTGCGACGCGTCGCCGTGAACATGGTACTCTCTGGTGCTAGCCGGATCGAAGTCGCTGACGCCGTC
>NZ_DASXFO010000081.1:0-59047 GCF_036489515.1 Acidocella sp.
CCACGGTCTGGGACACATACGACGATATCGTGGAAGCCTGCAAAACCGCATGGAACTGGTTCATCGCCGATCCAGACCGCATCAACTCAATCGGTAGCCGCGATTGGGCATGTGTCAGTCTTTAGGCGGATTGGTATTACATGCCGCAAGCACGCGCTCGACGAACCCATCTAACGCATCGCTGGCAATCCAGCGCGCGACGGCGACGATATCGAGTTCGGGCTCGATCCAGACGACGCTGGAGCCGGCGCCGCGCGCGAAGACGCTCGCATCAGTGCCGCTCGGGTAGAGCCTGGTGCCGCCGCTGTTGAGCCAGCACGTCAGCCCGTACTGGCCATTGCAGGGTGACGGCGTGAGCATTGCGCGCACCCAGCCGCTGGAGATGATCTGGTGACCGGCCCACTCGCCGCCACGCGCGATCAGCAGCCCCATGCGCGCGTGGTCGCGCGAGCCGATCATCATGCCGCCCCCCCAGTGGCCGCCGCCGGAGACCGACGGGACGGATTTGCCGTCAAGCTCGAGGAAGGCGTTACGGTAGCCGTGCCACTCCCAACCCCCGCTCGCGCCGATCGGATCCATCACGCGCTCCTTCAGCACTTCAGGACGCGCACGGCGGAAGCGATAAGTGAGGCTTGCGGCGAGGAGGTTCACGCGCACGTCGTTATATTCGAAATGCGTGCCCGGCTGGCCCAGGACACGCGTCTCGCCCTTGCGCTTGCCGCCGTCGGAAGCCGGACCGACGACGCGGTTATGGTCCGCCGAATCCGGCTTGCCCCAGAGTGTGCCTTCCCACTCGCTGGCCTGCTGCAACAGATGGCGCCAAGTGATGGCCGCATTGTGCGGGGTTTCGAACCAGCCCGTATCCACGGTGTTACCGACACGCTCGTCGAGGTCCCCGATCAACCCATCTGCGAGCGCGATGCCGGCGAGCATGCCGATATAGCTTTTAGAGACGGAGAAGGTCATGTCGGCACCTCCCGTATCGCCCCACTCAGCGACGATGCTGCCGCCGCGCAGAATCAGCCCGTTGGCCTCGCCGCGCGGGCGCACGGGGCCGATGACTTCAGCATGCTCGGGGCGGTCGCCGATCTGCGCTGTGCCGACATAGCGGCCATCCTCGTAATACATCGAGCGCGGCCACGCACTCTCGTGCGCGCGATGGAAGGCAATTGCCGCTGCCAGGCCGTCAGCATCGAAGCCTGCAGCTTCGGGCGTCACGGTCGACCAGTCCTGACCTGCGGGAGGCGTGTAGCGCGCGTTCATCGTCATTGTCAGAATTCCGTTCCGTTTTATTTTATGTCGAGCAGGTTCTGACGGCGATGGCGATGCCGCAAGTCTGAACGCTGAGCAGGAGATATGCGACGGAGCGCCTCATTCTTGCTTCAGAATTGTCGTACTCTAACGTAATTTTAGAACCAATTCAGAATTTTATCCGTAACGCCCGACGAAGAGAATGATGGAAGCCGCGTAGAGGATGGCCTTCTCGAAGTCGCATGGTGTCCTTAGCAAGAATTTTATCTTTAGCAGAATCGCAACAAAAAACGCTGCATCGGCGCGCGCTTCTGAATCTTTACTTGCCTCGCAAACAAAGCTCGTTGCGGAGGCACGCAACCAACTTAATTTGCTTCTAAATGGGTAAAAGCGCTTTAGACGCAGCGTTCATGCCTAAATCCCCCTTTCCGTGCTGCCGGCGCTGCGAGCCGAGGGGGCGTATCGGGCACAGAGGAGCTCCTTTCTGAAAGCGCGGGGTTACACGCGCCGCGTCCAGTGATCCGGGTTCACCGCGCCCTGCGGTATTTCGCCGGCCAGGAGCGCGGCGAGTTGTGCGACCGTATCCAGCGCCTGGTGCTCGATCGCGGGAGGCGTCAGGCCGCCAATATGCGGCGTCGCGATCACGTTCGGCAGGTGGGCCAGTTCGGTGCTCGGCATCTGGTCCCGCGCGCGCCCGACATCCAGCGCCGCCCCCGCGATGCTCCCTTCCATCAGGGCCGCCGTCAGCGCCGCCTCATCCACCAGATTGCCGCGCGAGAGATTGATGAAGAACGCGGACGGCTTCATGCGCCCAAGCGCCCCGGCGCCGATCAGATCTTCCGTCTCCTCGGTCGCCACGGCCAGGCACACGACATAATCGGATTCCGCCAGCAAATCCTCGAAGGAGACTTGTTTGAAACGCGCATCCGAGATCGTCGCATAGGGATCAGCAATCAACACCGCCATGCCGAGCATGGCCGCCAACGGCGCCAGCGCCCGGCCGATGCTGCCATAGCCGATAATGCCAAGTGTGCTGCCGAAGAGTTGTCGCCCCATAATGGCCTCCGGCTGCACCTCACCTGCATGGTACACCGCCGTGGCACGCGAAATGCCCCGCGATAAATCCACCATGTATCCCAAGGCGAGTTCCACCACGGACTGCACAAATCCGGGGCTGGCGCGCGTCACCAGCACGCCCGCCACCGAGGCCGAGGCGACATCGATATTGCGGATATCGACGGCGCAGCGCAGTACTGCCTTAAGCGTCGGTACGCCCATGAAGAGTTCCGCCGGCCCGGCGGTAAGACGATCCGCGATGATCACGTCCACGCCGCGCGCGGCCTCGATCAACGCATCCGTGCTGAGAGCATCAGGACCTTCGTTGAGTTGCACCTCGGCCAGCGCACGCAGCCCGGCGAGCGCGCGCTCCCCGTAATATTTCATTCGCACCTCCGCGGGATGGGTCAGCAGAATTCTTGCCACGCGGCTCTACTCCAATTGCCAAAAAGTGAATGCGTAGGGGTGCTGTTCAATAATCAATGCACGCGACCGATCAAAGTTCAAATCAACGGAAGCGTTCTCTCCGTCGAATCTTACCAGATCCATTTCAATTTTAGCTCACGCAGATTACATGCCTTCACAGCCTTTTTTAGACTTAGAGAAGAATTTGTTCATATCTCTGGTGAGAGAACCGCTCGCCACGTCTTTATTACGACCTCGAACGGGGCGCCAACGGGTTGAATTTTCCTGTCTTTAGGCAGCATTGATTGACCCCTAATAGAAGAGGCACTTGCCCTCAGAACGGGCGATGGTCATAGCCATGAACTCCCAGGCCCAAATCTTAGCCGTGTTGTGGCGGAAAGAGAACTACTCCATGTAACGGCGCAGGTGTTTGGCGCCGATGTTCATACCGGGGCGGTCATCATCACGCGTGAGGGGCCTCGCCTTAGTCACGCTGCTGAAAAGCTCGCCCAAGCCTTGCGGGTCGGCGATCTGGAGGTCGTGCATGGCTACATGCCGGATTAGCTTCTGGTACGGCCGACGATGTCGCGATAGCCGCCCTCGCCGCCATTCCACCGACTTGCCCCTCCACCGCCCGACGCGAAACTGCACCTCCGTCCGCTCTAGGCTCACGAAGTCCGTACCTGGAATTAAGGGACGACACGGTTCGTTGGCCGTGATCAGAATTCGCTCCAGTCAGCTTCTGGGTGAAGCCGATGGAGGCGTTACCCCTTGGGAAGAGTGCGCCGTTCCAGATATCCGGGGACATAGCGTTAGGTAGAAAAAATTGCCACTTATGTTCGTGTTAAAATTAGATCGCTTTTTTGAGAAATGAGGCTTTTGATAAAAATAGCTGCCGCGCGCGTGTGTCCCGTTTTCTAAACGTCCGTTTGTTTATAACGGCGAACATGGGGTGGCGGCTTCGTACACGATGCGACAAAGAGGCCGGCCAGCTGCCCCTCAAGAACGGCGCCGATCAGCTCGCCCGAAGGGCCCGTGGTAAGGTTCAGCTCGACCTGCGGAAACCGCCGAGGGAACGCCGCCAGGAAGGGCGGAATCCGCATGGCGGCCGTGCTTTCGAGCGCGTTTAGGGGCAGCGCACCTTTCGGCTCGCTGCCCGAGATCGAATATATGATCTCAATACTATTCAGTTTTATTCAATGATAAAGTGGTTATGTCTTGGAACAACGAAGCAACCACCACGCACGGAGCACCGCCATGACCGCGACAGCAACCGTAAATCATTCCGTTTCCCAGAATCCCGCCACCGGCGAGGTTTTCGCCCATCACCCGTTCGCCACGCCCGCGGAGATCGATCTGGCCCTGACGCGTAGCGCCGCCGCCGCCGCCCTGTGGCGGCAGGTCCCGGTCGAAGAGCGTGCGGCCTTCCTCGTGCGCCTGGCGGCCTCCCTGCGCGACCGCAAGGAGGCGCTGGCCGCCATGATGACGCAGGAAATGGGCAAGCCGATCATCCAGGCCCGCGCCGAGGTCGAGAAATGCGCGTTCCTTTGCGAATGGTACGCGGAAAACGGCCCGAAATTCCTGGCGCCGCAACTTGTCGCGGTTGATAAAGGCCAGGCCCGGCAGGAATTCCGCCCGCTTGGGCCCATTCTCGCCGTCATGCCGTGGAATTTTCCGGCCTGGCAGGTGTTGCGCGGCGCCGCCGGCATGCTGCTGGCCGGCAACACCTATGTGCTGAAGCACGCGCCGAATGTCATGGGCGGCGCCTATCTGCTGCGCGACGCGATCGTGGCGGCGGGCGCACCGGAAGGACTTTTTGAAGTCGTCCACGCCACACCGGAGGGCGTTTCGGTCATGATCGAGGATCCGCGCATCGTGGCCGTGGCCTTAACCGGCAGCACGCGTGCCGGGGCTGCCATCGCCCGCCAGGCCGGGGCTGTGCTCAAGAAATCCATTCTGGAGCTCGGCGGGGCCGACGCCTTCATCGTCCTCTCCGATGCCGACCTCGACGCCGCGGTCCGCTCCGCCGTCGCCGGGCGCTTCCAGAATACCGGGCAAGTCTGCTTGGCGGCGAAGCGCATCATCGTGGAACAGCCGATCGCGGAAGCTTTCGAAGCGCTCTTCGTGGAGGCCGTGAAAGTGCTGAAAGTCGGCGACCCGCTACGGGAAGACACCTATATCGGCCCGATGGCGCGCTACGACCTGCGCGACGAACTGCACCGGCAGGTCGAGCTTTCGGTGAGCGAAGGCGCGCGTCTGGTCATGGGCGGCCACAGGTTGGAGGGGACGGGCAATTTCTACGCCCCGACCATCCTTGCGGATGTGCAGCCGGGCATGGTTGCCTTTGACCAGGAACTGTTTGGTCCGGTCGCCTCGCTGATCGTGGCGCGTGACGCGGCGCATGCGATCGAATTGGCCAATGACAGCGAATTCGGTCTCGCCGGCTCCATTTGGACCGCCGATCTGGATCAGGCCAACCGCATGGCGACGCAGATCGAAACGGGGGGCGTCTTTATCAACGGCGATGTCGCCTCCGATCCCCGGCTCACCGTCGGCGGCGTGAAAAAGAGCGGCTTCGGACGCGAACTCTCGAGCTTCGGCCTGCATGAAGTCTGCAACATCCAGACGGTCTGGATCGACCGCCGCTAAAGCATGATCAATTCGGGATCACGCAGGAGAAGGCTACTTTTTGTGAACAAAAAGTAGCAAAAAAACTTTATTAATCTGGGTCATGGGCGTTGGCGCCGACAACGCCCATGACCCAGATTAAAAAAAGTTTTTGCGCCGCTTTTTTCAAAAAGCGGCCGCTTTCCTAGACCCTCCTGAATGCTCAAATGATACTGTCAAACCAACCGCCCGCGTGACCTGCGGGGCAAGGAGCTGACCCATGAACGGAGCTGAACTATTTGTCGCAGCCTTGGAGAATGAGGGTGTAACCCAAATCTTTGGGGTGCCGGGGGAAGAAAATCTCGACGTTGTCGAAGCCCTGCGCCATTCCTCGATCAAGCTGATCGTCACGCGCCATGAACAGGCGGCGGCCTTCATGGCGGCGACCTATGGCCGGCTCACCGGCAAGGCGGGCGTGTGCCTCACCACGCTCGGGCCGGGCGCACTCAATCTCACCACGGGGGCGGCCTATGCGCAGCTCGGCGCCATGCCGATGGTCATGATCACCGGTCAGAAAGGCATCCGCAGCCGCAAGCAGGGGCATTTCCAGGTCGTCGACATCGTCTCGGCCATGGCCCCGTTGACCAAGATGGCCCATCAGATCGTCAGCCCGGCGACCATTCCCTCCATGGTGCGCGAGGCCTTCCGCCTCGCCCAGTTCGAGCGGCCGGGCGCGGTACATATCGAACTGCCCGAGGACATCGCCGCCGAGATTGCCCCCGACCTCAAGCCGGTTCCGTTGCATCCGCTGGAACCTCCCATCGCGGCGCCGGCGGCTCTGGACCGCGCCGCGGCGCTGATTCTCGCCGCCCAGCGCCCCCTGGTGATGCTCGGCGCCGCCGCGAGCCGCCCGCATTTGGCCGAAGCGCTTTCCGCGTTCGTGCGGCGCCTGCAGATCCCGTTCTTCAACACCCAGATGGGCAAAGGCGCTGTGGCCGGCGGTTCAGGACTTTACATGGGCACCGCGGCGCTGTCCGAGCGCGACTACATCCACAGCGCCATCGACCGCGCCGACCTGATCATCTGCATCGGCCACGACACGATCGAGAAACCGCCCTTCCTGATGGGCCCGAACGGCCCGAAAGTGCTGCATGTGGGCTACAACGCGGCCACCGTCGAGGAAGTTTACTTCCCGCATGCGGAGCTGATCGGCGCGGTCGGCCCAACCCTGGCGCAGCTCGCCGACCGCCTGGAAGGCAAGCTGCCCAACGCCGGCGCCCTGCTGCCGCTGCGCGCGCCCATTCTGGCGCGTCTGCAGGACCGGGCCGAGGAAAGCCGCTATCCGCTGACGCCGCAGCGCATCGTCCATGACGTGCGCACGGTAATCCCGGAAGACGGCGTCGTCTGCCTCGATAACGGCATGTACAAGATCTGGTTCGCGCGCAATTACCGCACGTCTGTGGCGAACACGCTGCTCCTCGATAACGCTCTCGCCACCATGGGTGCCGGCCTGCCGTCCGCGATGATGGCAGCACTGCTCTATCCCTCGCGACGCGTGCTGGCGGTGTGCGGCGATGGTGGGTTCATGATGAATTCGCAGGAACTGGAGACAGCGGTCCGCCTCAAGCTCAACCTCGTGGTGCTGATCCTCCAGGACAACGCCTACGGGATGATCCGCTGGAAGCAGGCGGTCGATCAGTTCCCTGATTTCGGCATGACCTTCGGCAACCCCGACTTCGTGGACTACGCCAGGTCGTACGGTGTCGAGGGCAGCCGGGTGGAGAGCGCCGAAGGCCTGGCGCCGGCTCTGGAGGCGGCCTTTGCCCGGGGTGGCGTGAACCTCGTCGTCGTGCCGGTCGACTACTCCGAAAACACGCGTGTCCTCGTCGAGGAGTTGCGCGCGTTCAACGCGAGCGGCTCGTTGCAGGCATCATGACGAATCAGGGAAGGCTTCTTTTTGTGAACAAAAAGAAGCAAAAAAACTTTGCTAACCTGGGCCATGGGCGTTGTCGGTGACAATGCCCATGGCCCAGCGTAACAAAAGTTTTTGCGCCGCTTTTGATCGAAAAAGCGGCCGCTTTCCTTCTAGGCGGCCTGGCGCGTTGCTCTTCCAAGCATGACCGTTAGGCGCCGTACGCCGACGAGCTGCCGCAGATTGCCCTCGACGACGTGCACCATCTCCGACGGCATCTCGTCAATGGCCAGGACAGCCTCGATAAGCGCGCCGTTGCGCCCGATCTTAACCCGATCGAGCACCAGATCCCGCCGCGCGAAAGGGGCCAGCAGACGGGGGAGCAGTCCGGGGTCGGCGTCGGCGGCCAGCTCGAACTGAACCGCTTGAAACGAATGATCGGTAACGGGGGACATGGGCGACACTTTCGGAAAAACGATTGGGGACAGAGCGACAATCCGGCAGCCCCACCGCGCCATGCGCGGCAGCTCAGGCGGCCGGGGTGGTAATTCGCGCTGTCATCCGAAAGTTCATGCCAAATTATTATATGTATTCTGGAAGCTTGGCAAACCTTCCGAAGAGATTTGCGTTTACCTCAGGCTGCGGCGGAGGTTTTGCCGTGCGCCACCCAGATCAGGACCAGCCACAAGGCTTTCAATCGCGCGGGTGACTTGCGGCGCGCGCGATGGTGCGGAATAGCATTCCGGCATCGGATAACGGCTGGGAAGGCGTAACAGATTGAACCGTAAGGACCGTCGGGCGGAAACGAAACTGAAGCGTTCGGGCACCACTGCTCCCTCAGCACAAGGCGCAGAAATACTTGCCGCCGCCCTCCAGGCGCATCAGGCCGGGCAGATGGACGACGCGGCGCGGCTTTACGGCCAGGTCCTGGCGGTCAATCCCCGCCATGCCGACAGCCTGAATATGCTGGGCGCGATCGCCCTGAAGCAAGGCGATGCCGGGTCGGCGATCGAGCGCATCGGCCAGGCCGTCGCCCTCGATGCGGCGAACCCGGTCTACCGCTACAATCTGGGCGTGAGCCTCGCCGCGGCGGGGCGGCTGGAAGAGGCGGCCGAATCCTATCGCCAGGCGGTCGCGCGCCTCCCGGATTATCCGGAGGCTCTCTATAATCTTGGCATTGTCCTGGGCGCGCTGGAACGGCAGGACGAGGCCGCCGCCGTCTACCGCCAGGTTCTTGCCATCGCGCCCACGCATGCGGACGCACTCAACAATCTCGGCGCAACACTCACCATGTCTGGCGAGATGGAGGAGGCTGCTTCCTGCTACCGCGCGGCGCTCGCGCAGAATCCGCAGAATGCCGATGCGCATTACAATCTGGCGAAGCTGGTCCAGGAACAAGGCAAGCCTCAGGACGCGGTCAGCCATTATGAAGCCGCCTTGAAAATCCAGCCGGATTTCCTGAATGCGCTGTCCAATCTCGGCAACACGCTCTGGGCGCTCAACCGGCTCGACGAGGCGGTTTCGGTCTTCAACCGGGCGCTCGCATTCAAGCCGGATTTCACCGCGGCCCATGTCAATCTGGCTGGGGCGCTGCGCACGATGCAACGCCTGCAGGAAGCTTTGGCGGCCTGCGAGACGGCGCTCAGCCTACAGGCGGATCTGGCGCCGGCCCATGCGAATCTCGGCATGACGCTGCAGGAGCTAGGCCGGCTGGAGGAAGCCGGCGTCGCCCTGGAGGAATCTGTCCGTCTCGCGCCAGACGTTTTGGAGGCGCACACCGGGCTGATCTTGAACCTGCATTACCAGGCAAAGGTGAGCGAAGCAGCGATTTTCGCGGCCGCCCAGCGCTTCGCAACGCACGTTAAGATACCAGCGAATACGCATTTCAAAAATCTGCCGGAGCCCGGGCGCCGCTTGCGGATCGGCTATGTGTCAGGCGATTTGAAGCAGCATCCGGTGGGATTTTTGCTCGCCCCCGTCCTCGCCAATCATGACCCTGATGCGGTCGAAATTTACGCCTATAGCAGCCAATCGAAAGAAGACTGGCTGACGCAGCAATTGCGCGAGCAATGCGGGCAATGGCGGAGCGTGGTGGGGATGTCTTCCCAAGCGGCTGCGTCCCGCGTGGCAGCGGATGGCATCGATCTATTGGTCGATCTCTCCGGTCACACTGGCGGCCACCGGCTGGATCTGTTCGCGCGGAAGCCGGCACCGGTGCAGCTGAGCTGGCTGGGCTTCTGGGGCACCACCGGCTTGCCCACGATCGACTATATCCTGTCCGATGCCACAACGATCCCAGAAGGCGATGAGAATCTCTACAGCGAAACGGTGCTCCGCCTGCCGGAAAGCCGGTTCTGCTATGCCCCGCCACCTTACGCGCCAGCGCCGGCGGCGGCGCCATGCCTTAAAAACGGCTATGTGACCTTCGGCAGCTTCAACAATCTCATGAAAGTCGGTCCGGACGTGGTCCAGCTTTGGGTGCGGCTGCTCCAGGCAACACCAGGCGCGCGGCTGCTGCTCAAATGGGCGTCTCTGGCCGATCGCGTGGCGCGGCAGAACCTGTTTACCGCCTTCGCCGCGCACGGCATCGCGCCCGAACAGCTGATGCTGCGCCCGGCATCGCCTCACCCCGACATGCTGGCCGAATATGGCGATGTCGACATCGCACTCGACCCGTTCCCGTTCTCGGGCGGCCTGACAAGCTGCGAGGCGATGTGGATGGGCGTGCCGGTGGTGACCTTGCCGGGCAACCGCGCGGTGTCACGCCAGACGCTCGGTTTTCTGCGCGCCATCGGCATGCCCGAACTGGCCGCTTCATCGGCGGATGAGTATGTGCGGATCGCCACCGAACTCGCCGCCGATCAGCCCCGCCTCGCGGACCTGCGGCGGACGCTGCGCCGGCAGATGGCGGCTTCGCCGTTATGCGACGCCTACGTTTTTACCCGCAACCTCGAGGCGGCTTACCGGACGATGTGGGAAAATTGGTGCGAGAAGGCGGCAAACGCCTGACAAAAAAGAAGCCGCTTTTTGAAAAAAGCGGCGCAAAAACTTTTATTATGCTGGGGCATGGGCTTTGTCGGCGACAACGCCCATGCCCCAGCATAGCAAAGTTTTTTTGCTACTTTTTGTTCACAAAAAGTAGCCTTCTCTTCCCTTTGCTTCAGGCTTCGGCGATCAGCCTTCCGCTGTCCTCGACACCGAGCGCCTGCATGCTGCGCAGCGCAGCACTCAGGCCGTTATGCAGGGTGGTTGCGCGCCGGCTGGCTTTCACCGAGCGGGTCGCGAAACGCTTGAGCGACAGGCGCAGCGTGTCGGCCAGGCTGGCGGCGTCGTTCTGGTCGGCGCGGCGCAGATAATCCGCGGCCCGCTGCAGGTCGGCGCTGCCAAGCCGCTTCATGGTGTCGGCGATATCGGAAAATGCCGGCTCCGCCGCGGACAGCGCGGCTTCCACCTCGGTCGCCGCTGCCGCGATCTCCTGCGGGCGGCCCGACAGCATCAGATCGTCCAGGCTCTGCAGCTTGAGGGTCAGATCCGCGACCAGCTCCAGCCCCTGATGGAGCACGGCGACGACCGCGACATGGTCAACCCCAAATTCGGCGCCAGGGGCGGCTTCGGCGTCATCGGTCATGGGGCGGCTTCTTTCACGGCGCTGGTGATGGAACGGGCCAACGTGTCGGGTGAGACGTCGTAGGTGCCGTTCTGGACCGAAGCGCGCAATTGCGCCACTGCCTGTTCGTTCACACCGCTGGAATTCCGCGCGGCGCCGAGCAGCTGGGTCGTGGTCTGTGCATCGTCGCTCAGGGTCACGGCCTCTCCGGAGGAACCTGCGCTCTGGGTGCTCTCGGCCGCGGCACCGGCGCGCGTAGTGGCTTGCGCATCGCCCTGTCCGGCAATTTCCGGCGCAACCTGGCTCAGGCCAAGGGCGTTGATGCTGCTGCTCATGAGGCGGTCCCAGGTTCAGGCGTTTCAAGCATATCCCGGGCCAGAGTTTCAATGGCACGGTCGAATTCGTCCAGCGCCGCCGCGTCGTTCTGCAGATTGGCGCGCAGCAGGGTCGTTTGCAGCGTACCATAGATGGTCGTCAGCGCCGGTCCAAGTGTGGTGCCCGGGCCGGTATCGAGGATGCCGGTCAGCAGCACCAGCAGCCGGTCGGCGCGGTGCATCATCTCGGCCTTCAGCGCGATGTCGCCGGCGAGGATCGCCGCCTTGGCCTTGCGGCCATAAAGCCGCAGGGCGCGCCAGCCATGGCGCAGCCAGTCCAGCTCGGTCTCGCCGTCGAACATTGTTGCGCGATAACCTGCGATCATATCCATCATCATGACACCTTAGCTCGAACTCGTGGTCGGGCTGGTATAGATGTCCAAATACATTTGCGTGACTGACGCATTGGTGGCGGCCGACTCCGCGGTCGAATAGGCCGCGGCCAGATTGTTCAGCTCCACGGTGTCGGTCTTCTCCATCTGCGAGATCTCAGTGTTAATGGAGGTGATCGTGTTGGTGTAGGAATCGGTCTGCGCCGCGATCGTGCCGCCGCCCACCGTCGCGGTGCTGTCGCTGCTGGTGCTCGTCGAACTGCCGAGCGCCTGCTTCGTTGCCGTGCTGAGACTGGTCTGGATCTCGCCGAGCAGCTTCTGCACCGCCGTCGGGTTCTGCGTGTAAGCCGCCGCGAAGGTCGTGCTGTCCAGGGCCACGGTGCCCTTGCTGCTCACCGTCAGACCGATCGAATTCGAGGTCATGCCGCTCGCCGCGGCGCCGGACACCGCGGAGAGCAGCTGGTTGGAAATGCTCTCGGCCGTGGTGTTGCCGGCCAGCCCGCCGGATTTTGCCGCCGAGCTGGCGGATGCGGATGCGGTCGTGGTCGAGGAGCCGGCCCAAAAGGTTTCTTTGCTGATGGTCGAGAGCGCAGAGTTCAGATCGCTCGCGACCGTGCCGACCGCGCTGGTAATGGCGGTCGGCGAAGAGCCGATGTTCAGCGTGCTGCTGCCTTTGCTGGTCAGGGTCAGCGACACGCCTGGCATCGCGCTGCTGATGTTGTTGCTGCTGCGGATGATCGGCACGCCGTTGAGCGTCAGGCTGGAGTTTTTCGCCGTCTGCGCACTGAACATCATCGGGCTGGTGGTGCCGGTGGTGCTGTTGGAATAATCGAATTGCGCGAGCGAGCCGGTGCCGGAAACACTGAACGCCTGGGACGCGCCGGTCGAGCTGCTCTGCAGCGTCAGCTCCGCGCCCGTCGCGGTGGTGACCACGCCGGCCTTCACGCCGCCCGCCATCTTGTTGATGGCGCTGGCGATGCCGTTCAGGGTCATGCTGCCGGAGCCGACCGTCACGGTCTCGGTCTTCGCCTTGCTGCCGCTGCCGATGGTGAAAGAGAGCGTGCTGTTGCCGGTGGCGCTGCCGAGCTTCGCAGAGGCGGTCTTTGCCACCGCCGCACTGGAATAGATTTCCTGCACCGAGGCCAGGGATTTGACGTCCACGCTATACGTGCCGGTCTGCGCGGCGCTGCCGGCGGTGGCGGACAGCACGCTGCTGGTGCCCACCGACGCGTTGCGGGTGTTGATGGTCGAGAGATCTGCGATCCCCGACAAAGAGGTGGAAAGCGTCGAGAGCGTGCCCTGGATCGTGCCCCAGGCGGAGATGTCCGCCTTGTCGGTCGTGATCTGAGCGTCAAGCTGCGTGACCGGCTCCGCCAGGCGGTCCTCGTAGTCGGTGATCTCGCTGCTGATCTGGCTGGACCCAAGGCTTGAGATTGTGGAGCTCATGTTCTCAACGACTCTCTGTTCTGTTCAAGGCAAGACAAGTCCGGCCGGAGTTTTCACTCCGGCCGGGGTCACAAGAGATTACGGCAGCAGCGAGAGGTAGGACTGCTGCAGCGTGGTGGAGCTCTTCAGCGCCGCCACACCGGCCTGCGCCTGGATCTGCACCTGGGTCAGCTGGTTGGCGACCTGCGGCAAGTTGGCGTCCTGCACCACACCCAGCGCGCTGGTGACGTTCTCGCTGGTGGTATCCAGGTTGTCGATGTTCGCGGTCAGGCCCTGCTGCACGGAGCCGAGGTCACCGCCGGTGTTGTCCAGCGACTGCAGCGCGTAATTGACCACCGAGATCGCCTGGTTCGCACCGCCCTGGGTGTTGAGGTCCGCGCCCGTGGCCCCCGGAGCAGTCCCCGCCGTGCCATTGACGGACGAAACGTTGACGTCAGCCAGCGAGGTGAACGAGCTGGTCCCGCTGACCATGTTCAAGGTGGTGCCCGCCGTCTTGGGCGTGGTTGCGATCTCACCGCCCCCGGCCAGCTGCACGCTGCCCTGGATGGAGACATAGTTGGCCGCGGCGCCGGTGCCAGAGGCCGCCGAAACCGAGGCCAAACCAGCCCCCGCGCCGCCCGCGGCCGAATAGCCGGACACCTGGATATTGTCGGCAGTGGCCTGGGTCAGAATCAGCGAGCCCTGGCTGTTCGTCGTCGCCGAGATGCCCGTGTCGGTCGTGCCATTATTGATGCTGGCGATCAGCGAGGTCATGTTGGTCCCGGTCGCCTGAATGCTGGTCCCGACCGCCTTGCCGCTGCCGCTGGCGGCGAGCGTCAGGGTCAGGTTGCTGGTACCCGTGCCGAGCTGCCCGAGATTGACGACGTTGCTGGCCGAAGCGGTGATACCCTTGGCGCCGTCCATCGAATTGACTTGCGAGGCCAAGCTCGCGGCGCTTTCGAAGGTATTGGCCGTCGAGACCGAGCCGAGGGCCACGCCCCCAACCGAGATGTTGAACCCCGCAGCGGCGCCGCCTGTACCGGTCGAAAGATCGCTCGCCGTGAGCCCGGCTTGCGCCGACACCAGCTCGCTCGTCGCGCCGACCATCGTTGCGCCGCCCGTGGTCGTGATGCCTTGGGGCGCGGAAAGCTGCACGGTGCCCTGGACGACCGAAAAGTCGGCACCAGAAGCCAGGCTAGCCCCGGTCAAGGTCAGGCCACTTGCGCCCGTCCCCGAAGCATAGCCGGACATCTGAATATTTTTACCTGAGCTCTGGGTCAACACCAGCGAGCCCGAGCTGTCCTTAGCCGTGATGCCCGTTGTGCTGGATTGGGCATTGATGTTGTTGATCAACGAGGTGAGGCTGTTGCCCGTCACAGCGACGGGGGTCGCGGGGGTCGAGGCGGCGCCAGTGCCGGCGCTGGAGGCGAGACTCAACGTCAGCGACCCCGTCGAGCCGCCGACCTTTCCAAGGTTGGTAGTGGTGGTGGCCGTAGCCGTCACCCCTTCGCCGGTGAGCGCCGTAGTGCCGTTGATCTGCGTGGCCAGGTTCGCGGCGCTTTCCAAATCGGAGGTCGGCGAGACATCAACAGCGGCGTTGGCCCCAACCGTAATCGCAACCGGCGTCCCGGTCGCAAGCTCGCCGCCCGTACCTGCAGTAAGGTTGGTGGTCGTGAGCGCGCTAGTCGTGGTCGACGCCGTACCCAAGGCTTCGTACTGAGCGGTGGTGCCCGAGGTGATCGTCGAGGCCATCCCGCCCGTCTGGTACATGCCCAGGCTCGTGGCGGCGGTGTCGGCGATGCTCAGGCTCATGGTCTGGCCTTCGCTGGCGCCGACCTGGAACTGCACATTTTGGAACGTGCCGTTGAGCAGGCTGACATCGTTGAACTGGGTCTGCCCGGCGATGCTGGAGACCTGGCTGGTGAGCTGGCTCACGACGCTCTGCAGCGAGGACGATTCCTGCGAGGTCTCGGTGCCGTTGGAAGCCTGCACGGCGATGGAGTTGAGCTGCTGCACGACGCCGATCTGCTGCTGCACCGCGCCCTGCGCGGTCTGCAGCAGGGACACGCCCTGGTTGGCGTTGGAGATCGCCTGAGTCAGGCCGTTCAGCTGCGAGGTGAAGCCCTGCGCGGTGATGTAGCCGGCCGGGTTGTTGGCGGGGGAGCTGATCGACAGGCCGCTCGACATCTCGTTTTCGAGCGTGTTGTTGGTCATCGACGTGTTGCTGATGGACTGCAGAGCATCGAGTGCGCCCTGATTGGAAAGGATTGAACCGACTGCGCCTGACATTAGGAAAGCTCCTGGGTTGTGATTGCCGTTACCCCTCTATTCATTTGTTCAACCGGAAGTTTTCCTGCTTTCCAACATTTTCCCGAAAAAATGCGCGCGAAAGTTGTCAGTTCAGCTCCACAACCAGGCCTGCCTTGGTGACAAGGGCGGAAAAATGCTGGCCGCTCGAGGGGTTGATCATGAGAATCGTCTGGCCGATCCGCCCGGTCTGCTGCGCCACCGCGTTCACCGTGATGTCCAGGCCGGCGCTGCGCACATGCACCGAGACGGTCTGCCCCGCCTGCACCACCACCGGCTCGGCGACGCTGTCGGACGTCAAAATCGTCCCTGGATTCAAGCCCATCAGCGCCGTGGTGCCGAGCAGTGAGGCCGCGTCATGATAGACTTGGCGCCCCGCGAACAGCGAAACCGGCTCGCGGCGGAGCGAAAAATCGCCGGCGCTGAGCGCCTGGCCGGCGGCGATCGGCCGGGCCGCGACCTCGACCTCCTCCGTCGCCGCGACGGTGACGGTCACATACAACGTCCAGTTCGGCGCCGAGCAACGCACCGCCGCCTGCTCATAAGGCTCGATTCCGGTGATCGACACGCTGAGGTTACCGGTGCAGGCCTGCATATACTGCGCCCCGATCACCGGGCCGAGGCTGATCGTGGAACCGCTCGACAGGGTCGGCGCGATCGCCTGACGGATCGCCGCGGCGACCGCCTGCGGATTTTCTTGCGCCGCCCAAGCCGCGGCGGGCAACACCGCGAAGCCCATAGCAAGCGCAAGGCTTCTTTTTGTGAACAAAAAGAAGCAAAAAAACTTTGTTAATTTGGGCCCTGGGCTTTGTCGCCGACACAGCCCATGACCCAGCATAGCAAAAGTTTTTGCGCCGCTTTTTTCAAAAAGCGGCTGCTTTCTCCTCCTCATTCCGCCGCCCGCTCCACCAGCGCCTCGGGAGCAGAATCCAGCCAGGGCGGCGGCAGATCCTCGACCGAAGGCAGCGCCAGCGCCGCCGCCCGGGCCGCCTCACCGCGCGCCAGGGTGGTCGTCAGGTCGTCAGTCACCGCGTTCAGCAGCGCCGTGCGCCAGACGGCGAACGAATTGGGCACCGTCGTCGCACCAAAACTCTCCGGCAGGTCCAGCCGCGGATCCACCAGCAGATGGCAGCCGGCGGCGGCGGCCAGCAGCGCCGTGTAGCCGTCGGCCTCCACCTTCCCATCGACCGGGCGGATCAGCACGTGCGGCGCAAGGGCTGCCAGCTCGCGCGCCCAGCTATGCTCATCCTCCGGCCTGCGCAGCCGGGTGATCGAGCCCGCATATTGCCCCCCGGCGCGCTCCACCACGATCCAGGTGATCTTCGCCGACGTCTCGTTGATCAGCTCCGGCAACCAGGCCGGGGCGATGCCTTCGTCGATCCACAACACACGGGGATTGGTGTTCAGCCCGGCCCCCTTTTTCAGGTCCTGCCAGATCGGCCGCGACAGAGCCGGGCGCCACAGCGTCACATCACGCCCCGGCGGCAGCAGCGCCTTGACCTTCTGCACCAGCCGCGGCGAGGTGGCGATGAGGTTTTGCGCGCCCGCCAGCACGGAAGCCTGCTCCGGCTGCGGCGCGACGGTGAACAGCGCCGTATAGGGCATGTCGCCTTGGGCCGGCGTGTCCGGGTTCAGCCGCACCCAGGCGGTCGGCGCGCGCCGGCCGATCTCGGCCGCAAGCAAGCCGTCCGGCACCCAGGTCGCCTCCATCAGCGCTTCCGTGCGCAGGGCGCGGGCCGCGTTCAGCAACGCCATGCCGGTATCGATCGGACCGCTGAGCAGCAGGCTCTGCGGATCGGCCGGCGCGCCGCGCTGCAGGCCGAGCCGCCCCTCCGGCCGCAGCAGGTCCTCGCGCAGCGACAAAGCCGGATGGTGGTAGAAATCCCCCCACGGCAGGCGCGCCGCTGCCTTGCTGCCCTGGCGGTGCGCGCAGGCCGGATCGGGGCGGATGCTCTCCGCGACCACGCGAAACGCCACATCCGGCGTCCAAACGATTTTGTGCCCCGTCTCGCGCAACTGCGCGCAAAGATCGATCCACAGCGCGTCGTCACGGAGCGCCGGCATGGTCCAACCTTCCAGCGCCGAACGCCTGGCCAGCACGGCGCCAGGGGCCACCGCGCTCGCCTCCTGATCCACCGCCAGCCAGCCGCCCTGGCCCGGATCGTCGGAGAAATGCCCGGCACCGAGGCGCACTTCAGCGCCGATGACGATCGGCCCGTGCACGATAAGGCGTTTTTTGTCCTCCGTCGGCACCAGGGAACGGGCGCCGACCAACGCCACCGCCGGATCCGCCATGCGCGTGCGCAGGTCCTCAAGCCAATGCGGGGTCGTCGCCTGGGCCCGCGCGTCGACGATCGCGACATACTCGGTCGTCACCAGCGCCAAGGCCGCCTGCAAAGCGCCCGCTGGCGTGAGGTCGGCGTGCGGCGGCACCGCCCGCACCTGTTCGCCGAGCGTCGCCGCCTGCTCGAAGACCGCGGTGAGATAGCGCGACGTCGGGTCCAGCAGCTCGGCGCCGGCCAGCACGATCGGCCCGGACAGCACGCCCCCGGTCAGCAATTCCTTCATCCAGCGGTCAAGCGCTGGGATCTCCGCGCCGTCGCAGAGCAGCACGATCGAGGTGCCGGGGTCGAAGACCACGCGGTTATGGCGGAACAGGCCGAGATGCTCGCGCGGCTCGACCACGGCCGCCATCCCGCTCCGCTCCAGATGCCCGCGCACCATCTCGACCGCGCGCGGGCCAAATTCGGTGGAAGGCACATTGTCGCGGCGGCTGAGCTGGGCCCGGGTGAACAGGGTTTCCGGCAGGCGCACCACCCGCGCCTCCGCCTCCGCCAGGCGCAGCTGATAGCCATATTCCTCAGCACCGGCCTGCGCGGCGTCGAAACCGCCAAGACGGTTCAACGTGTCGGCGCGGTACCAGACCCAGTCCCCCACATAGGCGGCCTGACGCAGCCTTGTGACATCCCAGTTCGGCTTGAAGCGGACCCAGGGGCCCTGATCGGCCTGCACCGTCTCGTCACAATAGATCATATCCGCTTCGCTCTGCGCCGCTTCCAGCGCAAAGCGCAGCACCGCATCCGGCGCCAGCGTGTCGCCCGCGTTCAGAAACGCCACGTAATCAGCCTGCCCGGAAGCTGCGTTGGCCTCGGCGCACAGCACCCGGGTCAGCTCACCGGCAGCGGCGGGGGCGAGGATCGTGGCATAGCCGGGGATGTCCAGGGGCTCGGCGGAGACGATCTTCACCTGCACCGGGGCCTGCCACTGGGCGCGCACTGATTCCAGCGTTTCGGTGACCGCATGCGCGCGCGCCGGCGGCACCGCCACCAGCACTTGCACGGTTGGCAGCGAGGCGGCGTCACGCAGCACCTGCAGGCGCTTCTGCGCGGCATCGTCGATGCGCTCCGCCGGCCGCAGCCCGGCCGCGGTGGCGGCCACGGGCGCCGCCGCACCCGGCGCGCCGCCACCAAAGCCCGGCACGATCACGCCGCGGCTGGTGCCGAGTTCGCCAAGAAACCCGATCAGATCGGCGCAGTCGGCGGCGAACGCATCCCAGGTCGCGGGCGCGAAATCGCGCGCCTGCACCGCGTCCCAGACGCGCACGGTGAGCGCCTGCAACGGCTTGAACAAGGTCGCCTGCGGGGCCGGCTCGCTGCGGTTGAGCTGGCCCGTCAGAAAGGCCTGCGCCTCGCTCACCCCGTTCGGCACGCGGTTGCAGAGCTCGAGCCCGAGATCGCGCTCGATGCGGCGGAGCTGAACGGCCGGATCGGCCATGAGGTCCTGATAGGTGAGCCAGCTGCGCGGCAGATGCCTTGCGTGGCGCTCGCCGCTGATCAGGTAATCCACCCAGAGTAGCAGTGCATGGGCCCGCGCCAACCCGTTCTTTTTGTGCTGGCTGGAGGCGACAACCCAGGGCGCACGGCAGATATGGATGACATGCGGCTTGTGCCCGGCCTGCGTGATGGCGCGTTCGTACATCGGAAACAACCGGCAGAGATGCGGATGCTTGAGGCCCCAGAGCGCCTCGGCGCTGAAACGGCGGCGCAGGATCTCGTCCAGCTTGGTGAAGTGCCGCGCCATGTCGGCGCGTTCCCACCAGCCTTCCGGCAGGCCGCGGACATCGGTCCAATCGACGCCGAGATGGGTGAACACCCCGACATCCCATTCGATCAGTTCCGGAATTTCATAAAACCCGAGCGGGTTGTGCTCGTTCGCCTCGGCGTCGTTGTGCAGGGTCACGCCCAGTCGCTGCAACATGCCGGAGAGAGCCGAGGTGCCGCTACGATAATAGCCGGCGATCAGAATGGCGTCGGACACGCGGTATTCCTTACCCAGAGATATAGTTGAAAAGGCTGAGGCTCTGCACGCTGCTGAACGCCTTCATGGCGGCTTGCACGGCGGTCAGATTCTCGTTGAGGCTGGTCAACGCCGCCGGCATGTTCACGGACGTCGCATTGCTCACGCTGGTCTGCAGCGCGGTCTCCTGCGTGGAATTGTTGCTGGTCGTGCTGGTGAGCGATTGCAGGGTCACGCCGGCCTGCGCCTGCGCGGTGACCACCGTCTGCTGGTACTGGGCGAGGCTGGAAAGATCCTGGTTGAGCGCCTGGCTCGTCACCGCCGCCGACGTGCTGCCAGCGTTTTGCAGCGTGCTCGCGATGCTGCTCAACAAGCTGAACGCCGATTGCGGCTGGCTCGGCGCGATCGTGAAACTGTCGCCGCTGGTGGGGGTGCCGCTCAGCTGAAACTCCATACCGTCGATCGTCAGCGGCGAGCCCGATGTCACCGTGACGGGGCTGCTCGTTGTTGTCACCCCACCCGCCGAGGTGGTCGACGTCGTGTAACTCAGGTCGCTCCCACTGCCGGAAAAGGCCACGGTGACCGCCCCGGACTGACCGCTCGCCTGGAACGCGGCCGCCGCCGTGGGGCTGGTCACCCCGTCCGGGAGCAGTATCCCGGAGCCAGTGTTGCTGGAGGTTGCCGTCACGCTGGCGTAGCCGTCACCCTGCATCCCGGTCATGAATGCCTCGCCATTGGCGATGGTCGAGGCCGTGAGATCGGAGGAGATCGCCGCCTGGCTCGTCCCGCCATCGCCCATATACGTGACGCTGCCGTCCGCCTGCGTCTGGAACGGCTGCACATTGCCGCGCGTGCCGCCGAACAGATAGGTCCCGTTAGTGCCGGTGGTGTTGCCGAGTCCGAGCAGCTGTTGCTCCGACGCCCCCACCTGCGTCGCTATCGACTGCATGTTCGCGGAGCTCGTCGTACCGTTCAGCGCCTGCTCGACCGCCGACTGCACGCTGTCCAGCAGGGTGGAGACCGACGAATACACGTCGCTCACGTTGCCGATCTGGCCTTGAATGTCCGCCAGCGATGTGGACTCGCTGTTCAGCGTGTTGAGCTGGTCGGTGCCGATCGCCGCCGTCTCCCAGGCCGAGGGGTTCTGGTCCGGCGTCTGCACCGCGACACCGGTGGCTACCTCCTGCTCCAGCGTGTTCAGCTGGTTTTCCTGCGCGACCAGCGAAGTCGCGAAATTGGTATAAAATGCGAGATCCATCGCCGTCTCCTTCAGTATGGCAGCGGCGTCGGATACGCCGCGAAAAATCCGAAATGATGCAAACCCTTTGGCGCGCTCATGAGCGCCCCGCCTTGGCTCGCCCGGGCACTGCCTGCTCGGCGCGCAGCGAGGCCAGGCGCTCCTCCGTCAGCGTCGCCTTGCGCGCTGCCTCGTCCAGCCCTTCGCGATAGGCCTGACTGTCGGCCAGTCTCCGCAGCGCCGCCTCGAGCATGTGGCGCGCGCTCTGCTCGGTCCGCACGATCTGCGCCTCCGCGGTGTCGGAGGCGCGAACAAAATGCCCGGCGCGCTGCGCCGCCGCGGCCGTGACGGTCTCGCCATTCTGCCAGCTCTCGCGCAGCCGCGTGCGGTAGGCGGCGAGCACCTGGCGCTGCTGCACAGCTCCGTCCAACGTCGCGTTATGGCGGCGGACCTCGTCGAGCACCTTCTGGTGCCGGATCGCAGCGATCAGATCGAGCCTTTCGATGGTGCGCTTCTTCATGCCCCGACCTCCGGAAGTGCCGCCTGCAGCGCGGTGATGGCGGCGGCCAGCTTCACGTTTTCGGTACCCTGGCGCAGCACCACCTCCATCGCCGGGCTGCGGCGCAACGCCTCGTCCAGCAGCGGATCGCGGCCGGCGACATAGGCGCCGAGATCGATGATGTCCTGCTTTTCCTGTTTGCGCGCCCACAGCGCGCGGAAGCGCGAGGCGAGCTTGTAATGCGCCGGCGCGACCAGGCCGGGCATCGGCCGCGAGAGCGAGGCGACAATGTCGATCGGCGGGTAGAACGCCGCCTCGGCCAGTGTGCGCGACAGCACGATATGCCCATCCAGCACCGAGCGCGCGGTGTCGCCCACCGGGTCGCCGACGTGATCGTCACCCTCGACCAGCACGGTGTAGATCGCGGTGATCGAGCCCTGCGCCTTCGTCCCATTTCCGGCGCGCTCGACATAGGACGCGATCGCCCCGAACACCGAAGGCGGGTAGCCCTTGGTGGCCGGCGGCTCGCCGACCGCGAGGCCGATCCCGCGCAGCGCCATCGCCAGGCGCGTCAGCGAATCCACCACCAGCAGCACATGCTTGCCGCGGTCGCGCCAATATTCGGCGATCGCGGCGGCGAGATAGGCGCCATGCACGCGGCCTAACGCGGTGTCATCGGCCGGCGAAGCGACGATCACGCTGCGCGGCCTCGCCTCACCGATATGATCCTCGACGAATTCGCGGATCTCGCGGCCGCGCTCGCCGATCATGCCGACCACCACGACATCCGCCTCGGCATAACGCGACATCATGCCGAGCAGCGTGGTCTTGCCGACGCCCGAGCCCGCGAACAGGCCGACGCGCATGCCCCGCCCCAGCGTCGCCAGCGCGTTGATGGCGCTAACGCCGACATCGAAGGTCTTCGCGATGCGCTCGCGATCCATCGGGTTCACCGGCACCCCCATCAGCGGCCAGGGATCGCTCACCTCCGGCGGGGGCCTGCCGTCGAGCGGCACGCCGCGCCCGTCGATCACCCGGCCGAGAAGTTCTGGTCCCATCAGCGGTGTCGGGGCCCGGCTCTCGACATGCACGCGCGCGCCGCGCACGACGCCGCGCTTGCCCTGCTCGGGCATGATCAGCAACGTGCCCGCATCGAAGCCGACCACCTCGGCGACGAGCGGCAACCCATCCTCGGTATCGATCAGGCAGCGCGAGCCGATCGGTGCGCGAATGCCGCTGGCATGCAGCACGTCACCGTGGGAGCGCACCACCCTTCCATAGCGGCAGATGGTGTCCTGGGCCATCGCCAGGCGCGCCCGCTCGGCGGCGAGCGTGCGGATGTTGTCCAGCGAGATCATGCGCCGTCCTCGTCGCGCAATCCCAAAGCGGTGCGCACCGAGGCGAGCCGCGCCTCGATGCTGGCATCCCATTCGATGCGGTCGAGCGGGTCACCCTCCGGCGCGATCAGCTCCACCATCGCGCCGCCGCGACCGATGGCGGGGTCGGCGGTCAACCGGCCTTCCTCGAGGACCAGAAGAGGTGCGAGCACCGCATGGTCGACGGGGTTGAGGCGCACGACAATGCTCTGTTTCGACGTCCGTTCCGCCGCCGCCTCCTGCAGCAGCTGCGTCACCAGCGCGCGCAGGCTTTCGGCATTCGCCTTGACCTCGACCCCCACGATATGCCGCGCCAGTTCGAAGGCCAAATCCGTCACCAGCGCCGCCACGTCGTGCTCGCGCTGCCGCAACGGCGCGTCGAGTTGGCTCCAGGCCTCCTGCAACGCCTTGATCGCAGGTGCCGCCAGGGACGCGGTCTCAGCCTGCGCCGCCGCATGACCCGCTTGCGTCCCGGCCGCCCGACCTTCCGCTTCGGCCGCCGCGCGCAGCCGTGCAACCTCGTCGCTCACCCGGCGCGCAACCGTCTCCGCCACCTCATCGAAGGTCGGTTCCACCGGGACCACGCCCGGCGTCTGCTTGCGGGTGATGACGTAGCTCACGGTTCTTCAGCACCTGCTTCGCGAATGGCCTGCATCACCGCGTCGAAGGCGAGCTTCACCAACGGTTCCGCCACGGCGAGCGCGGCACGCATCAGCACGCCGGCGGTCACCGCGCTCAATCCCCAGAGCAGCAGCGTCAGCGGCGTCAACGCCGTCGGTTCATGCAGCCCGGCCCAGAACAACGCAAAGGCAATGACCAGCAGCCAGGGCTTATACAGGCCGCTGCCTTTATTACCTTTGCGGGAGAGTTTGCGATTTGACACAGATCAGGTTCCGGAAGGTTTGGAGCGATATGGCTGAAAATCGAATCGCTCAGCGATTCGGATGGCGAGGGAACCTGCAAGGGCAAGCGAAGGGGAAGGCTTCTTTTTGTGAACAAAAAGAAGCAAAAAAACTTTATTTATGCTGGGCCTGAGGCTGTGTCGGCGACAGCGCCCATGGCCCAGCGCAGCCAAACGTTTTTCCGCCGCTTGGCTCGAAAAGCGGCCGCTTTCCTCGATCCGAGAAGCCGGCCTGGAGCATGATTGATCTAAAGCAATCATGTGCCGGCTCCGGGGGGAACAGGGGCGTGGATCACCACGACCACGCGACGGTTCTGCGCGCGGCCGACGGCGTTGTCGTTGCTGGCGACGGGAGCGAACTGGCCGAAGCCCTGCGCCGAGAGCCGCGTGCCATCGATCCCCTCCGTCACGAACAGGCTGACCACGCTGATCGCGCGCTCCGCCGAGAGCGACCAGTTCGAGGGGAACTGCGCGGTGGCGATCGGCTGGTTGTCGGTATAGCCCTGGATGACGATGTTGAATTCGCTCGGCATCTGTTTCAGCTTGTCGGCGACGTTGCTCAGCAGCAGCTTCGCCGCCGGGGCCAGCGTGGCCTGGCCGCTGTTATACAGCGTCGAGGCGCTGAAGCTGATGGTCAAGGTCAGCGGTTGCTCCGACATCGTCACCTGCTTCTGCCCGATCAGCGGCTGCAGCACCCCTTGCAGACGCTGTTGCAGCGCCTGCAGCGCCTGCATCTCCTCCTGCAGCTGGCGCGAGATCGCCGGCGGCTCGCGCGGCCGCTCGGGCGCCGGATGCTCGACCGGCTTGGGGATCGGCGACGGCTGGTGCTGCATCACGCCGCGGCTGGCGGACGACGCCTGGACCACGGCGGGCGGCGTCCCATGGAAGGCGTAGATGATGCTCTTTGCCTCTTCCTCGATTTTCGCCTTGTTCTGCGTCGAGGAGGCGAACAGCACGACGAACAGCGCCAGCAGCAGCGTCAGCAGATCGGCGTAGCTGACCAGCCAGCGTTCGTGGCTGGCCTTCTTTTTCGCTTTCGCGCGGAGCGGCGGCATGCCCATGGATCAGGCCGCTTCCGGCAGGGCGTTGCCCGGCGCCTCGTCAGCGGCGGCTTCCGGCGGTTTCTTCTGGTCCGAGAGCAGGACCTGCATGGTCTGACGGATGAGGATGCCCGACTTGCCCTGCTTCAGCAGCATCAGCCCCTGGACGATCAGATGCCGTTCACGCTCGCGCGCTTCCGCCAGCATGCCGAGCCGCGCGCCAAGCGGCAGCGCGAGGAGATTGGCGGAGCCCACGCCATAAATCGTCGCCACGAACGCGGTGGCGACGCCCTCACCCAGCTCGGCCGGATGGTCGAGCCGCATCATCACGTGGATGAGGCCGAGCACCGCGCCCATCACGCCGATGGTGGGCAGATAGCCGCCCGCGGCTTCCCAGACTTCCGAGGCGATAATGTCGTCACGCGCGGCGTGCGCGGCCATGGCTTCGAGCGTCGGCAACATTTCCTCCTCGGCCATGTTGTCGATGATCATCTGCAGCCCCTGTTTCTGGAACGGGTCGACAATGCTCTCCAGCTCGCTCTCCAGCGCCAGCGCGCCCTGCGAACGTGCCAGATTCGACCAGATCGCCACCTGCTCGATGAAGGCGTGCATATCCACGCTCGGCGGCTTGACCAGCCACTTGCACCGGGCGAAGGCGGTCAGCACCGACTTGGCGCCGAATTGCGTGACCAAGGCCGTGAAGGTGCCGCCGAACACGATCAACACCGCCGTGAGGCTGAACAGCGACGAGAGCGGATCGCCGTCGGTCAAGGCCGCGAGGATGATGATCGCCACGGCGGCGACGATGCCTACGATCGCTGACATTATACAGGTTCTCCATTCAATTGCGCCGCCATATGCGTGGCCAGGGTCAGCAGCGCACGCTTGCGTATTTTCGAGGCGTAGCCTTCGCTGATGTCGAGGATGGCGGCAATCTCGCGATTGTTCATCTCGTTGTAGTAATGCAAAGCCAGCACCTGGTATTCGAGCTTTGAGAGCTGGCGCAGCGCCGCGGCCAGGGACGTGTGGTCATCCGAGCGCAGCAGCTGCGCCAGCGGATCTTCGGGCGAAAAACCGTCATTCACCGCGGTGCTGTCCACCACGTCGGCGTCGAACATCGCCTCGCCGCGGCGCAGCTTGCCCTCGCGGCGCAGCCCGTTGATCATCGTGCCGCGCACCCGCCGCATCGCGAAGGCCTGGAACTCCACACCGAGGCTGGGGTCGAAGCGCTGCATCGACTCCAGCATGCCGATGGCCCCCCATTGCAGCAGCTCGTCGAGGTCCGCCCAGGGCATCCGCGCCTTGAGCAGCAGCGCGATGCGCTTGATCCAGCCCGCATAGAGCTCCTGCAAAGCGGGCGCGGACAAAGACTGACCGGAGGGCTGGATCATCGCCTCAACCCGGCTCTGCCGTCTGCACGACCTGCAGCGGCATGGTTTCGGGAATTTCCTCGAGGCCCAGCACCGGCAGCACGCCGGTGACCGTGCGGGCGACGGCGCGGCGCAGCGTGCCTTGCACCACCAGCACCGGCTTCTGGCCGCGCGCGCGCATGGCCTGGGCCGCCTTCTCCGCGGCCTGGCGCAGATGCGCCGCGGTCTCCGCCTCGATCTCCTGACCGATGCCGGTATCGCGCCCGGCGCGCACCGATTTACCGACCAGCTCTTCGAGTTTCTGTTGCAGGACCGCGACCTTCAAGACCGGCTCGGGCCCTGCCAGCTGCGTGACGATGAAGCGGCCGAGGCGCTGGCGCACCACGGCGATCAACCGTTCCACATCCTTGTTCGGCCCCTCGGAGGCTTCCACCAGCGCTTCGGCGATGCGCTCGAAATCGCGGATCGGCACCTCTTCGGCAAGCAGGGCCTGCAGCACCTGGCGCACCAGCCCCATCGAGAGATTGTTGCGCAATTCTTCGGCCAGGCGCGGCGTGGTCTCGGTGAGCCGTGTCATCAGCCCCTCGACCTGCGGCCGGCCGAGCAGATCGGCGCCATGGCGCTTGAGGATTTCTGCGAAATGCGTGGCGATGGCGCTCGGTGCGTCGACCACGGTGTAGCCGAGCTCCTCGGCTTGCGGGATGGCATTTTGCGGGATCCACACCGCGGGCTGACCGAAAGCCGGGTCCTTCACGGCGCGGCCGACTTTGAGTTTTTCCACCACCATCGTGCCCTCGATGGCGAGCCATTGGCCGGGCCAGGCTTCGCCGCCGCCGATCGCCGCCCCGCGCAGGGTGAAACGGTAGCCATGCGCCGGAAGTTCGCTGGAATCACGGATATGCACGGGGGGGACCAGAAACCCCATGGTGCGGCCAAAACGCTGCCGCACGGCGGTGAGGCGGTTGAGCAGCCGCCCCTCGCCCTGCCCGACCAGCGGCGTCAGCGCGAAGCCGATGCTCATGCCCAGCGGATCGACGCCGGTGACATCGGCCAGCGTGTCGATTTTCGGTTCCGCCGGCGCGCCGGGCGCCGCCAGCGCACCAGGCTTGCCCGGCTTGCCATCGGCCGCGGCGCCCGCAGCGGTGGGCGGCGACTGCGACATGCGGCGTGCCAGGATGCCCAGGACAGCCGCCAGGAGCAGGAACGGGATGTGCGCCATCTGCGGGATCAGGCCGATGGCCCCGGTGATGGCGGCGGCGATGCCCACCGCCTGCGGGAAGCGGCGGATCTGCTGCTTCACCTGCTCGCCGATATCCTCGCCGGTGGAGACGCGGGTGACGACCAGGCCGGCGGCGATGGAGATCGCGAGCGAGGGGATCTGCGCGGCAAGCCCGTCGCCCACGGTCAACAGGGTGAAGGTGCGCGCCGCATCGGCGAAGGGCAGCCCGTCCTGCAACATGCCGACCATCAGGCCGCCGACCATGTTGACGACGAGAATGATCATCGCCGCGACCACGTCGCCGCGGACGAATTTCGAGGCGCCGTCCATCGCGCCGAAGAAGTCGGCCTCGCGGCGCAGCGACTCGCGGCGCTTCTCCGCCGCCGCCGCCGGCAGCGTGCCGGCATTGATCTCGGCGTCGATCGCCATCTGCCGGCCCGGCAGTGAGTCCAGCATGAAGCGCGCGGAAACTTCCGCGACGCGGCCGGCGCCCTTCGTCACCACCATGAAATTGATGACGATCAGGATGATGAAGATGATGCCGCCGACGACGTAGTTGCCGCCCACCGCGAACTGGCCGAAGGATTCGATCACCTGACCCGCCGCCCCGGGTCCGGAATAGCCGTTCAGCAGGATGGCGCGCGCGGTGGCGACGTTGAGCGCCAGACGCATCAGCGTGGTCGCCAGCAGCACCGAGGGGAAGGAGGAGAATTCCGCGGGAGAATGAATGTACAGGCTGACAGCCAGAATGACGAGGCCGGCCGCGATGTTCAGGGCGAACAGAAACGAAATGGCGAGCGGCGGCAGCGGCACGACCAGCATGATCAGCACCAGCAGGACCACGATCGGCCCCGAAAGCTGGGTCGCGCTGAACGCGCCCGGGCGCGGCAGGGTGGTGTCGCTAGCCATGGATCAGTGACGGAATCGCGGTGATCAGCCGCGTGGCGTAACCCTCGAGGCCTCGCATCATCAGCGGGCCGGTCAGGGTGGTGAGCACCACGATGCAGGCCAGCTTGAGAATAAACGCGATCGAGGCTTCGCGGATCTGCGTCATGGTCTGCAGCATGCCGGCCGCGAGGCCGACGACCAGCATGGCCAGCAAGAGCGGGGCGACCAGCTCGGCGAAGGCGACCCAGGCCCCGATGCCGACCTCGGACGGTGTCACGCTTGCGCGTCCTTTTGTTCGGCTTCTTCGGCCAGCGCGGTGACGCGAATGCCGTACTGGTCCTTGGCGACCGAAACGACCTCGCCGCTGGCGACACGATGCCCATTGGCGAAAATCGCCAAAGGCTCGCCGACGATCTGGTCGAGCACGACGATCTGACCCTGGCGCAATTGGCGCAGGTCCTTCACGGAAAGTTTCGTGCGGCCGAGCTCGACGGTGAGCTCCACCTGGACGCGTTCGATCAGAGCCCGATTCGGCACGGCCGGACCGGCCAAAGTCGTTTGCTCGAGCTGTTCAAGCTCGATGCGTGCGGGCTCGGCCTCCAGCATCCCGTTTTCCGAAGACCGCACATCCTGTTCCTGGGCCATTAAATTCCTTACTCCTGCATTGCGCGGGTGGGGCTACGCATAGGCCCGCACCCCGGACGCGGCGGCCTCGGTCACGCCGGCGCCGGTGACCGCACCGATGCCGCCTCGGGTCGCCGCACCGCCATTCTGTCCAGACCCCTGTCCGCCCCCCTGGCCGCCCCCCTGCCCTTGGGGCGCGCTGCCACCGGCGCCATTGCCGCCGACCTGGGTCTGGCCGAGCGACAGCCCGGCTTCGGTCATCGCGTGGCGCAGATCCATCAGGTTTGCATTCAGCAGCTGCGCGGTCTGCGGCACCGAGGGAATGAGCTGCACGTTCACCAGGGCGTCCTGATTCATGGAAATATGCACCGAGAGCTCACCGAGCCCGGGCGGGTCCAGCCGCAGCGTCGTGGTGTTACTGCCGGCGCGTTGCATCGCCACGATCGCCGCGGCGAGTGCCGCCGGCGAGGCAGCGACACCCGGGGCATCGGCGGTGGCGCTCGCCGGCACCGGCACGGCGTTGGCCGCGACGCTCGCCAGCTGGGCCGCCGGCGGCGCGGCCTGGATGCCGCCGGCCGCGACGCCGGCCAGCGTATTCCCGACCGGCACGGTGGTGGTGATGGTGGCGGCTTGCGCAGCGGGCGTGGGAAGGGCAGTGCTCGGGGCCGGTTTCGGCGTCGCACCGGCGGTCAGCACGTGCATCCGTGCGGTGATGGCGGCATGGGTGCTGATCGGGGCCGCGCTCGGCGCGGCCGGCGCATCCGGCGCGTCGCTCGCCGGGTCCGTCACGTCAGCCGCGGCCTGCGTGGTGCTGGACGCGGCAACGGCCGCCGCCACGGCTGATGTCGCTTGGGTCGAGGCGGCCGGGGGTGCCGGGGTCGTGGCGTCTTTCTGGTCCTTGGCCGGCGTCTGCGCGACAGCGGCCGACGGGCTGCCGGCGGCAGGCGCCGCCGCGTCCGTCACGACCGGTGCTGCGACCTGCTTGTCCGTTGGTGCCGCTGGTGCCGGCGCTGCTGCGAGCGCCACGCCCGAAGGCGACGTCGCGTCGGTTTTCGCGTCGTGCTTGGACTCATGCTTGGCGGCAGGCTTTTCGGCGGGTTGTTCCGTCCCCGACATCTGCGCGGCCGGCACGGCGAGCGCGGCGCCCGCCGCCGGACCGGCAGGCGCCGTCGTGGCGGTCTCCGCCTCATGCTTATGTCGGGGGGCGTCGGTTCCGGTCCACTTCTGCTCCGCATCGCTTGTCTTCGGCGCGACGGACGATGTGTCCTGCTCCGGCGTCGCGGTGCTGACATCTGATTTTTTCGCCGTCGGCCGCGGCGTGGATTTCTGCCCGGCAGCACCCGGCGCGGGTGCCGGCGCGGCTTGCGTGCCCTGATTGCCCTGGTTCGCTTGCGCGCCCTGATTGCCCTGGCTCGACTGCGTGCCCTGGTTGGCCTGGTTGGCCTGGTCCATGGCGTTTGACCATGCCTCGGCCGCCGGCGCTGCCGCGGTCGGGCTCGTCTCTGGCGTCGTGACCGGCAGGACGCCGGCGGTGACTAGGGCTCCGCTCATATCAATTCCTCCGCTGCACCGATGGCGATGCGCCCTTCGCCGGCGAGGCGCAGCGCGATCTCCACCACCTCGCTCTGGGCCGCCAGCGCGTCGCTCTTGCGCATCGGCGGGCCGCTGCGCAGCTCCTCGCGCAGGATTTCGACGCTGCGTGCCGACATGTTTTTGTAGAAACGGTTGCGGGTGTCCTCGTCCTCCAGACGCAAAGCCGGCGCCAGCCGCTCGGTGGGCACCTCGCGCAACAGGATCTGCAGCGCCCGGTCGGAGAGCCGGACGAGGTCGGAGAAGGTGAACAGGTTTTCGCGGATCGTCTCGGCGGTGCCCGGATCGCGCGCCTCGATCAGCTCCATGACGCGCTCGGACACGCCGCTCTGCAGATGATTGAGAATATCCGCGGTGCGCTTGGCGCCGCCGAGATTCGACAGGCGGCGGCTGCCGGCATCGTCATTGGCCAACAATTCCCCCATCATCAGGCGCAGCTCGTTGACCGCGGTCGCAGACACGGTGTCGAGCGTGGTGAAACGAAACAAGGTGTCGGCCACCAGGGGTTCGGGCAGAAACGAAAGCATCGCCGCCCCGGTGTCGTGAGGGAGCTGCGCCAGCAGCAGCGCCAAGGTCTGCGGCCGCTCAGCGGCCACCACATGCGCCAGCATGCGCGGATCGGCGTTGGCGGCGAACTGCGCCGCCGCGCGGCCGCGCTTGCCGCCAAGGCGCTGGATGATCTCCTTGGCCCTCGTTTCGCCCAGCGCCACGGCCAGCACGCGGCTCAGATAACCGAGCCCGGAATTGCCGTTGGCGCCGATATCATCGGCGAAACCGCGCATCACCTCATCGCGCATTTCCACGGTGAGTCTGTTCGGCGGCACCGCCGCGGCGGTGATGGCGCCGATCACCGACTCATCCATGTGACGCATCACGGCGGCGGCGGCGTCCTCGCCAAGCTCGCGCAGCACGATGGCGGCGCGCTGCGCGCCGTCCAGCGCCCTGGCCGCGTCACGCAACGGTTTGTTCCCGACGGCGAGAACCTCACTCATTGTCTTCCACCCAGCTTTGCAGGAGTTTCGCGATTTCGGCGGGATTTTCCGCGGCCCGCTCGCGCAGACCCGGGTATTCAATGGGCGGCAGCACCAGCTCCGCCACCATCGGCGCCGCCACCGGCACCGGCACCGAATGTGCTGCGAGCGCCGGACGGGCGAAGGTCGTGCTGAACGTCGCCAGCCACCGTCCGCCCGGCAGCGCCACGCCGAACAGCAGCGCCAGCGCCGCGATGACTTCAAGCAGCCCACTCGAAAGCGGCCCCGCATCCTGCAGAAGCCCCGCACCACCCGGCAGCGCCACGCTGCGCTTGAACGGCGCGACCAGCACATTCACCTTCACCGGATAGGCGAACGCCCCGGCGATCGCGGCCTGCACCTGCGCCGCCGTGACGGTGCCGAGCGCCGCCTTGTTCAGCACCACCGACACGGCGATGGAGTTCACCGTCCAGTTCGGCTTGACGATCTCACTGTCGCTCTGGCCGACCGCATAAGTCTGGTCGGTCTCCTTGTGCGAGCTCTGCGGCTGCGGCGGCGCGGCCGGGGTGGCCGGCGTGGCCGGCGCCGCGGGGTTGGCGGCGTTGTTGCCGTTGGGCGCCGGCGGCGCGTTGGCGGCGGTGGGCGTAGGCGGCTCGTTCGAGAGCGCCCCCGGAATGCCCATCGCCGCATCCGTCGAGCCGGTCTGGTTGGACTGCGTGGTGCTCTGATGCGTGACGATCTGCGTCGGGCCGTAGGTGATCTGGTGGATCTTCGTCTGCGTGAAATCCACATCGGCCGACACGTTGGTGCGGAAATTCCCGTCGCCCACCAGCGGCGTCAGCAGCAGCGCGATGCGCGCCGCGGCCGCGTTCTGCACATTGGCGACGGTCTGGAACTGCGTGCCGGTATTCATCGTGCCGCTCACCGGATAGACGACGACGCCGGCGGTGGTCTCCACCGTCACCTGCGCCGCCGCCAGCCCCGGCACGGCGCCGGCGACGAGATTGGCGATCGCCGCACCCTGCGCCTGCGCGCTGCCGTTATCGGCTTGGATCACCACCGAGGCGGTGGTCTTGGGCTGATCGGCCAGAAACGCCGTGTCCGGCGGCACCGCCAGATAGACCTGGGCGGACTGAATGCCCGATATCGTCTCGATCGACTGCTCCAGCGAAGCTTCCAGCGCCCGCGTGGCCAGCGCGTTTTCCGCGAGGTCCGACGTCGTCATCGGCGCGTTTTCCAGCTTGTCCCAGCCGCTGGCGCTGTCGTCCGCGGGCACCTGCGCCTGGCCGAGCTGCAGCCGCGCCTCAGCCAGCTGCGGCGCCGGCACCAGAATGATGTTGCCCGCCGCCTGCAGCTGATAGGGGATCCCCAGCTTCTGCAGTTGCGCGATCACCGTGCCGCCCTGCGCGGGTGACAGCCCTTCATACAGTGCGACATAAGGCGGCCCGCTGAGGGACAGCGCCAGCACCACTGCGAAGGCGATAGCCACCACGCCGGCGGTCATCCAGGCCAGCATCGGAACGCGCGCCGCCTGCTCCCGACCGAGCCGCAGATATTGCCGCCAGTCAGCCATCAGAACTGCATGTTCATGATGGACGAGTAAGCCGAAACGACCTCATTGCGGACCGCGACGGTGGCGTTCCACGCCACCTCGGCGCGGTCGCTGGCGACCACCGCCTGGCCCAGCGTGGCGCCCGGCGCCCCCACCGCGAAGGCGGTCTCGGCGGACGACGCCTGGTTCTGCGCACTGCTAACGCCCTGCAAAGCAGAGTTCACCATGTCTAGAAAGCTGCCCGCCGAACCACTGCCCTGAGCCGGCTGTACGCCGCCCATCGCGAGGGTTCCCAAGGCCGGAGTAATCGGTGCGATCGTCACAAACCCAACTCCCAAATCCTATCCGGGCCGCCTACCAAAAGTTGCAGATGGCGGCACAAAAAATTACCTATAAATTAAGCCAATCGCGCGCAAGTGATTTTTAGCATGTATGAAATTTAATGTTATAAAACAGGAAAACCCTTCCTTTTCAGAGCGTTTTTCGCTAATCGGCGGGTTAAGCGCTAAACAGCTTGTTATGTAAACCCGTCTCTAACACAAGTATTTCCGCCAATTTTGGCAATTATGTAAATTTTATGTCATGCACCTACAGGTGGTATCGGAGGTGAGATGCAGATCGGTTTTCTTGATCTCTACAGCGGCGTCCTGAATGTCCGACAAGAGCGCAGCTCGCTGATCGCCGACAACATCGCGAATGCCGACACGCCGGGTTACAAGGCGACGGACGTGCCGTTCCAGCAGGCCCTCGCGGCACAGCTCGGCGACACCTCGAGCAGCAGCGCGCCGATGTACCGCACCAGTGGCACGGTCGGCCTCGACGGCAATGACGTGGGCCTCGACGGCGAGCGCGTGGAAGCGGCCGAGAACGCCGACCAGACGGAAGCGGCGGCAACCTTCCTGCACCAGTCGACATCGGATCTGATCACGGCGCTGCGCCCGAACCCGAGCGGAAACTGAGATGAGCGATATCTTTTCCATCGTCGGCAGCTCGCTCGATGCGCAGAACGCGCGCATGGGCGCGATCGCCTCGAACCTCGCCAACGCCGATTCCGTCGCCGCGCCCGGCACCGCCCCCTATCGGGCGCACGAGGTGGTGTTCGAAGCGTCCCCGCTCGACCCCACGGACAGCGACAGCGACGGCACGAGTACCAACGACACGACCGCGGACGATCCCGGGGTCAGCGTGCTCGGCACGGTGCTCAGCAATGCCGCCCCGAAAACGACCTACGACCCGAGCAGCCCGTACGCCGACGCCCAGGGCTATGTCACGGGTTCTAACGTCGATCCCGTCCACCAGATGGTCGACCTGATCGACTCATCAAACAGCTACAGCGCCTCGGTCGCGGTTCTGCAGCAGGCGGACCGCGTCGACCAGCAACTCCTCTCCAGCTTCCAGGTGTCCTGATGACAAGTCTCGCGATTCCCAGCGCCACCACTAACGCGACGGCGGCGTCAACCACCGCCAGCGCCGGCACCAGCCAGACTTCCTCCGCCGGCAGCGGCTCCGGGGCCAACCTGACGCAGTCCGATTTCCTGCAATTGCTGACCGCGCAGCTGCAATACCAGACCCCGACCTCGCCGGCCGACCCGACCGCGCTCGCGGGTGAATTCGCGCAGATCTCGACGGTCGACGGCATCGACAGCCTGAACACCAAGCTCGGCGACCTGCAATCCAGCACCACCGCCTCGCAGATGGGCCAGGCCGCATCGCTGGTGGGCAAGCAGGTGGCGATGTATGGCGACACGCTCACCGCCAATGGGAAAGGCTCGGCCGAAGGGGCGTTCAACCTTTCCGGTGCGGCGAACAATGTCACGGTCAGCGTCACGAATTCGGCCGGGACAGTGGTCGACACGATGAATCTCGGCGCCATGTCGGCCGGCCAGCAGACCTTCAATTACGCCGGCGGCACCGCCAACACGCAATATACCTATGAGGTCGACGCCACGAACAGCTCCGGCGCCGCCGTCTCGGCCACGCCGTATTCCGTCTACACGGTCGACAGCGTCAACGTTTCCGGCACGACGCCGACCCTGAACGTCGCAGGCTATTCGTCGGCGATGCCCATTTCTGATGTCCAAACCGTTCTCGGAGGGTCTTCCACATGAGCTTACAAACCGCACTGACCGGCCTGAACGGCGCACAGACGGGTCTCGACACGGTCTCCAACGACCTCGCCAACGCCAGCACCACGGCGTTCAAAAGCCAGACCGCCGAGTTCGCCGACATCTATCCCTCCGGCTCGAGCAACGTCCCCGGCCTGGGCGTCACCACCTCGAGCATGGACACGGATTTCGCGCAGGGCGCGCCGGTGAGCACCGGCAACCCGTTCGACGCGGCGATCCAGGGCAACGGATTTTTCGTCGTCGACCAGGGCGGCACGCAGGAATATACCCGCGACGGCTCGTTCGAGCTCAACGACTCCGACGAGCTGGTCTCCGCCGCCACCGGCGCCCAGGTCATGGGCATCCAGGCCAACGGCGCGCTCGGGCCGATCACCGTCAACACCGGCGCGATGCCGGCGACGGCGACAACCGGCTTGGGTCTGGCATTCAACCTGGATTCCAGCACGGCGATGCCGACAAACCCAACGTTCAGCCCGGCCGACGCAACCAGTTACGCCGACACCTACCCGGTCACGACCTACGATTCGCTCGGCAACGCGAATACCGTTCAGCTCTATTTCCAGCCGACCACGGCAAGCGCAGGGGCGGCTCTGTCATATAACGTCTATACGCAGACCCCCGCACAAGCCGCGGCCGCGACCGCGGCCACGGCGGCCGGAACCACACTCGGCAGCCCAGCAGATTACTCGGCGCTGACCACGCTGAATTTTAATTCCTCGGGGGCGCTTGTGCCCGCCCCCACCCCCCCCGCCACCACACCTACATCAGGCAGCCCGGCAACCCTGACTGTCGCCGGCTGGGGGGATGGCGCCGCGGCCTCGACCATCAACTTCGACTTCACGGGCACGACCTTGGCCTCGCAGAGCTTCGCCCTCGCCGGCCAAACCACCCCCACCGGCTTCACCGCGGGCTACCCGCCCGGCAACTATAGCGGCACCACGATCAGCTCCACCGGAGAGTTGGTCTCCACCTACAGCAACGGCCAGAGCCAGGATTCCGGCACGCTGGCGATCGCCAATTTCATCAACCAGCAAGGGCTGACCCCGCTCTCCGGCAACCTCTATGCCTCCAGCACGAGCTCCGGCCAGCCGGTGATCGATGCGCCCGGCACCGGCCAGGCCGGCAGCGTCAACGGCGGCGAGCTGGAACAGTCCAACGCCTCGACCTCCGAGCTGCTGGTGTCGCTGATCGAGTATCAGCAGGCCTATCAGGCCAACGCCTCGGTGATCCAGACCGAGCAGACGGACAGCACCCGCCTGACGCAGATCTAAACATGAGCGCCGACTCCCTCTATACCTCGATGGCCGGCCTGCAGGCGATCAGCGCCAACATGCAGGCCACCGCCTCGAACCTCGCCAACGTGCAGACGCCGGGCTACAGCGCGGTGCAGGCCGTGGTGGAAGCGGCACCTTATACCGGAGCCAACGCCCCGGGCGGCGCCGACGCCGTGGCGTTGACGCCGAACCCAGATCTCACCGCCGGCCCGCTGCAGCATACCGGCTCGGCCTTCGACGTGGCGGTGAGCGGCGATGCCTGGCTGGAAGTGCAGACGCCGACCGGCAATGCGATCAGCCGCGACGGCAGCCTGCAGATCACCAATGCCGGGATCCTGGCCGACAGCGCCGGCAATCCGGTGCTGGGCACCACCGGCCAGCCGATCAGCGTGCCGCAATTGTCGCGCCTCGAGATCGGCTCCGACGGCACCGTCTCGGGCGTGCCGGCCAACTCGCAAAGCGGCCAGATCCAGACCTACGGGCAGATCAACATCGTCGCCACCCCGCCCGGCACGCTGACGCCGCTCAGCGGGGCGATGTTCTCCGTCGCCGCCGGTGCGGCGCTGCAACCGGCCGCCAACGGCTCGCTGCAGCAGGGCTATCTCAACGGCAGCAATGTGGACCCGACCACGACGATGATGAACATGATCGCCGACAGCCGGTCCTACCAGCTACAGACCAATCTCATGAAAACTCAATCAGATGGCGGCACGGCGTTGAACACGCTGGTCGCGCAAGGGTAAGCAAGCATGGACAGCGCGCTCGACACAATCGCCACCGGCCTCGACGCCAGCCAGACCATGATGAACACGATCGCCGACAACCTCGCGAACGTGAACACCACCGGCTACAAGACCGAAATGCCGGAATTCCAGACCCTGATCTACCAGACCGGCATCCAGCCGGGCGGGCAGTCCACCGGCCAGACCGTCTATCCCAGCGGCCTCGAGCTCGGCACCGGCGTGCAGGTCGCCGGCATCAAGGACGTGGAGACCCAGGGCGCGCTGACCACCACCAACAACCCCACCGACCTCGCCATCAACGGCTACGGCTATTTCCAGATCCTGCAGCCGGACGGCCAGATCGCCTATACACGCGACGGCTCGTTCCAGCCCAACCAGAACGGCCAGCTGGTCAATGCCGACGGCTACCAAGTGATCCCCAACATCACGATCCCGGCGAATGCCACGTCCGTCACCATCGGCCTGGACGGCACGGTGTCAGTCGTCACCCCGGGCTCGAACGTCTCCACGCAGATCGGCCAGCTCCAGCTCGCCAACTTCATCAACCCGCAAGGCCTGCAGCCGCTTGGCAACAACCTGTACGCCAACACCACGGCGAGCGGAAACCCGATCGTCGGCGCGCCGCAGACCAATGGGCTCGGCTCGATCAACCAGAACATGCTGGAATCCTCCAATGTCGACGTCGTCGACTCCATGGTCGACATGATTTCCGCAGAGCGCGCCTACCAGCTCGGCACGCAGGCCGCCTCGGCGGTCGATAGCCAGCTCAGCGAACTGGCCCAGGCAGCCTCCGGCGCATGAACGCGCGGCGTCGCACCGCGGCCAAACTCCTCAGCCTGGCCGCAAGCGGCGCGCTGGCGTCGTGCACGACGGCGCCGGGGCCAATCACCATGGTCAAGCCCGCGGACTTTCCCGTGGCGGTGGCGCCGCAAGTCGCGTCCACCGACGGCTCGGTGTTTCCCAACGCCGTCTCCGGCTCGCTCTACGAGCCGCGGCGCGACTGGCGCCCGGGCGATCTGGTGACGATCAACATCGTCACCAGCACCACCGCCAACAATACCGACAATGACTCGCTGAGCCGCAAAGGCTCGATCGCCGATACGCTGACCAGCTTCATGGGCGTGCCGCTGACCTTCGGCAGCTTCAACGGCACGCCGTTCTCGCCGTCGATCAACACCAGCAGCGACCAGGAATATACCGGCGCCGGTTCGGCCGCCGCCACCAACAACGTCACCGGCCAAGTCGAGGCGGTGATCACCCATATCGACCCCAACGGCACGCTCGCTTTGGCTGGCCGCACCAACGTCAATGTCAACGGCAATGTCACCAGCATCGTCGTCACCGGCTACGCCAGCCCGGACGATATCGCCGCAAACACCACCATCAGTTCCAATAACGTCGCCGACATGAACGTCCAATATGTCGGTAACGGCCCCCTTAACGCCGCGCATCAGGTCCCATGGCTGCAACAAATCCTTTCCAAAATCTGGCCGTTCTAGGCCTGGCGGCGCTGCTGCTGGCGCCGGCACCGGCGACAGCAGACACCACCGAGATCGGCACGCTGGTCTCGGTGGCGGGCGCGCCGTCGAACCAGCTCTACGGCTATGGGCTGGTGGTCGGCCTGCCGGGCACCGGCGACCAGACCACCGAGGTGCCGTTTACGCAGCAGGCGATCCTCAACATGCTGCGCAACATGGGCATCGCGCTGCCGACCGTGACCTTCATGCAGCCGGACGACGTCGCCTCGGTGATGGTGACGGCGGAAGTGCCGGCCTTCGCCCATGCCGGCCAGCACGTGAATGTCACCGTCTCGGCGATGGGCAACGCGACCTCACTGAACGGCGGCGTGCTGCTGCCCACCCCGTTGCGCGGCGGCAATGGCGTGATCTACGCCCAGGCCCAGGGGCCGCTGCTGGTCAGCGGCTTCACCGTCGGCGCCAACGGCAGCAGCACCAGCGTCAACGTGCCGACGGTCGGTTCGCTGCCCGGCGGCGCGATCATTTCGACGACCATCCCCGCCAGCTCCTCGGAGAACGGCATCACCCAGCTGCTGCTGAACACGCCGAGTTATCAGACCGCGCAGCAGATCGCCGACCTGATCAATGCCGCCTACGGGCCCAGCACGGCCAACGCGGTGTCCCCGGGCGAGGTCGATCTGCAGGACGACAACAGCGCGCCGGTGCGCTTCATCGCCGGCGTGCTGTCGCTGCCGATCAGCCCGGCGGCGCAGGAGCCGACCATCGTGGTCGACGCGCAGAGCGGCACCATCGTCATGAATGCCGGCGTGTCGCTCGGCCCGGCCGTGGTCTCGCACGGCGACCTCACGGTCAACATCCAGACCACCAACAGCGTCAGCCAGCCCAACCCGCTCACCCGCGGCGGGCAGACCGTCGGCGTGCAGAACAGCGTCGTCAACGCCGGCCAGGGCAAGGCCAGCATCGTCGCTTTGCCGAAGACCGCCACCCTGGCCGACGTGGCGCGCGCGCTGAACGCCGTCGGCGCCACCCCCTCCGACCTCATCGCCATCATCGAGGCGCTCAAGCAGGCCGGCGCGATCAACGGCGACATCAAGGTCATCTGATGAATTTCGACGTGCCACCCGCTTCCCTGGCCGCAACCACCACCGCGAGCAGCGCCGCGACCACAGCCGCGACCTCCCCCGGCGCGGCGCGCACCGTGGCGACCGTCAAGCACCTGGCCGGCCTGCTATGGAACGAAATGCTCTCGGACCTGAACCAGACCGGTTTGTCCTCCAAGTCGCTCGGCATCGGCGGAGACAGTTTCCAGAGCATGTTCATGTGGGACATCTCGCAAGACGACATGGGCAAATATGACGGGCCCCTGGTCAGCGCGGCGCTGCGCCAGTTCGGCACGAAGGCCGATGCCGGCACGGCCACGCCGGCGACCGACGTAACCACCAGCGAGGCCGCGACGCTGCCGAGCACCTTGAGCACCATCGCCGCCGCCGGCGGCAGCATCAGCGCCACGCCGCTCGCAGCACCCGGCGCCGACGTCGCCGGCACGCAGAACGGCTCGCTGCTCACGCAGGCCAAGAATTTCGCGCGCGGCATCTGGCCGCAGATCATATCCGCGGCACAAAAACTCGGCGTGCCCCCGGTGGCGCTGCTGGCGCAGAGCGCGCTGGAAACCGGCTGGGGCACCGCCACCCCCGGCAACAACCTGTTCGGCGTCAAAGCGGCCGACGGCCAGACCGGCACGGCGCGGCCGACGCATGAAATGGTGGACGGAATGCTGACGGCGCAGACCGCCACGTTCCGCGACTATCCCTCATCGGCCGCCAGCGTCGCCGACTACGTGCAGCAGATCCAGTCCGGCTTCCAGAACGTGAGCGGGCAAAGCACGGTGAGCGGCTTCGCCCAGGCGCTGCAAGCAAGCGGCTATGCCACCGATAGCAGCTACGCCACAAAAATCATCAGCATTTCCCAATCGCCCATGATGGCGCAGGTGCTGCAGGCATTGGCCGGGCCCGATGCGGCGGGACCCTGAAGCATGATGACTAGAAAGCAGCCGCTTTTTAAAAAAAGCGGCGCAAAAACTTTTACGATGCTGGGTCATGGGCGGCGTGAGCGCCAACGCCCATGGCCCAAACTAACGAAGTTTTTTTGCTTCTTTTTGTTCACAAAAAGAAGCCTTTCCTTTCGTTATTTTCTTGAGCAAATTCCGGCGCTCACGCGAATCGATTTCAAGCCTTATCTCTCTGAGTTTTATCTGCGAAAGGTTCCCGCATGAGTGGATTAATTGGCGCGATGAACACGGCCCTGTCCGGCATCGAGGCATTCGAAGCCGGTATCAACACGGTGTCGAACAATCTCGCGAACGTGACGGTGAACGGCTATGGCGCGGAAACCGTCGATCTCGCCACCGCGGCCGACGGTGACGGCGTGGAAGCGCCGGTGGTGACCCGCGCCGCGGACGGTTTCGCCGCCGGGGTGCTGCGCACCGCCACCACCGCCGACCAGGCGGCCAGCACGCTGGCGACGAATCTCACCAATATCTCTAACGCGCTGCAGAACAACGGCGACATCCAGACCAGCATGAACCAGTTCTTCGACGACGTCAGCACGCTGGCCGCAGACCCGAGCAGCAGCGGCGCGCGCGAGACCGTGCTGTCGGACGCGCAAACGATCACCGGCACGTTCCAGAGTGCCGCCAGCAGCCTCGACACGACGATGAGCGATGCCGGCACCGCGCTGCAAGAGAACGTCGCCACGGCGAATAACCTGCTGACCCAGCTCGCCACCATCAACCAGGGGCTGGATACCTCGCCGAACGACCCGTCGCTGCTCGACCAGCAGGAAGCGGCGCTCAGCAGCCTGTCGAGCTTGCTGCCGGTGAACGTGCTGCCGCAGAGCAACGGCTCGGTGACGCTGTCGCTGGGCGGCAATGTGCTGCTCAACCAGGCCGGCGCGCAAACACTCACCGTGACCGGCGGCACCGCCTCCACGCCGCCCACGATCGCTGTCGCCAACCAGCCGGGCTCGCTCACCCTCACCGGGAGCGACGGCGAAATGGGCGCCAACATCGCCACCTGGCAAGCCGGGTCGCAAGCCATGCAGGGGTTGGACGCGATCGCCGCGGTGTTCACCTCCGAGGTCAACACCTCCCAGGCGGAGGGGCTGACCTATAACGGCGCGCAGGGCACCAACCTGTTTACCGCGTCGCCGTCACCGACCGTGACCGCCACGACCGGAAATCCCACCGGCAGCCCCGCCGTGAGCAACGCGACGATCACCAACCCGGCCCAGCTGCCGACCGATGGCGGGCCGTTCGTCTTAAGCTACGCCACCGGCCAGGGATGGACCGCAACCGACCAGGCGACCGGAACGCCCTATCCCGTATCCCCCGGGCCAACCCCCTTCAGCCTCAGCTTCGCGGGCATGACGGTCGCCGTCTCCGGCGCCCCGACGAATGGTAGCTCCTACACCATCAACCCGGCCCCGGGCGCCGCCACCGGCATGTCCGTGGCCATCACCAATCCCGATGACATCGCCGCCGCCGACCCCTATGTCGCGACGCCGGGAACGCTGAGCGCGACCGGCACCATCACGGACCAGAATTTCGGGGCCATCACCGCCGGCACCGACAGCGTCACCACCACCCCGCCGACCGGCACCACCGACAACCCCATCGTGTCGAGCACCTATTACGGCCAGCCGCTCGAGGTGAATTTCGGGAGTGACGGTAGCTACACGATCACCCTGGGCGCAACCGCGACCCCGGCCAGCCTGGCCGGCACGCAGGTCGCCACCGGCCAGCTCACCAGCACCGACGGCACCTACAGCGGCACGATCTCGGTGCAATATCCCAGCACCGTCTCACCGACCAGCTATTGGCAGTTGCCGATCTCCGGCACGCCGGCGAACGGCGACACGCTATCGCTCACCCCCGGCGGCAGCAGCAGCGGCAGCAACGCGACGCGCATGGCGGCACTCTGGACCGCCTCGGGCACCAGCACCGCCGGCACGCTGCAGCAAGGGGTGATCGGCTTCGCCACCGGGCTCGGCTCCAACGCCGACGAGGCCGCGACCATCGCCACCGGCACCGCCGCCCAGGTCACCGCCGCCACCACCAACCTGCAGAACATCGCCGGCGTGAACTCCGACCAGCAGGCGGTGCTGCTGGTCAACTACCAGCAGGCCTACCAGGCGGCGGCGCAGGTGATCTCCACCGCGCACACGATGTTCCAAACGCTGCTGTCGGATACCGCGGCCTAACGCATGATTGCTTCTTATCATCAATCATGCTCTCGCCTTGTTTGCGCGAGTGATGGCATGGCGAAATCGAACCGCGGTGCGGTTCGATTTCAAGCCATATCGCCCTGCCCCCGCCCCCTTGAAAGACTTGTCTGATGAATAAATTTGTGACGGCCGGCATCGTCGTGGTCGCCATCGCCATCGGCGCCGGCGCCATGTTCGGGGCGATGCGCTTCCTCCCGATGAACCGCGCCGCCCATGCGCAGAGTACGGCGACAACGGCCGACCCGGCGCATCCGAAGGCGATCTTCTTCGCCGACCTGTCGGGCATCGTGGTCAGCGTCCCGCCGCAGGCCGGCGCGCCCGCCACCTCCTACGTGCAGATCGGCATGCAGTTCGCGACCTATGACGAGCGGGCCGTGGCGAGCTTCACCACGTTCCAGCCGATCATCAAATCGGCGGTCATCAACCTGCTGATGAGCGAGACCAGCGCGGCATTGCAGGACCCGACCACGCGCGCCGCGCTGATCCAGAATTGCCTGGACGCCGCCAACAGCGTGCTGGCCAAGGATGCCGGCGACCGCACCGACAAACCGTTCACCGCGGCGTACATCACCGATTTCGTCGTGCAGGACTGAGCATGATGATTTGCCGCCACTCCTGCGCCGGGCTTTTTGGCGCGCGCGATCTTATGGCTCAATCGAATCGCTCCGTGGTTCGGTTCCAAGCCGTCTCGTTCTAAGCCATGTCCAGCGTGTTCGGCGCCTCGACGATCATCTCCACCCTGGTGCCGCTGGTCGTCATTCTCGGCCTGCTGATGGCCGCCGCCTACGTGGCGCGGCGCTGGCGTGACGGGAACTTGGGCGCGCGCCGCACCGGGCAGAACGCCATCACCATCGTCGCGACGCGGCCGGTCGGCCCGGGCGCTGCGTTGATGATCGTCGAAGCCGAAGGCCAGCGCTTCCTGGTCAGCTCCGGACGCCAGGGTCTTACCCCCATCGGCGCGCTGGGCGGCACGACCCCGCCGGCATTTTCCAGCCTGCTTGACACCGCCCAATCCCCGGCGCCGGACGCATGAGACTTCTGCTCGCTCTGGTGCTGGCGCTGGCGGCGGCCGCCTTCACCGCCGGCCTCGCGCAGGCAGCACCACTCGACGGGCTGACGCTGCTCAGCGCCAGCCCGTCGCAAGGCGGCTCAGCCTATTCGCTGAACCTGCAAACGCTGCTGATCATCACCGGCCTCGCCTTCCTGCCCGGCATTCTGCTGCTGATGACGGCGTTCACCCGCATCATCATCGTGCTCTCGGTGCTGCGCCAGGCGCTCGGCCTGACGACCACGCCGCCCAACATGATTCTCGCCGCCCTCGCTCTGGCGCTCACCGTGTTCGTGATGCGCGGCGTGCTGCAGCAGGAGCAGGATAACGCCCTGCAACCTTACCTTAACGGCCAGATCACCTTCGAAACCGCGATACAGCGCGCCGAGCCGCCGATCCAGAACTTCATGCTGTCGCAGACACGCAAGGACGCGCTGCATTTGTTCGTCGATCTCAGCGGCGGCCATTACGCCACCCCGCAGGACGTTCCCCTCACCGTGCTGGTGCCGGCCTTCTCCACCTCGGAGCTGGAAACCGCCTTCCAGATCAGCTTTCTGATCTATGTTCCGTTTGTGCTCATCGATCTCGCGGTCGCCTCGGTGCTGATGTCGCTCGGCATGATCATGGTCTCACCGACGCTGATCTCGCTGCCGCTGAAGCTGTTGATGTTCGTCTCCATCCATGGCTGGTCGCTGGTGCTCGGCTCGCTCGCGAACAGTTTTATCGCCGGCTCCTGATGGGGCACTCGGGAAAGCGGCCGCTTTTTGAGCCAAACGGCGCAAAAACTTTTTTTATGCTGGGCGTGGGGCTGCGTCGCCGACAACGCCCATGGCCCAGCATAAGCAAAGTTTTTTTGCTTCTTTTTGTTCACAAAAAGAAGTCTTTCCCTTACTTGCCGATATCGCTCTAGGTCGCGCGCCATGCCGCTCTATATCCAACTCCTGCACGTCGCCCTCACAGAAGAACTCTCCGTCATTCTGCCGATCCTCGGCCTGCTGCTCGCGGTCGGCCTGCTGACGGCGATTCTCCAGGCCTCGCTGCAGATCGAAGATGCCGGGTTCAGCCTCCTGCCGAAAGTCATCATCATGATGGGCCTGCCGGTGCTGGGCGGCATCGGCGCCCTGCATGGCATCGAGGCGCTGGCAACTCTGTGGATCACCCATGCCGGCCAGCTCGTGCACCGCTCATGGTCCTGAGCGAAGCGCAGATCCTGGCCTGGCTGGGGCATTTCATGTGGCCGTTCCTGCGCATCACCGGCCTGTTTATCACCGGGCCGTTCTACGGCTCGAGTTCGATCCCGGCCGTCGTCAAGGCGCTGATCGCCGCGGCCTATGCCGCCGCCCTGGCGGCTTGGCTGCCCAACCTGCCGCCCTTCCCTGCTGATCCCATCAGCGCGATCTTCGCCGGACTGATCCAGATCGCCTTCGGTGCGGTGCTTGGCCTGGCCATGCAAATCATCGTCAGCATCGTCGCCAGCACCGGTGAGCTGATCAGCCTGTCGATCGGCCTCGGCTTTGCGGAAATGCAGATGCCCGGCTCCGCCGTTTCCGCGCCGGTCGTCTATAATCTGATGTTCTGGGCCGGGCTGATGGCCTATATCTCCGCCGGCGGGCCGATCTTCCTGTTCGCGGCGATCGCCCACTCCTTCCAGGCCGGGATCGGCACTGGCGGGCTGGCGCCCTGGGACCAGCTGACCACCCTCGGCGAAACGGCGATCAGTTCCGCCGTCTGGCTCGCCATGCCGGTGCTCGCGGTCACGCTCAGCATCAATCTCACGGTCGGCCTTACCACCGTGTTCGCGCCGCAGATGAACCTGCTCACCATCGGCTTTCCGCTGCTGATCATCGTCGGGCTGTGGGTGTTCACCGGCTCGATCGTCTTCCTGGACCATGATTTCCACCATCTCATGGACCTCGCCATGCACAGCGTGACGGCGATGCTCCCCCATGGCTGAGGGCGACAGTCAGGACAAACGCCACGCCCCCACCGAACGGCGGCTGCGCCAAGCCGCCGAACAGGGCCAGGTAAACCGCTCCGCCGACCTGCCGAAAGCCGCGGCGATCATCATGTTCACGACGCTGGCCCTCGCCGCCGCCGCCGGCCTGGGCTCCCGCCTCGAAGGCATCGTCGCCGCAAGCCTGTCCCTGGCGGGCGGCGAAAGTCTCCGCACTGCCATGCAATGGCCCGGCGACGTCGCCGCCTTGCTCGCCCCGCTGATCCTGCTGATCGGTGCCCTCGCCATCGGCAGCAGCCTGTTCTCCGGCGGCTGGATCCTCAGTCTCCAGCCGCTGATGCCGGATCTGTCGAAACTTAGCCCGGCGAGCGGCCTGGGCCAGATGTTCTCGCTCAGCCACCTCACCGACACGCTGAAATCGATCGTCAAGTTCGTCGTCATTGGCGGCGTCGGCGGCACCATGATCTATCTACGTACGCCGGAATTCACGGCAATGAGTGCCATGGGCGGGCCCAGCGCCAGCCTGCTGCTCGGCCTCTGCCTCCAGGTTCTGGGCGGCATCTGCCTCGCCATCCTGGTGTTGGCCGGTGCGGATGTCGGGCTGCAATTCTGGCTGCACCGGAAGAAACTACGCATGTCCGACGAGGAAGTCCGCAACGAGATGAAGGACTCGGTCGGCAACCCGCATGTCAAACAGCGCCAGCGCGCACTGGCGCGGCGCATGGCGCGCTCACGCCAGCTCAAGCGCGTGCCGGAAGCCTCCGTGGTGGTGACCAACCCGACGCATTTCGCGGTGGCGATCCGCTACCGCCGCGGCAGCGATGTCGCCCCGTTGCTGTTGGCCAAAGGCGTGGGACTGATGGCGGAGGAAATCCTCGCCCAAGCGCGCGAGCACGGCGTACCCGTCGTCGAGGCGCCACCTCTGGCCCGCGCCGTGTACCGCCACGTCGAGCCCGGCGACCATGTGCCGGTGGCGCTGTACCGCGCCTGCGCCGAGGTGCTGGCCTATATCTGGCGCATGCAGCAATGGCGCCATACCGGCGGCGCCCGGCCGAAGCCGCTCAATCAGCACAACATGACCATCGGCCCGGAACATTACGTACCAGAACCGCCGGACAACGAATAACAGAAAGCGGCCGCTTTTTGAAAAAAGCGGCGCAAAAACTTCTTTTATGCTGGGCCATGGGCGTTGTCGGCGCCAACGCCCATGGCCCAGCATAAAAGAAGTTTTTTTGCTTCTTTTTGTTCACAAAAAGAAGCCTTCCTCTTCGCTTAATGCACCGCGGCGCCCGGATCGTGCATGAACTTCCACATCGCCTCGAGCGGCAGCGGCTTGGCGAAGAAATAGCCCTGCGCGTATTGGCAGCCGAGGTCCCGCAGGCTGCTCGCCTGCGTTTTCGTCTCCACCCCCTCGGCGACGACGGTAATGCCGAGACTGTCCGCCAGCGCCAGGATGGCGATGACGATCTTCTCGCCATCGCCCGAGCCGCCGAGGTTGGAGATGAACGAGCGATCGATCTTCAGGATGTCGATCGGAAAGCGGTGCAGATAGCTGAGCGAGGAATAGCCGGTGCCGAAATCGTCGATCGCCAAGCGGAAGCCCATCGCCTTCAGCTGCTTCAGCACGACCAGCGCCCGATCCGGGTCGGTCATTGTCGAGCGTTCGGTGATCTCGATCGTCACCGTGCCGGCATCGACGCCGGACAGCAGCACCAGCTCCTCAAGCGTCTCGGCGAGCTCAGGATGGCCGAACTGCACCGGCGAGAGATTGATGCTCATCGTCACCGGCGGCCGGTCAGGCAGCGCCGCATGCCAGAGTTTCGCCGTCTCGCAGGCATCGCGAAACACCCAGTTGCCGAGCGGGATGATCAGCCCCGTCTCTTCCGCGATCTCGATGAAGGCGCCGGGGGGCATCAGGCCGTCCGGCCGGCGCCAGCGCACCAGGGCCTCGACGCCGGTGGCGTTGCCCGTCCGCAGTGCTACGATCGGCTGGTAATGCAGTTCGAATTCCTGCTTGCCGAGCCCCTCGCGCAATTGGTTCTCGATGTGCAGCCGGGTCGCCACCTGGACCCGCATGTCCGCCTCGAACGTCACGGCGCAGGCCTTGCCGTTGAACTTGGCGCGATACATCGCGATGTCGGCATCGCGCAGGATCGACTCGGTGTCGTCATAGCCGAGCAGCGACGGCACGATGCCGATGCTGGCGCTGATCACCACCGTTTCCGCGCCGAGCTGGAACGGCTTGGTCAGCGCCGTCTGCAGCCGCGCGGCGAAGGCCATCGCCGCGGCGCTGGTGATCTTTTCCGTCAGCAGCACGGTGAATTCGTCGCCCGACAGGCGGGCGATGGTGTCGGCGGCGCGCGGCGGCAGACCGGGCGCCACCGGCGCCACCGGGCGCTTGCGCACCATCTGATTCAGCCGCTTCGCCACCTCGATCAGCAACGCGTTGCCGGCGAGATGGCCGAGGCTGTCATTGACGATCTTGAAACGGTCGAGATCGATGAACAGCACCGCACAGTCCTCGGCCGGGCCCTGCTTGTTCATCGCCAGCGCCACTTCCAGGCGCTCGAGAAAAAGCTTGCGGTTGGGCAGGCCGGTCAGGGAATCGTGCGTGGCCTCGTGCTGGGCGATCTCCTTGGCCTCGGAAAGTGCCCGGGCCAGCCGTTCCTGCTCGGCCACCGTCTGGCGCAGCGCATCGGCGGTGCGCTCCACCTCGTCCAGCAGTTCGTCCTTGGCGTGTAGCGCCTGCTCGAGCAGATTGGCCTGCGCCGTCAGCAACATGTTGACGTCGATCAGCCCGAAGGAATCGGGCCGCTTGACCAGCAAGGGTTCGAAGCACAGCTCACCCGGCCGTTCCATGGCCAGGCGCAACGCATGCGCGATCGTGGCGTTTTCATCCAGGGTCAACGGCTCGACATCGATGCTTTTCACCAGCTCGCCGACCGGCCGCTTCATGAACACCTCGCGACCGAACGGACGGCTGATCGCCGCGGTGAAATGCTTGCGCGACAGCACCCCGAACAGGCCGCCCTGGGACATGATGACGTAGCCCGGCACGCTCGGGTCGGAGAGAAAATACTGTTCGATATCGGCGGTGCGGGTCTGAATGTCGACCACCGAGTTCCACAGCTTCAGCTCCCCGATATGCGACACGATGTCCCCCAGCAGCGTTGCGGAAGCCGCCTCCTCATTCATCGGCGCATCTCCTCTGCCGCCACAGCCAATGCCGTGCGGGCCACCGCAAGTCGCGACAGGACAGGCACCGACGATTTTGTCGCCGCGCCCAGGGCCATGAAGGAGGAACGGGGAATAATGAAGACTTTCACTGGCTTTGCATATCGAATCGGCGCATCAAATTCGTCTGCGGATCAAAGTCCGTCAAGAGGGAACACGGCACTTTCTTGTCATTGTCTCATTTGTTTCCATATCGTCTCATTGCCGTGTATCCGCCCGCGACGAGCTTGTTTTGACATACCGTTAGTGGGCGCCCCCATCGGTGGCGCCACGCGGGAAAAACAGCTATGATTGCCGCTGTCCAATCAATCGAGGCGGCAAAGTTCCGCCAACCACGGAGGAAAAAAACATGCCGCAAGACAACGCCGCACGGCCGGTCGCCGTCATCGGGCTGGGCTCCATGGGCTTCGGCATGGCCACATCATTGCGACGCGCGGGCCTCAAAGTGACCGGTTTCGACACCGCCGCTGCCAGCCTGGCGCGTTTTGCGCAGGCCGGCGGCGAGGTGGCCAACACCCCGGCGGCGGCGGCCCAAGGTGTTGAAATCGTCGTTTCCGTCGTCGTCAACGCGGCGCAGACGGAAGAGATCCTGTTCGGCGCCGACGGCGTGGCGCAAGCGATGTCTCCCACCGGCGTCTTCATTTCCGCCGCCACCATGTCGCCAGAAAACGCCAAAGCCCTGGCGGCGCGCCTGCAGGCCACGGGGCGGCTCTATCTCGACGCGCCGATCAGCGGCGGCGCTGCGCGCGCCGCGGAGGGCGAACTCACCATTCTCGCCGCCGGCACCAAGCCTGCCTTCGCGGCAGCGCGCCCGGCGCTCGCGGCGATGGCGGCAAAAGTCTACGAACTCGGCGACGAGGCGGGCCTCGGCGCCGCCTTCAAGATGATCAACCAGCTGCTCGCCGGCGTGCACATCGCCGCCGCCAGCGAAGCGATGGCCTTCGCCGCGCGCCAGAATCTCGACCTGCAAAAAGTCTATGAGGTGATCACCGCTTCCGCCGGCAACTCCTGGATGTTCGAGAACCGCATGCCGCATGTGCTGGCGGGCGACTACACCCCGCACAGCGCGGTGGAAATTTTCGTGAAAGATCTCGGCATCATCCAGGACATGGCGCGCAGCGCGCGCTTCCCCGTGCCGGTGGCGGCGAGCGCGCTGCAGATGTTTCTCGCCACCGCCGCCATCGGCCTGGGACGGGATGACGACGCCTCGGTCGCCCGGCTCTACGCGCAGATCGGCGGCACCACGCTGCCCGAACAGCAATAACAAGAGGAAAGACGAAATGACCGACCGTCTCGCCGGAAAAAAAGTCCTCATCACCGCCGCCGCTCAAGGCATCGGCCGCGCCTGCGCGGAAATGTTCGCGCGCGAGGGCGCGCATGTGTTCGCAACCGACATCGACGACGCCAGGCTCAAAGGGCTGGCCGGATGCGAACTCCTGCATCTCGACGTCACGCGCCCGGAAGACATCCAGGCGCTGGCAAAAAAACTCGGCACGATCGACGTGCTGCTCAACGGCGCCGGCTACGTGCATCACGGCACGATTCTCGAATGCGACGACGCCGCCTGGGATTTTTCCGTCGCCCTCAACGTGACCGCGATGTTCCGCATGATCCGGACCTTTCTGCCCGGCATGCTGAACCAGAAACGCGGCTCGATCATCAACATCGCCTCGGTCGCCTCGAGCGTCAAAGGCCTGCCCGTACGTTGCGCCTATGGCGCGACCAAGGCCGCGGTGATCGGCCTCACCAAATCCGTGGCGGCCGATTACGTCGGCGCCGGCATACGCTGCAACGCCATCTGCCCCGGCACGGTGGAAACACCCTCGTTGCAGCAGCGCATTTCGGCGCAAGCGACGGACCAGCGCAGCGAGGCAGAGGTGCGCGCCGCCTTCACCGCCCGGCAGCCAATGGGGCGGCTCGGCACCGCAACGGAAATCGCCGCCCTCGCCACCTATCTCGCCAGCGACGAATCCGCCTTCACCACCGGGACGGTCCAGATCATCGATGGCGGCCTGAGCAATTAAAGAAAGCAGCCGCTTTTTAAAAAAAGCGGCGCAAAAACTTTTGGCTATGCTGGGTCATGGGCGTCGTCACCGACAACGCCCATGACCCAAATTAATAAAGTTTTTTTGCTTCTTTTTGTTCACAAAAAGAAGTCTTTCCCTGAGCCTTGCCGCGCCACGGCGCCGTTGATCGAGATCAATGCCAAGCTTTTTGTAACAAATTACGTTCAGATGCGAAGCGTATAAGACAGAAAGGGAACAGTTATGGCTGACACCGCCGCCGCCGTGATGACGCGCAATGTTATTTCCGTCCGGCCGGACGCCGGCATCGCCGAGGTCGCCGACACGCTCACCAAGCATGGCATCAGCGCAGCACCCGTGGTGGATGCATCGGGTAAGCTGCTCGGCATGATCAGCGAGGGCGATCTGTTGCGGCCCTTTTCCGGAAAGGCGCAGGCACGCCGCGCCTGGTGGCTGGAAATGCTCGCGGAAGGCGAGCGTCTCGCCCCGGAATTTCTCGAATACATCAGCGTGGACCGGCACACGGCGGCGGATCTGATGACGCGAACGCTGGTCACCGCCCATGAATCCACCCGGATCTCGGACATCGCCGACCAGCTCACCGCGCATCACATCAAGCGCGTGCCGATCCTGCGCGGCGAGACGCTCGTCGGCATCGTCAGCCGCGCCGACCTGGTGCGCGCCCTCGCCCAGATCAAAAACCTCCAGTTGCCGCAAGCGTCGTAAAAGCAAAGGCAAGGCTACTTTTTGTGAACAAAAAGTAGCAAAAAAACTTTGTTAATTTGGGTCATGGGCGTTGTCAGCGACACCGCCTATGACCCGGCATAACCAAAAGTTTTTACGCCGCTTTTTTCAAAAAGCGGCTTCTTCCTTAACCGCTATTGCGGCGTGGCCGCCAAAGCCTGGCGCAGGCTTGCGAGGTTTTGCTCGACCAGCGGCACGGCGCTCTGATAGAGCGTCTTGATATCGGGATCGGCGGTCGTACCGGCGGTATAGCGGAACACCGCCAAAGCCTGCTCGTGGCTGCCGATCTGGTCATTCAGATAGTTCACCGCGAGGTTCGGCGTCGGATGGTATGACAAAGCGACATATTGCGCCTCCAGATCGTACCGCAGCGTGTTCGGCAGCGTGACGTCATGCCGCGCCGCCAGCATCTCCAGCATGGGTTGGTAATGTTGCGCATCGGCACAAATCTTCGTGGCCACAGGCTGCACCGTCAGCCCCAGATTCTGCCGCTGCACCAACGTGCATTCCGCCATGTCGAAGGTGATCAGCTGATAGGCCGCGGTCAGCGCCTCGAGATCCGCGCCCGACAACGACGCACTTTCCGGCGCCTGCGCCGAGGTCGAACAGCCCGCAACGCCCACCGCCAACAACGCCAGCATCCCCAAATTCTTTTTCATTATGATTCCCATCCTGTTATGGTCATGAGTCCGCCCTAAACGGTAACACCGGGTTACGCTTTGCGCAAAACCAACCTCCGCCAGTCCTCCCGGCAGGAGCACCTCCCGGTTGCGTGGACCTCCCTGCTTTGTCTATATTCTGCCGACAAGCGTGCGGGGACAGGCCGCCATGAGCAGCCCGGAGACCAGGCTAGCCTTCGAGACACCCGACGAGGCCGTGAGCCGCCTGGCCGCGATCGTCACCGCCTCCGACGACGGCATCATCTCCAAATCGCTCGACGGCATCATCATCGACTGGAACGCCGGGGCGGAGAGAATTTTCGGCTACACCGCCGCCGAGGTGATCGGCCGGCCGATCACCATCCTGCTGCCCGCCGATCGGTTGGATGAGGAGGATCAGATCCTGGCGCGGCTGCGGCGCGGTGAGAAGATCGACCATTTCGAGACGCAGCGCCGCCGCAAGGATGGCTCGATCATCGACATTTCCGTCACCGTCTCGCCGTTTTTCAATCGTTTCGACCAGCTCGCCGGCGCTTCGGAGATCGTCCGCGACATCACCGCCGCGAAGCGCTCCCAGCTGGAGCTGCAGGAGCGCGAGGCGCATCTGCGCTCGGTGCTCGACACCGTCCCCGACGCGATGATCATCATCGACCCGCGGGGCATCATCCAGTCCTTCAGCCTCACCGCCGAGCGGCTGTTCGGCTACAAGGAGGCCGAGGTGATCGGCGAGAATGTCAGCATGCTGATGCCTCCCCCCTATCACGAACAGCACGATTCCTATCTCTTCCGCTATCGCACCACCGGGGAACGCCGGATCATCGGCATCGGCCGGCTGGTGGTGGGCCAGCGCCGGGACGGCACGACCTTTCCCATGGAATTATCGGTCGGCGAGGCCGGCAGCGCGCAACGGCGCATGTTCATCGGCTTCGTCCGCGACCTGACCGAGCGGCAGCAAACGCAGCGGCGCCTGCAGGAGCTGCAGAGCGAGCTCATCCACATGTCCCGTTACACGGCGCTGGGTGAAATGGCCTCGACCCTGGCGCATGAGCTGAACCAGCCGCTCTCGGCGATCGCCAATTACCTCAATGGCGGCCGCCGGCTGCTGGAAGGGGCCCGCCCCGACATGCTGCCGATGGCGCGCGAGGCGATGGAGCGCGCCACCGAACAGGCTTTGCGCGCCGGCCAGATCATCCGCCGCCTGCGCGACTTCGTCTCCCGTGGCGAGAGCGAACAGGCGCTCGAAAACCTGCCGAAACTCATCGAGGAAGCCAGCGCCCTGGCGCTGGTCGGCATCAAGGAGACCGGCGTGCGCGTGTCCTACGCGCTCGATCCGGAGGCGGTGACGGTATTCGTCGATAAAATCCAGGTCCAGCAGGTGCTGCTCAACCTGATCCGCAACGCCGTGGAGGCGACCCAGGAGATGGACCGCCGCGACCTCTCGATCCGCACGCGCTGCCCCGAGGCGGGCATCGTCGAGGTCAGCGTCACCGATACCGGCACCGGCATCAGCGAGAGCATCGCCCCGCAATTGTTCCAGCCTTTCATCACCACCAAGGAGCATGGCATGGGCGTGGGCCTGTCGATCTCACGCACCATCATCGAGGCACATGGCGGCCGCCTCTGGGCCGAGCCCAACCCCGGCGGCGGCACGGTGTTCGCTTTCACGCTGAAAACCGGCCTGGACGAGGACGACACCCATGTCTGACGCGGTGATTCATCTCATTGATGATGATGACGGTGTGCGCCACTCCCTCACCTTCTCCCTCACCGCCGCCGGGCTGGCGGTGAGGGCCTATGAATCAGCTTTCGTCTTTCTCGATTCCGTCGGCAGCCTGCAACCGGGCTGCATCGTCAGCGACATGCGCATGCCGGGGATGGACGGGCTGCAGCTGCGCCGCCGCCTGCGCGAGCTGCATGTCCCGCTGCCCATGATCATCATGACCGGCCATGCCGATATCCGCATGGCGGTGGAGGCGATGAAGGCCGGGATCGCGGATTTCATCGAAAAACCTTTCGATGACGCGGTTCTGCTGGCGGCGATCCGCGAGGTCCTGGCGACCGCCGACGTAACCGGACGGCGCGAGCGCGACGCGCAAACGGCGCGCGCGCGGCTGGAAGCGCTCTCCTGCCGCGAGCGGGAGGTGCTGCAAGGCCTGGTCGCCGGCCTGCCGAACAAGAGCATCGCCTATGACCTGAAACTCAGCACCCGGACCGTGGAAGTGCACCGCGCCAATGTCATGATGAAAATGGGCGCGAACAGCCTCTCGCAGCTGGTGCGCATGGCGCTGGCCACGGACATCCTGCCACCCCCTGACGCTTAAGACCGCGTGCCCCCAGCTTGCGCCAGATCAAACCGGCCATGTCCGAAACCACCTATAACAGCCCGGTCTATCACAATGCCATGGGCTGCATGGCGGAGCCTCACCGAGTGGATGACGGACAGCATCTCGTTCTTATCTTGGACCTTGATCTCGCCGTGCGGGAATCTTTGAAATTCGCGCTCGAGCAGAACGGGCTGCGGGTGCGCACCTTCAGCACCACCACCAGCCTGCTGCAGGATTCCGGCCTGCCGGAAGCCGGCTGCCTGGTCCTGGGGCATCGGCCGCCCGCGGTGAACTGCTTCCACGTCATCGCCGGCCTCAAGGCGCGCGGCCATATCCTGCCGGTGGTGATCATGACCGACCATGCCAGCCAGGCTTTCCGCCGCCGCGCCGCCAAAGCCCGCGTGCACCATGTGATCGAGAACCCCGCTTTCGACGGCTCGCTGTTCGACAGCATCCAGGACGCGCTCCGCTCGCCCGGCCGCGCGGTCACCGGCTGATCCGGTAAGAAATCGGCGCAAAAACTTCTTTTATGCCGGGCCATAGGCTGTGTCGGCGACAACGCCCATGCTCAAAATTAACAAAGTTTTTTTGCTACTTTTTGTTCACAAAAAGTAGCCTTTCCCTTCGCTTGCCTGAACTGTTTCCAGCGCTCTACGTAGAATCCCTTAGCAACAAACCGTATACCGCCGCATCCCGACCCTTCGTAGAACAGGGAATCGTCATCGCCCGGGAGTATCCCATGACAACGATGTCCGCCCCCACCTCCAGCGTGTCAGCCGGAATTCTGGCGGCCCATTTCCTGCGGGACCCGCGCCGGAGTTTCTGGGACGAGCAGCCCGGCCTCGCCGGCACCCTGACCAACCTTCCGCAGGATCAGGAACTCTACGGCGAGGGCGACCCGGCGACATTGTTCTACAAAGTCGTCTCCGGCGTGGTGCGCACCTGCAAATTCCTCGGTGACGGCCGCCGGCAGGTCGATGCGTTCTATGTGGCGGGCGAAGTGTTCGGCATCGAATCCGGCGATACGCACCGGCTCTCCGCCGAGGCCGTCTCCGATTGCACGCTGATCGCCTATCGCCGCCGCTCCCTGGACAGCTTAAGCGGTCGAAACGAAACCGTCGCCCGGAATTTATTCCAGTTCGCGCTGCAAAACGCGGCGCGCGCGCAGGATCATGCACTGCTGCTCGGCCACCGCAGCGCCTTGGAGAAACTCGCCACCTTTCTGCTGCACTCGGCGCGCCACTCCGCCCAACAAGCCACCGTCACACTCGAGATGTCGCGCCAGGACATCGCGGATTTTCTCGGCCTGACGATCGAAACGGTATCCCGCACACTCTCGAAACTTGAAAAAGACGGCGTCATCAAAATGACCGCTTCACGCAGCATCCACTTGCGCAACCTCGGCGCATTGCGCGCCCTCGTCGGCTAATTTTCGCCTCGCTTTGGCGCACTCGCACGCACACTGCATCAAAAACTTCCAGCCCTGACAATCAATCTCCGCGAATCCGCCGCAAAATCGTCCGGCAGGCTTGTATGCGGCCGCGCGCGATCAACATTGATGAGGCCGAAAAAATTCTTTAGGGCCTGATATCATGCTGTTTGATCGCCGGATATTCGCTTCCTTTCTCTTCGCGAAACAGGTCTCTGGCCCGTCCGGCGGGGATGACGCAGCGCGTCGTCCCGCAACGGCACCTGTCGCATTCGCGGCACATTTCTGTTAACAATTTATTTTATCATCGGAGATTCCCGCCATGGCGCGAGCAACAACACCGACCAGAACTAAAAAACCCGCCGCGAAGGCGCGCAGCACCGGCCGTTCGACCGCGGTTCGCCGCGCCGCCCCCGCCCGCACCGCCGCCGCCGCGAAAACGACCAAGACCACCAAGGCCGCTGCGAAGAGCACGGTGAAGGCCGCCGCCAAAAGCCCGGCCAAGACCACCCGCACCACCGCACGCCGCACCAGCACCACAAAGCCGAGCAAGGTGACCACCGCGCGCAAGGCGCCGGTCAAGGTCGCCGCGTCGCCCGCCAAGTCGTTGCGCGCGGATCTCGAGAAGCTCGAGGCCGTCAACAAGACATTGCGTGCGAAGAACCGCGAAGCCGTGAAGGCCGCGAAGTTCGCCGAGGGCCGCATCGCGGAACTGGAAACCCAGCTCGCCGAACTAGAGATGCAGGTGGCCAGCAGCGCCAAGCCGAAGCGCAGTGCCGCACCGAAGCGCAAGAGCCGTGAGAGCAAGGTCGACGAAGCGCTGTCGCCGGATCAAGAAGAGCCGTCCCCGCTCGCTGAGGAAGGTGCAGACGACGCCCAGGACGACAATCTCGACGAGTTTTAAAGCCGAGCCATTTCAGGCCGAACCCTCCCGGTTCGGCCTGAAACATTTATCATCCGTGCCTCTCTCAGGAGCGTTTCATGACTGAACAAAGCAAAGCGGTCTGGTTCATCACCGGCTGCTCGACCGGCTTCGGCCGCGAGCTGGCCCGCGAAGTGTTACGCCGCGGCGGCCGCGTGGTCGTCACCGCCCGTGACAAATCCAAGGTCGAAGACCTCGCCACGGACCCCGCCAACACCCTGGCGCTGACGCTCGACGTCACCGACCCCGCCCAGGTGCGCGCGGCCGTGCAGGCGGCGGAGCAAAAATTCGGCGCCATCGACGTGCTCGTGAACAATGCCGGCTACGGCTATCTTGCCGCCATCGAGGAAGGCGTAGACGCGGATATCCGCGCCATGTTCGAGACGAATGTCTTCGGCCTGGCCGACACCATCCGCGCCGTGCTGCCCGGCATGCGCCGCGCCGGGCGGGGTCACATCGTCAATATCACCTCGGTCGGCGGCCTCGTCGGCAACGCCGCCAGCGGCTACTACGCAGCAACCAAATTCGCCGTGGAAGGGCTCTCCGAGGCCCTGGCCAAGGAAGTCGCACCCCTCGGCATCAAGGTCCTGGCGGTTGAACCCGGCCCGTTCCGCACCGACTGGGCCGGCCGTTCGCTGAAACAGACGGCAAACATCATCGACGCCTACGACGCCACCGCCGGCGCCCGCCGCCGGCAGATCTCCAGCTATAGCGGCCAGCAGCCGGGCGACCCGGTGCGCGCCGCGCAGGCGATCATCGATGCCGTCGAATCGCCGAACCCGCCCGGCCATCTGGTGCTGGGCAAACCCGGCCTCAACATGGTGCGCCAGAAACTCGACACGCTGCAGGCGGAAATCAGCGCCTGGGAAAAAACCACGCTCGGCGCCGACTTCCCCGAGGGTTAAGGAAGGGAAAGACTACTTTTTGTTCACAAAAAGTAGCAAAAAAACTTTGCTATGCTGGGCCATGGGCTGTGTCTCCGACAACGCCCATGGCCCAGCATAAAAAAATTTTTGCGCCGCTTTTTTTAAAAAGCGGCCGCTTGCGTCGCGACCGGGACTGCGCTTGAAGCCCTTTCCGTTTTCGGGAAGGGCTTTTTTCATGACCAGCATCGTCGGCATCGATTTCGGCACGACCAACAGCGTCGTCAGCCGGCTCACCCCGGACGGTGCCGTGCACAGCCAGCGTTTCCGCCTCGGCAGCGCCGATTTCGACGTATTCCGCACCGTGCTCTGCTTTGCCTCGGAGACGCAGAAGGGCCGCTCCCATCTGCGCCACCAGGCCGGCCCCGCGGCCATCGAGGCCTATCTCGACGACCCGACCGACAGCCGCCTCATCATGTCGATGAAGACCTATCTGGCGCAGCGCAGCTTCACCCAGACCCGCATCTTCAACCGCCCCTTCACGCTCGAGCAGATGATCGCCGTCTTCCTGCGCGCGCTGTTCGGCGCCACCACGGACCTTCCAGCCGATATCCGCATCGTCGCCGGCCGCCCGGTGCATTTCGCTGGCGAAACCGCTGACGACACGTTCGGTGAGGCGCGGCTGCGCGGTTCCTACGCCGAAGCCGGCCATCCCGACATCACCGTCGCGCTGGAACCCGAGGCCGCCGGCTATCGATTCGCGCGTACGCTCACCGCGCCCGCCACCGTGCTGGTCGGAGACTTTGGCGGCGGCACCAGCGACTTTTCCGTGCTGCGCTTCGAGCCCGGCAGTGCGCGCCGTGTCACCGCGCTCGGCCATGCCGGCGTCGGCCTCGCCGGCGACGCCTTCGACTACCGCATCATCGACCACGTCATCTCGCCGCGCCTGGGCAAGGGCGACACCTACAAGGTGTTCAACACCGAGCTGCCGATCCCGCCCGAGTACTATGCCAGCTTCGCCCGCTGGCATCGCCTGTCGCTGATGCGTACGCCGCGCACGTTGCGGGAACTCGAGGAAGTGGCGCGGGCAAGCGCGCATCCCGAG
>NZ_DASXFO010000093.1:0-63712 GCF_036489515.1 Acidocella sp.
TCGCCTCACCGTCGGCGAGGTGGCCGCGCTCCTCGGGGCTGAGCGGCACCTCGGAGCGGTTGCGGTAGGTGACGTACCAGCTCACGGCGACGATGATGCCGAGAAGACCCATGATCATGAACATCGCGCGCCAGCCGAAACCGAGCATGAGCACGGTGAGCAACGGCGGCGCGATGCAGGGCCCAAGGCAGGACGAGCCGACGAAAATGCCGATCGGTAAGCCGCGCTCGCGGATGTTGAACCATTCGCTGACAACCTTGGCGCCTGCGGGGAATTGCGGCGCCTCGCCGAGACCGAGCAGCGCGCGGCAGGTCACGAAGGCGGAAAACGAGTGGACGAAGCCTGCCGTGAGCTGTGCCGCCGACCAGAGCAGCATGCCGGCGCCAAGCATGAGGCGCGCGCCGAGCCGGTCGAGCAGCACGCCGATGGGAAGTTGGGAGAAGGAATAGAACCAGGAAAAGGCCGAGAGCAGCAGGCCCATCTCGATAGGGCTCAGGCCGATCTCGTGGCTGATCGGCTGGTTGGCGATGGAGAGCGCGCTGCGGTCGAGATAGTTCACAATGCCGCCGACGGTGAGGAAGCCCGTCGCGATCCACTGTACACGCCGGATGCGCGATGTCTTTGCGATGCTCAACTTCGTTTCCTTTTTTGTTTTAAAGTGCCCAGCTTGGCCGGGGGCTGGATCAGTAGGTCGCGCGTCCTCCGGAGAGATCGAAGACGGCGCCGGTGCTGAAACTGCAGGCGTCGGACGCCAGCCAGAGCGCGAGGGCTGCGACTTCCTCAGGCTTACCCAGGCGTCCGAGCGGGCTTTTGCGGACCATCGTCTCGACATGCGCGGGAGCCATCTGCGCGAGGAGAGGCCTGTCCACCGCCGCCGGTGCGATCGCGTTGACGAGCACGCTTGTGCCGGCAAGTTCCTTGCCGAGCGATTTCGTCAGCGCGATCACGCCGGCCTTGGCGGCGCTGTAGGCGCTCGCATTCGGCGTGCCTTCCTTGCCGGCGAGTGAGGCGATGTTGACGATGCGGCCGTGCCGGCTCGCGCGCAGCGCGGGGATGACGCCGCGGCAGACATTGAAGGTGCCGGTGAGGTTGATGTCGATGATGCGCCGCCACATGGCAGGGTCGTACGCCTCGACCGGTACGGTCGGCCCGGCAAAGCCCGCATTGTTGACGACGATGTCGATGCCGCCGAATTGCGCGCGGGTTGCCTCGGTGGCGCGGGCGACGGAGGCGTCGTCGGTGACGTCGACCTCCCCGCAGAAGCCGTTTTCGTCATCCGCGATCAGGTCCCAAACGGCAACGGAAGCGCCGGCCGCACGCAGCGCGCCCGCAATCGCGGCGCCGATGCCCTGCCGGCCGCCGGTCACCACCGCCACACGCCCTGCGAAATCGTAGCACAGCATGCGTGTTATCCGCGGCTAACGGACGAACTGGTCGACGTAGTCCGCACCGAGCCCGATCTCCGCGTAGTGCTTCCGGCATATGTCGAGCTTGGTAAAGACGTCCTCGTAGCCGATGCCTTTGCCCCAAGGATCGACGTAGTACATCACGCCGTTCACCTGGAAATAGGTGATCATCTCCTCGACGTCGTCGGGCACGACGAGGGTGTGGGTTTCTCCCGGCGGCTCGAACACGTAGCTGCCCTCGGTCGCGACCCAGTCATGTTCGAGATAATGCCAACGTCCTTTGAGAACGAAACCGTGCACAGGCCCCGGATGGCGATGGCGGCTGAGCACGCCTGCCTTGCGCACGCGCAGCAGGTTCATCCAATAGCCCTGGGAGATGTTGAGGCAGAGCGGGCGGAACCAGACATTCGGCGCCTGCGGCACCCAGACCCGCTCGTCGCTCGGGACCGCCTCGGGCACGACGATGTCGCGCAAGGCTTCCGGCGGATTCGGATATTGATAAGGCATGCGCTGCTGGTCGGCGGCATCTGTCGGCATTTCGTTTTCCTCGGCTGTCCATTATCGGCGGACTTGTCCAGGGAAAAGTATTTCGCAGGTCTTACGTTATGTCAACGATGGTGCCTCATCGAAGGGAAGGCTACTTTTTGTGAACAAAAAGTAGCAAAAAAACTTTGCTATGCTGGGCCATGGGCGTTATCGGCGACACAGCCCAAGGCCCAGCACAACAAAAATTTTTACGCCGCTTTTTTTTAAAAAGCGGCCGCTTTCTTACACCCGACCGGCAAGGTGAGCGACCGCGAGCAGCCGATCATCTCCCGCCGGCGCCGCGACGAGTTGAATGCCTACGGAAAGCCCACTCTCGTCGCGCAGAACGGGCAGCGTGAGAGCCGGAAAGCCCAGCAGGCTCCATACCCGGCAAAACGCGGGATCACCCGTATCCTGCAGGCCGTATGGCGCGATACCCGAAGTGGGCGGCATGATCAGGGCATCGACCCCTTCCATCGCCGCGGCAAATGATTGCCGCGCTTGGCCAGCGAGGCCCAGAGACGCCTCGTATTCCGTGCGCGAGATCGATGCGCCGAGGGCCAGAAGCTCCCGCGTTTTTGGTGACAGCAAGCCCGGGTGCTCCTGCTGTGCCTGAAGCAGGGATTGGTTCGTTTCATAGGCCATGACCGTGAGCTGGGCGCGGGCCAACGTGACCAAGGGAATGGGCGGGGCAACGTCCACAATCTCCGCGCCATGGCCTGAAAGTTTCGTGAGGCTCACGGCAATGGCCTGTTCCGCCAGAGGCGAAGCGGCGGCGACCGGAGGGCCGGACAGGCGGCCAATGCGGACCGGTCCACCGGCCGGGGCTGGCGTTTGCGGGCGCCCGGTCAACGCGGCATAGAAGCGTGCGACATCCGCGACACTCCGGCTGAACAGCCCGAGCGTATCCAGAGAGGGTGCGAAAACCCCGACGCCGGTGAGATCCATCCAGCCAAAGCTCGGCTTGAAGCCGACAATCCCGCAATACGCCGCAGGACGGATGATTGATCCCGCGGTCTGCGTGCCGAATGCCAACGGCGCCATGCCATCCGCAACACACGCCACCGAGCCGCTCGAGGAACCGCCAGGCGTATGCGCAAGATTGAGGGGGTTGTGGGTTTTCCCTGGCTCTGCGCCTGCGAACTCAGTCGTCACCGTTTTGCCCAGGATGACCGCGCCAGCCCGCCGCGCCGCCGCGACGCAGGCGGCATCGCTGGCCGCGGCGCCGGCATGGGCGTGAATGGGCGAGCCATAACGCGTGGGCAGACCGGCGACATCGATGAGGTCCTTCACCGCCACGGGGATTCCCTGTAGCGGGAAGCTGCCGGCTTCCCGGTCCCGCATCTGCGCCTGGCTGAGCGCCCCATCGGGATCAAGCGTTTCCCAGGCTTCGATCACGGCCTCGCGGCTCGCAATGCGCTCAAGGCAGGCCCCGGTCAGAGCTTCGCTGGTGAGCTTCCCAGCCTGGATCAACTCCGCGGCCTCAGTGGCAGTGAGACGCCAGACAGACTCGTTATGCATCTTGATTTCCCCACCGCAGATCGGTCATGAACAAAAACACCCTGTCATATTATAGACAATTCGGAACGATAAAATCGCATGCACGACGAAATTCGCTGGATTTTTCTCGCCGATGCAGGTCGGCCAATAAAACGGCGCCCTTGGAAAAGCAATGTTCTCCCGACCGCCACGAGCCTGCCGATTTTCCGCCGACCGCATTGGGTGATAAGCCTGAAGCCGGTCACCCGCCGCTCCAAGGGTGCCGTTTTTGAAAAGGAAGTCTGCTGACATGAACTGGCCAACGGAACACGGGGAATTTCAACTTGGCAATTTCCCGCTGCAATCGGGCGAAGTGCTGCGCGATGCGAAACTCGTATGGAAATCCTACGGCACGCTGAACGCCGCCCGCGACAATGTGATTCTCTACCCGTGCAGCTACGGCGCCAAGCATGGCGATATGGAATGGCTGATCGGACCGGACGGGATCCTGGACCCGACGCGCTGGTTCATCATCATCCCCAACATGTTCTCCAACGGCCTCTCCTCCGGCGCCGGCAATACACCGGACTACCCCCTGGTGGTGACGTCCTGGGACAACGTGACGGCGCAGCGCCGCCTGCTGCTCGAGCAGTTCGGCATCGAGCGGCTGCATGCCGTCTACGGGTTCTCAATGGGCGGGCAGCAGGCCTATCACTGGGCGGCGATGTTCCCCGATGCGGTAGAGCGCGCCATCGTGGTCTGCAGCAGCGCCAAGACCGCGGTGCATAACAAGGTTTTCATCTCCGGCCTGCTGCGCACCTTCGAGGCGGCGCCTGAGCATATCGGCAATGGCCGTTTCTCCGCCCCGCCGGTCGGCACGCTGCGCGCCATGGGCCATATCTATGCCGGCTGGGCGCTGAGCCAGGATTTTTACCGTGAGCGCCTGCATCTCACCGCCTTCGGCGCACCGGACCTGGAGGCCTATCTGAAAAACGACTGGGAAGCCTCGTTCCTGAAACGCGACGCCGCCGATTGCTACGCGCAACTCGTCACCTGGTCGCATGGCGATATCAGCGCCAATACGACCTATGGCGGCGATTTCGCGAAGGCGCTGGGCGCGATCAAGGCGAAGGTGCTGTTGATGCCGGGCGAGACCGACCTGTATTTCCGCATCCCCGACAATGCTCTGGAAATGCTGCATCTCGCCAAAGCCGAGCTGCTGCCGATCCCCAGCGTCTGGGGTCACCGCGCCGGCAACCCCGCTGCCAACCCGGCCGACGCCGCCTTCCTGAAGGACGCCGTCCGCAGCTGGCTGGACTGAGTTTTGGTCCCCCTCCGCCCCGCACGGGGCGGAGGGGAATGGGTTTAATCGCCGGCGGCGGGCATCACCGCCGCGCCGCGCAACGCCACCGGCATCACCTGCTGGCGTCCCGTCAGCAGGCTGCCGCCGATGAGAATCGCCGCGTTGATCAGCAGGCAGACCGCGCCGATGTTGAAATCATGCGTCGGCACTTTCAGCACAAAGAAGGCGACCGAGAGAACATCCCCGACGATGATGCCGGCCGCGATCGCCAGCGGCTTGGCGCGGCGGAAGAACATGATCGCCAGCATGCCGGGGAAGAACTGCGTGATGCCGAAGAAGGCGGTGTTCAGGATCGTGGTGAGCAAGCCGGGTGCAACCAGCGTCAATACGATCGACAGCACCAGATACAGAACGATGACCAATTGCGCCACGCTGCGCTGCTTCTGCTCCGGCACATGACCGAACAGGTTGCGCGTCACAAGCGGCCCGATGGCGAGGCTCGTGCCGGCCAGCACCAGCAGACCCGTGAGCGAGGCGCCGGCAACGACGATGCCAAGCACCCAGGACGGCAGCATTTGCGTGGCCGCCGCCATGAAGGCGCCGTTCGGCCCGCTCAAATGCACATGCGTCCCCAACTCGTAATAAGCGACGATCACCAGGAACGGGAACATCATCATGTAAAGCGGCATGAACATTTGCATGCGACGAATGGTCTGCTCGGACTTCGCCGTGAACAGGTTCTGCGTGTTGAAGGGCAGCATGAAGAAGCCGATCGCCTGGAAAGCGATGGTCGACATCGAGAAACGCAGTTGCGGCGCGGTCAGGTGGCTGCTGACCATCGGAGTCCCCGCATGAAAGATGGTGGTAAGATGCGTCTGCGCCAGTGCCGCGCCGCCGGTGATGATGACCGCCGCGACCAGCAGAATGTCTTTCAGGATCGCCACATAAGCCGGGGCGCGGATCCCGGCGATCACGACATAGGCGAGGGCAAGTGCCGCGGCGAAGATGACCAGCACCGCGGGGCTGATGTGCCAGCCCAGCCCGCCAAGTGCGACGAGCAAGCCGCCAAACTGCAACTGCCCCCAGGGGATCAGAAAGGTGATGGCGGAGATCGTTACTGTCAGTTCCAGCGCCCGGGCACCGGGACGATTCTTGAAATGCCCCTTGAACAGATCGGCGATGGTCACCGCGTCATACAGTTTTCCGGCGCGCCAGATCAGCGGGTTGACGAAATACGCCACCGCGGAGGCGAGCACAAAATAGCCGAGGTACCAGATACCGTAGACGCCTTTGGCGTAAATAAGGCCTGAAAAACCGATGATGGTGGCGATGCTGTAAATCTCGCCGACCGAGAGAAAGAAGACGAGAAAACCTCCGAACTGCCGTGAGGCAATGAAGAAGTCGCGGACATTGGTGGAATGGTGCCCCTTTTTCGCCAAGACGGCGAGAACGAGCGAGGCGGCGATGAGGACCGCAAAAACGATGGTGGCCATGGTCACGCGCTCCTCAGTATTCGGGCCGGTGACGGTCGAAGCACAACCAGCAGATGCCGAGGCACGCCGAACTCAGGATGAACCAGGAGAACATCCACAGATACAGGAACGGGATATTGAAAAGGGTGAAACTCACCTCGTTCACCAGGGGCAGCATCACCACGATGGCGATGAACGGTATCCCAAGCCCAATCAAAACTCTTAGCATCAATCTTCCTTACAATCATACGCGACAGAACCTGGCCGGCGGGGAAACCGACAAGCTGCCCGACCGGTGCTGAGCAAGCCCCGTGCCATCCGGATTTACGTGTGATGAAAGCGCGTTTTATAAAAACACGCGCCAAAATCGTGAAGAAAGAGCTTTAATTTTAAGCGATTGATTAAATATGCCGCACCGCCTTCCCGGATGCAGGAAAGCAGCCGCTTTTTGAAAAAAGCGGCGCAAAAACTTTTATTATGCTGGGCCTGAGGCACTGAAACAGTACGGGCCCAAAGGCGCTGCGCCGCCCTTGTCCGCCCTCTCTAGAATAGGGTGGGGGGCTATGCTATAATTTGGGTATGACCCATACCATCCGTGAAAAGCAGCGGCTTTTAGCCCGTGTCCGCCGCATGCGTGGCCAGGTTGAAGCGATAGAACGTGCGCTTGAGAGTGAAGCCGAATGCGAAAAGGTGATGCACTTGCTCGCAGGCGTACGCGGTGCGATCGCGGGGTTGATGGCTGAAGTCGTTGAGGACCACGTCCTGACGCATCTTGTCGATCAGGAAAAACATCCTGAAGCGCTCAATGCGGAGGCCGCCGAGCAATTGCTCGTGGTCATTCGCACCTATTTAAAGTGAGCCTCCTATGTTCGTCTCAACCATAGCAAAACCCGCCCATAGCCACGTCTTCCTTGGCGCCGATCACGAACGTAGTGAACGCAGGACGTGGTGGGTCATCTGGTTATGCGGCGCCATGATGATCGCGGAAATTGTCGGTGGGCTTCTGTTCGGCTCGATCGCACTGGTCGCCGATGGCCTGCATATGAGCACCCATGCTGGCGCGTTGCTGCTCGCCGCTTTGGCCTATCGTTATGCGCGCAAGCACGCGAACGATCCTCGCTTTAGCTTCGGAACAGGCAAGTTCGGCGACTTAGCCGGTTTCACCAGCGCGATCATCCTCACCATGATCGCCCTGCTCATTGCCTATGAAGCGATCCACCGCTTCTTTTTCCCGGTGTCGATCCATTTCGCGGCGGCCATTCCAATCGCCTGCCTGGGGCTTGGCGTAAATGTCGTAAGCGCTCTGTTGCTGGCGGGAGGTCATCATCACGAGCATGGGCATAGCCATAGTCACGGTCATAGCCATGGCTCGGAGCATCATGAGCATGAAGCCATGCACCGGGTTACGACGGACACAGGCGTTGTCGAACTGGAGATCTTTGAAGACGGTGTTCCCCCACGCTTTCGGGTGCGGCCTGAAAACGGCCAGGCGTTGTCCGCTTCTGAGGTGACCATTGAAACGGTACGGCCAGATGGCGCACGCCAGGTCTTCACCTTTCAGGACCGCGGCCTCTACCTCGAATCACGGGAAGAAATTCCCGAACCGCATGCCTTCAGAGCGGATCTCCGTGTCGGAACAAACCTCAACACTATTGTGTTTGAGGAACACGACCACGCCGATGAGGCTGCACACCGTGACAATAACATGCGCGCTGCGATCGTTCATGTGATGGCCGATGCAGCCGTCTCGATTCTGGTCATTGTCGGCTTGCTCCTGGCGAAAACTTTCGATTGGCTCTGGATGGATCCGATCGTCGGCATCGTCGGTTCGTTTGTCATTGCGAGCTGGGCCTTTGGCTTGATCCGCGATACAGGCGGAATTCTGCTGGATATGACGGCCAGCCGGAGCATGGCTGAAAAGCTTCAGGAGGCGATCGAGGCAGAGGGGGACGAATTATCCGATCTGCATCTCTGGCGCTTGGGGCCAGGCCATCTGGGAGCCATTGTTGCTCTCAAGACCAAAAATACGCATGGGCCGGCGTATTACCGCGCAAAGTTGGCACGGTTCCGTTCGCTCTCCCATGTCACGATCGAAGTTGAGCACAATACCGGCCACTGAACTGAGACTGATCATGACATCCATCGAGACGAATTGCGCCGTCGTCGGTGGCGGCCCCGCGGGCCTCATGCTGGGCCTGCTCCTCGCTCGCGCCGGAATCGACGTCACGGTGATCGAGAAGCATGGCGACTTCCTGCGCGACTTCCGCGGTGACACCATCCACCCCTCAACGCTGGAAGTCATGCACGAACTCGGGCTGCTCAACGGCTTACTTGCGCTGCCTCATACGCAAGCGCCCCGGCTCCACGCCGAGATCGCGCGCAAGGATGTCACCATTGCTGATTTCTCCCGCCTGCCGACGCAGTGCCGCTTCATTGCCTTCATGCCGCAATGGGATTTTCTTGACTATGTCGCCCGCGCGGCCGGGCGCTACAAAAACTTTCATCTCATCAAAAATGCCGAAGTGACGGAGCTGATAGAAGAGAGCAGCAGGATCGTCGGCCTGAGGGCACAAACGCCTGAAGAGCTGCTCGAGGTGAAGGCGGCGCTTGTCGTCGGTGCGGACGGCCGCAACTCCGTTGTCCGGGAGAAGGCCGGGCTGGAAGTGAAAAGCTTCGGCCGCCCGAGTGAGGTGCTTTGGATGAAGCTGTCGCACCAGCCCAACGATCCGCCCTACACGATGGGGCATGGCGGGCCGCGCCAGGGCTTCGTGATGGTGGATCGTGGCGATTACTGGCAATGCGGCTATGTCGTGCGCAAGGGCAGCTTCGCGGACGTAAAGGCGCAGGGGATCGATGCTTTTCGCGCGGCTGTTGCCGCCGTCTCGCCCCTTCCGCCGGAGCGCGTGCAGGAGGTGATATCCTGGGAGGACGTGCATCTTCTCAGTGTACGCATCGATCGATTGAAACGCTGGTGGCGACCGGGATTGCTCTGCATCGGTGATGCGGCTCACGCCATGTCCCCGATCGGCGGGGTTGGTGTGAACCTCGCGATACAGGACGCTGTCGCCGCGGCGAATATCCTCGCCGGCCCTCTGAGAGACGGAAAACTCGCCGACCGTCACCTTAAGGCCGTCGAGGGCCGCCGCCGCCTTCCGACCAAGGTGACGCAGAAACTGCAATTGATGATGCGTCGCGACCGACGCAAGCGCGACCGCGACGTGGAGAAACGTAGCGGCCCTCCTGCCTTCATGCTCACGATCGCGCGCTGGCCGGTGCTCGCGCGCCTCGCCGGCCGGCTTATCGGGCTCGGTGTCCGGCCCGAGCATGTGCGGCCGCGCTGAGCTGCTTGAGGCAAGTGAGAGGGAAGGCTTCTTTTTGTGAACAAAAAGAAGCAAAAAAACTTTATTAATTTGGGTCATGGGCGTTGTCGGTGCCAACGCCCATGACCCAGCATAACCAAAAGTTTTTGCGCCGCTTTTTTCAAAAAGCGGCTGCTTTCCTGCGCACGCCAGGAACGCGGCATTGCGCGGCGAGGTCGGCCGCCTGGCAGGCGATTTCGGCAACCGCGGTCAATTCGCCGAAAATGCCCCTGGCCAGCGGTCCGGCGATCAGCAGATCCAGCTGCGGCGCGCCGGACGCATCGAGCGCGCGGCCGAGGCGATCGCAAGCCAATCCAAGAGACGTAGGGTCAGGCGCCAGCTGCCTTGCGCGAACCAGCTCCGCGATGAACGGCTCGCGTCGTGTGAGGCTCGCCGGAGCCGATCCTGTGGTGACAATGATCGCGTCGAAAAACGCTTCAACGGTGGTGGCATGGCCGCGCGGCCGCAGCGTTACCGCCAGCGCGTTATCCTGCCGCCGTGCCGCGACGATCGAGGCTGCCTGCACCAGCAGAGACCCGGTCCCTGCTTGGTGCTCCAGCACGCAATTGAGTTGCGGCGCCACGCGATGGCGATGGGTTTCCCAATAAGGGCGCAGATGGCAGAGCAGCCGGCGTTGTTCCGTGAGCGGTAAGGCCGCCCAGATCGTTTGAGCTTCGATGCGCAGAGTATCGAAGACCGGATGCCAGTCGAGCCCCTCCTTGCGCCCTTGCGCGACCCTGGCGCGCACCTGTCGCAACAGGCCACGCGCCGTGCACGAGGACAAATCGACAAACGAGCCTACGGGGGGCGTCACGATCGCCGCGTGGCCGTGGGCGCGCTGGCCCCGGCGCGATACCGCGTGGATCGGGCCGCGATGGCCACGCCGGTCGAGCGAGGCCACCACATCGGCCATCGTCAGCCCCGTGCCGATCACGAGCACCCGATCCTGTGGCCCGATGGCGTCGAGCGCGCCGGCGGCGTTAGGATCGGCGATGAGGCGCGGGTCGCCCTGCAACGCCAACGCGATCGGAGCGGGAACGATCGGCAGCGGATTTCCCAGAGCGAGCACGACCGTGTCGGCGTGCGCCAAACCATGGTCGCACGCGATGAACCAGCCGTTCGAACCACGCGACAGACGGGTAGCGCGTTCGGTGATATGGCTGATGCGTCCGGCGGCCAGAAAAGGCGTGAGCCGTGCGGCGACATAGCGGCCAAATACCGCGCGCCGGGGAAAGATGCGGCCATCGGGCAGGAAGGCTTCCGGATCGTCGGCGCAGGCGCCGGTGGCGTCGATCCAACGCGCGAAATCACCATTGTCCTCGGGCAGCAGACTCATGCGCTGGGCGGTGACGTTGATCCGATGCACGGGATTGTCGGTGTCGTAAGCGAGGCCGCAACCCAACACCCGGCGCGGCTCGAACACCAGAATGCGCGTGCGCGACGAGGCCGTGCAAGCGAGATGGAAAGCAACCGCGGCACCGGTAAAACCGCCGCCGATGATCGCGACTGTGTGCGAAGCCAAGGCGGGATGAGGGAGCATGATGCGCTGCCGCCGGCGTCAGGTGTAGGCTGCCAAAGCGCGGGCAGGATGCCCCGCCGCCAAACGCGGGCCGGCGCCGAACAGCTTTTCCCGCAGCGTACCGGGCGCGTAGGCCGTTTTGTAGAGGCCCCGCTCCTGCAGTTCCGGCACCAGAAAATCGACGATATCGGTGAAGGTCTCGGGGAGCACCGCATGGGCAAGATTGAAGCCGTCCACATCGGTTTTCGCGATCCACCGTTCCATCGCCTCGGCCACGTCGGCGGGAGATCCCGCGAAGACCGGCCCCATGCCGCCGATCCCCACATATTCAGCGACCTCGCGAACCGTCCATTCGCGCGAAGGATCGGCCCGTGAGAAATTCGCCATCGCGGCACGGCCGGCATCGTTTTCGATGTAGCGGATCTTCTGGTCGAGATCGTAGCCGGCATAGTCGACGCCAACCCAACCGGAGAGCAGCGTCAACGCACCTTCATGATCGACGTAGCTGCGGTATTCGGCCAGCCGGTCGAGGGCTTCGGCGCGGCTGGGCGCCACGATCGCGGTCGCCAGGGCGAAAACCAGAACCTCCTCAGGGCGCCGCCCGGCGGCCCGCACTTCCTCGCGGAGCTTGGCGACGCGCGGGCCGATGACGGCCTCCGAAGGACCGGAGACGAACACGCATTCCGCATGCCGCGCGGCGAAGGCCTGCCCCGCCCCGGAACTGCCGGCCTGATAGAGGACAGGCGTGCGCTGCGGTGAAGGTTCGACGATGTGGAGCGCTTGCATCGCGCCGGCGGGGCTGTGGTGATCGATCACGCGCACGCGGGCCGGGTCCGCATAAAGGCCGCTTGCCCGGTCGCGTATGACAGCATCATCCGCCCAGCTCTGTTCCCAGAGCCCGTAGACGGCGCGCATGTAATGTTCGGCCTCGGCATAACGGTCGTCATGCCCGCGCTGGCGGCTGAGCCCCATCGCCCGCGCGGCGCTGTCGAGATAGGAGGTGACGATGTTCCAGCCGATCCGGCCGCCGGTGAGGTGATCGAGCGTGGAGAAGCGGCGCGCGAGCAGGAAGGCAGGCTCGTAGGTTAGCGAGACGGTGACGCCAAAACCAAGATGTTCGGTCACCGCCGCCATCGCGGACACCAGAAGCAGCGGATCATGCGCCGGCAGCTGGGTGCCGTGCGCGATGGCGGCGCGCGGCGAATTGCCGAAAACGTCGTAAGGGCCGAGCACGTCGGCCAGAAAAACGCCGTCGAACAGACCACGCTCCCACAGCCGCGCGAGATCCAGCCAGTGAGAGAGTTTGGTAAAGTCGGTCGCACGGTCACGCGGATGCCGCCACAGGCCCGGCGAGAGATGCACCGGCGTGTTCATGGTGAAAGCATTAAAGCGGATTTCACGGGTCATCGGATTAACGCCTATTGAACAGGGCGGCCATGCGGTCGCCGATGAGTTGGACACCCCAGACCAGCACCACCAGCACCACCACCACCGCGATCACCACGCTGGTGTTGAACTCGTCGTAGCCGTAGCGGATCGCGAGATCGCCGAGCCCACCGGCGCCGACCACGCCGGCCATGGCGGAGGCGCCGATCAGCGTGACCAGCGTGACGATGAAACCGGAGATCAACCCGGGCAGCGCCTCCGGGATCAGCACCTCGCGCATGATGGCGATGCGGCTTGCGCCCATCGCGCGCACCGCCTCGATCAACCCGCTCTCCACTTCGCGCAGCGATACCTCGGCGATGCGCGCGAAATAGGGCGTGGACGCGATCGCGAGCGGCACGATTGCGGCCTCGGTGCCGATCGCCGTGCCGATGATGAGACGCGTGAGGGGGATGGCGGCGACCAGCAGGATGATGAAGGGCACCGAGCGGACCGCGTTGACCACGGCGGCGACACTACGATTGATCAAACGCTGCGGTGCGATGCCGCGTTTGCTCGTCGCCACCATGACAAGCGCGAGCGGCAGACCGAGCACAAGAGAGATCAGCCCGGCGGCGCCGACCATTTCGATGGTCTGGCCCAGGCAGGTCAGGAGATCGTCAAACGGCAAGTTGAGCATGGCGTGTCCCTGACTGAGGGTTAGTATCTGGTAGGAAGCCTGCCGCACGGAGCATGAGGCGCGTTTCCGCCGCCTTCGGGTGTGACAGCACCGCCCGGGTCACCCCCTCCTCGACGATGCGGCCCGCGGCGAGCACCAGAACGCGGTCGGCGATCAGGCGCGCGACGTTCATCTCATGGGTGATCAGCACGATCGTGAGACCGAGCTCGCGGTTGATCCTGCCGAGAAGCTCAAGGATCGAAAGCGTCGCTTCGGGGTCGAGCGCGGACGTGGCCTCGTCGCACAGCAGCAGCGCGGGGTCGGAGGCGAGCGCGCGGGCAATGCCTACACGCTGCTTCTGGCCGCCGGACAGCTGCGCCGGATAATGGCCCGCTTTGTCCGCGAGGCCGACAAGATCGAGCAGTTCCGCGGCACGGGCGTGGCGGGCAGCGCGGCCGATGCCGCGCAGCTTGAGCGGAAGTGCCACGTTGCCGAGCGCGGTCTTGGCCGAAAGCAGGTTGAAATGCTGGAAGATCATGCCGATCCGCTGGCGCACGACGCGCAGGTCACGCTCACCGCAGCCGACGATATCCTTTCCGTCGATCACGATCCGGCCTTCATCCGGCCGTTCCAACCCGTTCAAGCAGCGAAGCAGCGTGGATTTGCCGGCCCCGGATCGCCCGATCACGCTGAGCACCTGACCGCGCTCGAGCGTGAAGGAAATATCAGCAAGCGCCTGGGTCTTACCAAACCGGCGGCACAGCTGCTCGACCGTCACCAAGGGGGATGTGTGCGATGCATGCGTCATCGGGGGCACCTCACCATGCCGGCGTGAAAAAGCCGTGATAACGGCTGAGGATGAAGGCCTTCTCGTCCGGCGACTGGAAGATCGTGATGAACTTCAGCAGCCGCGGATCTTTCGCTTCCGCCGGGCGTGCGACGATCTGAATGGCATAATGCAGGTTACGGGAGCCATCGGTGATCAGCGCGCTATTCGGGTCGCCGCCCGAGGCCAGCAGAAAGGTGAAGCTGACCTGGGCAACTTCGACATCGTCCAACGCGCGGACCAGTTGCGGCGCCTCGAGCTCGATGAAATGCAGATGCTTGGGGTTGGAGGTGATATCGGCGACCGTCGCGAAATCGCCAACGCCGGGCTTCAGCGTGATCAACCCGGCTTTCTGGTAGAGCTCGAGGCCACGGCCACGATTGATCGGATCGTTGGCGACCGCCACTTGCGCGCCGTAGGGGATATCGGCGAGGTTTTTCAGCTTATGGGAGAACAGGCCCATCGGCATGATGACGCCAGGCGCAACCGCGACCAGGTTGAAATGCTGGGTTGCGTCGGCGACCGCCAAGTATGGCTTGTGCTCGTAGAAATTGGCATCGACGTCACCGTCGGCGACCGCAACGTTGGGCGTCATCCAGTCGGAGAATACCACCACCTTGACCGGCAGCCCCTGCTTCGCCGCGAGATCCGCCGCGTGCTGAATGATGTCCGCCATCGGCCCGGGGGTCACCGCGATCTTCAGCGGCACAGCAGCATTCGCGAGGCCCGTTGTGGCGAAAACCGCGAGGCCGACAATCGAAGCCAGGTTGCCGAACGGTTTCATTTACCTCTCCATTTTCACGTAAGATCAAAACCTACAGGCTTAATATTATTTAGTCAACTAACTACAGTAAATTAATAGGAATGTACCCGCGGTGATGGCTCAGGCAAGCGAAGGGGAAGGCTACTTTTTGTGAACAAAAAGTAGCAAAAAAACTTTATTAATTTTGGTCATGGGCGTTGTCGTCGACAACGCCCATGACCCAGCATAGCAAAAATTTTTGCGCCGCTTTTTTAAAAGCGGCCGCTTTCTTATACTTGATGAGTAATGGCCGCGACGTTGCAATCTTTCTATTCAACCCATAAGATAACTAGGCAACATGGGAGCAAGCGCATGACACTCACCTTCCACTGGTTTCTGCCCACCTATGGCGATAGCCGCTATATCGTCGGCGGTGGGCATGGCCTGCCCGCCGGCACGGCCGGAGGCACCCGCGCCCCTACCCTCGCCTATCTTGGCCAGATCGCCCGCAGCGCCGAGCAGTTGGGCTTCGTCAGCGCCCTGACGCCAACCGGGGCATGGTGCGAGGATGCATGGTTGGCGACAGCCATGCTGACCGAAGTTACGGAGAGTCTGAAATTTCTGGTGGCATTTCGTCCCGGATTGATTGCGCCGACTCTCGCGGCCCAGATGGCCTCGACATATCAGAATTATTCGAATGGCCGGCTGTTGCTCAACGTTGTGGTCGGCGGCGAACCCCATGAACAACGTGCCTACGGCGATTTTCTGCCCAAGGATGAACGCTACGAGCGCGCCGGCGAATTTCTGCAGATCGTCCGGGCTCTGTGGCAGGGTGGCCCGGTCGATTATGAGGGCAAACATTTTCGTATCGAGGGTGCGACACTACCGCGCCTTCCCACGATCATCCCGCCCCTTTATTTCGGCGGTTCGTCGCAAGCGGCTGGCCCCGTCGCGGCCCAACATACCGATGTCTACCTGACCTGGGGCGAACCACCAGCCGATGTTGCCAAAAAAATCGCCTGGATCCGGGGGCTCGCCGAGGCCGAGGGCCGCAACGTGCGGTTCGGAATCCGGCTGCATATCATCACGCGGGACACGTCCGAAGCAGCCTGGGCGGAAACGCGGCGCCTGTTGGCAGCAATCGATCCGGAAACCGTCGCCAAGATGCAGGCCGGTTTTGCGCGCAGTGAATCCGTTGGCCAGGCGCGCATGGTCGCACTTCACCAGGGGGCGCGCGACAATCTCGAGGTCGCGCCCAATCTCTGGGCCGGCTTTGGGTTGGTCCGCGGGGGCGCCGGAACGGCGCTCGTGGGCAGTCACGCGGAGGTGGCGGAACGCATCAAGGAATACGCTGACCTCGGCATTACCGAATTCGTATTGTCGGGTGTCCCTCATCTCGAAGAGGCCTATTGGTTCGGTGAAGGCGTTCTGCCGCTTTTGCAGCAAGCGGGCTTGTGGACGCATCCGCGCGGCGAAGAGTCTGACGTCAAAGTGACCGGCGATGTCCCCTTCTTGCCGGCAACCGAGTCCAAACACCAATCCGGCAAAGCAAGATGACAGCACACATCATCTCCTCTGATTCTGAAGCCAATTCGATCGCGGAAGAACTGCGCCAGTTTTTGGTCGCGGGAGCTTCCGAGCGCGACCAAAAGCCGGAACCTCCAGCCGCAGAACTGGACAGGTTGTCTGCCAGCGGCATCCTCGCGATTACGGTGCCGCGCGAATTCGGTGGCGCCGACGTATCGTTCGAGACAATCACGAACGTTTTTCAGCGCCTGTCGGCGGGTGATCCTGCGGTGACTCAGATGACGCAGAGCCATTTTCTGTTTCTGGATGCGATCCGGCAGGACGGCACACAGGAGCAGAAGGCGTTTTTCTTTGGCCAGGTCCTGGCCGGTGCGCGGCTCGGAAACGCGCAGGCCGAAAAAGGTTCGGCCTCCGCCCTCGATCTACAGACGAAACTGACGCAGGGTGACAGCGGAAATTATCGCCTGAACGGCACCAAATATTATTGCACCGGCGCGATCTTGGCGGACTGGCTGCCTGTTGCGGCATTCGATCCGGAGGAACGCCTGGTACTGGCCCTCGTCCCGCGCAAGGAACACGGCGTCATCGTTTCGAGCGATTGGAACGCCATGGGCCAGCGCGTGACCTTTAGCGGCACAACGACTTTCGAAAATGTGGCGGTGCCGGAAAACCATGTCATCCCGCATTGGCGCCTGTTTGATCGCCCAAGCGTGTTTCATGCCTATGCCTCGCAACTCCACACGGCCATCGACATCGGGATTGCACAGAATGCCTTGAGCGATGCTGTCGCGCTCGTCCGTGCGAGAGGCCGGCCAAGACTTGGCGCACCGGTCTCCAAGGCAACCGAGGATCCGCATGTTATTCTACGGTTCGGTCAGCTCTCGGCTAAATTTCACGCCGCGGAACAGTTGTTGCTGCGGGCCGCACGGCTGCTCGATCGAGCGACGGCTGACTTGACCATCGAGCTGGCCGGCGAAGCGGCTGTCGCGGTGGCCGAGGCGAAGGCCTTCAGCGAAGATGTCGTCATTGAAATCACGAATGAAATCTTTGCGCTGTCTGGCGCAAGCGCCACTGACAACGCCTTGAATCTCAGCCGTCATTGGCGGAATGCCCGGACCCATACGGTTCACGACGCGAATCAGTGGCGATACCACAGCGCCGGCAATTACCTCCTCAACGGCGTTCTGCCGGGCAAGCCTATACGTAAGAAAGCAGCCGCTTTTTGAAAAAAGCGGCGCAAAAACTTTTGTTATGCTGGGCCATGGGCGTTGTCACCGACGCAGCCCATGGCCCGAAGGAGCAGAAAACTACTTTTTGTTCACAAAAAGTAGCCTTCCCTTCACTTGACTGTCTCTTCTACCAACTGAATCCGGCGCCCCGCGGTCGCTGCGCTCACCACCGTCAGCACCACCACGTTGACGATCAAGGCGACGACACCGACATTGATGTCCTTCACCACATCCGGCAGACCCGGCATCAGCTTGCCGATGGTCTCATGCGCGAGCGTGAAATACACCACGGTGGCGACACCGGCGATGATGCCGGCGGCAGCACCTTCCTTGGTTACCGGGTTGCGTTTCCGCAGGCTGAACACCACCGCTGGGAAAAGCTGCGTGACGAAATTATAGCCCATCAACAGCAAGGCAACGATGGTGCTGCTCCCGGAAATCGAGAAATAGCAGCCAATGGCGGCCATCACCGGCACGAGGAATTTGGCTAGCCGCACTGTGCTCTCATCGCTCTGGCGAGACCGAAGTGCTGCAACGAAATTACGCGAGAACAAAGTCGCGGCGCACATGATGATCAGCGAGCCCGGCACCAAGGCCGTGAACACGCCCGCAGCGCCGATAATGCCGACCATCCAGGACGGGAAGGCGGCGACGGAAATCTTCAGCAGCGCCATGTTCGTGTCGCCACCCTTCAGCCCCGGCACCACCAGCAGTGCGGTGAAGCCGACGAAGTACACCAACAGCATGAGCAGCTGATAAAGCGGCAGCACCACCGCGTTCTTGCGGAACACGTTCGCATTGCTCGCCGTGAAGGACGCACCGAAAGTCTGCGGCCACATCAACAAGCCCAGCGAGGTAAGCAAGGTGGTAGAGATGAACCAGGACACGCTCTGCCCGTGCGCCGGCAAAGCGAGGAAGCCGGGCCGCGCCGCATTCACTGCCGTGAACATCTTTCCGATGCTGCCGAAATAATGGATCGGCAGATAGAAGCCGAGGAAGGCAACCACGGACACGATCATGACGTCCTTGACGATCGCCGTCCAGGCCGAGCCGCGGATGCCGGAGATGATCACATAGAGCGTGACCACGACGGCGCCGATGATGATGGCAGCCGCCTTCGGCACGGCGCCATAGCTCGCCGCCTGCACGATGATCCCAAGGCCGGTGAGCTGCAGCACGAGATAGGGCACCAGCGCGACGATCCCGACCAGCGCCACCAGCACGCCGAGCGCGGGGCTGTCGTATTTGCGTACAAAGAAATCTGGCTGCGTCACCAGCGCATGCTTGCGCGCATAACGCCAGATCTTCGGCAGCATGAAATAGGAGAATACATAAGCCAGCGTGGAATACCCGATAATGTAGAAGGCCGGCCCGCCAAACCCGTAGGAATATCCTGAAGCCCCGAGAAAGGTGAAGGTCGAGTAGATCTCACCGCCAAACAGCAGGAACACCAGCAGCGCACCGAAATGGCGGCCGCCGACCGTCCATTCTTCCAAGCTCATCTTGTGATGAGAGCGCGCGGCGATGCCCAACACCAGCGCAAAAACCGTGGCGGCCGCAATGATAATCAAGGCAATGTTCATCAGACCGTCTCCTCGTCAGCGCAGGGTGAAGGGTCAAGCCAATAAATGACGCCCATGATCAACGATGTCAGGAACACCCACGCCACCATCCAAGCCAGAATGAACGGCATTCCGAGAATGAAAGGCGCTGCTCTGTTATTGATAACGGGACCGGCACACATGCCGATAAAGGGGATGGCGGCAAGCCAGCCGATACGCTTCATAGTACCTCCAAAGACGTGTGCCGGCTCTCCTGCGAAGGAGACACCGGCACGGAATCGGGCGGACCATGGCCATTCCACCTGACAGACGCAAGGTGCCTCGGCCGCGCCTTCTTCGCGTCGCAGCTCCGATTTGCCCAAAAACTAACCAAATGCGACCTTAAAAAGGCATCTTTTGAGCACGTATATAGCGAATACGCATATGCCCCGGGAGCAGCACCCTCAGGGAAGCGAAGGCTTCTTTTTGTGAACAAAAAGAAGCAAAAAAACTTTGTTATGCTGGGCCATGGGCGTTGTCGCCGACACCGCCCATGGCCCAGCATAACAAAAATTTTTGCGCCGCTTTTTTTAAAAAGCGGCTACTTTCCTATTTACCCCAGCGAGCTCACGATGCGATCGAGGAAGCCGTCGCAGGCAGCGAGTTCATCTCTGGTGATGAACTCGTCGGGCTTGTGCGCACGGTCGATCGAGCCTGGACCGCAGACCACCGTCGGCAAGCCGAGCATGTCGTTGAACAAGCCGCCTTCGGTGCCGAAACTGAGCTTGCCCGCCACGCTCGCCCCGGCGGCCTTGGCCAGTCTCGCGATCGGCGCGTCCTCTTCGGTCTGCAGGCCGGGATAGGCATTCTGCACGCTGATCTCGATGCCGGCGGTGCGGCCGCCGGCACGCGCGGCCGCCGCGATCTCCTGTCCGCGCGCGGTCAGCCTTGCCAGCAGATCATCCGGCGAATCGCCCGGCAGAAGCCGGATTTCGAAACGGATATTGCAGCTATCAGGCACGATGTTGAGCGCCGTGCCGCCTGCGATGGTGCCGACATGGACGGTGCTGTACGGCACCGAATAAGCGGCGTCATGGGCGCCGTGCTGGGCGAGCCATTCCTGCAACGCCTCCGTCTCGCCGATCATGCGCGCGGCGAGGTTGATGGCATTGCATCCGAGCGTCGGGTTCGCGGAATGCGCGGCTTCACCTAGGCAGCTGATCTGTCCGTTGACCTTGCCCTTATGGCCGGTCGCGATGGTGAGCCCCGTGGGCTCTCCGACGATGCAACCCGCTGCCCGAAAGCCCTCGTCGGCGAGGCGCTTGAGCATGCTGCGCACGCCGACGCAGCCGATCTCCTCGTCATGGGAAATGGCAATATGCAGCGGACGCACAAGACGGACACCCCGAAGGCGCTCGGCCGCCGTCAACATGCAGGCGATGAACCCCTTCATGTCGGAGCTGCCGCGCGCATAGAGCCGCCCGTCATGTTCGGTCAGCGCAAAAGGATCGCTGGCCCATTCCTGGCCATCGACTGGCACCACATCGCTATGGGCAGACAGCACGATGCCGCCCTCGCCATCAGGACCGAAACTCGCGATCAGGTTGGTTTTGCCGGCAAGATCGCCGGGCAGCACGCGCACCCGGCCGCCTGCGGCGGTGAGACGCTCTGCCGCGTAGCGCGTAAACGCATCATTGGAATCCCGGCTGACCGTCGGAAAGGCGACAAGCCGGGCCAAGGTTTCGACACTTGATTGCATAGTCATGAGGGCCCCTTAACATCTGCGCATGCGATTGCAATGCAGCGTCACGGCAACGCACCGGACGTGCTTTAGCCCCCTTATATTCCCTCTCGACACGGCTTGCACGCCGAACCATTTCAGATAAATTCGTCGCAAATCCTGCCTAGAATGGGAAAAAATCTAACCGAGGAGACGCTGAAAATGTCGAACCTTCGCTGGAAGCACCGCCCCGAAAACGCCACCTGGGGCGATTTCGGCCCCGACGACCAAATCGGCCGCCTCAACCTCCTCACCCCGCAAAAAATCCGCGAGGGCATCGCCGAGGTAAGGGAAGCGCGCGCCTTCTGCCTCAGCCTGCCGCTGGATTTTCCCGGCGACAACACGCTGAACCCGCGCCGCTACCCGCCCAAACTGCGCCCCACCTATCGCGCCGGCCTGCCCAACATGAACTACCTGATGCAGCGCGGCGACCCGCAACTAACCGACGTGATGAACGACGACGCGGTGCTGCTGCACCTGCAATATTCCACGCAATGGGACAGCCTCGCCCATGTCGGACAGCTCTTCGACGCCGATGGCGACGGCGTCCCCGAGCAGGTTTATTACAACGGGTTTCGCGCGCATGAGCATGTGGTCGGCCCCGTCCGTTACGAAGGTCAGGAGATCGAGCCGACCCATGCCGAGCAGACCGGCGCCTACCGGCTCGGCATCGAAACGATGGCGGAAACCTGCGTGCAGGGCCGCGGCGTGATGATCGACCTCGAAGCCCATCTCGGCCGCGATTTTACGCGGGTCGGCTACGATACGATGATGCGCATCCTTGAAGCCGACAAGGTCGAAGTGACGGAGGGCGATCTCGTGTGTCTGCGCACCGGCTACGACCGGGTGTTGCTGGGCATGAACAAGCGCCCGACCGTGGCAGGGCTGGACTGCTGCGCAGCCCTCGACGGCCGCGATCAGAAACTGCTGAACTGGATCACCGATACCGGCCTCGCCGCGCTGATCTCGGACAACGCCGCGGTCGAGGCACTGCCACCCGGCGAGAGCCATGAGCATCAATGCTCGGCTCTGCCGCTGCACGCGCATTGCCTGTTCAAGCTTGGCGTGCCGCTGGGCGAGATGTGGCTGCTCTCCGACCTCGCCGATTGGCTGCGCGCCCATGGCCGCTATCGCTTCTTCCTCACCGCCCCACCTCTGCGCCTGCCCGGCGCGATCGGCTCGCCCGTCACACCGGTCGGCACGGTGTAGAACCAAAAACCTTAGGAAACGTCACCAAACTATTCAGGAGGAAGAAAGCAGCCGCTTTTTGGAAAAAGCGGCGCAAAAACTTTTGCTCTGCTGGAGCCCGCGGCAGCGAAACCAGCACGGCAACCTGTTTATTTCCCAGAACTTTGCGAGGATTTTCAGAAGGCCGGTTGGTGGAGCTAAGCGGAATCGAACCGCTGACCTCCTGCATGCCATGCAGGCGCTCTACCAATTGAGCTATAGCCCCGAACCGGTGGCGGGCATATAGACCAGAGTTTGCTCCCAGATCAAGAGGGGGGTGGAAGCTATTTTTGTTTATGATATTGATCACCCGGCGCCGGGTTAGCACAGTGGTAGTGCAGCGGTTTTGTAAACCGAAGGTCGGGGGTTCAAATCCCTCACCCGGCACCAGAATTTTCTTTGAAATCAAATAATTAAGCCGTCTCACTTTTTATTCGGCCGCTTTAGGCCCACGCGCCCTCACGATGGCGTGGCTCCCCTGGCGCCATATGGCCTGAAGGCGAATCACGCGGCGCTTCGGTCGAGCGAAGGAACGAGCAAGCGAAGGAACGAGCAAGCGAAGCGGAAGGCTTCTTTTTGTGAACAAAAAGAAGCAAAAAAACTTTATTAATCTGGGCCTGGGGCGTTGTCGCCGACACCGCCCCAGGCCCAGCATAGCAAAAAATTTTTGCGCCGCTTTTTTTAAAAAGCGGCTTCTTTCCTCTTTCTGAGACAGTCACCATGGCGCATGATTGACCCAAGCAAACCGGGACGAAACGGTTTCCGGCAAATAATTAAGAGAGAAACATCCATGGCTGGACCTCTGTTAGGAATACGGGTTGTCGAGATAGGTACACTGATCGCGGCCCCGTTCGCCACACGCATGCTGGCGGATTTCGGCGCGGAGGTGATCAAGATCGAGGCTCCCGGCCGGGGCGATCCCCTGCGCGAATGGAGAAAGCTCCATGAGGGGACCTCGTTATGGTGGTACCTTCAGGCCCGCAACAAGAAATCCGTCGCGCTCGATCTGAAGACGCCTGAAGGTCTCGACATCGCGTGCCAGCTTGCCGCGACGGCGGACGTGGTGGTCGAGAATTTCCGTCCCGGGGGGCTCGAGAAACTGGGCCTCGGCTGGGATGTCCTCTCCGCGCTGAACCCCAACCTCGTCATGGTCCGCATCTCCGGCTACGGCCAGACCGGCCCCTACCGGGACCGCCCGGGATTCGGGGCCATCGGCGAGGCGATGGGCGGCATCCGCTTCACCACGGGCGCCCCATCAACACCGCCCTCTCGGGTCGGCATCAGCCTCGGCGATTCGCTCGCCTCGCTGCATGCCGTGATCGGCGCGCTGATGGCGCTCCTGCGGGTGAAGACCGGACAGGGGCAAGGCCAGGTCGTCGACGTCTCGCTGTTCGAGAGCGTGTTCAATCTGATGGAAAGCCTGGTGCCGGAATACGATTTTTTCGGCCATGTCCGCGAACGCTCCGGGGGCGCAATGCCCGGCATCAGCCCCTCGAACACCTATCCCACGGCGGATGGCGGCTACGTCGTCATCGCCGGCAATTCCGACCCGATCTTCCGCCGGCTGATGGGCGTGATCGGGCGCGCCGACCTCGCGAACGACCCCGCTTTGCGCGGCAATGAGGGGCGCGTCGCGCGCAATGAAGAACTGGATGCGGCGATCGCCACGTGGAGCGCCACGCTGCCGACCGCGGCCGTCCTTGCCGCGCTGGAGGCGGCGGAGGTGCCGGCGAGCCGGATCTACTCGGTCGCGGATATCATGAGCGACCCCCATTATCTGGCCCGCGACATGATCCGGCAGGCCGTTTTACCGGACGGGGCGGAGGTGAAGATGCCCGGCGTCACACCCAAGCTCTCGGCCACTCCAGGTGGCGTGCGCTGGGAAGGCCCCCGCCTCGGCGAGCACACCGCGGACGTGCTGCGCGGGCTGGGCTTCGATGCCGGAAAGATCGAACGGCTGCAGAAAATCGGGGTCGTGCAATGATGCCGCTAGCGGCGGATGCCTTGCTGGTCCAGGAGGTCGCCCCGCGCGACGGCTTCCAGATCGAGCCGGCCTGGGTCCCGACCGAGGAGAAGATCCGGGTCATCGATGCCTGCTCGCGCGCGGGGTTTTCCCGGATCGAGGTTTCCTCCTTCGTGTCTCCCAAGGCGATCCCAATGCTGCGCGATGCCGAAGAGGTCTTCGCGCGCATCGCCCGCCGGCCCGGCACCGTCTATGTCGCCTTGGTTCCCAACCTGCGCGGCGCCGAGCGGGCGCTCGCCGCGCGGGCCGACGAGCTGAACATGGTGATGTCGGCGAGCGAGACGCATAACCTCGCCAACATGCGGATGACCAGGGAGGCATCGCTCGCCGGGTTCGCTGCAATCATGGAAGCCGTCGCGGGCGCGCCCGTCCTGGTCAATGCGTCGGTCGCGACGGCCTTCGGCTGCCCGTTCGAAGGGGAGCAGCAAGCCGATCATGTTCTGGAAATCGCCTCGCGCTATCTGGCACTCGGTGTCAGCGGCATAACCCTCGCCGACACCACCGGCATGGCGAATCCGCGCCAGGTCGCGGCGCTGGTGCGGCGGACCCTGGAACTCGTGCCAGCGGAAAGGCTCACGCTTCACTTCCACAACACCCGCGGCATGGGCCTCGCCAATGTGCTCGCGGCCTATGACGCCGGCGCACGGCGGTTCGATGCAGCTTTGGGCGGCCTCGGCGGCTGCCCCTTCGCGCCCGGGGCAACGGGCAATATCTGCAGCGAAGACCTGGTGAACATGTGCGCCGAGATGGGCATCCCGACCGGCCTCGACCTGCGGGCACTGATCGCCGAATCGCGCCGGCTCGCCGCCGTGCTGGGCCACGACCTGCCGGGCCAGGTCGCCAAAGCCGGGCTCAATCGAGACCTCCACCCGAAGCCGGATTTCGTGACGCAATAACCAACAACACGACAGGAAAGAGAAATGTCCGCACAAAAATCGGCTGAAATCGCAGCCCGGCTGGACCGGCTGCCGCCTTCGCGCACGATCTGGACCATCGTCATCCTGATCTCGCTCGGCGGCATATTCGATTTCTACGATCTGTTCTTCACCGGCTACGTCGCGCCCGGCCTGGTGAAGTCGGGCCTGTTCACGCCGCAATCGCTCGGCTTCTTCGCCGCTCTGCACGCCATCCAGGTCGCCGGCGTCGGCACGTTCGTGTTTTCCACCTTCGCCGGCCTGTGGGTCGGCCTGGTCCTGTTCGGCCGGGTAGCGGACCAGTTCGGCCGGCGCTTCGTGTTCACCTGGTCGCTCGTCTGGTACATGGCCTGCACTGCGATCATGGCATTCCAGACGACGGGCGAGAGCGTCAATATCTGGCGCTTTATCGCGAGTGTCGGGCTCGGCGTACAGCTCATCACGATCGATGCCTATGTCTCCGAAATCATGCCGCGTAACGAAAGAGGGCGCGCGTTCTCGATCAACCAGGTCGTTCTGTTCGCCGTTGTCCCGGTTGTCGCCCTGCTCGCCTGGCTGCTGGTGCCGCTGCAGCCGGCCGGGTTCGACGGCTGGCGCTGGGTGGTGCTGATCGGCTCCGTCGGGGCGATCGTCGTGTGGTTCCTGATCGCGCGGATCCCCGAAAGCCCGCGCTGGCTGGCAACGGTCGGCCGGCTAGAGGAGGCGGAACGCATCATGGCCGATCTTGAGCGCCGCGTCGCGGCCGAGAAGAACATCACGCTGCCACCGCCGCAGATCGTTGTACACGCGACCGAAGGGGCCGGCTCCTTCTCCGAAATTTTCGGGCCCGCCTATCTCAAGCGCACGGTGATGCTCTCGATCTTCAATGCGGCACAGGTCATCGGTTTCTACGGCTTCGCGGCCTGGGTGCCGAGCCTACTGATCGCGCGCGGGATCACCGTGACCCACAGCCTCGAATACTCCTTCATCATCGCCATCGCGAATCCCTGCGGCCCGTTACTCGGCACGCTGTTCGCCGACCGGATCGAGCGCAAGACGCAGATCGTCCTGGGCCTTCTGGTGATGGGGATCGCCATGGCCGCCTTCTCGCAACTGAACAGCCCGGCGCTCCTGATCGTCCTGGGCGTCATCGTCACTCTGGCGTCCAATGTGATGTCATACGCCTATCACAGCTACCAATCGGAGCTTTACCCGACCCGTATCCGGGCGCAGGCCGTCGGCTTCGTCTATTCCTGGAGCCGCTTGGCCGCCGCCTTCGCCGGGCTCGTGATCGGCGCACTCCTGCACAGCTACGGTGTTCCCGGTGTCGCGATCTTTATCGGCTTGGCGATGGTTGTCGGCATCGTCGTGATCGGCCTGTTCGGCCCGTCGACGAAAGGTCTCGCCCTCGAACAGATCAATAATTAAGCGAAGCAGCCGCTTTTTAAAAAAAGCGGCGCAAAAACTTTTGTTATGCTGGGCCATGGGCGTTGTCGCCGACAACGCCCATGGCCCAAATTAACAAAGTTTTTTTGCTACTTTTTGTTCACAAAAAGTAGTCCTTCCTTTCGCTTGGCGAATTAACATTGCTCAATCAAATCTATTTTGAAAAACGGGGAGCGCACCGGAATGGATGTTGAAAAAAGCCCGGCTCAGCCAGACATCGCGGCATCGCGCGCACAGCCTTGGCATGCGGGGCTGACACCGCGTCACTGGCGGATCCTCCTGGGCAGCTATTTCGGTTGGATTTTCGATGGGTTCGAAGCGTTCGCGCTGGTGGTGGTGCTGCCTTTCGCGCTCAAATCACTCCTCACCGCGCATCAGGCGCAGACGCCTTCCTTCTACGCGGGTGCTGCCATCGGCATCACGCTGCTCGGCTGGGGCCTCGGCGGCGTGATCGGCGGCGTCCTGTGCGACTACATCGGCCGCAAGCGCATGATGATGCTCTCCGTCTTCTTCTACGCATTGTTCACGGGGCTGACGGCTTTCAGCACCAGCTTCGCCACGCTCGCGCTGCTGCGCTTCATCACCGGCCTCGCCATCGGCAGCGAGTGGAGCACGGGCGTCGCCCTCGTCTCCGAAACCTGGCCGGACCGCGCGCGGCCCAAGGGATGCGGCTTCCTGCAGTCCGGCTTCGGCGCCGGCGCTCTGCTCGCCGCTCTCATCTGGTTCGTGCTGTCCAGTTTCGAGCCGCTCGGCACCGAGACATGGCGCTTGATTTTCGCGGTCGGGTGCGTCCCCGCATTCTTCGTTCTCTACCTGCGGCGGGCCCTGGAAGAATCCGAGAAATGGGCCGCCGCCGTCAAGGCGCAGCACCATACGGCGGCGGACGGAACGGTCGTCACGACACGTCCTTTTACCCTGGCGGAAATTTTTCGCGACCCGGAAAGCCGCCGCCGCGTTCTGCTCACCACCACGCTGTCCTTCGCGGCGACGGTGGGCTGGTGGGCGGTTTCAAGCTGGCTGCCGGCCTACACGGCTCACCTCGCCCAACTTCGCGGCCAGCCCGCGGGGATCTGGGTGGCGCGCATGTCGCTCATCTACAATGTCGGCGCCATCGCCGCCTATCTCGCCTCCGGCTTCATCGCCGACGCGATGGGGCGGCGCCCCTACATGCTCCTCACCTTCGCCGGCTCCCTGGTGATGTCGGTGCTCACATACACTTGGCATGGCGCGCTCCCGCCGCTGATGCTCCTCGCCTTCTTCAACGGCGCCTTCACGCTTGGGCTGGGATTCAGCTGGATGGCGATCTACCTCGTCGAGCTTTACCCGTCGCGGGTGCGCGCAACCGCCAGCGGGTTCATCTTCAATGCCGCGCGGCTGGTGGCGTGGATCTTCCCGATCATCGCCGGAATTCTGGTCACCCGCTTCGGCGGCATTCCCAACGCCGCCCTCAGCATGGCCAGCGTCTATGTCATCGGCCTCGTCATTCCCTGGTTCCTGCCGGAGACGGCCGGGCGCCCATTGCCGCCGTAGGCGCAAGCAAAAAGAAAGCACTACTTTTTGTGAACAAAAAGTAGCAAAAAAACTTTATTAATCTGGGCCATGGGCGTTGTCGCCGACGCAGCCCATGGCCCAGCATAGCCAAAAGTTTTTGCGCCGCTTTTTTCAAAAAGCGGCCTCTTTCTTCTCTCCGAGATGCCGGCCTAAACTGCCGCAATGATCATTTCTGCCCCCAAACTGTTCCTGCACGGCGCGTTCAGCGAGCCTGGCGCCGTGCGCATCGAAGCCGGGCGGATCGTGGAAATCCTCTCCGGGCCAGTCGACGCGGATATCCGCCTCGAGCACGGGTTTCTTAGCCCCGGCCTGATCGACCTGCACAATAACGGCGCGTTTGGCGTCGATTGCGCCACCGCGCAGCCGCAGGACTGGGACCGGTATGTCGCCGGGCTTCTCGCACACGGCGTGACCGCGGTGCTGCCCACCATCGTCACCGCGCCGCTGCCCGCTTTGTGCGCGGCGGCCGAGCCTGTGGCGGCGGCGATGGCACGCCACGAAACCCTGCTCGGCTTGCATCTGGAAGGCCCGTTTCTGGCGCCCACGAAACGCGGCGCGCACCGGGTGGAATGGGTGCGCGACCCGGACGAGGCCGCGCTCGACACGCTTCTGAACCACGAACCCCTGCGGCGCATCCTGCGCCTGGTCACGCTGGCGCCGGAGCGGCCCGGGGCGCTGGCCGCCATAAGCCGGCTGGTCGCGGCGGGTGTCACCGTCTCGCTCGGCCATACCGAGGCCAGCGCAGCGCAGATGCGCGCCGCCGCCGCCGCCGGAGCGCGCCTGGTCACGCACGTGTTCAACGCGCAATCACCGCTGCACCACCGCGAGCCCGGCGCCCCCGGCGTGGCGCTCACCGATCCGCGCCTGTTCCCCTGCCTGATCGCCGACGGCGTGCATGTCGACCCGGCGGTGCTGCAAATCGCCTTCGCCGCCTGCCCCCGCGCGATCGCGGTCACGGATTCGCTTCTCATCGCGGGCTTGGCGGCAGGTGCAGAACAAGATTTTGGCGGGGCGCCGGTGCGGCTCGGGCCGCAAGGGGTCGGCTTGCGCGCGGACGGCACCCTCGCCGGCGCCGGCATCACGCTGGATGAGGGGATCAGGCGCCTGATCGCCGCCGGGGTGGCGCCAGAGGTGGCGCTCGCCGCCGCCACCGCGCGCCCGGCGGAAGCCCTCGGCCTCGCCGATCGCGGCCGGCTGGCGCCGGGCGCGCGCGCCGATCTGGTCTGGTGGGGCGATGATTTTCGCGTCCGCCAGGTCTGGACCGGCGCGGGCACACAGACCACCGCGCCGACAAGGGGGACAGAAACCGCGCGCGACGAAGTCTCGAACCTCGAAGAGCAGCCCACCGCAGACATCGTCAGCGCCTTCCTGGCGCAGGAGGGCGCTGCGCAACGCGCGCTCTCCGCCGCCGCCCCTGCCCTCGTCGCACTCGCCGACGCCGTGGCGGCGCGGCTGCACGCCGGTGGGCGGCTGTTCTATGTCGGCGCCGGCACCTCCGGCCGGCTCGGGCTGCTCGACGCGGTGGAATGCGGCCCCACCTTCGGCATCCCGGACGGGGTCATCGTGCCGGTTCTGGCTGGGGGCGAGATGGCCTTTCTGCGTGCCGCCGAGGGTGCCGAGGACGATGAGGAAGCCGCCATCGCCGCGCTGCTTGCGCATGAAGTCTCCGCCGCCGATGCGCTGGTCGGCATCGCCGCCTCGGGCGCGACCCCGTTCACGCTCGCCGCCGTCAAGCACGCCGCCGCCTGCGGCGCACTGACCGGCGCGATCCTCAACAGCCCCGGCGCACCGCTCGCCCAGGCCGCGCAGATCGCCGTGCAGATCGCCTCGGGCGCGGAAATCATCGCCGGCTCCACCCGCCTCTCCGCCGGCAGCACGCAAAAAATCGCGCTGAACATCCTGTCCTCGACGGTGATGATCCGCCTCGGCAAAACCTTCGGCCCTTATATGGTCGATGTCCGCGCCACCAACGAGAAGTTGCGGCGCCGCGCCGTCGGCATGACTGCAAAAATTGCAAATGTGTCAGAACCTGCAGCACTCCTTGCACTGGAGGCCTGCGGGATGCATGTAAAAACAGCCGTGGTGACGCTGCTGCTCGCGCTCTCCCCGCAAGAAGCGGCGCAGCGGCTCGAACGAGCGGGCGGTTCGCTACGGCGAGCGCTGAACGAGCGGATCTGAACGACGACGAGCGGAGCTGAAGGACAGAGACCGTGGCCGGCAGGCTGGTGACCATCGCGAAAGCCATCGATGACTTCATCATCGACCGTGCCTTGCAGCCCGGGATCAATGTCGCGCAGTGGTATTTGGGCCTTCCCCTCTATCTCATCGCCCGTGTCTGCACCGTGCTCGGCGCCGGCATCGGGGTGATCTGGCTGCACCGCTTCGACCGTTTCCCCAGCACCGATTTCTACCAGGACATGCTCTGCCTCGGCATCATGGTCATCGTCACCTTCACCCAGATCCGGGTGCATGAAGCCCACGCGCCGCAGCGCACGAATGTCTTGCCGGCGGTGCGCGCCACCGGGCTGTTCTGGCGCACCGCCTGGCTGCTCGACCTGGCGGTGTTCCCCTTGCAATGGCCGATCGAGGCGCATGGCGAACTCGGCTTCAACTTCGCCTGGACCCTGCTGGTGGTGCTGCCCTACTGGATCATCTGCTGCCGCCGCGAACCGCCGCCGCTACGGCGCGAAGTCGGCGTGCTGCGCCCGGTCACGATCTCCGCCCTTAGGTAAGCGAAAGAAAGGCTACTTTTTGTGAACAAAAAGCAGCAAAAAAACTTTGCTATGCTGGGACATGAGCGTTGTCACCGACACAGCCTCAGGCCTAGCGCGTGGCATCCGCTTCCTGCACCGATTATGCTTCTGGCAACAAAAGTGTTTGGAGCCCCGCATGACGTACGCGACCATGAGACGATATCTCTCCGCCTTCAATGATCAGCTCGCTATCCGTTCCAACCAGGTTTTCGCGACCATGGGGTTCTTCTGGTTCTGTCTGGTCTTCACGCTTATCCCGCTGCGCTGGCCGGCCGCCATGCCGTTCGTGCAATATGCCAGCTCCGGCGTGCTGCAGCTGGTGGCAATGCCGCTGATCGGCGTCGGCACCATCCTGGCGGCGCGCTCCACCGACCAGCAAGTCCGCAATCAGCACGAGGCGATGATGCAGACGGTGCAGAACATTCAGGCCATGATGACCGAGCTGCACCAGACGAACCAGGAGCTGAGCGCGCGCATAACGCGGGCGCTCGAGACCCAGGATGACCAGACTTAGGAAGAAAGCAGCCGCTTTTTGAAAAAAGCGGCGCAAAAACTTTTGTTATGCTGGATCATGGGCGGTGTCGGCGATAATGCCCATGACCCGGCATTAAGCCTTTCCTCTGCTCTTTGCACGGCAGCTTCCCACTCTGCCGATTTCCCCAGTTGCCTCCTGAATCCCTCTTGATATTTTATTCCGCGCAGGCGTATAGGCCGGCGATCGGCGGCGTTTTTCGCCGTCGTTTTTTTCAAACCGCACAGGAACACATGAACCCGCGATCTACCAGCCAGACCTCGGAGAGTGACAGTCGGCGCTTCGCGCCCGCTGACATCGCCGCCGTCTGGATCATCGCCCGGGCTGGAATGTTGGGGGCAGCGCGCACGAGCCGCTGACCCTTGAATCCCTCCCGGGTCCGCTGCCAACGCTGACTTAAGAGGAGGGATCATCATGATCTTTCGCCGCAACAAGACTCGCCTGATCTCGATCCCCGCTTTGCAGGAGGTCGTCTACGCCGAAATCCCACCGCGTCGCCGCGTCGTCGCTACCTGGCGCCGCGACGCGACCTCCGGCCGCATCACCATGGTGTGGAAGCTGGTCCAAACGGACGGAAAAAGGGCAGCCTAGAGCAAAAAGCTGGGCCGTGGGCGTCGTCGCCGACAACGCCCACGGCCCAGCATAAATAAAAGTTTTTGCGCCGCTTTTTTTAAAAAGCGGCTGCTTGCCTTACGCGGCGGCCTTCGCCTCGCGGCGGCGGCGGGTGAGCACGAACTCGGTATAGCCGTTCGGCTGGTTACGGCCGTCGAACACCAGGTCGAGCGCTGCAGCGAAAGCCGGGCCCTTGAAGTCCGGGGCCATCGGCTTGTAGGCCGCATCACCTGCGTTCTGCTTGTCCACCACCACGGCCATGCGCTTCAGTGTCTCCATCACCTGCTCCTTGCTGGCGATGCCCTGCAGCAGCCAGTTGGCGATGTGCTGCGAGGAGATGCGCAGCGTCGCGCGGTCTTCCATCAGCCCGACATCATGGATGTCCGGCACTTTCGAGCAGCCCACGCCCTGGTCGATCCAGCGAACCACGTAGCCGAGCAGGCCCTGGCAGTTATTGTCCAGCTCCTGCTGCACCTCTGCCGGATTCCAGTTTGGCCGGTCGGCGAGCGGGATGGTGAGCAGGTCGTCGAGCTTCGCCACCGGGCGAGATTTCAGCTCCTCCTGGCGCGCGGCGACGTCGACGGTGTGGTAATGCGTGGCATGCAGCGTCGCGGCGGTGGGCGACGGCACCCAGGCGGTGTTGGCGCCGGCCTTCGGATGCGCGATTTTCTGTTCCATCATCGCCGCCATCTGGTCGGGAGCCGCCCACATGCCCTTGCCGATCTGCGCCTTGCCCTGCAGCCCGCAAGCCAGGCCGAAATCGACGTTGCGGTCCTCATAGGCCTTGATCCACGGCGTGTTCTTGATGTCCGCCTTGCGGATGAACGCGCCGGCCTCGATCGAGGTGTGGATCTCGTCGCCGGTGCGGTCGAGGAAGCCGGTGTTGATGAACGCCACGCGCGACTTGGCCGCCTGGATGCAGGCCTTGAGGTTGGCGCTGGTACGGCGCTCCTCGTCCATGATGCCCATTTTCAGCGCGTTCGCGGGCAGCTTCAGCAGTTTTTCCACCGCGCCGAACAGGTCGTTGGCGAGCGCCACTTCCTCCGGCCCGTGCAGCTTCGGCTTGACGATATAGACCGAGCCCTTGCGCGAATTGGCGCGCGACTTGAGGTCGTGCATGGCGATCAGCGAGGTGAACACCGCGTCGAGCACCGTCTCCGGCGTTTCCTGGCCGGCGTCGAGGATCGCATCGGTCAGCATGTGGTGGCCGACATTGCGCACCAGCATCAGCGAGCGGCCGTGCAGCGTCACTTTCCCCTTGCCATCCGGCGCGGTGTAGGTGCGATCCGTGTTGAGCTTGCGGGTGAAAACCTTGCCGTTCTTTTCGACCGGGGCTTCCAGCGTGCCCTTCATCAGGCCGAGCCAGCAGCGATACACTTCCGCCTTGTCGGCAGCGTCCACGGCGGCGACGCTGTCCTCGCAGTCCATGATGGTGCTGATGGCGGATTCAAGAATGATGTCGGCCACGCCGGCGGCGTCGTCCTTGCCGATCGGGCTGGCCGGGTTGATCACCAGCTCGACATGCAGATTGTGGTTCTTGAGCAGGAGCGCGCTCGGGTGCGCGGCATCGCCATTGAAGCCGGCGAATTTCGCGCCGTCTTTCAGCCCGGTCTCGCCGCTCGACAGCGCCACGCACAGATGCCCGTTCTTCACGCGATAGGCCTGGGCGTCCTTATGGCTGCCATGGCTCAGCGGGAAATTGGCATCGAGGAAGGCGCGGCCGCGGGCCACCACTGCCTGCGCGCGCGCCTTGTTGAAGCCGGCCGTGCGCTTCGCATCACCGTCATCGGCGATCGCGTCGGTGCCGTACAGCGCGTCGTACAGGCTGCCCCAGCGGGCATTGGCGGCGTTCAGCGCGTAGCGGGCGTTGTTCACCGGCACCACCAGCTGCGGCCCGGCGATGGCAGCGATCTCGTCATCCACATGGTCGGTATCGACCGAGAAATTCGCCGGCTCGGGCAGCAGGTAGCCGATCTCCTTCAGGAAGGCCTGATAGGCGGCGGCGTCGTGCGTCTGGCCTTTATGGTCACGGTGCCAGGTGTCGAGCTTGGCCTGGAGCGCGTCGCGCTTGGCCATCAGCGCGGCGTTGCGCGGCGCGAACTCTTTCAGCAGCGCGGCAAGGCCTTCCCAGAAGGCGGCAGCGTCCAGGCCGGTGCCCGGCAGCGCTTCCTTTTCCACGAAATCATAAAGGACCGTCGCGACCTGCAGGCCGCCGGCATTGGTTCTGGGATCGGGCATCAATGGGCTCCTCGTTTTGCATGCATCAGATGCCGCATTGGCACGGAATTACAAGAGGCGGTAATTCATCCCCGCCGCGCCTGACCGTGGGAGCGGTCAGGCGCAGTGCTGACCATCCGCACCGTGCGTCGCCCGCTCGCCACGCCAGAATTTCGCCCCAACCGGCCCCGCTTTGAGCCGGATTACATTTTATTTATGTTTTCTTGTGCCCGTAAAAACGCCCAGGGCAACATCCCTCTTGCGGCGAAACTGTATTTCCGTCATCAACATAAGACGAGTTCGATCAAGAGCCGGGCTGGCCCACGGCCAAACTCGCCGAAACGAACCCAAGACGACCCAACGGCCGGAACGTTCCGGCCACCGAGATTAAGGACCGATGACCGCTCTGCCGATCGACTTTTCGATGTTCCGTTCGGATGAGATGCGGCTCACGTCCGCCCCCCTGTTTTATCCCCAGAATCGCGGCGTCGCGGCACCGAGAAGAAGAAGTTCTTCCCTGCCAGCGGACGCGGCGCATCGGAGTTCCCTACTTAATGACGAAAAAAATGTTGATCGACGCCAGCCACGCGGAAGAAACCCGCGTGGTGGTGCTGGATGGTAACCGCCTTGAGGATTTCGACGTCGAGACGGCCAATCGCAAGCAGATCAAAGGCAATATCTATCTTGCCAAGGTAATCCGGGTCGAGCCCAGCCTGCAGGCCGCGTTCGTCGAATATGGCGGCAACCGGCACGGCTTCCTCGCCTTCGGCGAAATCCACCCCGATTACTACCAGATCCCGGTCGCCGACCGGAAACGGCTGCTGGAAATGCAGGCCGAGGAAGAGGCCGAAGAGGCCCGCGCCGAAGCCGACGAGACGCCGCGCGCCGCGCAGCCGCTGGACGTCAAGCCGATTGAAATCCTCGAGGCTCCGCCGCCGGGCGAAACTCTGGAGGCATCGCCGGAAGGTGACGTCACCGCGCTTGAACAACCCGCCGAAACGCTGCCACAGGACGCGACAAGCGCCACACAAGACGAGACCGCGCCCGCCGGTGACGAACCCGCCCTCGAGGCGCCGGAGTCCGGCGCCGAGTCCGAGACCGCCCCGGCGCCGGAAAGCCTGGGCGGTGATGGCGACGACGCGGCCGAGGCGCGCGAGCGCCGGCAGCGCCAGCGCTTCCTCCGCAATTACAAGATCCAGGATGTCATCCACCGCCGCCAGATCATGCTGATCCAGGTGGTGAAGGAAGAGCGCGGCAATAAAGGTGCGGCGCTCACCACCTATCTCTCCCTCGCCGGCCGCTATTCCGTGCTGATGCCCAACTCGCCCACCGGCGGCGGCGTGTCGCGGAAAATCACCTCGGTCGCCGACCGCCGCCGCCTGAAGGAGGCGATGGCCGAGCTCGACGTGCCCCAGGGCATGGGGCTGATCGTGCGCACCGCCGGCGCCAACCGGCCGAAACCCGAAATCACGCGCGACTGCGAGTATCTGCTCCGCCTCTGGGACGACATCCGCGAGCGGACCATGGAAGCTGTCGCCCCGGCGCTGATCTATGAAGAAGCCAGCCTGATCAAGCGCACCATCCGCGACGTCTACACGCGCGACGTCGAAGAGGTGCTGGTCGACGGCGAGGAAGGCTTCCACGCGGCGCAGGACTTCATGCGCATGCTGATGCCCAACCACGCCCAGAAGGTGCGGCTCTGGACCGAAGGCCAGCCGCTCTTCTCGAAGCACCAGGTCGAAGCCCAACTCGATGCGATGCTGAGCCCGGTCGCGCAGCTGCGCTCCGGCGGCTACATCGTCATCAACCAGACCGAGGCTTTGGTCGCCATCGACGTGAACTCCGGCCGCGCCACGCGTGAACGCAGCATCGAGGACACGGCGCTGCGCACCAATCTGGAAGCCGCCGAGGAGATCGCCAAGCAGTTGCGCATGCGCGACCTCGCGGGGCTGATCGTCATCGACTTCATCGACATGGAAGTCCGCAAGAACAACGCGGCGGTCGAGCGCAAGATGAAGGACGCGCTGAAGAACGACCGGGCGCGCATCCAGGTCGGCGCGATCAGCCATTTCGGCCTGATGGAAATCAGCCGGCAGCGGCTGCGCCCCTCGCTCACCGAGGCCTCCCTGGTGGTCTGCCCGCATTGCGCCGGCATGGGCCATGTGCGCTCGCCGGAGAGCGCGGCGCTGCATATCCTGCGCGCGATCGAGGATGAGGGCGCGAAATTCCGCGCCGCCGAGATCGCCGTCACCTTGCCGCCGGAAATCGCCTTCTATCTGTTCAACCACAAGCGCGAGCGCCTCTCGGCCATCGAGGCGCGCTATAACATGCGGGTGATTTTCTCCCCCGATGCGGCGCTGACCGGCTCCAATTTCCGCATCGAAAAAATCCGCGCCCAAGCCGCCGCCGCGCCGGCTTTGCCGCCCGCCACCTATGCCGGGCCGGTCCAGCCCGAGCGTCCGGTGGAACGCCAGACCGAGCGCGCCGAACGCGCCGCACCGGTCGAGACCGCAGAAGCCGATGGGGCGGAGGACCAGGAAGCCGACGCGCCGAATGCCAACGACACCGCCGAGGAGGGTGAGCGCAAGCGCCGCCGCCGCCGCCGCCGTGGCAAGCGCCGTCCGGATGCTGGCGCCGAAGCGGCCGCCGCCTCCGCGCCGGAGAGCGAAACCGGCGACGCGGCCGGCCCCGAGACCACGGAAATCGCGGCGGAACAGCCGGTGGAACAAACGGTGGAACAGTCGAGCGAGCTCGATCTGGTTCTGGCCGCCGCCCTCGGTGAACCCGTCGAGGTCGTCACCGAGATGATGGCCCCGGCCGAGCCCGCAGCCGAAGCGCCGGCCGAAGACGCAGCACCACGCCGCCGCGCCCGTGGCGGCCGCCGCCGCACCGGCGAGGCCCCGGCAGCACCTGTGGAAACGCCGGCCGAACCGGTTTTCGCCGACATCGCCGATATTTTCGAAGCGGCGGAACGCGTCGAAGCCGCAACCCGCCAGAAGCGCACCCGCGCCAAGTCCACGAAGACCGCCAAGGCGACCAAGGCCGCACCCGCGGACGAGATCGTGGCGCCGACCGAGGCCGTTCAGCCCGAACTTCTGGCCGAAACCGCCCCGGTGATGGACAGCGCCCCGGCCGAAACGACGGCCATCGTCGAAGCCACGGTGCCGGACACGCAGGTGAAGCCGATCGTCATCGGCGCCACCGAAGCCCCCGCCGCGGAGAAAAAGCGCGGCTGGTGGCGCCGCTGAAGCGGCATCCAGGTAAGGTAAAGTAAGAAAAGGCTTCTTTTTGTGAACAAAAAGAAGCAAAAAAACTTTATCAATTTGGGCCATGGGCATTGTCGGTGACAACGCCCATGGCCCAGCATAACAAAAGTTTTTGCGCCGCTTTTTTTAAAAAGCGGCCGCTTTCCTCCGCCTGAGCGCCCCTTCCTTGTGAGCCGGCGCAAAAGTCACTAACCTGACACTCGATAAAACGTCCGACTGGGAATGCCTGCCCAAAACCACAAGCCAGGGCCGGTCGTAGACTTGATATCCCCTCCGCGACGGACCAAAATTGTGCTAGTGTGGCCCATCAAAGCCACTTTCAGGAGCGAGAATTTCCATGGCTTACAACCCGAACGGCAACTCATATCGCACCGCGCAGGCCGGCTATGCCGCCTCCAGCAGTGCGGCGCTGCTCGATCAGGGCCTGCGCGCCTATATGCTGCGCGTGTACAACTGGATGGCGTCCGGCCTCGTCCTCACCGGCCTGGTGGCCTACGCCATCTCCCACACCAGCCTGATGGATGCCTTCTACCCGCTGGTGCAGACCGCCTCCGGCGCCTTCGTCCGCGCCCCCACGCCGCTGGCCTATATCGCGATCTTCCTGCCGCTGGTCTTCGTGATGGTGATGAGCTTCGGCATCAACAAGCTCTCCACCACCGCCGCCCAGGCACTGTTCTGGGTATTCTGCGCCGCGATGGGCGCCAGCCTGACCAGCATCTTCCTGGTCTACACCCAGACCTCGATCGCCGAAGTCTTCTTCGTCACCGCGGGCACCTTCGCCGGCACCAGCCTTTACGGCTATACCGCCAAGCGTGACCTCACGAGCTTCGGCAGCTTCCTGGTCATGGGGCTGATCGGCATCCTCATCGCCATGCTGGTCAACGTCTTCCTGCACTCCCCGGCGCTTAATTTCGCCGTCAGCGTGCTCGGCGTGCTGATCTTCACCGGCCTCGCCGCCTATGACACCCAGCGCATCAAGACGAGCTACCTGCAATACGGCTCTTCCTATGGCGTCGCCATGGCCGGCAAGCGCAGCGTCTACGATGCCCTGGCCTTGTACCTGAACTTCATCAACCTGTTCATGTTCATGCTGCAGCTGTTCGGGCAGCGCAACAGCCGCTGAACGGATAAGAAAGTGGCCGCTTTTTAAAAAAAGCGGCGCAAAAATTTTTGGCTGTGCTGGGTCATGGGCGTTGTCACGGACAACGCCCATGACCCAAATCAACAAAGTTTTTTTGCTTCTTTTTGTTCACAAAAAGAAGTCTTCCTTCCTTCTAACCTTCTAGCGGCCTAGCGCCGCCTGCATTTCGGTCCATTCGCGCTTGGACAAGCCGGAAGAGGCCTGGTCCACCGCCTCGCCTGCCAGCTGCCTGCGCAGCACCTCCAGCATCTTCGCGGAGAACGTCACCGCGCCCAGCCGGTAGTCCCGGAACGCGGCGTAAGACAACGGCACCCAGGCCTTCACCGTCTCCAGCATCGCCTCGGCATAGACGCGGATCTCGTATTGCGCGTGGCTGTCGGCGCGCAAGCGGAGAAAGTGAAAGAGGTTGTGCAGGTCGGTCTTCCAGTACCATTGGGTATAGGTGTTCAGCGTGAGGTTCATCCGCGCCAGCTCGCGCGCCAGGCCGATATCCTCCTCGAGCATCAGCTCGTAATGCCCGTAGGTCTGCTCCGCGTCCTGACGCAGCAACGCCAGCACCTGCTGGGCGGTCCCCTCGCCCAGCACCTCGCCCCGTCCCTGGCGGTTGTCGATCGACTGCGCCGCCAGCTGGTGCGGCGCCGGCAGATAATAGTCCTTGTCCATGATCGAATAGCGCGCCGAATACTCGTTCACATTCGCGGTGCGATGCCGGATCCATTGCCGCGCCACGAAAATCGGCAGCTTCACATGAAACTTGATCTCGCACATCTCGAACGGCGTGGAGTGGTAATGCCGCATCAGATAGCGGATCAACCCCTCATCCTCGGTGGTCTTGCGGGTGCCGCGCCCATAGGACACGCGCGCGGCCTGCACCACCGCGGAATCGTCGCCCATATAGTCGACGACACGGATAAACCCGTGATCCAGCACGGGGATGGCGGAGAACAGCATCTCCTCCAGCGCCGGGACGGTGGGACGGCGCGTCGCATGGCTCTGCGCGCGCGCGGTTTCGATCTCAGTTTTCTGGTCCGGTGTCAGGCTCATAATGCCTCTCTTCCATATCCCGGCGAGATTGCCTATATTGGTCGTGCCGGCTTGCCGGCTATGGTGATAAACGGTGCGTGGAATAATCGTTGTGGACCCGGGGGCAGTACCCGGCACCTCCATATATTCCAAGCGGCCCGATTCAGACTGCGCGGCTTGTCGCCGCTCCGTCATCGGGACGCTTCGGGGTTATGAGGGGGTGAAACAGGCTCGACACGCGTGGTAAAGACCCATCTTTTGCCCGGCATTGTACCGCCGTTATCGGGCTATATTATAAATGCGAACGATAACAACGTTGCATTCGCGGTCGCTGCCTAACTAGCAGCTAAGCGCGGTTCGGGGGGCACCGGGCAACAGAAGCCCCCCACTTCACATTTCCGCGCGAATACGCACATCTTGCCCGCCGCCTCACGCGGCCCGGCAGCCCCTCCGGCTGCCCGAGCAACTTCGCACAGGGAATTCCCATCAATGGCACAGTCCGAACAAATCCACGTTTTTGCGATCCTGATCGCCCAGCCGGGCAAGGAGCAGATCCTCCGCGACGCGCTCCTGGCGATGATCGAGCCGACCAAGAAGGAACCGGGCTGCATCAGCTACATGATCCATCAGGACCAGAAGAACCCGGCCGCCTTCTATTTCTTCGAAATCTACAAAGACCAGGCCGCGACCGACTTCCACATGGGTTCGCCCTACCTCGCCGCACTGGTGGACGAGGTCGGCCCGATCCTTACCGCCCCGCCGGTGATCGCCCAGACCAAGCTGATCGGCGGCTCATAAGCGAAGAAAGGCTACTTTTTGTGAACAAAAAGTAGCAAAAAAACTTTATTAATCTGGGGCATGGGCACTGTCGCCTACAACGCCCATGACCCAGCATAACAAAAGTTTTTGCGCCGCTTTTTTCAAAAAGCGGCTTCTTTCTTCTGCGCAAAAAAAGGCGGCGCATAAAGCGCCGCCAAGTTTAGGGAGGAAACGTCCAAGAAAGACAGGAGAGAAACTCATCCTGTCGAGGGATGTAATAGGCGATCTCCCTGTCCGCTCACAAGCGAGCTTTGTGCAGCGCAGAATTGTTGGAAGCAGTCGCCAACTGTACTGTTATTCATAGCAACCCTGCGCGGCGTGCAGGTTTCTGCAGAGAATAGCTGTAACCTATCGGGGTACTAGAACGATCACTGCAGCCTGCGCCGCGATACCCTCGCCGCGGCCGGGAAACCCAAGCTTCTCGGTGGTCGTCGCCTTCACGGAAATTTTCTCGATGTCCACGCCCAGCAGTTCCGCCAGCCGCGCCCGCATCGCCGGCGCGTGCGGGGTGATTTTCGGCCGCTCGCAGATCAGCGTGACATCGGCATTGGCCAGCTCCCCGCCCCGTGCGGCGATCCGCGCGGCGGCATGGCGCAGGAAGCGGGCGCTGTCGGCGTCCTTCCAGGCCTCTTCGGTGGGCGGGAAATGCCGGCCGATATCGCCCTCCGCCAGCGCGCCATAAATGGCGTCGCACAGCGCATGGATGCCCACATCGGCATCGGAATGCCCGGCCAGGCCCAGCTCGTGCGGCACGGTGACACCACAAAGAATCATCGGGCGATCGGGCGCCATGGCGTGGACGTCGAATCCGGTGCCGATACGGGGGATCATGCAAGCTCCTGCTGTTAAGTTTCAGCGGCAGATGTGACGAGCCCCGCCCGGCGCGTCAACCATAAGCGAGGGCTCACAAGGCAGACGCCCGCACCACACGCATGCACGGCGCTCTTTTTATGCATATCCTTTCGCAAGGCCGATTGCGCTGCGCGGATTCGGTCTGTAATTTGCACAAATCATGAGCAATGACTTTTCTCCTCTCATCAAGCCGATCACCCTCGGCAGCGGACCAAAGGCGGTCACGCTGCCGACACCGGTGATCCTGGCACCGCTCTCCGGCGTCACCGACCTGCCCTTCCGCGCCTTGGCCAAATCCCTCGGCGCCGGGCTGGTGGTCTCGGAGATGATCGCCTCCTGGGCGATGGTGCGGGAGAACCGCAACACCATGCGCATGGCCGAGGTGGTCGCCGGCGGCGGCCCCTCCTCGGTGCAGCTGGCCGGCTGCGACCCCGACGCCATGGCCGAGGCGGCGCGCATCGCCGTCGCCAACGGCGCCGACCTGATCGACATCAATTTCGGCTGCCCGGTGAAAAAAGTCGCGGTCGGCCAGGCCGCCGGCTCGGCGCTGATGCGCGACGAGCTCCAGGCGGCGCGCATCTTGGAGGCCACCGCCCGCGCCGTCGAGGTGCCGGTGACGCTGAAGATGCGCATGGGCTGGGACCATGCCAGCCTGAACGCCCCCGCCCTCGCGCGCATCGCCGAAGCCTCCGGCATCACCATGATCACCGTGCACGGCCGCACCCGCCAGCAATTCTACGAGGGCGTGGCGGACTGGGATTTCGTGGCGAACGTGAAGCAGGCGGTGTCGCTCCCGGTCATCGTCAACGGCGACATCACCACGGAGCAAAAGGCGGAAGACGCGCTGCGCCGCTCCGGCGCCGATGGCGTGATGATCGGCCGCGGCGCCTATGGCCGCCCCTGGTTCCTCAAACAGGTTTCTGATTACCTCACCACGGGCGTGCTCACCCAATCCCCCAGCCTCGAGGACCAAAAGGCCATTCTGCTCCAGCATTACCGCGCGATCCGCGCGCATTTCGGCGAGGGCCCCGGCGTGCGCCTGGGGCGCAAACATGTCTCCTGGTACAGCCACGGCCTGCACGGCTCCGCCGCCTTCCGCGCGCAGATGAACCGGCTGGACAACGGCGCCGCAGTGGAACAGCTCATCCACGATTTCTACGACCCTCTGATCGCCTCCGGCTTCGTGCGCCAGGACGAAATGGCGTTGGCAGCATGAGGGCGCATGGGGATGGTGGGGCGGCCATGCGCCAAACCAATAAGCATGCTGCCGCGACCCGCAGGGGAGCGGCAGCATGAACACTGCAAGACGGGTCTTCGGCATTCTCAAGCGCTCCGGTACAGCGGCGCGAAATGTCACCCTCGACCCGGCGCAGATCCTCGCCGCACTGCCGCTCGCCGTGGCGGTGCTGAACGAGCAGGACTGCTTCGTCTCCGTGAATTACGCGGCCGAGGAGTTTTTCGGCTCCTCCCGGGCGCTGCTGCTCGACTCTCCGCTCAGCGACATCCTGCCCGCGGACCATCCGGTGTTTCTGGTGCTGGAGCGCGCCCGCCACGACGGGCTGACCATCGCCGAGCACGACATGATCCTGGAAAGCCCGCGCATGACGCGGCGCGGCTGCTCGGTGCAGGCTGCCCCGCTGCTGGAAAATCCGGGCTTCGTGGTGCTGACCTTGCAGGACGAATCCGCCGCCCGCGCACTCGACCAGCAAATGTCCGCCCGCAACGCCGCGCGCAGCATCACCGGCATGGCGGCGATCCTGGCGCATGAGGTGAAGAACCCGCTCTCCGGGATACGCGGCGCCGCGCAGCTGCTGGAGACCAGCGCCCCGGTGCAGGACCGCGAGCTCGCGGTCCTGATCCGCGACGAGGCCGACCGCATCCGCGCCATGGTCGAACGCATGGAAACCTTCGGCGAGAAAAAGCTCGAACGCCAGGCGGTGAACATCCACCGCGTGCTGGAGCATGTCCGCCGGCTCGCCGGCTCCGGTTTCGCCACGAACGTGAAATTCATCGAGAGCTACGACCCCTCGCTGCCGCACGTGCACGGCAACCGCGACCAGCTGATCCAGGTGCTGCTGAACCTGGTGAAGAACGCCGCCGAGGCGATCGCCGGCATGGACCGTGCCGATGGCGAGATCCATCTCTCCACCGGGTTCCAGCGCGGCGTGCGGCTCACCGCCTCCTCCGGGCGCGCGCGGGCCAACCTGCCGCTGTTCGTCGCGGTGCGCGACAACGGCCCCGGCATCCCCGACGACATCCGCCGCCATCTGTTCGAGCCCTTCATCAGCACCAAGGCAACCGGCAGCGGCCTCGGCCTCGCTCTGGTCGCGAAAATCGTCGCCGACCATGGCGGGCTGATCGATGTCGACAGCCGCCCCGGCCGCACCGAATTCCGCATCAACCTACCGGTCTTCGAAGAACCCTCTGAGAGTAGCACCTGATGACCCTGCCGACCATTTTGATCGCCGACGACGATCGCTCCATCCGCACCGTGCTGACCCAGGCGCTCGGGCGCTCGGGCTACCAGGTGCGCGCCACCTCCTCGGCGGCGACCTTGTGGCGCTGGGTCGAGGATGGCGAGGGCGACGTGGTCATCACCGACGTGATCATGCCCGACGAAAACGGGCTGGACCTGATCCCGCGCATCCGCCGCATCCGCCCGGAACTGCCGGTGATCGTGATGAGCGCGCAATCGACTTTGACCACCGCGGTGCAGGCGACGCAGCGCGGCGCCTTCGACTATCTGCCCAAGCCCTTCGATCTGGGGGATCTGCTCGCGGTGGTTGATCGCGCGTTGAAACAGCCGATCGCGCCGGCCGGCGCGGCGGAGGGACCCAAACCGAACCCCGACGACGCGCTGCCTCTGATCGGCCGCAGCCCGGCGATGCAGGAGATCTACCGCATCATCGCCCGCCTCACGACCACCGACCTCACGGTGATGATCAACGGCGAGAGCGGCGCCGGCAAGGAGCTTGTGGCCCGCGCGCTGCACGATTACGGCCGCCGCCGGCAAGGCCCGTTCGTCGCCATCAACATGGCGGCGATCCCGCGCGAGCTGATCGAAAGCGAGCTGTTCGGCCATGAGCGCGGCGCCTTCACCGGCGCCACCAACCGCCATGTCGGCCGCTTCGAGCAGGCCAATGGCGGCACATTGTTCCTCGACGAGATCGGCGACATGCCGCCCGAGGCGCAGACCCGCCTGTTGCGCGTGCTGCAGGAAGGCGAGTTCACCACCGTCGGCGGCCGCCAGCCGATCCGCGCCAATGCCCGCATCGTCGCCGCCACCCATCGCGACCTGCGCGCGCTGATCCGCTCCGGCCAGTTCCGCGAAGACCTGTTCTACCGCCTGAACGTCGTGCCGATCCGCCTGCCGCCCTTGCGCGAGCGCCCCGACGACATCCCCGTGCTGGCCCAGCACTTCCTCAATAAGGCGCAGAGCGAAGGCCTGCCGGCCAAAACGCTGGACCCGGGCGCCATGGCCCTGCTCTCCACCTATCGCTGGCCGGGCAATGTGCGCGAGCTGGAGAACCTGATCCGCCGCCTCGCCGCTCTGGTGCCGCAGCCGGTGATCACCGAGGCGCTGCTGGCCGAGGAACTCGCCGACTACGTGCCCATGGAAGAGCCGGTGGAAGCCGCCGGCAGCGACGACCCGGACACCATGGCCGCGGTGGTGGAGCGCCATGTCAACCGCCTGCTCGCCGCGATCCGCGAGAGCGGCGAGGAAGGCGTGCTCTACGAACGCGCGCTGGCCGAACTCGAGCGCCCGCTCATCCGCATGACCCTGGCGGAAACCCGCGGCAACCAGATCCGCGCCGCCGCCCTGCTCGGCCTCAACCGCAACACCTTGCGTAAAAAGATCCGCGAGCACGGCATCGGCGTGCAACGCCGGGTGGGCTGATGGCAGCCCGGCCCGAGACAAGCTCCCGCTCCTGGTCAGGCAACGTCCTGGACATTCTGCTCGGGCGCGTCTCGACGCTGCTGGTCGCCTCGGTCGCGCTCACCCTCGGCATCGCCTCCTTCGCGGTGCTGGCCGGGCGGATCAAGCTGGACGTGCATTCCGGCGCCGCCGTCGGCATGATGGTGGCGGATTTCGCGGCGCTGCTGATGCTGATCATCGTGCTGGTCGGCCGCGTCACCCGCGTGGTGCTGGAGCACCGGCGGGGTGCGGCCGGGGCGCGGCTGCATGTGCGGCTGGTGCTGCTGTTCGGCGGCGTCGCCGCCGTGCCGGCCATCCTGGTCGCGGTGTTCGCCATCGTGTTCTTCAATTTCGGCATCCAAGCCTGGTTCAACCAGCGTGTGCAGACCGCCCTGGACGAGAGCAACCAGGTCGCCCAGGGCTATCTCGCCGAGCATAACAACGACATCCGGCTCGACGCCCTGGCCATGGCCGGCGACCTCTCGCAGAACGGCTCGGTGTTCTTCGGCGACCCCAACGAGTTCGCCAACTATCTCGAAGTGCAGGTGGCCGAGCGCGGCCTGACCGAAGCGGAGATTTTCGGCCCCGAGAGCGGCATGGTCGCTTCCGCCGGGCTGTTCGGCGGCATCGCCGCCACCATGCCCGATGCGCGCATCCAGGCCCTGGCCCAGGCCGGCCAGGTGCCGGTGATCGCCCCTGCGGGCAGCACCGTCGAGCAGGCGGTGATCAAGCTCGACATCACCCCGCCGCTGATGCTGATGATCGAGAAGCCGATCGACCCGTCGATCCTCGACCATGTCCGCCACACGCAGCAGGCCGTGGCCGAGTACCAGCGCCTGTCGCACAACCGCGCCGGGCTGGAAATCTCCTTCGCCCTGGTGATCGCCATCCTCACTTTGCTGGTGCTCTCGGCCCTGGTCGGCTTCGGCCTGGTCATCGCCAACCAGATCGCCAAGCCGATCGGCCATCTGATCCGCGCCGCCGAGAATGTGCGCGCCGGCGACCTCTCGGTGCGCGTGCCCGAACGCGACACCGGCGACGAGATGGCCGGGCTCTCGCGCGCCTTCAACCGCATGACCGCGCAGCTCGGCGCGCAGCGGGCCGAGCTGCTGGACGTCAACGGCCAGCTCGACGAGCGCCGGCGCTTCACCGAGACGGTGCTGGCCGGCGTCTCCGCCGGCGTCATCGGCCTGGACAGCAAGGGCCGCATCGAATTGCCCAACCGCGCCGCTTCGGAGTTGCTGCGAATCGACCTGCCGCCCCAGACTGGCCAGAGTTTGGCCGAGGTCGTGCCCGAATTTCAGCCGCTGATGGCCGCCGTGATGGCCAATCCTGAGCGCCCGGCGACGGCGGAAATCGAGCACGGCCCGGCGATGCATAAGCGCGTGCTGCTGGTGCGCATCGGCGCGGAGATGAAATTGGGCATGGCGGACGGGTTCATTGTGACCTTCGACGACGTCACGGAACTGCTCTCGGCACAGCGCAAGGCCGCCTGGGCCGACGTGGCGCGGCGCATCGCCCATGAGATCAAGAACCCGCTGACCCCGATCCAGCTCTCCGCCGAGCGGCTGAAGCGCCGCTTCGCCAAGGAGATCACCTCCGACCCCGACAGCTTCACCCAATGCGCCGACACGATCGTGCGGCATGTCGGCGATATCGGCCGCATGGTGGACGAATTCTCCACCTTCGCGCGCATGCCGGCACCGGTGATGCGGCCGGAATCGCTGGAACGCCTCGCCCGTGAGGCGATGGTGCTGCAACGCGTCGCGCAGCCGCAGATCGAATGGGTGGTCGACATCCAGGAGAGCCCGCGCGCCACCTGCGACCGGCGGCTGATCGGCCAGGCCTTGACCAACCTGCTCGCCAACGCCGCCGACGCGGTGGCGATGCGCGAAGGCGCGAAACATGTCACACTGCGCCTCCAGGCCGACGGCGCGAATGCGGTCTTCAGCGTCATCGATGACGGCGTCGGCCTGCCCACGACCGACCGCGCCCGCCTCACCGAACCTTATGTCACGCACAAGCCGAAAGGCACCGGGCTTGGTCTTGCCATCGTCCGCAAGATCATGGAGGACCATGAGGGCCGTCTCGAATTGCTCGAAGGCCCCGCCGGCGTCGGCGCCGAAGTACGTCTGGTCCTGCCCGCTCTGCCCGCGGCGTCTGAACCGGCCAAGGAAGATGTTAAGGAGATGCCCTCAAGATGACTGAAATCCTGATCGTCGACGACGAGCCGGATATCCGCCTGCTGGTCGAGGCGATTTTGCGCGACGAGGGCTTCGAGGCCCGCACCGCAGCCACCGCAGATGAAGCGATCGCCGCCTACCGGGCCCGCCGCCCGGCTTTGGTGATCCTCGACGTCTGGCTGCAGGGCTCGAAACTCGATGGCATCGGTATCTTGGACGTGCTGCATCAGGAAGTGCCGCGTGTGCCGGTGGTGATGATCTCCGGCCACGGCACGATCGAGACCGCGGTCGCGGCGATCCAGCGCGGCGCCTATGACTTCATCGAAAAGCCCTTCAATTCCGACCGCCTGCTGCTGGTGGTGCGCCGCGCTTTGGAAGCGGCGAAACTGGCGGCGGAGAATGCCGAACTGCGCCTGCGCGTCGGCAACGACACCACGCTGACCGGCGAGGGCCACGGCGTCGCCACCCTGAAGAGCGCGCTCGAGCGCGTCGCCCCCACCGGTTCGCGCGTGCTGATCACCGGAGCGCCCGGCTCCGGCAAGGAGACAGTGGCGCGCCTGATCCACGCCAAATCCCGCCGCGCCGATGGGCCGTTCGTGATGCTGAACTGCGCGGTTCTCGCGCCGGAGCGCTTCGAGGCGGAATTGTTCGGCGTCGAGGCGGGGGTTGACGGCCAGGGTTCGCCGCGCCGCATCGGCGTGCTCGAGCGCGCCCATGGCGGCACGCTGCTGCTCGACGAAGTTGCCGACATGCCCCTGGAAACCCAGGGCAAGATCGCCCGCGTCTTGCAGGACCAGAGCTTTGAACGCGTCGGCAGCGGCACGGGCACGCGCGTGAAAGTGGATATCCGCGTGCTCGCCTCCAGTTGTCGGGACCTGACCGGCGCCATCGCCGCCGGGGCCTTTCGCGAGGACCTGTATTACCGCCTAGCCGTGGTGCCGCTGCGCGTGCCCTCGCTGAAGGAACGGCGCGAGGACATTCCGGAACTGGCGACCAGCTTTCTTATGCGTGCGGCGGAAACCTCCGGCCTGCCGATCCGGGCGCTGGCCTCCGACGCCATCGCCGCCCTGCAGGCGCATGACTGGCCGGGCAATGTGCGGCAGCTGCGCAACGTCATGGATTGGCTGATGATCATGCGCAGCGGCGAGACCACGGATCTGTTCCGCGCCGAGCATCTGCCGACCGAACTCTCCGTCCACGCGCCCCGCGCGCTCGCCATCGACCCGTCCGCGGACGTGATGGCGATGCCGCTGCGCGAGGCCCGCGACGTGTTCGAGACGCAGTATCTGCAGGCGCAGCTGCTGCGCTTCGGCGGCAACATCAGCCGCACCGCGAATTTCGTCGGCATGGAACGCAGCGCCCTGCACCGCAAGCTGAAGCAACTCGGCATCGGCGCCGCCGAGGAGCGCATTCAGGCTTAGAAAGGAAGGAAAGCTACTTTTTGTGAACAAAAAGTAGCAAAAAAACTTTGCTATGCTGGGTCATGGGCGGTGTCGGCGACAACGCCCATGACCCAGCATAAAAAATTTTTGCGCCGCTTTTTTTAAAAAGCGGCCGCTTTCTGTCTTAAACCGGTGGCCTCGTCCCCAGCCCATCGCCCCTGACCGGGAGCGAAATAATGGCGCGCAGGCCGGGATGGTTGTCCGCCAGGTGCAGCGTGCCGTTATGCAGCTGCGCCACTGCCGCCACCAGTGCCAGGCCGAGCCCGGAGCCGGCGGTGTTGCGCGCCGCCTCGGCGCGGAAAAACCGCTCGGTGGCGCGGCCGCGATCCTCTGGCGCGATGCCGGGGCCGCGATCGGCGATGCTGATCTCGATCACCCCCTCGTCCAGCTTGGCCCGGAAACCGATGACGGTGCCGGGGGCGGTGAATTTCAGCGCGTTGTCGAGCAGGTTCGCCACCGCCTGCTGGACCAGTTCACGGTCGCCCAGCAGCGGCAGCCTGCGGTCGATCTTGGTTTCCAGCATCAGCCCGCGCTCCTCGGCCACGGCGCGGTACAGCTCGTCGATGTCGCACAGCATCGGCGCCAGGTCGATCTTGGCAAAAGCGGCGCGGCGCGAGCCGGCCTCGATTTCGGCAATGCGCAGCAGCGCCTCGAACACGCCGACGATCCCGTCGAGGTCCTGGGTCGCCCGCTCGATCGCCGATTGCAGGTCGTCCACGCAATGCGCGTGCAGCGAGGCGTCCTCCAGCCGCGTGCGGGCGCGGGTGATCGGTGTGCGCAGGTCGTGCGCGATGGCGTTGGAGACCTGCCGCACCCCGTCCATCAGCCGCGAGATGCGCTCCAGCATGTCGTTGATGATCTCGGCCAACTCGTCGAACTCGTCGCCATCCCCGGTCTTGGGGACGCGCCGCGTCAGGTCGCCTCGGGCGATCGCCCTGGTGGTGGTGGAAATGTCGCGGATCATGCGCCGGAACAGCGAGCGGATCAGGAACGCGCCGATGATGCCGAGCGCGAACATCATGCCCAGCGCCCAGAGCAGGCCGTCGCGCAGCACGTTGCGCAGCTCCGAGCGCGCCCGCACGTCGCGCCCGACCAGCAGCTGGTCGCCGCCCGGCAGCGTCGAGGCCCGCAGCAGCGCGATCGAGCTCACCCCATGGCGGTTCACCGGCAGCTGGTACCAGGTGCCGGCCTCGGTCAGCCCGACCGGCCATTGGTCGAGATTGCCGATGATGCGATTGCCCATCGGATCGAGCAGCAGATAGATGCCGTCGGAGTCCAGCGCGTCGGTCATGCGGTCATGGATCGCCGCGATCACCGACGGCAGGCCTCCGCTGCTGAAACGCTCGTTCAGGGCGATCGAATCATTGCGGATCGACATCTCCACCTGGCGCTGCAGCAGGCCGACGGTGGAGTACCAGAGCGAGAAGGCCAGCAGGAAGGCCGAGACGCCGAACACCACCGCGTAGATCAGCGCGAAGCGGATGCCGGCGGAGCGGATCAGCGGGCGTGCACGGCGTTTCTGCGGCCGCGGGGCCGGCACTGAAACGGCCGGCGGCACAGCCCGCCACCAGCCCGCGCCAGATCGCTGATTTGTCTCCATCAGGTCATGCCGTCTGCCGTTAAACCTCTTCAGACTTCAACATATAGCCGGCATTGCGGACCGTGTGCAGCAGCGGCAGGTCGAACGGCTTGTCGATCTTCTGCCGCAGCCGGGACACGTGCACGTCGATCACGTTGGTTTGCGGGTCGAAATGGTAGTCCCACACGCCCTCGAGCAGCATGGTACGGGTGACCACCTGCCCGGCATGACGCATCAGATATTCCAGCAGACGGAATTCGCGCGGCTGCAGGTCGATCCGTTGCGCGCCGCGGCGCACCGAGCGCGACAGCAGGTCCATCTCCAGGTCGCCCACCACCAGCCGGGTGGTCGGCCCGTCGCTCTTGCCGCGCCGCGTCAAGGCTTCGACCCGCGCCAGCAATTCCGCGAAGGCGAACGGTTTGGTCAGATAATCATCACCGCCCGCCTTCAGCCCCTTCACCCGATCATCAACCTGACCGAGGGCGGACAAGAAAACCACCGGCGTCGCATTGTCCTGCGCCCTTAACGTTTCCAGCAGGCGCAGGCCGTCGATCCCGCCGGGCAGCATGCGGTCCAGGATGATCGCATCGAAATTTTCCGACGCAGCCAAAAACAAACCGTCGCGGCCGTTGTCGGCATGTTCCACCGTATGGCCCGCTTCGCGCAGGCCTTTGACAACAAAACCGGCAACATCCTTGTCGTCTTCCACGACGAGTATACGCATCTCTACTCTCCCAGTTGAACCGGCCGACGGTCAATCATGACCGGCAGGTAGGATATATGTCCATTGTCCTGAATCCCAAGGACCACCCTGGTCCTTGGCGCAATCGAGGCGATCGCCCGGGTTAGGCCGGCAGCGCCGGTCACCCAGTGTCCATCGACACTCACCACCACTTCGCCGCTGGTCAGGCCCGCCTGGTCGGCCGGCCCGCCGGGCTCGACGCCGGTGATGGCCGCACCTTCGCGACCGCCGGGCGCATCCGCCACCGACACGCCGAGCCAGCCGCGCGCAATGTCGCCGTGCGCGATCAGGGCGTCGACGATCGGCCGCGCGCTGTCGCTGGGGATCGCGAAGCCGATGCCGACCGAACCGCCGGACGGCGAGACGATGGCGGAATTGATGCCGATCACCTGACCCTGCATGTCAAAGGCCGGCCCACCGGAATTGCCGGGATTGATCGGCGCGTCGAGCTGCAGAAAATGATCGAACGGGCCATCGCCGATGTCCCGCCCCTCCGCCGAGACGATGCCCAGCGTGAAGGAATTGCCGAGCGCGAACGGGTTGCCGGCGGCCAGCACCCAGTCGCCCACCTGGGCCCTCGCGGAATTGCCCCACTGCGCCACCGGCAGCTTCCTGGGATCGTTGATTTTCACGATCGCAATGTCCGTGAGATCGTCCGCCGCGACGACTCGGCCCGGGAAACGCTCGCCATCATCCAGCGTGACGACGATGCTCGCCGCCCCCTTCACGACATGGTCATTGGTGACGATCATGCCGTCGTCCCTGACGATGAAGCCGGAGCCCGCGGCCTCGGAAACCTGTTGGGTTGGGCCGGGAAGCCCCGGGCCCGGCGCCGGCCCCTGGGTCGTGACGGCGTCCGCCGTCTCGGTCACGGCGATCCCCACCACCACCGGCGCCACCGCGCGCACCAGCGGCGCCAGCGAGGCCGGTGCGCGGACGAACAGGCCGAGCTGCGCATGCGCAGGTGCTGCGCCAACCAGCACGGCCAGAACCACCCCCAGCAGGCGGTATTTCGGGAAACGCTCCATGGGTTATGGGCAATGCCATCCCGATCCGCGCCGTGCAAGCCGTCCGCATGGCGGCAACACCACCGCCTGCAAATTTGCCGTCAGGCGTTGAAAACCCCGGCCTGCCTTACGAAATCGGAAGATGTAGCTCCAGCCGTTGAGCCGGGAACAACCGCTTCCGCTTAAGCGACTGAAATAGCTTGCAAAAGATAGACTGGAGCCTGCATCGCTGCGATGCGGCTCTCATCAGGAGGACGCCGATGCAAAGCCATATCGACCCCAACACGTTCGACCTCGAGCATCTGAAGCAGGAATTCAACCGTTTCCGCGCCGAACTCGCCGGCATGAATGATAAACTAAGCAATAATGCCGCCGAAACCTTGGAGCAGATGAGCGCCTATCTGGACAGGGGCCAGCTCTCTTCACGCGTCAGCATGCTGGAATCCGAGCTCGAACATCTGGCGGGGCGGCTGAAGGGCACCGGCAAGGATGCCGTGGCGAAGCTGGAACACGAAGTCGGCGCACGGCCGCTCGCCAGCCTGGCGGTCGCGTTCGGGGTCGGCGCGCTCGCCGCGCAACTGATTCGCCGCTCCTGACGAGGTTCGACAGCGTGATCAAGGGGGCGGCGATCTGGATTTTCCTGGCCGTCGCCGTCCTGTGCATCGCGCTGGCGGCGACCGGGTGTTTCGTCGCCGCTTTCTATCTCTGGATAGCCCCCCATCTGGGTGCTGCGGCTGCGGCGGCAATCACCGGGGCGGCGCTGCTGGGCGTGGCCGCCTTCCTCGCATTGGCCGGCGGCGTGCTCCTGCGCCAGCTGAAACGGCGGCGGGTCAGCCTGATGGCGGAATTCGGCAGCATCCTCGGCCTGGCGAGCAGGCTAACGGCGATGCTGGTGCGGAAGGATCCGAAAAAGGCGCTGCTCGTCTCGCTGGTGGTCGGCGCGCTCGCCGAATATATTTCCGTGCCCAGGCGCAAAAGCTAAAGGAAGTTAGGACTACTTTTTGTGAACAAAAAGTAGCAAAAAAACTTTGTTGTGCTGGGTTATGGGCGTTGTCGGCGACAACGCCCATAACCCAGCACAACAAAAATTTTTGGTAGTGGGTTAGTTTGAAAATTCCGCAACCTTCTTTTTGTAAGGCCCGCGAACCTTGGAAGCGGTCGCAGTTTCGCAAGCTTCCAAGAGCGCCACAATATCAGATATTTCCCACAGCCGGGTTTCGATGCCGGCGGCCATGGCCGGGCTAGTCCGCAACTTACCGTGAATTTTGACGTAGTTGTAATACATCATGTGAAGCGCGACTGCGTAAGCGTGATTTTCAAACTTCTTCGAAAAAGCATTAGTCAGCCGGGTAAAGCGGCGCATATGCATCCGCATCGTGAGGTTGTTTTTCTCGACATATGAGGTTGAAACATGCGCCATGTCGGGAGCGCCCATCATACGAGCTTTACGGGTTCCGGTGCAGTAAGCAGGGCTGTAGCGCCCTTTGGGCTCCGGCGCATCGCCGTAGAGCTTCGTCAAAATAGCATAGTCAATATCGCCACCAAAGGCGTCCTCAACCGCATCCAGATAGGACCGGAGGTTATCGGTAGTGAGTTGAACTTGACTTGCCAGCCGACCGGCCAGATCGGCCATGAAGGCATAGGCCGAAGGCGCGTCCCGGTTCGCCACAAGGTAACTAATGACTAGCTTGGAGTCGGCGTCCAAGGCAGTCCAAGTCCAAACGTCTCCAGCACCTTCCGGGGCGGCCTTGGCGGCCTCTACGTTGCGCTTCTTTGCGTAGCAAAAGGACCAAATTTCGTCGCACTGGACGCGCTTGGATTGAACGTCACGGACGTTTGCATCGTGGTAGTCCATGCAAACCTTGCCGGCATCGACCAGCAGTTTCGTGATCGTGATCTTATTCACGCCGGTTATCCGCTCAATTGCACGGATGCTGCTGCCCTCACAGAGAAGGTGAAGGATTTTAGCGCGATCAGCAGACGTGAGCTTGTTCATGAAGGGGAGAGTATCCCTTCATGCTTAACCGGTCAAGCAAAAAGTTATTTTGAAATCGGCGAGCGGAAGCGCTCTTTAACTGAAGTGGGAGAGGGTGTGTTTGAAGGTTCACCCTCTTCCGGCCATTGCTCCCCATGAATCTTATGTTGACGAGCAGCAAGCTCCCAGGTCGATCCACGCTCACTCTTAGCACGTGAAATTGCGTGTTCAACAACTTGACGAGAGCTACGCATTACTTCTGTTCTCTTTTCAAACAATCTATTATTCATCATCCACCTCGATGATTTGCCCAATCGCCGTTACAGACCAAAGTTCCGTGGCTATTCTTGCAAACAAATCCTCAACGATATCGTTCGGCAGCATTACATTTAGCCCAAGATTCAAAGCATTGGAGGCAGAACTCTGAGGTCTGCCCATCGAGTTTCCCTTTCCCGCCTCAGCTCGATCTATGACAAATGAATGTGTCGAATATTTCGAGACAAGCGCATCTGCTATGCGCTCATAGTCTCGCGCATTATAATTTTGCCGCATCAAGCGGATCGCATAATCTTCTGCGACCTTTAGCTCACGCGATTTTTTGGTAAGTTCAATGGTATCGATTTTCTCGACCAGCGGCTTCACCATGCTAGTGGCGTATTGCATCGCCATGGGCATAACGATTTCAGCCTTCTTCCCAGTCCTCGACAAAAACAGAAACATCGCTTGGTCGAAGGCCGACAATGCGTATGCGTTCAATCTCTCTAACGATTGAACGGCATTCAACGCCGAATCATAATCCTCTTTGTCGTCATCGTACATTTGAACATCCAGAGGTCCAAGTTCGGCCTCTGAGCCCATGATGATCTCCTTGCCTCCGAGCGAAAGCAACGTGGCCGCGCTTTTGGCGTATAGAGGCACAATAGTATAAAACTCATTCGTTCTGCGCTGAAATAGCCGCGCAATCTTGTAGGCATCTCCCGCGCTCCCGCCTGGAGAATGTACGAGAAGGCCAACTTTTTCGTCTTTTTTGATTGCATTCTTCTGCGCATTAAAGCCTTGGCAAATCCGACTATTAAGGTCGCCAAAATGATTCCCACCATTCTGGATGAGAACCCATAGTTTGAGCCCAAGTGCTTCTTGTAGTTGTAAAACGGCCTCCGAAAAGTCGGCCGTAAATGGCTTGTCTTGGTAGATGCTCGCTTTGCACATACCAGCTTTCACCGATGCTTCATCTTGGCTAGACGAAGCAGGCGTGACGTCTTGATCTGATGCAGTTTCATTGTAATCATTCGGCATCACGTTTCCACCTAGCTTTGGCCGCATTTTTGGCGATCCTACTTCTTTCTTCAGAGGATAAATTTTGCGCCCTTGCCACTCCTCCTTTTAGGCCGCCCTTTCGACCGAGAGCGACAGCCGCCAAATTTTTTCCCGATTGCGGGTCGATAAGGACGTCTTCCGCCTCACCACTGGCGATATCCACTATTAGCTTGGCGAGCTGGTTCGGGTCGGTCGGGCGTTTGCTTGAGCGGTTAGGCATACCCTAAATATGCACACTCCCGAACCAATTCCTAGCCTGTAGCGTTTCATATTATAACGTTTCTTAAATGATCAGATGAATTGCATCACAAATACGTGATTCTCGGCAAGGTTGAAAGTGGGTGACTGCAAGGATATCGCCGCGTCCGTAAGCGGTCAAGCATTTTTGTTATTTTCAAACTAACCCACTACCAAATTTTTGCGCCGCTTTTTTTAAAAAGCGGCCACTTTCTTCTCTTCTGCGACCTCGGCCTGCCGCAACAAGCGCAGAAAATTCCCGCCCCAGATTTTTTGCAAGGCCACCCGATCGTAGCCCCGTCGCGCCAGTTCCGCGGTCAGATGCGGCGCCTGTGCGGCGTTCATGAAGCCGTGCACGCCGCCGCCGCCGTCGAAATCCGTGCCGATGCCGACATGGTCGATGCCCATGCGGTTCACCGCGTAATCGACGTGATCGGCGATGTCCGCCACCGTGAGGTCGGCAGCGCGCGCCTTGGGCCGCAGGAAACCGGAGACGATGGTGATCTGCGCCAGGCCGCCGGTCGCCTTCAGCACGTCGAGCTGTTCGTCATCGAGATTGCGCGGATGATCGCACAAAGCGCGCATGCAGGAATGGGTGGCGAGGATCGGCGTGGCGGAGCATTCCGCCGCCTGCATCATGGTGGTTTTCGCCGCGTGCGAGACATCGACCAGGATGCCCAGCTGGTTCATGCGCGCGACCACCGCGCGGCCGAAGGCGGAGAGCCCGCCATGTTCGGCGTCGGCGTCGTTGAGGTCCCGCCTTGGGATCGCCGCGTCGGCGATCTCGTTATGGCCGTTATGGGTCAGCGTCATGTAGCGGATGCCGCGCCGGGCAAAGGCGTCAAGCGTCGCCAAATCAGTGCCGAGCGCGTAGCCGTTCTCGATTGCCGGAATGATGGCGAGCTTGCGCGCCGCGAAGGCGGCTTCCACCGCAGCCGCGGTCACAGCCATGACGCCGCCTGAGCCGTCTCTCGGCGCCATCGCCTCGATCGCGTCGAGCATGGCGCTGGCCCTGGTGGTGGCGGCTTCGTGCCCGGCCTGGTCGCGCGGCCCCTGCGGCACGTAGGCGGCGAAGCACACGGCACCGATGCGCCCGGCGCGCAGTTTCGGCAGATCGACGCAGCGCGCGCCGTTCTCGAACGGGCTCGGCCCGTGCGGCCAGGGAATGTCGACATGGGTGTCGATGGCGAGGAGGCCGTCATGCGGATCGGTCAACATCATGCGGCATCGTCCAGCGCCCGGCGGCCAGCGTCAAGCGCTTTGCGCATGACGGAAGGCAGCGGCGCCGTCGCCGCCGGGGCGCGCAGCGCCGCTTCGGGGAGTTTTTCACGCGCCACCAACACCGAGAGCGTCAGGGCGAAATGAGTGAACACATGTTCGATCGCCCCGGCATCGCGCCACTCAGCCGCGACCGGTGGCGCCTCGGGCAAGGCCAGCATGCCGCCGAGCAGCCCGCGTGGCGGCCGGCGGACCAGAAACACCTCATCGGCGTCGTCCAGCAGCACATAGGCGATGCCGGTACGGCGTGGTTTTGCGGGCTTTTTGGCCCGGCGCGGCAGCTCCGCGGCAATTTTTTGGTCCTGCGCGGCGCAATGGCCGAGCCAGGGGCAGATGCCGCAGGCCGGGCTGCGCGGCGTGCAAATGGTCGCGCCGAGATCGAACAGCGCCTGCGCGAAATCCCCCGGAGCCCGCGCCGCGTCATCGTCCATCAGCCGCACAGCCGCCGCGGCGATCGCCGGCTTGCCCGCGGGAAGCTGTGCCTCGATGCTGAAAACCCGCGCCGCCACACGTTCGATATTCCCGTCCACCGGCAGGACCGGGGCCCGAAACGCGATGGCGCCGACCGCATTGGCGGTATAGGGGCCGATGCCGGGCAGCGCGCGCAGCCCCTCGACGGTCCGGGGAAATCCGCCTTGTGCCGCCACCGCCTGCGCGCAGGCATGCAGGTTGCGGGCCCGGGCGTAATAGCCGAGCCCCGCCCACATCCCCAGCACCTCGTCCAACGGTGCGGCGCCGAGCTGCTCGACGGTGGGATACGCGGCCAGGAATTTCGCGTAATAAGGGATCACCGTGGCCACCACGGTCTGCTGCAGCATGATCTCTGAGAGCCAGACATGGTAGGGATCGGCTGGAACCCCCGGCGGCGAACGCCAGGGCAGGTGCCGCCGGTGGGTGGCGTACCAGGAAAGGAGTTTTGAGGCCGGTGGCATTGGAGACGGAGAAGAAGCGGGTTTCACGGCAACAGGATGTGCCGTTGCCTGAGGCGTCGCGCAACTACGCGCCGCGCGGTATCGCCGCCCTTCTGGCGCCGGTGGTGCGTCCGGTGTTCCGCAAGCGCGCTCCGGCCGCGGCGCAGCTGTTGTCGGACTGGCGCCAGCTCGCCGGAGCGGAGCTCTATGCCCGCGCGACCCCGCTGAAATTCGCGGGCGGCACGCTCACTTTGGGCTGCACCGGCCCCACCGCCATGGAACTGCAGATGGCGGAGTCGCAGATCATCGAGCGGCTCAACCTCGCCCTCGGCCAGAAGCTGGTGGAGCGGCTGCGCTTCACGCAACAATCCCCCGGCGTCGCAGCACCTCGGCCGGCCCGACTCGCGGCTGCCGCGATTGAACCGCCTGCGGATCTACCGGAGGGGCCCCTTGGCGAAGCCCTGGCGGCGCTGTACCGCGGTATGAAAAGTCGCTCGTGAATTTACGATTCGACGCGGCCGCAAAAATTCGATTACACTATATTTAGAGGTAATTATGCGTTTATACCGTCGTTCGATGCTATCTCTTGTGGGTGCGACCATTGTGGCGCCTTCCGCTTTCGCCGCCACGAGCGCACCTTCCACCGCCGCCTCGCCGTTCAGCGAGCGCTCCATCGGCTCGCCCAACGCGCCGGTGAAGGTGATCGAATATTTCTCCCTCACCTGCACGCATTGCGCGGAATTCGGCACGGTGACGATGCCGCAGGTGAAGCCGAACCTGGTCGATACCGGCAAGGTGCAGATGATCTACCGGGATTTTCCGCTCGACGACGTGGCGCTGATGGCCGCCCAGGTGGCGCGCTATTTGCCGGCGGCGCAGTATTATCCGTTCATTGAGGCGCTGTTCGCCAGCCAGAATGACTGGGCCTTCGCGCCGGGCGTGAACTATAAGCAGAGCATCTACAAATACGCCGCCCTCGCCGGCATGGACCAGGCCACCTACAACGCCGCCCTCGCCGACACCAAGCTGCGGGCTTTCATCCTGAATGAGCAGCAGGTGGCGGAGAAGCAATTCAACATCAACGCCACGCCGACCTTCATCATCAACGGCAAGATCATGCCCGGCGCCATGGATTATTCCGATTTCCTCGCCGCGGTGAACCAGGCCTCGTAAGGAGACACGATTGCCCGCCCGTTTTGCCCGACTGCGCATCGCCGGCTTCAAGAGCTTCGCGGATGCGACCACTGTGGAAATCCTGCCCGGCCTGACCGGAGTGGTGGGGCCGAACGGGTGCGGCAAATCGAATGTCATCGAGGCGCTGCGCTGGGCCATGGGCGAATCCAATGCCCGGCAGATGCGCGGCGCCGAGATGGAGGACGTGATTTTCGCCGGCACCACCGGCCGCTCCTCGCGCAACCTCGCGGAAGTGACGCTGACGCTGGAAGAGACCGCCGGGCTCGCTCCGCCGCCCTTCCACGAAGCCCCGGACCTGGAAATTTCCCGCAAAATCGAACGCGGTTCGGGCAGCACCTACCGGGTGAACGGCAAGGAGGCGCGCGCCCGCGACGTGCAGACACTGTTCGCCGACCTCGCCTCCGGCGCCCGCGCCTCGGCGATGGTGAGCCAGGGCCGCGTCGGCGCGCTGGTGAATGCCCGCCCCGATGAGCGCCGCGCCTTGCTCGAAGAGGCCGCCGGCATCACCGGCCTGCACGCCCGCCGCCACGAAGCCGAGCTGAAGCTCAAGCAGGCCGAGCAGAACCTGACCCGCGCCGACGACCTGAAAGGCCAGATCGAGTCGCGGCTGGCGGAGCTGAAGCGCCAGGCGCGCCAGGCCAGCCGCTATCGCAATCTTTCCGGCAATATCCGCGCCGCCGAGAGCGAACTGCTGGCGATCCAGCAGGCCCTCGCCGTCATCGCCCGTGAAAAAGCCGAGGCCGCTTTTTCCGCCGCCGAGTCGCTGGTGGCCGAAGCCGCCGCCAACGCCGAGCTCGCCACCACCCGCGCCGCCGAAACCGACGCTGCCCTGCCGGCTTTGCGCGAAGAGGAGGCACTGGCCCGCACCGGCTTGGAGCGCGCACGCATTGCCAGCGAGCAATCCGCCGAGGTGGAAAACCGCGCCCGCGCCGCGCTGAACGAGGCAAGCGCGCGCCTCGACGCGCTGACCCGCGACCACGACCACGCGCAAAAACTCGTCGCCGACGCCACCTCCGCCCGGGCCCGCCTGGAAGAGGAACAAGCACGGCTGACGCGCGAGCAGGAAACGGTGCCGGCAGCCCTTGAGGAAGCCGGCGCCGCCGAACAAGCCGCACTTGAAGCCGTGCGCGGCGCCGAAACGGCGGCCACAAGCGCCACCGAGGAAGCCGCGCGCATCGCCGCCGAGGCGGAGGCCGCGCGCCGTGCCCTGGCCGAGGCCGAGCAGCGCGCCCGCCGCGCCACCCAACGCTTTGGCGAGGCCGAGGCCGAGTACCAGAAAGTCGCCGCGACGCTGATCCCGCCGGAGCGCGTCGCCGCCGCTGAAGAAGAACGCGCCGCCGCCGAGGCCGCCCTCGCCGCCGCCCGCGACGCGGTGACCGCAGCCGAAGCCGCACGCGCCCAGGCCGAAGCCGGGCTCGCCCAATCCCGTGCCCAGGCCGCCGAGGCGGAAGCCGCCGCGACCAAGAGCGGCGCGGAATATGACGCGCTGGCGGCGATCCTGGCACAAAAATTCGGCCGCGAGGGCAAGCCGGTGCTGGACGATCTCCAGGTGCCGGACGGGCTGGAAACCGCTTTGGGCGCCGCCCTGCGCGAGGAACTTTCGGCCTCCGCCGATGAACAGGCGTCCCGCCACTGGCGTCCGCTGCCGGATCTCGATCTCCCGGCGGCACCGCTGGAATCGTTCGCGAAAATTGTCGCCGGCCCGGCGGCGCTGACCCGCGCTTTGTCGCACATTCTCCTCCTCCCGGAAGGCGGGGATGGCGCCGCGCATCAGGCGCACCTCACGCCGGGGCAGATCCTGGTCTCGCGCGAGGGCGCCGTATGGCGCTGGGACGGCTACACCGTCCGCGCCGGTGCCAAATCCGAGGCCGCGGTGCGGCTGGCGCAGCGCAACCGCCTGACCGTGCTGGAACGCGAGCGCAGCGACGCGCGCCAGCTTGCCGAAACCGTGCGCGCCGCACGCCAGCAGGCCGAGCAGGCCGAGCGCGAAGCCCGCGCCGCCGAGACCGCCGCCCGCGAGGCGCGCCGCACCGGCGAACAGCGCTTCGACCGCGCCCGCAACGAGGCCATCCGCCTGACCGCCGAGGCCGAACGCCTCGCCGCCCGCCACGCCCAGGTGCAGGCGCAGCGCAACCAGCTGGAAGCCGAGGCGCAGGAGGCCGAAGCCGCCTTCGCCGCCGTGAAGGCCAATGCCGCGCAGCTCCCCGACGTGCAGGCGGCGCGCGCAGCGGTGGACCAGGCCCGCGCTGCCCTCACCGCCGCCCGCCAGGCCGAATCCGCGGCGCGGACCAAGCTCGAATCCCTGCGCAGCGCGGAGGCCGCGCGCACCCGCCGGCTCGAATCGCTAAGCCGGGAAATGAACGACTGGCACGAACGCGGACGCGACTCGGGCGACCGTCTCTCCGACCTCGCGGCTCGGCACGAAGAGGCGAAAGCCGCCATCTCCGCACTTGAAGCCGCCCCCAATGAGGCCGCCCACGCCCGCCAGGAAGCCAAGGACAACCTGGCCGCCGCCGAAGCCGCGCACCGCCGCACGGCCGAGACCCTGCACAAGGCCCAGGCCGACGCAGATGCCGCCGCCCGCGCCGCTCGCAAGGCCGAAAGCGACGTTAGCACCGCGCGAGAATCCCGCGCCCGCGAGGAAGGCAACATCACCGCCGCCAACCACGCCTGGGGCACGGTCGCCGAGCGCATCCTCGAACGGCTCGGCGTGAATCCCACTTTGCCGGAACCGCCCGCCGACCTCTCGCCCGACTCCGAGGACAAAGCGAAGCGCCGCTTCGAACGCCTGACCCGCGAACGCGAGGAAGTGGGCCCGGTGAACCTGCGCGCCGAAATCGAGGCCGGCGAGGCGGAAGAAGCCATCGCCACCATCGACCGCGAGCGCGCCGAAATCACCACCGCCATCGCCAAACTGCGCGGCTCGATCGGCCACCTGAACCGCGAAGGACGCGAGCGCCTCTCCACCGTGTTCAACCAGGTGGACCAGCACTTCCAAACCCTGTTCAGCCGCATGTTCGGCGGCGGCAAGGCGCACCTGGCCATGGTCGGCTCCGACGACCCGCTCGAAGCCGGGCTGGAAATCTACGCCCAGCCGCCCGGCAAAAAACTCAGCACGCTCTCCCTGCTCTCCGGCGGCGAACAGGCACTCACCGCCCTCTCCCTCATCTTCGCGGTGTTCAAATGCAACCCCGCACCGATCTCGGTGCTCGACGAGGTTGACGCGCCGCTCGACGACGCCAACGTGGAACGCTTCTGCACCCTGCTGGAAGACATGGTCCGCGAAACCGGCACACGCTTCATGGTCGTCACCCACCACCATCTGACCATGGCCCGCATGGACCGCCTCTACGGCGTCACCATGCAGGAACGCGGCATCTCCCGCCTGCTCTCCGTCGACCTCTCCCGCGCTGTGGAAATGGTGGAACCGGATCGGATGGCGGCGGAGTAAGGAAGGAAGCAAGCAGCCGCTTTTTAAAAAAAGCGGCGCAAAAATTTTTGTTACTCTGGGCCTGGGGCGCTGAAACCGACGCGGTCTCACCCGGATGTTAGCCGCGGAACTAAGCTAACGAAGGGCAAACCATGTTCCTTTGTTCGATCCGCCAAGCGCCTGTTCCTTCGTCCCGACCTGCCATCGAAATGCTACCGCGCGGAGATGTTGTCAGGGATGGCCTCGTTAGAGGCCACCGCGCAGCGGCGCGCAGCGTCCTTGACAACATTGAGCACGGTAGCAGGCTGGTGCGAGGTCGAGGCGTAAGCGCCAAGTTTAGGATCTGGAACTTAGGTTCTTGCTGGGGGCGTTTTCAAAGGCAACGTTAGCCTGCAGCCGCTACGGGGGAATGACGTCGGGCGCTGCATCTACAACTGTCATTTACGCCAAGCTCCCGCTTCCAATTAATCTGGCCTAAAATCATCAGCCATTTTCTTTGCGTCAGCTAATTGATCGGGCGTCAACTCTTTTGATAATTCTGCCATATCATCAAGATCGGAATCATTATCTGGGTCATCGTGGTTTCGAGCTTGAATGGAATACCACATGTAAGCCAAAACTTGATTTTGGGGTACTCCACATCCATCTTGATATGCCAAAGCGATATGAGCCTGGGCGTCCAACAGACCGTTTTTGGCGGCGGCCTCATAAAACATAGCGGCCTTGGCTTCGTCTTTTGGAAAATCAGTGCCTATGTCGTATTGCTGCGCAAGCGCATACTCAGACAGAGTGTCACCCTGGGCAGCAGCATTTTTAGTCCATGCAACAGCTGAGGTATAACCGCTTGAGCTACTCAGGTCATCGTCACCTGCATCGTACATGTCGCTGAGCCCATACTGGTTGTCGTATCCCCGGCTGGCCCCCTTTTCTCCCCAAAATTCTGCCTGACTGTCGTTTGACGCTATGCCATCGCCATTTTCATACAAGAGGCTCATATTGTATGCTGCTCTAAGGTTGCCTTCTTCAGCGGCTTTCAAAGTCCACTCGGCGCACATCGAATGGGAAACCTGAGTACCTTGCCCCCAGAAATACATGAGGCCTAGGTTAAAGGCCGCGTCACCATCGTTTTCCGTATTATTGTTTCTTTGTTTAGTGCTTTTGTTAACTTCATAAACAAGAGCAGTCAAAATTACACACGAGAGAAAAAAGCTGAAATTTTCCTTGCAAACGCATTCATGCCGCAACTGATCTTCCCCTAGCACTACAGTTGCAGTTTTTTAAGGTGGGCGTGTCTTGCTGCGGCCTGATGAGCCCGTCTGAATGTTGACCATTTAAGGATACGCGCGACGGGCAGTTGGCGCTGCGCGAGCTTCAGGGCGAGCCGCCGGATTTCC
>NZ_DASXFO010000008.1:0-36223 GCF_036489515.1 Acidocella sp.
GTGAGACACCTGCACCGCGGTCACCTTATATTCGGGGCAGTTGGTCGCCCAGTCGGAGTAGTCGGTGGTGATCACGTTGGCCTGCGTCACCGGGTGGTGGAAGGTGGTGTAGACCACGCCGAGCGCCATGCGGTCGGTGACTTTCGCGCGCAGCGAGGTCTCGCCGGCGCGGCTCGCCAGCTTCACCCAGTCACCCTCCTTGATGCCGCGCTCTTCGGCGTCGTGGGGATGGATCTCCAGCACGTCTTCCGGATGCCATTGCGCATTCTCGGTGCGCCGTGTCTGCGCGCCGACATTGTATTGCGAGAGGATGCGCCCGGTGGTGAGCAGCAGCGGGAAGCGCGGTCCGGTCTTCTCGTCGGTCGCCACGTAATCGGCGATCATGAAGTGGCCACGGCCGCGCACGAAATGGTCAATATGCATGATCGGCGTGCCTTCCGGCGCCGTCTCATTGCACGGCCATTGCACCGAGCCTTCCTGGTCCAGCTTGGCGAAGGAGACGCCGGCGAAGCTCGGCGTGGTGCGGGCGATCTCGTCCATGATTTCGGACGGGTGCTGGTAGTCCATCTTCATGCCCATCGCCCGCGCCAGCAGCTGCGTGACTTCCCAGTCCGCGTAGCCGTTCTTCGGGCTCATCACTTTGCGCACGCGCTGGATGCGGCGCTCGGCATTGGTGAAGGTGCCGTCCTTCTCGAGGAAGGTGCAGCCGGGCAGGAACACATGCGCGTAGTTCGCGGTCTCGTTCAGGAAGATGTCCTGCACCACGACGCATTGCATGGCGGAGAGCCCGCCGACGATGTGCCGCGTGTCCGGATCGGATTGCGCGATGTCCTCGCCCTGCACGTAGAGGCCGAGGAAGGAGCCTTCCATCGCCGCGTCGAGCATGTTGGGGATGCGCAGGCCCGGCTGGTTGGACAGGCTCAGGCCCCACTCGCGCTCGTAAATGCCGCGTGCGGTGTCGTTGGAGACATGCCGGTAGCCGGGGAACTCATGCGGGAAGCTGCCCATGTCGCAGCTGCCCTGCACGTTGTTCTGGCCGCGCAGCGGGTTCACGCCGACGCCGCGCCGGCCGATATTGCCGGTCGCCATCGCCAGGTTGGCGATGGCGATGACGGTGGACGAGCCCTGGCTGTGCTCGGTCACGCCCAGGCCGTAATAGATCGCGCCGTTCGGCGCCTCGGCATAGAGCCGAGCCGCGGCACGGATTTCCGCCGCCGGCACGCCGGCCAGCATCGCCACGGCTTCCGGGCTGTGCTCGGGCTTGGCGATGAACTCCGCCCATTCGGCGTATTCCGCCCAGTCGCAGCGCTCGCGGATGAACGCCTCGTCGGCGAGGCCCTCGGTGACGATGACATGCGCCAGCGCGTTGACCATCGCCACGTTGGTGCCGGGGCGCAACGCCAGGTGGTGCGAGGCCTCGACATGCGGGGTGCGCACCAGGTCGATGCGGCGCGGGTCGATGACGATCAGCTTGGCGCCCTCGCGCAGGCGTTTCTTCATGCGCGAACCGAACACCGGGTGACCGTCGGTCGGGTTGGCGCCGATCACCAGGATCACGTCGGCCTCATCGACCGAGTCGAAATCCTGCGTGCCGGCGGAGGTCCCGAACGTCTTCCCGAGGCCATAGCCGGTCGGCGAGTGGCAGACGCGGGCGCAGGTATCGACGTTGTTGTTGCCAAAGCCGGCGCGGATCAGCTTCTGCACCAGATAGGTTTCCTCGTTGGTGCAGCGCGAGGAGGTGATGCCGCCGATCGCGTCCTTGCCGTGTTCGCGCTGGATGCGTTTGAACTCGGTGGCGGCGTAAGTGATCGCCTCTTCCCAGCTCACCTCGGTCCAGGGATCGGTGATCCTGGCGCGGATCATCGGCTTGGTGATGCGGTCCTGATGCGTGGCGTAGCCCCAGGCGAAGCGGCCCTTCACGCAGGAATGGCCGTGATTGGCCTTGCCGTCCTTGTAGGGCACCAGGCGCACCACTTCCTCGCCGCGCATCTCCGCCTTGAACGTGCAGCCGACGCCGCAATAGGCGCAGGTGGTGACCGCCGAATGTTCCGGCTGGCCCATCTCGATCACCGATTTCTCCATCAGTGTCGCGGTCGGGCAGGCCTGCACGCAGGCGCCGCAGGAGACGCATTCGGAGTCAAAGAACTGCTCGGACATGCCGGGCGAGACTTTCGAGCCGAAGCCCGAGCCCTCGATGGTCAGCGCGAACGTGCCCTGCACTTCCTCGCAGGCGCGCACGCAGCGCGAGCAGACGATGCATTTGGACGGGTCGAACTGGAAATAGGGGTTGGAGACGTCCTTGGTGGCGCCGAGATGGTTGGCGCCGTCATAGCCGTAGCGCACCTCACGCAGGCCGACCGCGCCGGCCATGTCCTGCAGCTCGCAATCGCCGTTCGCCGAGCAGGTCAGGCAGTCGAGCGGGTGGTCGGAGATATAGAGCTCCATCACGCCGCGGCGCAGTTTGGCGAGCTTGGCGTTCTGCGTGTGTACCACCATGCCTTCGGCCACCGGCGTGGTGCAGGAGGCGGGAGTGCCCGCCCGGCCTTCGATCTCCACCAGGCAGAGACGGCAGGAGCCGAAACTGTCCAGCATGTCGGTGGCGCAGAGCTTGGGAATTTGCGTGCCGATCTCGGTCGCCGCGCGCATCACCGAGGTGCCTTCCGGCACGCTCACACTCTGCCCGTCGATGCTCAGCGTCACCAGCTTGGCGGCGGTGCTCGGTTTGGTGCCGTAATCGATTTCGTGGATCATGCCCATGATGAAAAATTCCTATTCAGCGGCAAGTTTCGCGGCCGGGCCACGAAAATCTTCAGGAAAGTGCTTGATCGCGCTCATCACCGGATAGGGGGTGAAGCCGCCCAGCGCGCAGAGCGATCCGAATTTCAAAGTCTCGCACAGGTCGGTGACCAAAGCGAGATTCTGTTCCACCGCCTCGCCGGCGATGATCTTGTCGAGGGTTTCGACGCCGCGTGTGGACCCGATGCGGCAGGGGGTGCATTTGCCGCAGGATTCATGCGCGCAGAATTCCATCGCGAAGCGCGCCATCTGCGCCATGTCGGCGGCATCGTCGAACACCACCAGCCCGCCATGGCCGATCAGCCCGTCCTTGGCGGCGAACGCCTCGTAGTCATAGGGGGTGTCGAACTGGCTGACCGCGAAATAGGCGCCGAGCGGGCCGCCCGCCTGCACCGCGCGCACCGGCCGGCCCGAGGCCGTGCCGCCGCCGATGTCGTTGATCAGTTCGCCGAGCGTGATGCCGAAGGCGATCTCGAACAGCCCGCCATGCTTGATGTTGCCGGCCAGCTGCACCGGCATGGTGCCGCGCGAGCGGCCCATGCCGTAATCCGCGTAGGCCTGCGCGCCATGGGCGAGAATCCAGGGCACCGTGGCGAAGGAGATGGTGTTGTTGATCACGGTCGGCTTGCCGAACAGGCCGATGAGCGCCGGGATCGGCGGTTTCGCCCGCACCTGGCCGCGTTTGCCCTCGAGGCTGTCGAGCAGAGCCGTCTCCTCGCCGCACACATAGGCGCCGGCGCCCTCGCGCACTTCCAGCTGGAGGTCTTCCAGCAGCCCGGCGCGCGTGGCGATCTCGATCGCGGAGGTCATCATGCGGATCGCGTGCGGATATTCCGAGCGGGTGTAGATGTAGCCGCGCGTCGCCCCCACCGCGAGGGCGGCGATCGCCATGCCCTCGACCAGGCAGAACGGATCGGCCTCCATGATCAGCCGGTCGGAGAAGGTGCCGGAATCGCCCTCATCGGCGTTGCAGACAACGTATTTCTGGTCCGCGACCGCGGTGCGGACGGTTTCCCATTTGATGCCTGTGGGAAAGCCGGCGCCGCCGCGCCCGCGCAGGCCGGAGGCCTTCACCTCGGCGCAGACTTCCTTGCCGCTCATCGCCCGCGCCTTGTCCAGCCCGGCGAAGCCGCCGAGCGCGCGATAGGCGTCGAGGTCCAGCGGGTCGGTGATGCCGCAGCGCTCGAAGGTCAGGCGTTGCTGCTTCTTCAGGAACGGGATCTCTTGCACGAGGCCGAGATGTTTTGGATGCGCCGCGAGGTCGCCGAACAGAGCCGGCACGTCGGCGAGGGTGAGCGGGCCGAAGCCGACGCGGCCGGTCGCGGTTTCGATCTCGACCAGCGGCTCCAGCCAGAACAGGCCGCGCGAGCCGTTGCGGACCACCGTCACCTCGGTGCCGCGCGCGGCGGCTTCAGCGGCAATCGCCCGGGCGATGCGGTCGGCGCCGAGCGCCAGCGAGGCGGCGTCCTGAGGAACGAAAATGCGCATCAGACCGCCTCCGCCGCGAGGGCCTTCAGCCCGTTGAGATCCATCCGCGCATGCGGCTCACCGTCCAGCATCGCGCTCGGCGCGCAGGCGCACAGGCCCAGGCAATAAACTGCTTCCACCGTCAGCCGCCCGTCCGGCGTGGTGCCGCCCCAGTCCAGCCCCAGCGCGTCGAGGAATTTCTTGGCCTGGGCCTCGCTGCCCATCGACTGGCAGGCCTCGGCGCGACAGATTTTCAGGGCGTGCCGGCCCTGCGAGGCCAAGCGGAAATCGTGATAGAAACTCGCCACGCCATAGACCTCGGCGCGGGTGACATTCAGCCGCTGCGCCACCAGCCGCATCGCCGGCTCGCTGATGTAACCGAATTCCGCCTGCAGTGCATGCAGGATCGGCAGCATCGGGCCTTCCTGGCCAAGATGGGCATCGATGATCGCGTTGGCGTCGGTTTCGCTCCAGGCCGCGGCGGGGGAGGAATCTGATCTGGTCATAGGAAAGGCGCACTCCACTTCACTCATTAGAGTAGTGCCGCTCACCCTTCTGCACAATACTACATACGCGTGCTGCGATAGCACAAAGCTATCAATTGGTTGGCACCCTTAATAAGGCCAGGCGCGCCACCTCGGCGACTAAAGCCTCGGTCAGCGGCGAGAGCGGGTCGCGGTCCGGCAGCACCAAACCGACCTTATGCACTTCTTCCGGCTCGACAATCGGGATGGCCCGCAGCCGCGTGGTCAGGCCGAAAACTTCCGCCAGCTTCTCCGGCATGACGCAGGCCCAGCGCCCGGTTTGCACATGGCTGATCAGCACCACGATCGAGTTGGATTCCAGGGTCGGCTCGGCAACCACGCCGTTTTGGCGCAGGAGCTGGTCGATGATGCGGCGATTTTGCATGTCCGGTGTCAGAAGGCACAGGGGAATTTTCCCGACCTCGGCCCAGGTCACCTGGGCGCGGTCGCCCAGCGGGGCGGATTCCGAGGTGAGCAGGCGGTAGCGCTCCTCATAGAGCGGGATGCAGCGGGTGCGGCCGATCGGCTCGTTGTCCAGATAGGTGATCCCGGCATCGATATCGAGATTGTTCAGCCGCGCCAGCACCTCGGCGGAGGTGCAGGATTGCAGGTTGAACCGCACCGCCGGATGGCGCTCGCGGAACGGGGTGGTGATCTCGGTGAGGGTCGCCAGCGCGGTCGGGATCGCGGCGATGCGCAGCAGCCCGGTCATTCCCTGGCGCAGCCGGTTGACGTTGTCGCGCATGGCATAGACATCGCCGGTGATGCGCCGCGCCCAGTCCAGCACGATCTCGCCTTCCGGGGTAAAGCCCTGAAAGCGCGAGCTGCGCAGCACCAGGGGCACGCCCATCGCCTCTTCCAGCGCGCGGATGCCCGCGGAGAAGCTTGGCTGCGCCACGCCACAGCGCTCCGCGGCGCGACCAAAATTGCGCTCCGCCGCCAGGGCGATCAGATATTCAAGTTTGCCAAGCATCAACAAGTCTCCGGGGATTCATCTGTTACTAGACCATGATTGCCTTAGATCAATCATGGTCTAGTTTTTTTTGCACGAGTTTGAAGAAAGGAAAGTGGCCGCTTTTTGAAAAAAGCGGCGCAAAAACTTTTGGCTATGCTGGGCCATGGGCGTTGTCACAGACACCGCCCATGGCCCAGCATAGCAAAGTTTTTTTGCTACTTTTTGTTCACAAAAAGTAGTCTTCTACACCTATCCTGCTCTCAGAACTCTGATTGAACTCACGCAGGACACTGCGTAAGCTCACCGTGCCGTCTGTTGGGGAGAACGCCTCATGTCCGACGCCGAAAGCGCCGTATCGCCCGCCAAACCGGAGGTCAAAGCCGTCTTCGCCCGCTCCTGGATGGACCGTCTGGGGGTGAGCCGGGTGTGGTCGTCGATCGCCGATCGCGGCCGGCGCTTTGCGCGCCTGCCGGCCAGTTCGATCGGCCCGGGGGAGCGTGCCTGCCTGCTCGCCGAGGCGCTGATCTCCAACCGCGGCGAGGCTTCGGGGGCGGCCGTGGCGCGCGAGCTGCACGGCGGGCTCTCCACCCTCGATGCCGCGCAACGACTGGAATTTTATCGCTTCCTGGCGATCAATTTCACGCCCGCGCCGGCGCGCCTCACCGCCGCGGCGCAGGCCTATCTGGCAGCGGCGACGGCGCAGACGGCCGCCGACCTTGCCGCGGCAGCCGAGCCGGTGCGCCAGGAACTGCTGCGGCGGATGAACATGTCGCCCGGCGGCACCGCCATGTTGGTGGCGATGCGCAAGGAACTGCTGCTCCTGCTGAAGGCGCATCCGGAGCTGCAGCCGCTGGACGCCGACCTGCTGCACCTGCTCGCTTCCTGGTTCAACCGGGGGTTCCTGGAACTGCGGCGGATCGACTGGAACACGCCGGCCGCGGTGCTGGACAAATTGATCACCTATGAGGCGGTGCACGAGATCCAGGGCTGGGACGATCTGCGCCGCCGCCTGGCGCCGGACCGGCGCTGCTTCGGCTTCTTCCACCCGGCGCTGCCTGGCGAGCCGCTGATTTTTGTCGAGGTCGCCCTGGTCACCGGGCTGGCCGGCGCGGTGCAGGGCCTGCTCGCGCGCGACACTGATGAGAATGAGCAACGTCTTGGCGCGGCACAAGCCGACACGGCGATTTTCTACTCCATCTCCAACTGCCAGGACGGGCTGCGCGGCATCTCCTTCGGCAATTTCCTGATCAAGCAGGTGGTGGAGGAGCTGCGCACCGAGTTGCCGCAACTGCACCGTTTTTCGACGCTCTCCCCAGTGCCCGGCTTTGCCGCGTGGCTGGCCAAACATGTTTCTGACGAGGCGCTTCTCGCGAAGGCCCTGCGGCCGGCCGATCGCGCGGCGCTGGCGGCCGTCGCCGGGGGCGAGGCGGAGGACGACGCCAAATTGCTGCGCGCGGCGCTGGCCCTTCCGGCATGGTGGGACGGCCCGGAAGCGGCGGCGCTGCAACCGCCGCTGCTGCGGCTCTGCGCCATCTACCTGACCACCGTGCGTCCGGGCAAAGGCGCGCAGGACCCGGTGGCGCGGTTCCATCTCGGCAATGGCGCGCGGCTGGAGCGGATCAATTGGCGGGGCAATTACGGGCCGCGCGGCCTGCAGGAATCGCATGGCATCATGGTCAATTATCTGTATGACATCGCCACAATCGAGGCCAATCATGAAGCCTATGCACGGGAGGAAGTCATTGCCAGGTCCGAGGATGTGGAGGCCCTGTTGCAGGAGCCGGCGCCGAAACGCAGGCGCTTTCCCCTGCGGGCGGGGTGAGCGATGAGCACGGACCGGCTGCCCCCGATCGCGGATGCCGAACTGACGCTGGAGCAGGCGGCGGCGAAGGCCGCCCTGGTCGGCGGGGCGCGCGGCGTGTTCCAGGGCCCGTTCATCCCGATGCTGCGCAACCCCGCACTGCTCGCCCGCGTGGAAAAACTTGGCGCCTATCTGCGCTATGAGAGCTCCCTGCCCGGCCGCATCCGCGAATTCGCCATCCTCACCGTGGCGCGGGCTTACAGCCAGCAGGTGGAATGGGCGATCCATCAGCCGCTGGCCTTGCAGGAGGGCGTGCGCCCGCTGGTGGTCGCCGCCATCGCCGAGGGACGCCGGCCGGAGCTGATGCCCGAGGACGAGGCGGTGACATGGGAGTTTCTCGCCGAGCTGGAGGCGCATCGCAGCGTCAGCGATGCCACCTACGCCCGCGCGGTGCGCCAGTTCGGTGAGGCGGGGATGCTCGATCTGGTCGCCATCGCCGGCTATTACGGCTTGCTAGGCCTGGTGCTGAACACCGCCCGAACGCCTGCGCCCAACGGCGCGCGCTTGCCCGCGTTGCCGTAAAGGAAAAAGGAAGGCTACTTTTTGTGAACAAAAAGTAGCAAAAAAACTTTGCTACGCTGGGCCAAGGGCGTTATCGGCGACACGCCCATGCCCCAGCATAACAAAAATTTTTGCGCCGCTTTTTTAAAAGCGGCTGCTTACTTCCTTTTAAAGAGAGGTCTTCAGCCGAACGGCCAGTTCGCCGATCACCCCGCGGCGGAACACCAGCACGCAGGCGACGAAAATCAGGCCCTGGATGACGATCACCCAGGCCCCGAACGGCGCCAGATAATACTGCATGGCGATGACGATGAGCGCGCCGATCAGCGGCCCGAAAATCGTGCCGATGCCGCCCAGCAGCACCATCAGCACCACCAGCCCCGAGGCGGCGGCGCCGACATCGGAGAGAGTTTCGATGCCCATCACCATCGCCTTGGTGCCGCCGGCGATGCCGGCCAGCGTGGCGGCGAGGATGAAGGCGATCCACTTATACTGTTCGGCCTTGTAGCCGAGCGAGATGGCGCGCGGCTCGTTCTCGCGGATCGCCTTCACCACCTGGCCGAAGGGCGAATGCATGATGCGGTGCACGAACAGGAAGCAGCCGAGAAAAATCACCGCCACCAGCACGTACATCGTGGTATCGCTGCGCAGCGGCAGCACGCCGAATAGGGCGCTGCGCGGGATGCCCTGGATGCCGTTCTCGCCGCCGGTGAAGCCGGTTACCTCGACGGAGAAGAAATACACGATCTGCGCCAGGGCCAGGGTGATCATCGCGAAATAGATCGCCTGGCGGCGGATCACGAGCCAGCCGAACACCGCGCCGAGCGCACCCGCGACCAGTGCCGCGGCGATGATCCCAACTTCCGGCGTCAGGCCCATGCTCTGCACGAGATAGCCGGTGACATAGCCGCCAATGCCGAAATACGCCGCCTGGCCGAGTGAGAGCAGGCCGAGCGAGCCCATCAGCAGGTTCGCACCCATGGCGAACACCGCGTAGCACATCACCTGCATGACAACGATCGGGTAGATGAAGAACGGGGCGACGATGATGGCCAGCGTCATCAGCGCGAACCCGATGAGCTGGGCTGTGGAGAAACCGAATCTCATGCGAGCTTTCCGAACAGCCCGGCGGGGCGCGCCAGCAACACGATGGCCATGACCACGAACACCACCACGGCCGAGCCCGGGGGATAGAACACGTCGGTGAATCCCTCGATGATGCCGAGCGCGAAGCCGGTGAGGATGGCGCCGCCGATCGAGCCCATGCCGCCGATCACCACCACCGCGAACACGGTGTTGATCAGTTCAGACCCCATATCGGGATTGACCGAATAGAGCGGCGCCGCCAGCACGCCGGCCAGTCCCGCCAGCCCGACGCCGAAGGCGAAGGTGAGGGCGATGAGGCGCGGCACGTTGACGCCGAAGGATTGCACGAGGCCCGGATTCTCCGTGGCGGCGCGCAACAGGGCGCCGAGCCGGGTCTTTTCGATGAGGAACCAGGTGGCGCCGCAGACGAGGATCGCCGCGAAAATGACGAAGCCGCGATACACCGGCAGATACATGAAGCCGAGATTGACGACGCCCGACAGCAGGTCCGGCGCGTTGTAGCTGACGCCGGAGACGCCGAAATAATTGGTGAGGCCGCCTTGCAGGATCTCCGCGAGGCCAAAAGTGAGCAGCAGGCCGTAGAGAATATCAAGCTTGTAGATGCGGCGGATGAGCGTGCGCTCGAGCAGCAGCCCGAACGCACCGACGATGATGGGCGCCAGCAACAGCGCCCACCAGAAATTCACGGAGAGATAGGTGAGCAGCCCCCAGGTGACGAAGGCGCCCACCATGAACATCGCGCCATGCGCGAAGTTGATGATTTTCAGCAGGCCGAAAATGATCGCCAGCCCCATCGAGAGCATGGCGTAGAACGAACCGTTGATGATGCCGAGCAGCAGCTGCCCGAACAGCAACGGCAAGGGCTTGCCGAAAATCATCAGCATGGGCTTAAGCCTTCACCAGAGGGCAGCCTTCGGTGGACATCGACTGGAACGTCAGATCCGCCGGGGTGGTGTGCACGAGATCGTAATAATCCCAGGGGATGCTGCTCTCGCCGGGCTTTTTCACGCGGAACAGATAAGACGGGCACATGAAGCGGCCGTCCTCGCGGATCGTGCAGTGGCCGAACGCGTCGTCATCGGTGGGCATGCTTTTCATCTGCGTCACCACCGCCGCACCGCTGGATGCGGCCGGGACGCCGATCGCGTCCACCGCCTTCAGGAAGTGCATCGTGCCGGAATAGCAGCCGGCATGGCCCATCGAGGGATAGTTGGTCGGCGTTTTCGGCAGCACGCGCTTGGTGAAGGCGCGGGTGCGGTTGTTCAGGTTCCAGTAGAAACTCTCGGTCAGCACCAACCCCTGCGCGGTGTCCAGCCCGATGCCGTGAACGTCGTTGAGGAAGATCAGCAGCCCGGCGATCGTCATGCCCGATTGCGTGATGCCGAACTGGTGCGCCTGCTTGATCGAGTTCACCGTGTCCTTGCCGGCATTCGCAAGGCCGAGCACGTTGGCACCGGAAGATTGCGCCTGCACCAGGAACGATGAGAAATCGGTGGTCTGCGGAAACGGATAGGCGGCGTCGCCGACCACGGTGCCGCCGGCAGCCTTCACCACTGCCGAGGTCTGGTCGCGCAGCAGCTGGCCGAAGGCGTAGTTGGCGGTGATGAAGAACCACTTCTTGCCGCCCGCCGCCACCACCGCGCCGCCGGTGGAATGCGACAGCATATAGGTGTCGTAGGTCCAGTGAATGGTCTGGGCGTTGCACTGTGCGCCGGTCAGCAGCGTGGTTCCGGCGTTGGAATTGATGTAGGTCTTGTTCTTTTCCTTGGCGACGCCGGCGATCGCCAGCGCGACGGCGGAGTTGGGCACGTCGATCAGCAGGTCGACTCCGTTGTCGAACCACTGCCGCGCCAAGCCGGCGCCGACATCGGGCTTGTTCTGGTGGTCGCCCTGGATGACGGTGATGTCATAGCCCTTGTTCGCGGCGCCGAAATCCTGCAGCGCCTGACGCACGCAGGCCACCGAGGTCTCGCCGCCAATGTCGCTGTACACGCCGGAGAAATCGCTGCACACGCCGATGGTGAGTTTTTTGCCCGCGGCGCGCGCCGGCAGGCTGGGCAGCGTTCCCGCGGCGGCAGCGGCGGCGGCAGTGCCGAGAACGGAGCGTCGGGTAATTTTCATTCTTTTTGTCTCCTCAGGATTATGGTTTTTTAGTTTGGTCGTTGATTAGATTCCCAGGCGTTGCTGCAGCGCCTCCATGCGTGAGTCGAGAAGCTGCGCGGGGATCATGTCCACCACCTGGCCGTGCTCGACCACATAATGCCGGTCCGCCAGCCTGGCAGCGAAACGGAAATTCTGTTCCACCAGCAGCACGGTGAAACCACGCCGTTTGATCTCGGCGATCATCAGGCCGATCTGCTGCACGATCACCGGCGCCAGCCCCTCGGTGGGTTCGTCGAGCAGCAGCAGTTTCGCGCCGGTGCGCAGGATGCGCGCGATCGCCAGCATCTGCTGCTCGCCGCCGGAGAGCTTGGTGCCCGAGCTTTTCGCCCGCTCCTTCAGGTTCGGGAACAGCGTGTGGATGTCCGCGATGCTCATGCCGCCCGGTGCCACGACCGGCGGCAGGAGCAGATTCTCCTGCACGGTGAGGCCGGCGAAAATGCCGCGCTCCTCCGGGCAGAAGCCGATGCCGGCGCGGCCCACGATGTCCGGCCGGGCGCGGATCAATTCCTGGCCCCCGAATTTGATGCTGCCGGTGCGCTTGGGCAGCAGCCCCATGATCGCTTTCAGCGTCGTGGTCTTGCCCGCGCCGTTGCGGCCGAGCAGCGTCACCACCTCGCCTTCGCGCACTTCGAAATCCATGCCGTGCAGCACATGGCTTTCGTCATACCACGCATTCAGCCCGGCCACTTCAAGCATGGTCGGTCCCCAGATAGGCGGTGATCACGTCGGGGTGCTGTGAGACCGTCTGGTAATCGCCTTCCGCCAGGATTTTGCCGCGTGTCAGCACGGTGATGCGATCCGACAGGCCGGACACCACCGAGAGATTATGCTCGACCATGAGAATCGTGCGGCCCGCGCGCAGGGTTTTGATCAAGGCGACGATGCGCGCCACGTCGGTCTCGGTCATGCCGGCGGTCGGCTCGTCCAGCAGCAGCAACTCCGGGTCCAGCGCCAGCGTGGTGGCGATTTCCAAAGCCCGCTTGCGGCCATAGGAAAGTTCCGCGGCCGGGACTTGCACCGCATCGTCCAGGCCAACATTGGCCAGCAGCTCGTGCGCGCGGTCGTTGTAGCGCCGTAACGCCGTGTCGCTGCGCCAGAAATCGAAATTGCCGCCGCGCGCACGCTGCAACGCGATACGGACATTTTCCAGCGCCGTGAGATGGCCGAACACGGCGGAGATCTGGAAGCTGCGCACCATACCGCGGCGCGCCACCTCGGCCGGTTTCAACCCGGTAATGTCCTCGCCTTTATAGCGAATCGTGCCGGCGCTGGGTTTCAGGAATTTCGTCAACAAATTGAAGCAGGTGGTTTTCCCCGCCCCGTTGGGGCCGATCAGCGCATGGATGCTGCCGGCCATCACGCGCAAGTCAACGCCGCTGACCGCGCTGAAGCCGTTGAACGTCTTGGTCAGACCCGTGGTTTCTAGAACCGCTTCGGCCAATCGCTTCTTCCCAAATGATTTTGTTGCGAAATGTCTGGCACGCCGTGCGCGACCGTGCAACTGCGCGGCAAAGTTCAGATGAAGGAAAGCAGCCGCTTTTTGAAAAAAGCGGCGCAAAAACTTTTGCTATGCTGGGTCATGGGCTGTGTCACCGACACAGCCCATGACCCAGCATAGCAAAAGTTTTTTTGCTACTTTTTGTTCACAAAAAGTAGCCTTCCTTTTTCCTTTCCTTAGGAAAGCCCGCCGATCTGCCCATCCGCGTCGATGAAAATCCCCTCCGCCGCGGCATGGCGCGGCAGGCCGGGCATGGTGAGGATTTCGCCGCACAGCGCCACCACGAAACCGGCCCCGGCGGAGAGCCGGACCTCGCGGATTTTCAAGGTGAAATTTTCCGCCGCCCCTTTCCATGCCGGATCGGCGGAAAAGCTGTATTGCGTCTTGGCCATGCAGATCGGCAGGGCGCCGAAACCGGCCGCCTCGAAGGCTTGCAGCTGGCTCTGCGCGGCCGGCTCGAAGCTGACCTCGGCGGCGCCATAAATCTCCGTGGCCACGGTGCGGATTTTTTGTGCGAGCGGCATGTCGTCCGGGTAGAGCGTGCGGAAGGCCGGTTTCTGGTCCGCCGCCGCCATGACCGCGTCGGCCAGGGCCAGCGCGCCCGCACCGCCTTCGGCCCAGTGATTGCAGGGCACAACCTGCACGCCGGTCGCGTGGCAGGCGGCCGCCACTTCGGCCAGCTCGGCCGGGGTGTCGGCGGTAAAGCGGTTGATCGCCACCACCACCGGCAGGCCGAACTTCTGCATGTTGCGCACATGCCGGACGAGGTTGGCGCAGCCCGCCTGCACCGCCGCCACGTTCTCAGCCCCCAGCTCCTTCAGCCCCAGCCCGCCATGCATTTTCAACGCCCGCACGGTGGCCACGACCACACAGGCGGCGGGGGTGAGGCCGGCCTCGCGGCATTTGATGTCCAGGAATTTTTCAGCACCGAGATCGGCGCCGAACCCGGCCTCGGTAACCACGTAATCGGCGAGGCCGAGCGCGGTCTCGGTCGCCAGCACGGAGTTGCAGCCATGCGCGATGTTGGCGAACGGCCCGCCATGGATGAAGGCCGGCGTGCCCTCCAGCGTCTGCACCAGGTTCGGCGCGAACGCGTCCTTCAGCAGCGCCGTCATCGCGCCGGCGGCTTTCAGTTCGCGCGCGCGTACCGGGCGTTTGGCCTGGTCCCGGCCGATCACGATATTGCCGAGCCGCGTTTCCAGGTCTTGCAGCGAACGGGCGAGGCAGAAGATCGCCATCACCTCGCTGGCGGCGGTGATGTCGAACCCGGTCTGGCGCGGCGCGCCGTTGTTGGCGCCGCCGAGGCCCACCACGATGTCGCGCAAGGCCCGGTCGTTGAGGTCGACCACGCGGCGGAAGACGATGCGCCGCGTGTCCAGCCCCAGCGCGTTGCCCCAGAAAATGTGGTTGTCGATCATCGCCGCGAGCAGGTTATGCGCCGCCGCGATGGCGTGCATGTCGCCGGTGAAATGCAGGTTGATGTCCTCCATCGGCACGACCTGGGCGTGGCCGCCGCCGGTGGCCCCGCCTTTGGCGCCGAAGCACGGCCCCAGGCTCGGCTCGCGCAGGCAGATCGCCGCCCGCGCCCCCTGCCGGCGCAGCGCGTCGCCCAGCCCGATCGTGGTCGTGGTTTTACCCTCGCCGGCCGGGGTCGGGCTGATCGCCGTGACCAGGATCAGCTTGCCACGCGGCCGGGTGGAGGCGTGTGCTGCGAAATCCAGCGCCACCTTCGCCTTGTGCGGACCGTAACGATACACCGCCTCCGGCGGGATGCCGAGTTTGTCGGCGATCTCCTGGATCGGGAGCAGGCGCGCGGCCCGGGCGATGTCGAGGTCGGGGGAAACGGTGCGTTCGGACATCTTTGTCGCCTAGCACGGCCCGGTTGGCGTTATAAAGAGCGGGATTGGAACCTGCGAAGGGAAGGGAAAGAGAAGGCTACTTTTTGTGAACAAAAAGTAGCAAAAAAACTTTACTATGCTGGGTCATGGGCTTTGTCAGCGACAACGCCCATGACCCAGCATAGTAAAAGTTTTTGCGCCGCTTTTTTTACCCCCCAGTCGACTTGATCGAGGTCAACGCCGGCGGACCAAATTAATGCGCGTATTGGGACCGGTTCAGAAGGAACAGCGACCATGACCGACCATGATCAGACCCATCGTTACCCTGGTGACCCGTTCGCGGTTTTTGAATTGTCGCGGGACATGCTGCTGGCGCAGCAGAAGCTGATGCCCTCGTTGCAGATGTTCGAACGGTACAGCGAGGCCGCGCGTGGCGTCGCCCAAGCGCATATCAATTACTGCCAGGCCTTGATGCGCGCCAACGCGATCCTGCTGGGGGCAATGCTGGAGCGCTCCGGCCCGTCCATGAGCCATGAGCAGCGGCCCAGCGTCGCCGCGAAAAAAAGCGAATTCACCGCGCCGTGACGGCGGAAGCGGGTTTGCCGCCCACCGGGCGCTCCCGCCTGGCGGGTAAACGCGGCCTGGCGCCGGGCGTCGCCGTCAGTCCCAATGAACCCCCTTGCCCGCCTGAGCCGGAGAAGGAACAGACTTTCTTCTGCCTGCTCAACCGCAAGCCGGGCGATCTCTATGTGCCGCCCGAGGAATGGCAGAAAGCCGCCACCTGCCTGGAAGGGTCCTGGTGGCCGTCCTGGTCCGGCTGGCTCAAAGCGCGCTCCGGCGCCCCTGCGCTCGCGCCGGCCCCGGGAAGCTACGTGCTGCAGCGCTGAGGCTGCCGGGCCGCGGGCGTTGGCGTCGACAACGCCCATGACCCAGCATAAACCTTTGTTAGTTTAGACCGTGCTGGTTCCAACGCCACTGGCCCAGCATAACAAAAGTTTTTGCGCCGCTTTTTTCAAAAAGCGGCTTCTTTCTTCTTTCTGACACGAAATAACCGTGCCGGAGTGGAAAAAGCCTCTGGTGCTTCCAAAAACCCTCCGGTACAAGCGAGACAACCCGGCAGTATTATGCAGGGAACGACTAACAAAACCGGGGAAACGAAGACTTATGCCAGTGCAGATGGGCTATCGTGCACCAGCGGCACCTCAGGACCGGCGTAAAACCCTGGTCGATTCGTCATCCGGTCATGGCGCGAAGCCCCGCCGCTGCTGACCGTACGGGCCGGCGCCGCGCGCATCCGGCCCTTTTAATCAAAAATCTTTCGAGGAGGTCTCATGTTCCAACAATTGATCACGCCCGTCGGGGGGAGTCTCGGACTCTCCACGATCGTCGCGATTCTGCCGGTGGCCGTCGTGCTGCTGCTGCTCGGCGTGCTGCGCCGCGCGGCCTGGCAGGCGGCTCTTTCCGGGCTGATCGTCGGGCTCGTCATCGCCGTCACGCTCTGGCAGATGCCGGTGGGCCTGGCGCTGGACGCCACCGCCAACGGCGCGGTGTTCGCCGTCTGGCCGGTGATGTGGATCGTTCTCGCCGCCTTGCTCCTGTATAACATTGCCGTCGCGACCGGCCGCTTCGACGCGTTCCGCGCCTGGGTGCTCGAGTATTTGCCGAATGACCGCCGGGTCGTGCTGGTGGTGCTCGCCTTCTGTTTCGGCGCGCTGCTGGAAGGCATCGCCGGGTTTGGCACGCCGATCGCCATCATCGGCTCGCTGCTGATCATGGTCGGCTTCAAGCCGATGGACGCGCTGGTCTTCGCGCTGATCTTCGACACCGCCCCGGTCGCCTTCGGCGCGCTGGGCGTGCCCATCACGGTGCTGGGCGCCGTCAGCGGCCTGCCGGCGCACCAGCTCGGCCAGATGGTCGGCCGCCAGCTGCCGGTCATGGCGTTCATTCTGCCGTTCTATGTCACAGCGTTGTATGGCGGCTGGCGCTCGATCAAGGCGCTGTGGCCGATGTTGGTGGTCGCCGGCGGCAGCTTCGCGGTGTTCCAGGCCATTACGTCCAACTACATCAACTACGCGCTGACCGACGTGCTGGCCTCGCTCGGCTCGCTGGTCGTCACCGTGCTGTTCCTGCAGTCCTGGAAACCGGCCTATGACGCGGAATTCGCGATCGAGGATCATGTGCTGGATGCTGAGCGCACGTCCGGCATCTCACCCTGGCAGGGCTGGGTGCCCTGGGTGATCGTCTCGATCGTCGTGATCGTCTGGACCCTGTTGAATATCGCCAATATAGGCCAGCAGCTGATCCATTGGCCGGGCCTGGACAAGGCGATTTCGATCACCCTGTATCATGGCAAGCCCTATGCCGCGGTCTGGGGCTTCCAGCCTTTGGCCACCGGTACCGCGATCCTGGTCTCGGCGGTCATCACCGCCTTCGTCACCGGCCTCTCGCCCGCCGGGTTCTTCAAGTGCATCGGCACCACGATCCGTCAGGCCTGGATCGCGGTGGTCACGGTGATGCTGATCGTCGGCCTCGCCTACCTGCTGAACTATTCCGGTCTCGCCTACACGCTTGGCCTCGGCCTCGCCTCGACCGGGCACTTGTTCATCCTGTTCTCGCCGTTCCTGGGCTGGATCGCGGTGATGCTCTCGGGCAGCGACACGTCGGGCAACGCGCTGTTCGGCAATCTGCAGACGGTGGCGGCGCGCCAGCTGCACCTCAACCCGATCCTGTTCGCCGCCACCAACTCCTCCGGCGGCGTGATGGGCAAGATGATCTCGCCGCAGAACATCGCCACCGGCGTGTCGGTGGTGGGCATGGTCGGGCAGGAGGGTAAGGTGTTCGCCCGCACCTTCATCCACTCGGTGGTGTTCACCGTGCTGATCGCCATCCTCGTGGCGGTCCAGCAATATCTGATCCCCTGGATCATTCCTGGCTGAGCCGGAGCTTACCGCCGGAAAAGGGCCGCATCGCGAGATGCGGCCCTTTTTTATGTGCAGAGAAAGAAAGAAGCCGCTTTTTGAAAAAAGCGGCGCAAAAACTTTTGTTATGCTGGGCTATGGGCGGTGTAGGCGACAACGCCCATAGCCCAGGTTAATAAAGTTTTTTTGCTTCTTTTTGTTCACAAAAAGAAGCCCTTTCTTTTTTGTCGGGTTTTTGTGGTTTTTAGGGAATTATATACTCTGCCATGCAAGAGGCATGTTTCCCTGCGGCGCGGGCTGCGCTTAAAGGAGTGGATATGTCGACCCAATTCGGAGACCGGCCTGAAATGAGTTTTCCTGCCTCGCCGCAGCGCCTGACCCATCTGCAACGCCTTGAGGCGGAGTCCATCCACATCATGCGCGAGGTGGTGGCCGAGGCCGAGAAGCCGGTGATGCTCTATTCCGTTGGTAAGGACAGCGCGGTGATGCTGCACCTCGCCCGCAAGGCGTTCTATCCAGCACCACCGCCCTTCCCGCTGTTGCATGTCGATACGACCTGGAAGTTCCGGGCCATGTACGAGCTGCGCGACCGCATGGCGCGCGAGAGCGGCATGGAGCTTCTGGTCTATCACAACCCGGACGCCATGGCGCGCGGCATCAACCCGTTCGACCATGGTTCGTTGCACACCGATCTGTGGAAGACCGAAGGGTTGAAGCAGGCGCTCGACAAATATGGTTTCGATGCGGCCTTTGGTGGCGCGCGCCGCGACGAGGAGAAATCCCGCGCCAAGGAACGCATCTTCTCCTTCCGCTCCGCCAATCATCGTTGGGACCCGAAGAACCAGCGCCCGGAATTGTGGAATCTCTACAACGCGCGCAAGGCCAAGGGCGAGAGCATCCGCGTCTTTCCGATCTCCAACTGGACCGAGCTGGACATCTGGCAATACATCCATCTGGAGACCATCCCGATCGTGCCGCTGTATTTCGCAGCGTCGCGCCCGGTGGTGCGGCGCGACGGGCTGCTGTTGATGGTCGACGATGAACGCTTCCGCTTGAAGCCCGGTGAAGTGCCGGAGGAGAAGAGCATCCGTTTCCGCACGCTCGGCTGCTACCCGCTGACCGGTGCGGTGGAATCCGCAGCCACGACCTTGCCGGAAGTGATCCAGGAAATGCTGCTCACCACCACCTCCGAGCGCCAGGGCCGCGCCATCGACCACGACCAGTCCGCCAGCATGGAAAAGAAGAAGCAGGAAGGGTATTTCTAATGGACAATTCTGCTCCCTCCTATCAGGCGGACGCGCTGATCGCCGCCGATATCGACGCCTATCTGTTGCAGCACCAGCACAAATCGCTGTTGCGCTTCATCACCTGCGGCTCGGTCGATGACGGCAAGTCCACGCTGATCGGCCGGCTGCTCTATGATTCCAAGATGATCTTCGAAGATCAGCTGGCGGCGCTCGAAGCGGATTCCAAGCGCGTCGGCACGCAAGGCCAGAACATCGATTTCGCGTTGCTGGTGGATGGCTTGGCAGCGGAACGTGAGCAGGGCATCACCATCGACGTCGCCTACCGGTTTTTCGCCACCGAGAAGCGCAAATTCATCGTCGCCGATACGCCCGGCCATGAGCAGTACACGCGCAACATGGTCACTGGCGCCTCCACCGCCGACCTCGCGATCATCCTGATCGACGCACGCAAGGGCGTGCTGACGCAGACGCGCCGGCACAGCTACCTGGCGTATCTCATCGGCATCAGGAACATCGTGCTGGCCGTCAACAAGATGGACTTGATCGGCTACGACCAGGCGAAATACGATGCCATCGTCGCCGATTACGCCGCCTTCGCCAAAAGCATCGGCATCGTGTCGTTCACGCCCATGCCGATTTCCGGCTTCGTCGGCGATAACGTCACCGCCAGTTCCACGAACACGCCGTGGTATTCCGGCGTGCCGCTGATCCAGCATCTGGAAACAGTGGAGCTGGACGTCACGAGCGCCGGGACCAAAAAATTTCGGATGCCGGTGCAATGGGTGAATCGGCCGAACCTCGATTTCCGTGGTTTCGCCGGGCTCATCGCCAGCGGCAGCATCCGCCCGGGCGATGCCATCCGCGTGCTGCCCTCGGGCAAGACCTCCGCCATCACGCGCATCGTCACGCTGGACGGCGATCTGGAGACGGCGGTGGCGGGGCAATCGGTCACGCTCTGCTTCGCCGATGAGATCGATTGCTCGCGCGGCGACGTGATCACGGCGGCCGACACGCCGGTGCAGGTCGCCGACCAGTTCGAGGCGACGATCGTCTGGATGGCCGATGAGGCGCTGCTGCCCGGCCGCCCCTATTGGCTCAAGCTCGGCACGCAGACGGTCACGGCCACGATCCACGCGCCGAAATATCAGGTCAACGTCAACACGCTGGAGCACACGGCCGCCAAGACGCTGGAGCTGAACGGGATCGGCGTCGCCAACGTCACCACCGACCGGCCGATCCCCTTCGAGCCCTATGCGGAGAACCGCACGCTCGGCGGCTTCATCCTGATCGACAAGCTCAGCAACGCCACGGTCGCCGCCGGCATGTTGAATTTTTCGCTGCGTCGGTCGCAGAATGTGCACTGGCAGGCGCTGGATGTTTCCCGTGAGACCCATGCCGGGTTGAAAAACCAGAAGCCGGCGGTGCTGTGGTTCACCGGCCTCTCCGGCGCCGGCAAGAGCACCATCGCCAATCTGGTCGAGAAGCGGCTGGTGCGCATGAACCGCCACACCTTCCTGCTCGACGGCGACAATGTGCGCCATGGGCTGAACAAGGATCTGGGCTTCACCCAGGCCGACCGGGTGGAGAACATCCGCCGCATCGGCGAGGTGGCGAAGCTGATGACCGATGCCGGGCTGATCGTGCTCACCGCCTTCATCAGCCCGTTCCGCGCCGAGCGGCAGATGGTGCGCGACATGATGGCGCCGGGCGAGTTCATCGAGATTTTTGTCGACACGCCGCTCGCCGATGCCGAGGCGCGCGACGTGAAGGGGCTCTACAAAAAGGCCCGCGCCGGCCAGCTGAAAAACTTCACCGGCATCGACAGCCCGTACGAGCCGCCGACCGCGGCTGAGCTGCGTATCGACACGATGAAGATGACGCCGGAGGAAGCCGCCGACCTCATTGTCGAGACGCTGATCCCATGAGCACGTCCTTGATCCAATCGGCCGATGTGGAACTGGCGGGACAGATCGCCACCATCGCCGGAAACCTGCTCCTGCAATTGCAGCGCTCCGGCCTGTTTGCAGGCAAGGCGCTGGGCAAGGCCGGGGATCGTACCGCCAACGCCTTCATCATGGAGGCCCTGGCCGCACAGCGCCCGGACGACGCCGTGCTCTCCGAGGAGGAGCAGGACAACCCGGCAAGGCTGTCGGCCCGCCGGGTCTGGATCGTCGATCCGCTGGACGGCACGCGCGAATATGGCGAGGCGCGGGAGGATTGGGCGGTGCATGTCGCGCTGACCGTCGATGGCGTGCCGGTCGCCGGCGCGGTCGCCCTGCCCGCCCTAGGCCTGATTTTCTGCTCCGGTCCCGATCTGGAAATTCCCCGTGCCCCTGCCCGGCCCAGAATGCTGGTCAGCCGCACGCGCCCGGCCGCCGAGGCCGTTGCCGTGGCCGCGGCGCTTGGCGCCGACCTGGTGCCGATGGGTTCGGCCGGCGCCAAGACCATGGCGATCCTGCGCGGCGCGGCGGATATCTATCTGCATTCCGGCGGGCAGTATGAGTGGGACAATTGCGCCCCCGCCGCGGTGGCGCTGGCCGCCGGACTGCACGTCTCGCGCATCGACGGCACACCGCTGGTCTACAACAACGCCGACCCGTACCTGCCCGACCTGCTGATCTGCCGGACGGAGGATGCGGACCGTATCCTGGGGCTTTTAGGAAAAGGGAAGGCTACTTTTTGTGAACAAAAAGTAGCAAAAAAACTTTATTAATTTGGGCCATGGGCTTTGTCGGCGACAACGCCCATGGCCCAGCATAACAAAAATTTTTGCGCCGCTTTTTTTAAAAAGCGGCTGCTTCCTTACTTAGTCCCGAACAGCCGGTCGCCGGCGTCGCCGAGGCCGGGGCGGATATAGGCGTGGTCGTCGAGCTGGCGGTCCAGGGCGGCGGTGATGACGGGCACGTCCGGATGCGCCGAGGTGAACGCGCGCATGCCCTCCGGGGCGGCCAGCAGGCAGACGAACTTGATGTCTTTCGCCCCGGCCTGTTTCAGCTTCGTCACCGCGGCGACGGCGGAATGGCCGGTCGCCAGCATCGGGTCGACGACGATGCACAGGCGGGCCCCGAGCCCATCCGGCGCCTTGAAATAATACTCGACCGGCTCGTGGCTGATCGGGTCGCGGTACAGCCCGAGATGCCCGACCCGGGCTGAGGGCACCAGGTCCAGCAACCCCTCGAGAATGCCGGCGCCGGCGCGGAGGATCGACACAAAGCAGAGTTTCTTGCCGGAAACCTGGAACGCCTGCATCGGCTCCAGCGGGGTGTCGATGGCGACCGGCTCCAGGGGCAGGTCGCGCAGCACCTCGTAGCCCATCAGAAGGCTGATCTCCCGGCACAGGCGCCGGAATTCGGAGGTGCCGGTTTCGCGCCGGCGCAGCAGCGTGAGCTTGTGCTGCACCAGCGGGTGTTCGATGACCGTGATCATTTCAAACCTTTGCGCGAAGAAGCTTAAGGACTACTTTTTGTGAACAAAAAGTAGCAAAAAACTTTATTACTCTGGGCCTGAGGCGTTGTCGGGGACAACGCCCATGACCCAGCATAACAAAAATTTTTGCGCCGCTTTTTTAAAAGCGGCTACTTTCTTCTTATGCCTCCGCCTTTGGCAAACGTATCACGAACCGCGCGCCGCGCACCGCGCCATCTTCGTCACGGCGGTTTTCCGCGGCGATGCGCCCCTGATGCGCTTCGACGATCTGCCGCGAAATTGACAGGCCGAGGCCGGAGTGGCTGCCGAACTGTTCGTTCTGCGGCCGCTCGGAATAGAAACGGTCGAAGACCCCGTCCAGCTTGCCGTCGGGAATGCCGGGGCCCTCATCCTCCACCGCCAGCTCCACCATGCCGCCGGTTTCGCGCCCGCGCAGCCAGATGGTGCCGTTCGCGGGGCTGAAGGAGATGGCGTTGCCGATCAGGTTGCGCAGCACCTGTACCAGGCGCGGCTCGGCGCCGCGCACCAGCAGCCCGCTCGGGGGCGCGTCGAGCACCACGTGAGGGCTATCTTCCTTGCGCGTGGCGTCGTGGATTTCCGCCAGCGTCGCCAGGATACGGGCCATATCCACCAATTCCGGGGCGGCGCGGGAGAGTTCGGAGTCCAGGCGCGAAGAGTCTGAAATATCGGTGATCAGCCGGTCCAGCCGCGCCACGTCCTGGGTGATGATGGCGAGCAGCTTTGAGGCGCGCGCGGGATCTTCCACACGGGCCAGCGTCTCGATCGCCGAGCGGATCGAGGAGAGCGGGTTCTTGATTTCATGGCTGACATCGGCGGCGAACTGCTCGATCGCGTCCATCCGCGCCCAGAGCGCTGTCGCTGAGCCTTCCAGCGCTCGGGCCAAGGTGCCGATTTCGTCGTTGCGGTCGCTGATCCATTCCGGCGGTGCCTCGGTGCGCGCCCTGCCCTCGCGCATCAGCGTCGCGGCGTGGGCCAGGCGCAGGATCGGCCGGGCGATGGTGCGGGCGAGATAGAGCGAGACGATGACGGTGAGCGCCAGGGCCAGCGCGAACAGGCCGAGAATGGAAATCCGGATCGCCAGCACCGCGCGGTCGACATCGCCCGCCTCGCGCGTCAGCAGCACGGTGCCGACATTCTGCTGCGCGTGCTGGATCGGCTCGGCCACGGTGATCAGCAGCTGGTGCTGCGCGTCGCGCCGCACGAAGGGGGTGGCTTCCTGGCCGGGCGCGGTCTGGGTGAGCTGCAGAGCCTCGCGCGCATCCGGCTGCCAGCCCAGCGTATCCGGGTTTTCGCCGGCACCTGGAGAACTCAAAATTTCGCCATCCGCCTCGCCGGTCAGCGAGCCGGCCAGGTGGTCGTACAGATAGCTGACCACCCGGTTGAACAGGCCGGGCGGCGGCGGGGCTGCGAGCGGCGTGGTGACGATCGCGCCATTGGTGCCGGGATGCACCCGGGAGTTGGCGATGAGCGTGCCGTCCGGTCCGTAGATCAGCGCCAGGGCGTTGGGCGTCGGCTCGGTCAGCTGGAACAGCAGCGGCTGGGCGAGGTCCGGGTTGAGCGCAGCCTGGCCGCCGGCATTGTTCTGCACCGCGCTCTGCGACAGCGCGCCGGCATAGATCCGCGCCTGTTCGCGCAAGGCCGTCACCTCGGCGGCGAGCAGCCCCTGCTGGTACTGGTCGAGATAGAACAACGCCGCGAAAATCAGCGCCACGGGGAGCAGATTCACCAGCAGGATGTCGCGCAACAGGCGCGAGACGCGCAGCCGCTTAGCCATGCGATGTTCCGGCAAGCGGGACGATCACGCTTCCTTGTACCGGTAGCCGATGCCGTAGAGGGTTTCGATCTGGTCGAATTCCTCGTCCTGGTTGCGGAATTTCTTGCGCAGCCGCTTCACATGGCTGTCGATCGTGCGGTCATCCACATAGACGTTGTCACCGTAGGCGGCATCGATCAGCTGGTCGCGGGACTTCACCAGGCCGGGGCGGGCGGCCAGCGCCTTTACCAGCAGGAACTCGGTCACGGTCAGCTGGATGTCCTGGCCCTTCCACAGGCATTGATGCTTGGTCTCGTCCAGGGTCAGCTGGCCGCGGGTGATCACGGTGGCCGGCGTCGCACCTGAACCCTCGGCCTTGGAGGTCTCGTTGCGGCGCAGCAGCGCGCGGATACGCTCGATCAGCAGACGCTGGCTGAACGGTTTTGTGATGTAGTCGTCGGCGCCGAGGCGCAGACCCATCAGCTCGTCGAGCTCGTCATCCTTGCTGGTGAGGAAGATCACCGGCATGGCCGTGCGCGCGCGCAGTTTTTGCAGCAGCTCCATCCCGTCCATGCGCGGCATCTTGATGTCCAGCACGGCAAGATCGGCCGGCTTGGCGAGCAGCGCCTGCAGCGCGGATTCGCCGTCGGTGAAGGTCCGCACCTCGAACCCTTCCTGCTCCAGGGTCATTTGCACGGAGGTCACGATGTTGCGGTCGTCATCCACCAAGGCGATCGTGTGTTTCATCGGCTGCAGCTCATATTTTCGAGGGATGGCATTGGGAAGGTGTATCTGCATTGAAGACAGTTGTGCAGTGAGGGAGTGACCGGATTATGGCAGCAAATCAAGAGCGCAATTTTATCAGGGAGGCGGCGGCGCTTTTGCAAGCCGCGCGCAGCGGCACGTTGGCGACCATCGAGGCCGGGCGGCCGCACGCGGCGCTGGTCACCCCGGCGCTGGGGCCGGATGGTTTTGTGCTCCTCCTGCTCTCGGAACTCTCCGCCCACACCAAGCATTTGCGCGCCGATCCGCGCTGCGCCTTGCTCGTCACCGGCGTCGCGGCGGATGCAAACCCGCAGACCACGCCGCGTCTCACATTGCGCGGCACCGCCCATCCTACCCAGGATGTAGCGGCCCGAGCGGCGTATCTGCGCATTCATCCTTACGCAGAACTGTACGCGGGATTTGGAGATTTTTATTTTTGGATGCTCAAACCTGACGAGGTGTACTACGTAGGCGGGTTTGCCGCCGCCGCGCCGTTGCAAATCGCTGCACTGCACCACGAAATTTATACAATTCTACATAATCGTAATGATTGATGCGGGCTGCACCTCTGCTAAGAAAAGAGACCCTAGAAAACGCAAAAACTCCGAGGAATGACTGTGAACCACGTGACCGATCTCTCACCCCTCCGCGATTCTGTTCCCTTGGCCGGCACCGGCGTCCGCGTCGCTGCGGCGCTGCATGCGAATCTTACCGCGCCCGCCTTGGTCGCCCACGCCTTGCGCAAGGGCGAAGGAAGGCTCTCCGCCGAGGGCGCGCTGATCGTGCGCACCGGCGTGCATACCGGCCGCTCGGTCGCCGACAAATTCGTGGTCGATGAGCCCGCGACGACCGGGGATGTGTGGTGGGGCAAGGTCAACCAGAAACTGCCGGAACAGAAATTTTTAGGTCTGAAATCCCGCGTCCAGGCCTATCTGCAAGGACGCGAGCTGTTCACCCAGGACCTGTATGCCGGGGCCGATCCCGCTCACCGCGTGCGCGTGCGCCTGGTGACCACCGGCGCCTGGCACGCTCTGTTCGCGCGCAACATGTTCATCCGCCCGCCCGTTGCCGAGTTGCCCGGGTTCGTGCCGGATTACGTGATCCTGCATGCTCCGGATTTCGAGGCCGACCCGGTGATCGACGGCGTGCGCTCCTCCACCGCCATCGCTTTGTCCTTCGCGGAAAAAATGATCGTCATCGCCGGCACCGAATATGCCGGCGAGATCAAGAAATCGATCTTCACGGTCATGAACTGGATCTTGCCGCCGCGCGGGGTTTTGCCGATGCATTGTTCCGCCAATATCGGCCGTGACGGCGATACCGCCTTGTTCTTCGGCCTGTCCGGCACCGGCAAGACCACCCTCTCCTCCGACCCGTCGCGCCGCCTGATCGGCGATGACGAGCATGGCTGGAGCGCCGATGGCGTCTTCAATTTCGAGGGCGGTTGCTACGCCAAGGTCGTCAATCTCAGCCAGGAGAACGAGCCGGAAATCTGGGCCGCCTCGCATCGCTTTGGCGCCGTGTTGGAAAACGTGGTCGCCGACCCCCAAGGTCATCTTGACCTCACCGACACCACCTTCACCGAGAACACCCGCTCCTGCTATCCCGTCGAGTTCATCCCGCATGTCGCGCTCTCCGGCCGCGCCGCCACGCCCAGGCACGTGGTGATGCTGACCGCGGATGCGTTCGGCGTGCTGCCGCCGCTCGCCCGGCTGAGCCCGGCACAGGCGATGTACCACTTCCTCTCCGGCTACACGGCGCGCGTCGCCGGCACCGAGAAAGGCCTTGGCGCCGAACCGCAGGCGACCTTCTCCACCTGTTTCGGCGCCCCCTTCCTGCCGCGCCACCCGGATGTCTACGGCAGGCTGCTGCAGGCACTGATCAAGGAACACGGCACCTCATGCTGGCTGGTGAATACCGGCTGGACCGGCGGCGCCTACGGCACCGGTAGGCGCATGTCGATCGCCCATACCCGCGCGCTGCTCCGCGCCGTTCTGGCAGGCAAGCTCGATCACGCCAGCTTCCGCACCGACCCGTCCTTCGGACTGGAAATCCCCCAACATGTCGACGGCGTGCCGGACGAGGTGCTCGACCCCCGCGCCGCCTGGTCCGACAAAGCCGCTTACGACCAAGCCGCCGCCGCGCTGGTGAAACGCTTCGCTGACAATTTCGCGACGTTCGAAGATCTGGTGGACGATGAAATCAAGGCCGGGGCGATCTGCACGGCAGCTTGAGGCAAAGGAAGCAGCCGCTTTTTGAAAAAAGCGGCGCAAAAACTTTTATTTATGCTGGGCCATAGGCTGTGTCGGAGACAACGCCCATAGCCCAGCATAGCAAAGTTTTTTTGCTACTTTTTGTTCACAAAAAGTAGCCTTCCCTTTTTTCCTTATTCCGACTTCAGATGCGCGATCAGCCGTTCGATTGCCGTGGCTTTGTCGATTTTCTCAAGTGCTGCGTATTCCGCGGCGAGGCGGTCCAGGGCGGATTCGTAGATCTGGCGTTCCGAGAAGCTCTGGTCCGGCTGGCCGGCGTTGCGGTGCAGGTCGCGGACGACTTCGGCGATGGCGGCCGGGTCGCCGGAGTTGATTTTCGCCTCATATTCCTGGGCGCGGCGCGACCACATGGTGCGTTTGATGCGTGCCCTGCCCTTCAGCACGGCGAGCACGTCGTCGAACTGCTTGCGCGAGGCGAGCTTGCGCAGGCCGGCAGTGCGGGCCTTGGTGGTCGGCACGCGCAGGGTCATGCGGTTTTCGTCGAAGGTGATGTGGATCAGTTCGAGCGTGTGGCCGGCGATTTCCTCGGTGGCGATGCGTTCGACCTTGCCGACGCCGTGGGTCGGATAGACCACGTAGTCGCCATCGACGAAGATTTCGGCTTTGGCCATGGCGCGGGGCGGCGCCATTGGGCGCATCGGGCCGGCGGGCACGCCGCCATGGCTGATGGGGGCCGGCGCGGGGGCGGCCTTGGGTTCTTCGGGCGCGGCTTCCGGGCCCTTGGCTGGTTTGGTGCTTTTCACGGCTGGCTTTTCGGTGGTTTTGGCTTTGGGGGTGGCGGTCATGTCTTCCGCCGCATCGTCGAGTTTGACGGGTTTCTTTGCCGTCATGGTCTTCTGCTTCTCGCTCATACCCACTCCGCTACAATCGCAAACCGGGCGCGACCCATGCCGCGCCCGGTTCTGATTGCAATACTATAGCAGAGTTTTGGCCTCCCGTCACGGGCGGCCGGGAATGGGCCTTACGGCGTGCCGGGATTGGGCGAGAGCAGCGCCTCTTTGCCGGGCTTGTCTTTCCATTCGTCGGCGTCGGCCGGTGCGGTGCCCTTGCGGGTGATGTTCGGCCAGGACTTGGCGAAGTCGCGGTTGCGCTCGGCCCAGGCGGTGGCGCGGTCGTCGCTGTCCGGCAGGATCGCTTCGGCCGGGCATTCGGGCTCGCACACGCCGCAATCGATGCACTCATCCGGGTGGATGACGAGCATGTTCTCGCCGACATAGAAGCAGTCGACCGGGCAGACCTCGACGCAGTCCATATATTTGCGCTTGATGCAGTTTTCGGTGACCACATAGGTCATCAGGCACTCTCCATAACGTGTCGTCGCGCGTCCGCGTTGCGCGTCAAAAATTATGCGGCGTGGTATGCGCGAGGCGTGGCGTTAACGCAAGCGACGACTTATTGATGTCAAAATCATCCGGCTCTAGCCCGAGACGATTTCCTTATACAGTGCCTGTGCCTGGGGCGCACTCTCGCGGCGTTTGGCCAAAGCGAGAATTTCGATCACCACCACGCCGTGGGGCAGCGGCACGGTCAGGATGTCGCCGGGCCGGAGGCGTGCGTGCGGCTTTTCCGTCGGCTGGCGGTTGATGCGCAGGTGACCGCGGGCGATGAGCGCCGCGGCCACCGCCCGGGTTTTGCAGAATCTCGCGTAGAACAGGAATTTGTCCAGCCGTTGCCAGCCGGTATCCTCTTCGTCCATCAGCCGCCTATCTTATCTTACCACCCGCCGCAGTGCCGCCAGCGCCGCGAAGGGGCTGTCCTCCGATATTTCGACCGGTTTTTCCACGGGCTTCGGCGCTGCCGGCCTGGCCGGACGTGCCGAGGTTTTGGCGCCCGGCGCCGGCCGGGCAGCCGGCGCGTCGGGCCGCGGCTCCATGCGGCGCCGGCCCAGCATCGGCGGGGCCGGCGGCCCGTAATATTTTTCGCCCAGCGTCGCCGCCTGGATCACGCGGAAGCCCAGAATGTGCAGGACTGACGAGAGCTGGTCGGGCTTCAGCCCCATGCGTGAGCCGAGATTGGGCGGCAGCAGCACCGGGTGCTTGCGCACCAGATAGTGCATCTCGCGCACCAGCTTTTCCGCCACGTCCAGCCGCACCATCACCGGCCCGGCCGGCAGCCAGCCCATGCTGAGGGCAAAATCCGCGCCCCAGTTGCCGGGCATCGGCGCCGAGACCAGGCCTGGGGCGGGCAGCTCCGGCGGGTTGCGGTCGCGCCATACGCCCCAGAGCAGCGCGCGCAGCCAGGCCGCGCCGGGCTTCAGCACCGCCGGCATGTAGAGCGCGAAGCGCCCGGCATCGAGCCCGGCTTTTTTCAGCAAAGGGCGCAACTCGTGAGCCACCGGCTCGGCCGGCATCACACCAGACTCCTCGCCGAGGCGGAACATGATCCCGCGCAGTTCCGGCGCGGGGTCCTCCATGGCGGTGAGCAGCGGGCCGAGCCGCTTGGTCATCTCGGCTGCCAGATAGGCGCTGAGCCGCGCGCGCAGGCTCTCGCGGGCCAGGCCGTCGAGAAACTCGGAATGGACGATCTCGACCGCCGGCTTCAGCAGGCTCGGACCCTTGCGCAGCCTGGCGATCTTCGCACCTTCCCACACGATGTGGCGGTCCTCGGTGAGGCTGAACGCGTCGTCGGCCGCGGTCTCGGCGCGGACGATGCGGCGCGGCATTTCCTGCCCCAGCGCCCGCCGCGCGGCGCGCAGCACCAGTTTCTTCTCCGCGCCTTGGGTGGCCGGGTCGGGATGGAATATGAATCCCTCGACATGGCCGACCTCGTGGCCTTCCACCAACACCATGCCGCGGGTGGAAACCACCGCCTGCAGCTCTTCCGCCTCAGAATCTTCAAGCCGTCTCGTCAAATGTGCTGCCCTCTTATCCACAAACCGCGCCATCAGCTTCACGTGCAGCGTGTCGGAGATCCTGTCCTCCACCTCGCGTGCACGCCTAGCCCACGGCGTCGCGTCCCGCATCCAGTCCGCCCTGGCCGTTATATAAGCCCAAACACGAACATCCGTCAGCCGCTGCATCAAGGTATCAATGTCGCCTTCGATCTTGTCCAGAGACTCGATCTCCGTGCGCACCCAGGCCTCCGGCAGACCGTCGCTCGTACGCAGGTGTCCGAACACCCGGCCGCAGAGTTTCACATGCGCATCCGTCGCCAGTTTCCTGAAATCCGGGATCTGGCAGGCCTCCCAGAGCAGCCGCGTCGCCGCCCTGCCCTGCGCCGCCTTCGCGATGTCGGCATCGTTGTGCAGCGCCGCCAGGGTCAGCAAGTCGGTCGCGTCCTGGCCGCGCACCAGGCCGGGCTTGGTCGGCGGCGCCATCAGGCTGTCCAGCAGCGTGTTCACCGAGGAGAAATCCAGCGCCGAATTGCGCCAGCATAATTGCTCCAGCGGCTCGAACGCGTGCGTTTCCACCGCGGTGACCAGCTCTTCGCCCAGCGGCGGACAGTCGGCGGTGACGCCGAACGTGCCGTCGCGCATGCCGCGCCCTGCCCGCCCGGCGATCTGCGCGATCTCGGCCGCCAGCAGCATCCGCGGCCGATGCCCGTCGAATTTCGTCAGGCCGGCGAAGCCGACATGGTCGACATCCATGTTCAAGCCCATGCCGATGGCATCCGTCGCCACCAGGAAATCGACTTCCTTCTCCTGGTACAGCGCCACCTGGGCATTGCGCGTGCGCGGGCTCAGGCGGCCCATCACCACCGCGCAGCCGCCCCGCCGGCGGCGCACCGCCTCGGCGATCGCGTAAACCTCCGCCGCCGAGAACGCCACCACGGCCGAGCGCGGCGGCAGCCGCGAGAGTTTCACCGGCCCCGCATAGGTCAGCTCGGAGAGCCGGGGGCGCGTCTCGATCTCGGCATCCGGGATCAATTTTTTTAAGAGTTTGCGGATGGTCTCGGCGCCCAGGAACATGGTCTCCACCATGCCGCGCGCATGCAACAGACGGTCGGTGAACACATGCCCGCGGTCCGGATCGGCACAAAGCTGGATCTCGTCCACCGCCAAGAACTCGACCTGACGGTCCAGCGGCATCGCTTCCACAGTGCAGGAAAACCATTTGGCGCCGGGCGGGACGATCTTCTCCTCGCCGGTGATCAGCGCGACATTGCGAATGCCCTTGCGCGCCACCATCCGGTCATAGTTCTCCCGCGCCAGCAGCCGCAACGGGAACCCGATGATGCCGGACGAATGACCCAGAAGACGCTCAATCGCCAAATGCGTCTTGCCGGTGTTGGTGGGGCCAAGCACGGCCTTCACCCGGGGAGTAAAGCCGGACATGGCGCAGATGTTATGTCGTTTGGTCCGGTTTGCAAACCGGGGTGGTGAGGGGGGTAAGGGTAGGGTAGGGGCTTCGCCCCTACAGACCCCATGAGGGGCTCCCCCTCCAGGGCCTTTCCAGCGACGCTTTGCATCGCCGGAACCTTGGGCCCCTTCGCCCCTCAACCCCGCCGGGGCCGGGAGGCCCCAGACCCCGGGAGATACGGCCAAACAAATTGCTACCCAGCCATCACGTTAGAAACTCTAAATATTCGTTAGAGTAGTGTCTTTTTCGGATTAATGTGCGCTCGCCGGGCCATGGGCGTTGTCGCTGACATAGCCCCTGGCCCAGCATAACCAAAAGTTTTTGCGCCGCTTTTTTCAAAAAGCGGCTGCTTTCCTCTAAAACTTACGCCGCGACCGCTTCCGCGGCGCAGAAAACGCCGGCCAGCAGGACTGCTTCCAGCAGCAGGGCGGCGCCGAGGCCGAGATGGTTGGAGATCAGCCCGATCAGCGCCGGCCCGGCCAGGAAGCCGGCGTAGCCGACGCCGACCACGGCCGGCACGGTGTGATGCGCTTGGCTCCCTTTGATGCGTGCCGCGGCGCTGAAAATCAGCGGCGCGAGATTGCCGGTGCCGAACCCGACCATGCCGAAACCGATGATCCCGGCGAGGCTGGAGGGTACCAGCACGGCCACCAGCAGGCCGGTGATGGCGGTGGCGCAGCCGAGCCGCGCCAGTGCGGCGGTGCCGAGCAGCATCGCCACCCGGTCGCCGAGCAGGCGCGCGCCGGCGGTGGCGAGCGCAAAGGCGGCGTAGCCGAAGGTCGCGCTGGCAAGGGGCATGCCGCGCGAAAAATGCAGGAAAATCGCGCTCCAGTCGGTGGTCGCTCCTTCGGTGAGAAAGGTGGCGAAGCAGCACAGGCCGAGCACCAGGCTGGCGCGGTTCGGCAGTGCGAAGGCCGGGCCAGTGGGTGCGTCCGCGGTGTTCGGGATCAGTTTTGTCGCCTGGGTGAGGGCGCCCAGCACCAGCAGTGTGTCGAGTGTGGCGCAGGTGGCGTAGGACAGGCCGGCGCGGAGCAGAAAGCTCGTCAGCACCGTGATGCCGAGGCTGCCCAGGCTGTAGCAGCCATGGAAGCCGGACATTTGCAGCCGGCCGCTGAGCCGCTCGATCGTAGCACCTTGCGCGTTCATGGCGATGTCCAGCGCGCCAAACAGCGCGCCGTAGAGCAGCAGCAGCGCGGTGAAGCTGGCCGGCGTCGGCGCCAGGCTCAGGGCCGGGAGCAGGGCGCCGTACACCAGCCCGGAGGCGAGGATGACCGCCCGGCTGCCCCAGCGCGCCACCGCCATGCCGGCGAAGGGCATACAGATGATCCCGCCGCTGCCGCCGGCCAGCAGTATCAGCCCGAGTGTGCCGTCATCGAGGTGAAAGCGGAGTTTTGTGTAGGGCACGGTTACCGCCCAGACCGAGAGCCCAACCCCGGCCATGCCGAACACGAGGCGCATGGTCCGCAATTTCGCGGCCAGTTCCGCCTGCTGCATCATGGTTTGGTCCGCTCTCTTCTGATCGATCTACCTGAAGCGGGCGCCTATCGCGGGCGGCGCCGGGTGGTCAAGGCGGACGACAAAAAAAGGCGCCGCAAGCGGCGCCGGGGAGAGGTGAAGTGGCCGCTTTTTGAAAAAAGCGGCGCAAAAACTTTTATTATGCTGGGGCATGGGCGTTGTCGGCGACAAGCCCATGCCCCAGCATAATAAAGTTTTTTTGCTTCTTTTTGTTCACAAAAAGAAGCCTTTCCCTTCTTTGGCCAAAGCAGGTTCCATCGCTCTAGATTCGGCGGCGGCCCGCCACCGCATGGTAGATGACCAGCACGACCACCGCGCCGACCACTGCGACGAACAGGCTGTAGAGATTGAATCCCGTAATCGGCACCGCTCCCAGCGCACTGAAGATCGCCCCGCCGACAAGGGCGCCGACGATACCGAGCACCATATCCATCAGAGGCCCGCGGCCGCCATTGTCGACAATGTTGCTACCGATCCAGCCGGCGATGAGTCCAAGCACAATCCACCCAATAATCGACATTTCCTGCCTCCACAGTGCATCACTGACTTACTGGAAAGACATGGCGGCGGCGCGGGCGCACACAAGCCGCGCCGAGATTCATTAACGAAACAGCAATGATTATTTTAGGCCGCGCACCACGCTGGAGGCTACTTTCAGCCGGTGCGCCTCGAGGCCTTGCCAGATCACGAGCACCGGCACGGCGATGACAAAGTCCCGCGCGCGGCGCATCAGCGAGAGCGACAGCGCGATGTCCGGCGGCACGCCGAAAATGCCGCCGAGCAAGGTATAGGCCGCCTCCTGGACGCCAACCCGGCCGGGGATGAAGAAAGCCAGCGCCATGATCGCGTGCAGCATCGCCTCGATGCAGACCGCATCCGCGTAGGTGATGTCCACGCCGAGCGCATGGAAGCCGATATAAGAGGCGGTGGCGGTGCCGAACCAGCAGATGAGGTGGAGGAAGGCCGCCCAGGCGAGCCGGTCGCGCTCGCCATACATGACGTTCAGCGCCTCCTGCAGCTTGGCGATGTTGGTCGCTGCCCCTTCGCCGGCGGCGCCGGCGATCCTGGTCGCGAGGCCCCGGAACAATTTGGCGCCGCTGCCGCGCTGCGCCAGGATCAGCCCGACCCCCATGAGCACCGCGAGGCAGAGGCCGATGGTGACCGGCATCAGCAACGCGCTGCCCGGCGCGAGGTGCGAGAGGATCGACAGGCCGACCCCGATGAACACCAGCTGGGCGAGAAATTCCGTGGTGATGTCGCCGAGGGTGGAAGCGGTGGCGTCGGCGGCGTTGACCCCGCTCAGCGTGATCACCCGCGCCCCCAGCACATAACCGCCGACCTGGCTGAAGGGCAGGAACTCGCCGGTGGCGTCGCGCACCAGCCGTCCCCAGGTGCACAGCCAGAAGCTGCCCCGCATGCGGCTGCGCAGCAGCATTCGCCAGCACAGGCCGAGCCCCAGCGTGATGACCAGCTGGGCGACGATGTAGGAGATGAAGCCGGAGGCACGCACGGAGGTGAGCACGCGCAGCACGTCGGCCGCACCAAAATAGATGACCAGCGCGGTCACCACGGCGACGCCGGCCAACGCGAAGAGGGCCGGCAGCAGGCGGAGTTTTTGTTTCAAGGCTTCTTCTTCGGTCGGATGAACAGGCGGGCGATGCGCGTCAAACGCGGCATGGTGGTGGGCCGCAACAGGCGTCGATCATAGCCGGCCATGCGCTTTTTGTCTTCCTCCAGGCAGATGTCCATCAGCACCGCCGGGTCCATTTCGTCACTCAGCGCCTTGGAGCCGTTCATGGTGAAATTGGCGTCGGCACCTTCCAGTCCGTCGACGCTGCGGGCGATGCCGATGCGCTCCCAGATCAGGAACGCCCAGACTGCAGCGGTCTTCACCGCGAAATAGGGGCGGCGCCAGAGCGGCATGTTCGCCTTGTGCCAGGCGATCCAGTTGGTGAAAAACAGGATGTGCCGGCCTTCCTCCTGCACCACCGGCTCGAAGGTTTCGACCAGGTCGGTGGGGAAATAGCCGGAGCGGCGCGCCATCTCGAACAGGCCGTATGCGAAGAAGCTGTCGATGCACTCGGAATAGCCGGTGACCATGAAGCCCCATTCGGCATCTTTCGGCAGCTCGTAGGTTTCTTCCGGCTGCATCGGGATGTCGTAGGCCGCGACCAGGCGGGACAACACGTCGCGGTGCCGCGATTCCTCGCCCGCCATGTGCAGCAGTGCCTGGCGCAGCGCCGCACTCGGCACGGTTTGCGCGTAATTCTCGATGCGCATCGAGGCTTTGATCTCGGTCTGCACTGCGATGTCCCAGATCGGCAGCGAGGTGATGCGCTGGAGCGTGTCGGGGTCGAGTTGCGGCCAGTTCAACACGGACGGCTTGTACGGGTTGTAGGTGGCCTTCAGCAGCTGAGTCAGCATCTTGAAATGGTCATCGGCGCCGATCTTGATCTTGCCTGGCACCGGGTAGTCCCAGTGGCGCGCATTGTAGTCGGCGGTTGCGACGGCTGACTCGCTCATCATCTTTCCTCAGGTTGCACCAAGAGCCGCAATGCGTTCTACAGCAGCATGGCTGGCACCGGTATATGGCGCTGGATGCGCGGCTTGTGAACCATGGGGTGGGGCTTGGGGCAAGGAGATCTGACGTTGGTGACGGGGGCGACCGGGTTCGTCGGCGCCGCGGTCGCGCGTGCGCTGGCGGCTGCCGGGCACCGTCTGCGCCTGACCGTCCGGAGCGGCAGTGATCGCCGCAATGTGAAGGATCTTACCGCCGAGTTGGTGGAACTTGACCTCGCGGCGCCGGCTGGTTTCGCAAACGCGCTGGCTGGCTGCCGCTATCTGTTCCATGTCGCCGCCGATTACCGGCTTTGGGTACCGGATGAGGCGGCGATGCGTCGCGTCAACATCGACGGCACGGTCGCGCTGCTGCGCCAAGCCGCCGCCGCCGGGGTGGAACGCAGCGTCTACACGAGTTCGGTCGCGGCCTTGGGGCTAGCCGCGGATGGCAGCCCGGCCGACGAGACCACCAAAATCAAGCCCGAGCACCATGCCGGCGCGTACAAGGCATCGAAATACGAGGCCGAGCAGGTGGTGCGGGCGCTGGCGGCAGCGGGCCAGAACATCGTGATCGTCAACCCTGCCGCCCCGGTCGGCCCTGGCGATGTGAAGCCGACCCCGACCGGGCAGATGATCCTCGATGCCGCGCGCGGCAAAATGCCGGCCTATGTCGAGACCGGGCTGAACGTGGTGCATGTGGACGATGTCGCCGCGGGGCATCGGTTGGCGCTGGAGAAA
>NZ_DASXFO010000034.1:0-39682 GCF_036489515.1 Acidocella sp.
GAGTCGCGCTGCGCCGATCTGATCATCATCGGCCATGACCGCGGCGCCTCGCTGCTCGACCCGGCGCGCCGGGTCGAGAATTCCGATCTGGTGATGCAGTCCGGGCGGCCGGTGCTGGTCGTGCCGCATGACGTCCTGGCGCTACCCCTGGCCCATGTGCTGGTCGGTTGGAAGGACACGCGCGAGACCCGCCGTGCGGTGCGCGACGCTCTGCCGTTCCTGGCGCGCGCGGCCCAGGTGACGCTGGTGGAAATTGCCCCGGCCGTCGAGCTGGAGGCGGCGAAGAAGCGCCTGGAAGATGTGCAGGGCTGGTTGCAGGCGCACGGCATCAAGGCCGGGTTTCTGGCTGCGGCCGCGACCGGCGATGACGCGATTCGCCTCAACGCCATCGCGCGCGAGCACAAGGCCGATCTGCTCGTCGCCGGCGCCTATGGCCATAGCCGGCTGCGCGAATGGGTGCTGGGCGGGGTGACGCACGACCTGCTGCTCCGCGCGGAGCGCTGCGTGCTTGTTTCGCATTAAGGAAGCAGCCGCTTTTTGAAAAAAGCGGCGCAAAAACTTCTTTTATGCTGGGCCATGGGCATAGTCGCGGACAACGCCCATGGCTCAGCATAATAAAGTTTTTTTGCTTCTTTTTGTTCACAAAAAGAAGCGCTTTCCTTGTCCTTCGCTTCAAGCGAACTTCAGGACCAAAAATCCGGCGACTAACAGGACGGCGAAGACGCCTGTCACAAGGCCGAGCCGCCGCTCGATGAACGCCTGCGCGGGCGGGCCGAACCTTTGCAAAAGAACGGCTTCAAGCAAGAACCGTCCGCCGCGGGTGATCACGCTGGCGGCCATGAACACCGGAAAGTTGAACGCGGCGGCGCCGGCGGCGATGGTGACGATCTTGTAGGGGATCGGCGTCAGTCCCTTGATCAGGATGATCCACACGCCGTACTGCGCGAATTTCTGCTGAAACGCCGCAAATGCCGCGTGGTAGTGGTAGAATGCGATGATCGGCTGCGCCAGTTTCGTGAACAGTTCGAAGCCGATCAGATAGCCCAGCGCGCCCCCCAGCACGCTGCCGACCGTGGCGAGTGCGGCCAGCCACAGCGCCTTGCGCGGCGTCGCCAGTGCCATCGGGATCAGCAGCGCATCCGGCGGCAGCGGAAAAAAACTCGCCTCCGCGAAGGCGATGCAGAACAACCAATATGGCGCGGCGGGCCGCCCCGATAGGGCGATGACGTGGTCATAGAGTCTGCGGAGCATGATTTTGACTGCCACACGGTTTTGTGCGTGGCAATCGCGCGGAGCAGGAGGACCGGCCGAGCGGAAGCAGGAGGAAGGCTTCTTTTTGTGAACAAAAAGAAGCAAAAAAACTTTTTTATGCTGGGCCAGGGGCAATGTCGGCGACAACGCCCATGCCCTCCGGGGCTATTCCAACGGTGCTGCGCACCGCCGGAACCTTTAGCCCCTCCGCCCAGCATAGCAGAAGTTTTTGCGCCGCTTTCTTCTGATTGCTCTAGAGCCGGATGATTTTAGATCGAATCGCGCAGCGATCCGCTCTAAAATCTGACTCCGGCGCTAGCTAAATAAATTAGAGGGCGATTCAGACTTTAAGGTGAACCATGAATGGTTCGACTTAAAGTCATCGCGCTCTAGACCGGCAGTGTCACGCTGGCTCGCAACCCGCGCCCCGGCAGGTTCTCGAGCAGAATGTCGCCGCCATGGGCGCGGATGATGTTGCGGGCGATCGACAGGCCGAGGCCGGAGCCGCCGGTCTCGCGGTTGCGGCTGCCCTCCAGCCGCCGGAACGGTTCGAACACCGCTTCCATCTCCTCCGCGGCGATGCCCGGCCCATTATCGTCGATGTCGATCTGTACGAACTCTTTCGCCCGTGCGTGCAGGGTCAGCCGCGCCGCGTCGCCGTATTTCAACGCGTTGCCGACGAGGTTGGTGAGCGCGCGTTTCAGCGCCAGCGGCCGGGCCTGGATGGTCAGATGGTCCGGGCCTGAAAACTCGAGCGCCTCGGCCTGCTCCGGTGCGCCGTCCGCGGTCTCGTCGAGGATCGTGCGGAGCAGACTGGCGAGGTCGATGCGGGTCACCGGTTCCGTGGTGGTGATGTCGCGGCCGAAGGCGAGGGTGGCGGCGACCATCGCCTCCATCTCGTCCAGATCCGCCAGCATTTTCAGCCGCTGTTCCTCGTCCTCCATGTATTCCGCACGCAGCTTCAGCCGGGTGATCGGCGTGCGCAGGTCATGGCCGATGGCGGTGAGCAGAAAAGTCCGGTCCTCGACGAAGCGGCGGATGCGCGCGGCCATGGTGTTGAAGGCGTTCGCCGCGGTGACGATTTCGATTGGCCCGACCTCGGGGAGGGCCGGCGCGTTCACCACGTCGCGGCCCAGCCGTTCGGCGGCCTGCGCCAGCGTACGCACCGGCACCAGCAGCTGCCGCACCGCCCAGACGATCATCACCGCGCCCAGCAGGGTCATGACGATGAAGGCCGTGGCGAAGCTCGGCGAGCGCCAGGGCGCCGGCGAGGGCAGGGTGGAGGTGAGGGTGAGCCAGGTGGCCGGCGGCGGCAGCAGCTCTGGAGGGAGTAAAAATTCCGGCGGCACCAGCTGGCCTATGTCCGGCGGCAGCATCGGCATGGCGTTGAACGGCAGGCCGTCCGGCAGGCCGAAACTGATGATCATGCGCACCGGGTGCTGCCCCAAGCCGAGCAGCATCAGCCCGCGCAGGTGGATGCTGCGAGGGATGCCATAGGCAAAGATGCTGGCGCGGATGATCTGCCGCGCCGCCAGCGGCAACACATAGCCCCTGGTAGGGGGCAGCGGGTTTAGCGTCAGCGTGTCGCCGTGCGGCAGCGCCTCGCGCGCCACCATCGCCGCGCGCTCCGCCGGATCGGCCGCCGCGATATGCCGGTAGATGATCACCGCGCGGGTCGCGAAATCCTGCTCCTCCTCGATCCGCTCCAGCGAGATCTGGTTCAGCGTATGGATCAGCAGGCCGAGCAGCTGGACCAGCGCGAAGCCCACCAGCAGGATCAGGATAGTGCGGCCGGCAAGACTCGTTGGCGACAGGCGCGGGATCAATGGCGCTCGACGGGGGTGGAGAGCACGTAGCCGCCGCCGCGCACGGTCTTGATCAGCTGCGCATTGCGTCCGTCATCCTCGAGCTTGCGCCGCAACCGCGACACCGCGACATCGATGGCGCGGTCGAACGGCCCGGCCTGGCGGCCGCGCAGCAGGTCCAGCAGCATGTCGCGCGTCAGCACCCGGTTCGGCCGATCCAGCAGCGCCACCAGCAGGTCGTATTCGCCGCCGGTGATCGCCACCTCCACCCCGGCGGGGTCGAGCAGCCGGCGCCGCGCCGTCTCCAGCGTCCAGCCGGAAAAACTGTAGGTTTTGGCCGCGGTCTCGGCGTGACGCTCTTCCGAATCGCCGGTGCGGCGCAGCACCGCGCGGATGCGCGCCAGCAATTCGCGCGGGTTGAACGGCTTGGTCACGTAGTCGTCAGCGCCGAGTTCCAGGCCGATGATGCGGTCGGTCTCCTCGGCCATGGCGGTGAGCATGATGATCGGCACCTTGGTCTCGGTGCGGAACCAGCGCGCCAGCTCCAGCCCACCCTCGCCGGGCAGCATCAGGTCCAGCACCACCAGTTGGAAATGCCCGTTCACGAAGGCCCGGCGCGCCTCTTTGGCGTCCCGCGCGGAGGTCACGCGCAGGCGTTGGCGTTCCAGGAATTTCGCGAGCAGATCGCGGATTTCGCGGTCGTCGTCGACCACCAGAATATGAGGCAAGGCGTCCATGGCTGTTACAATAGCGAAGCCGCGCGGTGTTGGGCAGTAGCGGTTGCAATTGGTGACAATTACTGAGGATAACGCAACGATAGGCACAAGCCACTTGCGTCCCGGAAAAACTCGCCGTATTGGCCGCTTCACGCAGCAACGCACGTGCCTCTGCCGGTCTTTCTGATGGGGATTGGTTACGCAACGACGTCAAGCGTTCTGGCAGCACTGCCCAGGGAAACCCGGAAGTTGCTGGTTCGTTGGACCGTTTCGAAACCGCGCCCGCCGCCTTGTTCAGGCGGGCCTTCATAGGAAAGGTGTGGGCGATGACTCCAAAAATCGCTTCATTTCTCGACTCTGCCGGCCTGGCCACGCCATGCTTGGTGGTGGATCTTGACCGCGTCGCTGGCAACTATGCAGCGCTGCGCGCGGCTCTGCCGGCGGCGAAAATCTATTATGCGGTGAAGGCCAATCCGGCGCCGCAGATCCTGCGCCTGCTCGCGGAAAAGGGCGCCTGCTTCGACGCCGCCAGCCTGCCCGAGATCGAGGCCTGCCTGGCCGCCGGCGCGCCGGCGGCTGCCATCAGTTACGGCAACACGGTCAAAAAAGCCGCCGCCATCGCCGCCGCCTATGCGCATGGCGTGCCGCTGTTCGCCTTCGATTCCATCGAGGAGCTGGAAAAAATCGCCCGCCACGCGCCGGGCGCGAAAGTCTATTGCCGCATCGCCGTCGCCAATGAGGGCGCGGACTGGCCGCTGACGAAAAAATTCGGCACCACCGTCGATCGCGCCCGCGAGCTGATGCTCGCCGCGCCCGGCCTCGGCCTGGTGCCGCATGGTCTGTCTTTCCATGTCGGCAGCCAGCAGACCGGCACGCCGGCCTATGAGCTGGCGATCGCCCAGGTGGCGATGCTGTTCACCGATCTCAAGGCCAATGGGCTGGAGCTGAAGATGCTCAATCTCGGTGGCGGCCTGCCGGTGAGCTACCGCGAGGAGGTGCCCGGCGTGGAGACCTTCGCCGACGCCATCATGCGCACCATGATCGAGCATTTCGGCAACGACCTGCCGGAGATCCTGATCGAGCCGGGCCGCGCCATCGTCGGCACGGCCGGCGTCGTCGCCGCCGAGGTGGTGCTGGTCTGCCGCCGCATAGCGGCCGATGAGCGCCGCTGGGTGTATCTCGATATCGGCCGCTTCGGCGGGCTGGCGGAAACCGAGGGCGAGGCGATCCGCTACCGCATCACCGCCGGCGACGGCGCCATCGGGCCGGTGGCCCTGGCCGGTCCGAGCTGCGACGGCGTGGATATCATGTACGAGAAATCCTCCTACCACCTGCCGCTCGACCTGCAGGCCGGAGACCGTGTGCTGATCCACGACACGGGCGCGTATGTGACAACTTACGCAAGTCAGGGGTTCAACGGTTTCGCTCCGCTGGAAGAGCACTATCTTTAGCGCGCCTCCGATCGAATGGACTCATTCGATCGGATGAAGTTGCTCGCTAAAACAAAGACCTGGAGCAGGTTCCGTGCGCTTGAGCGAACGGAACCTGCTCCAGGCCTGCCACTCAACCAAAGGAATTTCACATGCGCGAAATCAAGCTCAAGGCCGCCGACGGAGCGGGCGAATTCTCGGCCTTCATCTGGGAGCCGAAGAACAAGGACGCGGCCGGCGCCGTGGTGGTGATCCAGGAGATTTTCGGCGTGAACGACGCGCTGCGCGCCACCGCCGAGAACCTGGCGGAGATGGGCTTCATCGCCATCGCCCCGGATCTGTTCTGGCGTCAGGAGCCCGGTGTGAACCTGACCGACAAGAGCGAAGGCGAGTGGAAGAAGGCGCTCGAGTTGATGAACGGCTTCAACCAGGACAAGGGCGTCGAGGATCTGAAGGTGACGCTGGACACCGCCCGCAAGCTGCCGGGCTGCAACGGTAAGGCCGGCACGATCGGCTTCTGCCTCGGTGGCCGCCTCGCGGTGATGATGGCGACCCGTTCGGACGCCGACGTGAACGTCTCCTACTACGGCGTCGGCCTCGACGGGCTGGTGCCGGAGTTCGACAATATCCAGGCGCCGCTGCTGATGCACATCGCCGAGCTGGATGAGTATTGCCCGGCGGAAGTGGTGGAAGCGGTGCTCGACGGCGCCGAGGATAACGAGTTCATCGACGCGTTCATCTATCCGGACGTGCACCACGCCTTCGCCCGCGTGAACGGCGTGCATTACGATGCGCGCGCCGCCACCATCGCCAATGGCCATTCCGCGGAACTGCTGGCTGAAATGCTTGGCTAAGGAAGTGGCCGCTTTTTAAAAAAAGCGGCGCAAAAACTTCTTTTATGCTGGGTCATGGGCTGCGTCGGCGGCAGCGCCAATGACCCAGATTCATAAAGTTTTTTTGCTACTTTTTGTTCACAAAAAGTAGTCTTACTTTTTCCGCTTAATCCACCCGCTTCTTATACCGCGCCCGCGCCCGTTCGGGCTGCAGCCCGCCATGCAGCGCCGAGCCACGCCCGGAGAGGGACGGGTTGGTCATGAAATATTCGTGCGCCGAGGCGGGCGGATCGCCCGGCGTGACCCGCACCCAGACGCCGTCCGGCCGCAATTCGGCGGATTGCGCGTCGTCGCGCAGGTTCACCACCATGATCTGGTCGAGGATCTGCGCGTGCACGGTCGGGTTATGGATCGGCACGAAGGTCTCCACACGCCCATCCATGTTGCGCGCCATCCAGTCGGCGCTGGACATGAACACCTTGTTCTCCCGCGACGGCAAAGCGTGGCCGTTGGCGAACGCGCAGATGCGCGAATGCTCCAGGAAACGCCCGACGATGGATTTCACCCGGATCGTCTCGGAGAGGCCTGGCACGCCCGGCCGCAGGCAGCAAATGCCGCGCACGACGATGTCGATCGGCACGCCGGCGCGCGAGGCCTCGTAGAGATGGTCGATCAGCCGGTCGTCGACCAGCGAGTTCATCTTCAGCCAGATGCCCGATTGCCTGCCGGCCTTGGCGTTGGCGATCTCCGCTTCGATCAGCGCGTCGAGGGTTTTGCGCGTGGTCAAAGGCGAGAAGGCGAGCTGCTCCATCTCTTCCGGCCGGGCGTAGCCGGTCATGTAGTTGAACAGCCGCGCGGCGTCGCGCGTCAGTGCCGGGTCGCAGGTGAAGAAGGAGAGGTCGGTATAGATCCGCGCCGTGATCGGGTGGTAGTTGCCGGTGCCGAAATGCGCATAAGCCCGCAGGCTGCCGGTTTCGCGCCGCACCACATAGGACATTTTCGCGTGCGTTTTCAGGCCTACGAAACCGAACACCACCTGCACCCCGGCGGCTTCCATGGAGCGGGCGAGGCGGATGTTCGCTTCCTCGTCGAAGCGCGCGCGCAGCTCGACCATCGCGGTCACCGATTTGCCGGCCTCCGCCGCCTCGATCAGCGCCTTGACGATGGGCGAGTCGCGGCTGGTGCGGTAGAGCGTCTGCTTCACCGCCACCACCGCCGGGTCGGCCGCCGCCTGGCGCAGAAACTGCACCACCACGTCGAAACTCTCGAACGGGTGGTGGACGAGAATGTCCTTCGAGCGGATCGCCGCGAAGCAGTCGCCGCCAAAGTCGCGGATGCGCTCGGGGAAGCGCGCGGTATAAGGCGGAAAGAGCAGGTCCGGCCGGTCGTCGACGATCATCTGCTTGACGTCCACCAGGCCGATGATGCCGGTCTCGGCATAGACCTCTTCGGCGGGCGCATCGATCGCGTCGATCACCAGTTCACGCAGGTCGGCTGGCATGTCGCCCTGCAGGGTCAGCTGGATGGCGGCGCCGCGCCGCCGCCGTTTCAGCGCGGTCTCGTAGGATTGCACGAGGTCCTCGGCTTCCTCCTCGAACTCCACATCGGTGTCGCGGATCAGCCGGAACAGCCCCGACCCCTGCACCTGGAAGCCGGGGAACAGCCGGTGCATGAAAATCCTCACCAGCTCCTCGAGCATGATGAAGCGGATCGGCTTTCCGGCTGCCATCGGCAGGCGCACGAAGCGCTCGACCTGACTGGGCATCGGGATCAGCGCCGACATTTGGCCGCGATCGTCGTCGCGCGCCAGCTTCAGTGCCATCACCAGGCCCATGTTGGGGATGAAGGGAAAGGGGTGCGCCGGGTCCACCGCCAGCGGCGTCAGCACTGGAAACACGCGCTCCATGAAATAGCTGTCGAGAAACTGCGTGTCCTCGTTGGTCAGCTGCGCGGCGCCGTAAATGACGATGCCGGCCTGCGCCAGCAGCGCGCGCACATGGGTGAAGGCGGCCTGCTGGGCGGTGATCAGTTCGCGCGACCGGGCATTGATCGCGTGCAGCTGCTGGGCCGCGGTGGCGCCGTCGGGGGAGCGTTCCAGCACGCCGGCGCGGGCCTGGCCGATCAGCCCGGCAACCCGGACCGAGTAGAATTCGTCGAGATTGGAGGCGCTGATGGAGACGAAGCGCAACCGCTCCAACAGCGGATGATGCGCGTTCTCAGCCTCGGAAACGACCCGGAAATTGAAGTCAAGCCAGGACAGCTCGCGGTTGATGAAGCGGGTGGGGTCGTCCAGGGCGACCTCGGGAACGGGTCTGGTCGTGGTCTGGTCCATGGCGCCCTCCTATGAGCGATGATCGTCCGTCTGGCGCGGCGCGTGAATGAATCGGCGATTCAGCTTAGAACATGTTTGCTTGAGATCAAGCGAAGGGAAAAGGCTTCTTTTTGTGAACAAAAAGAAGCAAAAAAACTTTATTAATCTGGGGCATGGGCTTTGTCGCCGACACTGCCCATGGCCCAGCATGAAAGAAGTTTTTGCGCCGCTTTTTTTAAAAAGCGGCTGCTTTCTTCTAAGCCGGTCCGTCTTCGTGGCAGAGGTCTTCCAGCAATTCCGCGGCCAAAGCGCGGGTCAGCCGGGCGCCGCGGTCGAAGGCGATGCGGTCCAGCCGAGCCACCGCCTCGCGCATCGCCGCGGCGGTGCGGGGCAGGTGGGTGAGCAGGTAGTTGCGCACCGCGATGCCGAGTGTGAGCTGCCGTTCCGCGCTCAGCCGGGTGAGCAGCAGAGCCAGCAATTCGTCCTCCGGGGCGCGGATCTCCACGACCTCCGAGGCGCGCAGCCGGCTGCCGAGATCGGCGAGCTTGTAGGACTGGCGCCAGGGCGGGGTGCGCGCCGTCATCAGCACCGGCAAGCCGGCTTCGGTGGCGCTGTTGAGCAGGTGCAGCAGCGTGCGCGGGTCGGGCGCGATATCGGCATCGTCCACGGCGACCGGGCCGGTGGGGCGGATCAGCCCGTGCAGCGTGCCGCCGTCGAGGATCATGGCCCGCTGCGCGGCGGCCCAGATGTGCAGCAGATGCGTCTTGCCGCAGCCGGCCTCGCCCCACAGTACCAGCCGGCCGTTGCTCCAGCTCTCCGGCCGTTCCAGCCAGTCCCGCGCCAGGGCATTGGACGGCGCGCCGCAAAAATCCTCCACCGCGAAACCGGGCACTTCCGTGAAGGGCAAGGCCAGTTGCCTCATGACGGGGGCGGATCCAGATAAAGCGGGCTGTGCAGGTAGCGGCGTAGCCAGAAGCGGGCCAGCACGCCCAGCGTTGCCGTCACCGGCACCGCCAGCATGACGCCGAGGAACCCGAACGCCGCCCCGCCCGCGAACAGCGAGAAGATCACCCACACCGCCGGCAGCCCGACCCGGTCGCCCAGAAAGCGCGGCTGGATCACATAGTCGTTGAGCGCCTGGCCGAAGGTGAACACGGCGACCACCGAGAGCACGCTATGCCAGCCCGGCGCCTGGGCGAGCGCCAGCAGAATCGCCGTGACGGCGCCGAACAGCGTGCCGACATAGGGGATGAAGGACAGCATCCCGGCGGCGAGACCGACGACCAGGCCCTGTTCCAGCCCGACGATGGTCAGCCCCACCGCGTAGACCAGCGCCAGAACCAGGCAGCAGATCGCCTGGCCGCGGATCCAGGCGGCGAGGATGCGGTTCACCTCGATCGCCTGGGCGCGGATCACCGCCTCATAGGGGCGCGGCAGCCAGGTATCGACATGGCGGATGATCGAGGGCCAGTCGCGCAGGAAATAGAAGGTGACGATCGGCGTGATGATCAGCAGCGTGAGGATGTTCACCACCGCGAAGCCGCTGCCGATGATATGGGTGGCCGCGGTGCCGAAGAACGAGACGATCGTGCCGGCCTGGTTGGTGGCGATGTCGCGCAGTTTCTGGCTCACGAGGCCAGGGCCAAGCCGCATCTGCGCCACGGCCACCAGATGTCCGAAAATATGCTGCGCGGTCTTGATGTAGCTCGGCAGGTTGCTGACCAGCGCCGAAGCCTGGGAGGCGATCACCGGATAGAGCAGCAGGATGAACAGCACCCCCGCCATGACCACGGCGATGAGCAGCAGGAAGGTGCCGAGCGGCCGCCGCAGGCCGATCCGGTCCAGCCGGGTGACCGCGGGGTCGAGAAAATACGCCAATCCCGCGGCCACCACGAAGGGCATCAGGATCGAGGAGAACAGGCGCAGAAATCCCCACAGCACCAGCAGGAAGACCGCTATGAGGGCGATGCGCTGCCATTGCGTCTTGTCGGTCAGGGGGCGATCCGTGCGCGAACCGTTCACCATAGGGGGAGCAACGGCGCGGGATGCGAAACCGGCGATTGCGCGCCGCGTGAGCCTGTGTTGAAACGCGGCTGAATTTGAATGGCAAACTGCGAAGTCATGACATTGGCTTAGCGCATCGGAGGCTGACATGACCAGCGTGACGTACCGGGATGCCGGTGTGGATATCGAGGCGGGCGACGCCCTTGTTGAGGCGATCAAACCTTTGGCGAAAGCGACCACGCGCGCCGGGGTGATGGGCGGTCTGGGCGGCTTTGGCGCGCTGTTCGATCTCAAGGCGGCGGGGTTCTCGGACCCGATTCTGGTCTCCACCACCGATGGCGTCGGCACCAAGCTCAAGATCGCCATCGACACCGGCATTCATGACTATGTCGGCATCGATCTGGTGGCGATGTGCGTCAACGACCTCGTGGTGCAAGGCGCCGCACCGTTGTTCTTCCTGGATTATTTCGCGACCGGCGCGCTGGACGTGGCGGCTGCGCAGCGCGTGATCGCGGGCATCGCCGAGGGCTGCCGCATCGCCGGCTGCGCCCTGGTCGGCGGCGAGACGGCGGAGATGCCGGGCATGTACGCCAAAGGTGACTACGACCTCGCCGGCTTCTCGGTCGGGGCGGCCGAGCGCGGCAATCTGCTGCCGGCAGCAGTCGGCCCCGGCGATGCGATTCTCGGCCTGCCGTCCTCGGGCGTGCATTCCAACGGATTTTCGCTGGTGCGCAAGATCATTGCCCTGGCGGGGCTCGACTGGCACGCAGCCGCACCGTTCGCGTCCGGCCAAACCCTGGCCGAGACGCTGATGGCGCCGACGCGGATCTACGTGCAGCCGATGCTGGCGCTGCACCGGGCCGGCCTTTTGAAAGGTGCGGCGCACATTACCGGCGGCGGCCTGCCCGGCAATCTGCCCCGCGCGCTGCCCGAAACCTGCGGCGCGGCGCTCAATGGTCCCTGGGCGATGCCGGCAATCTTCCCGTTTCTCGCCAAGGCCGGCAATGTCGCGCCGGAAGAGATGCTGCGCGTGTTCAATTGCGGCGTCGGCATGACCTTGATCGTCTCCGATGCCGAAGCGGCGATGGCGCTGCTCCGCCAGCAAGGCGAAGCGCCGTTCCTGCTCGGCCAGGTCACCGACCGCCCCGGCATCGAGATCTCCGGCACGGATCGCCTCTTCGCATGAGCGCCAAGCCGCGCGTCGCGGTGCTCATTTCCGGCCGCGGTTCCAACATGCAGGCGCTGATCGAAGCCGCGCAGGACCAGAAATATCCGGCGGAGATCGCGCTAGTGCTGTCCAACAAGCCGGACGCGGCGGGGCTGGAGATCGCGCGCGGTTTTGGCATCACGGCACTGGCGGTTCCGGCCAAGCTTTTCGGAAAAGACCGCGAGGCGCATGAGCGCGCTCTCCATGCGGTGCTGCAGGACCAGAAAATCGAGATCGTCTGCCTCGCCGGCTATATGCGCATCCTCACCCCCTGGCTGGTCGGAAACTGGTCCGGGCGGATGCTGAACATCCATCCCAGCCTGCTGCCCGCCTATAAGGGGCTGGACACCCATGCCCGCGTGCTGGCGGCGGGCGAGACGCGCCATGGCTGCACCGTGCACCTGGTGACCGAAGGCATGGATGAGGGGCCGATTCTCGCCCAGGCCGAAGTGCCGGTGCTCGCCGATGACACGGAAGACGCCCTGGCCGCGCGTGTGCTCGAGCAGGAGCACCTTCTCTATCCCGCGACGCTGGCGAAACTGGCCAGTGAAGTGAAGGCTTCTTTTTGTGAACAAAAAGAAGCAAAAAAACTTTATTAATCTGGGGTATGGGCTTTGTCGCCGACAACGCCCATGGCCCAGCGTGGCCAAAAGTTTGGCAAGTCTGCGAATCATGTTCTACGCTGACCGCAACGAACAATAAGTCCGAGGGTGAAGCGCAATGGTGACCGAGACCAACCTGGGTTCTGGCTTGCCGACGGTGGAGGATATGGACAACACCTCCAAGCGAGGCTGGGACGCGTTCACGAAATTTCTGGCCGGCAATGTGGCGCTGGCCGTGGTGGCGCTGGTTCTGATCGCGCTGCTGACGGTCTGGAGTTAGCGCAGGCCGGGCGCCAGGATGCGTTCTTCGGCGACGTCGAGGGCTGATTCCACCGCCGAGCGGGTGATGAAGCGCAGCAGGCCGCGCGGGGGCCGCGGGCGCAGCCAGACCGGTCGCGCCTTTTTGCCGCCGAGCTCCTTCACCAGCGTGTCGATGTCGGCGAGCCCGTCGATCAGTCCCAGCTCCTTGGCCCGCGCCCCGCTCATATAGCCGCCGTCGAACACCTTCGATTCGTCGCCGGTCAGCCGGGCGCCGCGCCGCTCGCGCACCCAGGCCTTGAACATGCCGTGGGCTTCTTCCAGGAGTTCCCGGGTGAATTCCGCGTCCTGCGGGCGGAGGGGCGAAAACATTTCCATCCGCGCCTTGTTCTCCCCGGCGGTGAACAGCCGGCGTTCGATGCCGTGACGCGCGATGAACTTGTCCAGCCCGAATCCGCCGGTGATCACGCCGATCGAGCCGACGATGGAGAGGCGGTTGGCGTAGATTTTGTCCGCGGCGCAGGCGAGCCAATAGCCGCCCGAGGCCCCGACATCGCCGATCACCGCGGTCACGCTCACCCCGCTCTCCGTGGCCTTGCGGCGGATAAACTGGCCGATCAGGTCCGACTGCGCCGCCGAGCCGCCGGGGCTCTCGATCGCCAGGAGCAAATGTTTGGATTTTTTCGCCAGCGCGAAACCGCGCTCGATCGGGGCGGTGTAGGCGTCGAGATTGATCATCCCCGGCCGGGCAGCGATGACGCCGCGCAGCACGAGGACGGGGATTTTCGGTTTCGCCCAGGGAAACAGGTTCATGGCGCTAGCTTAGCGCATGGTTGCTGGAGAGCAATCATGCGCTAAGCTAAGGAAAGTGGCCGCTTTTTGAAAAAAGCGGCGCAAAAACTTTTGTTATGCTGGGCCTGAGGCGTTGTCCCCGAAAACGCCCATGGCCCAGCATAATAAAGTTTTTTGCTACTTTTTGTTCACAAAAAGTAGCCTTCCTTTCTCGCTTACTCCGCAGCCGCGGCGAGATGGCCGGCCGTGCGTTCGGTTTCGAACATATAGTCGCGGGCGAGCGGCAGGGCCTCCTGGTCGCGCACCAGCTGGATCTGGAAGTTCATGTGATCCGACAGGCGGAAGGCGAGTTCGGAGCCCGAGAGGTAGAACTCGAACATCCGGCAGAAGCGTTCGTCATACAGTGCTGCGATGGCGGCGCGGTTGGCGGCGAAGCGGCGGCGCCAGTGTGCCAGCGTGATCGCGTAATGCAGGCGCAGGACCTCGATATCGGTGCTGCGCAGGCCCGAGCGCTCCAACGCCGCCAGCGTCTCGGACAGCGCCGGCGAGTAGCCACCGGGGAAAATATATTTGGCGATCCAGCTATTGGTTGCACCCGGCCCGTCGAACCGGCCGATCGAGTGCAGCAGCATCACGCCGTCCGGCTTCAGGCAGCGTTTCACCGTCTCGAAGAAGGTCGGGAAGTTCGGTGCGCCGACATGCTCGAACATGCCGACCGAGACGATGCGGTCGAACTGGCGCTGCATGGCGCGGTAATCGATCAGCTCGAATTTGACGCGGTCGGAAAGCCCGGCGGCGGCGGCGCGCGCCGTGGCCGCGGCCAGCTGCTCTTCCGAGAGGGTGATGCCGGTGACGCGGGCGCCGAATTCCTGGGCCAGTGTCAACGCCATGCCGCCCCAGCCGCAGCCGATGTCCAGCACTTCCAGATCCGGCCGGTCGAGCTTTAGCTTCGCCGCGATATGACGCTTCTTGGCGAGCTGCGCCTCTTCCAGCGTCTCGTCGCCGCGCGCGAAATAGGCGCAGGAATATTGCCGGTCGCGGTCCAGGAACAGCGCGTAGAGCTGGCCGTTGAGGTCGTAATGATGCGCGACATTGTTCTTCGAGCGCACCGCGTTATTGGCCTGCAGGAGGGGGCGCAGGATGCGCAGGAGCTTGGTGTTGAGCTCCATGATCGGCACTTTGTAGTCGTTGGTATTGTCCATCAGCACGACCAGCACGTCGTGGATCGAGCCGTTCACCGGCGTCAGCGTGCCGTCCATATAGCATTCGCCAAGCGCCATGCCCGGATTCGTCGCCAGGTGGCGCAACGTGGCGTTGTTGCTGATGCGGATGCCGGCCTGGGTGCCGGCGCCGTTACCGTAATGGCTCTGCGATCCGTCGGGCCAGACCACTTGGAAGCCGCCGCGACGGATCGCGCCAGCCAAAATCCGGTCCAGTAAATTCTTGAAGAGCCAAGTCACGTCTCTCTCCGTCCTATTGGTCAACGGTTAGGGTAATCCACTGGTAATTAAGTGTGACACTCACGGAAAAAAAGGTCCGGAAACGGGAACGGCCCTTGCAATTCCTGCAAGGGCCGTTCCTTTTTTGATCAAGCGATAGAAAATCTTGATCGTATGCGGTGTTAGGCCTGCTCGGCGGCCTCTTCCTCGCCGAACAGCGGGCCCAGTTCCGGGCGCTCCTCGGGTTCGGCGCCGATCGTCTCGCCGCGTGCCTGCTTCTCCGCCTCTTCGGTGGAGCGGGCCACGTTCACCTTCACGTCGATGATGACTTCCGGGTGCAGCGCGACGCGCACCGTGGAGATGCCCAGCATCTTGATCGGGTGGTTGAGCACGACCTGCGAGCGCTCGATGCCGAGGCCGGCTTCGGTGCTGGCTTCCGCGACGTCGCGGCTCGAGACCGAGCCGTACAGCGCGCCGGACTCGGAGGCCTGGCGGATCAGCGTGACGCTGAGGCCATGCACGCGTTCAGCCACGCGTTCCGCCTCATCGCGGCGCTTCAGGTTCTGCGCCTCGAGCTGGACGCGCTCGCGCTCGAAGCGCTCGCGGTTCGCCTTGGTGGCGCGGACGGCCTTGGCCTGCGGCAACAGGAAGTTGCGCGCATAGCCGGGCTTTACTTTTACGACTTCGCCCATCTGGCCGAGCTTCTCGACGCGCTGGAGCAGAATCAGTTCAACAGCTGCCATGGTCCTGTCTCCCTTAGGTCAGCACGTAGGGCAGCAGCGCCAGGAAGCGCGCGCGCTTGATGGCTTTCGCCAGCTCGCGCTGCTTCTTGCCGGACACCGCAGTGATGCGGGACGGAACGATCTTGCCACGCTCGGAAAGGAAGCGGGACAGCAGACGCACGTCCTTGTAGTCGATCGCCGGCGCGCCCGGACCCGAGAACGGGCAGGACTTCTTGCGGCGGAAAAACGGGCGGCGGGCGCCCACAGCGGGGCGGCGGGCCGCCGGGTTCAGTTCGGTGCTTTCGGACATCAGCCTTCCTCCTCGGCGCTGTAATCGTCACGGTCGGCGCGGAACTCGTCCCGCGCGCGGAATTCTTCACGCTCATCGAAGCCGCGCTTGCGGCCGGTCTCGAAGCGCCCGGCCGGCTTCGGCCCACGGAACGACCGCTCGCGATCGTCGGACTTGCGCGACAGGATCACCGAGGGTTCCTCGGAGATTTCGTCGATGCGCACGGTCATGAAGCGCAGAACGTCTTCGTTCAGGCTGAGCTGACGCTCCATTTCGGTGATGGCCGCGGGGGCGGCGTCAAGACCGAGCAGGATGTAATGGCCCTTGCGGTTCTTCTTGATCCGGTAGGCGAGGTTGCGCAGACCCCAATATTCGCGCTTTTTGACGGCAGCGCCATCGGTCTCAAGCTGGGTGGTCACGGCGTCGGCGACGGCGTCAGCCTGCGCCTGCGTGATCTCACTACGTGCGATCACCACGGTTTCATATAACGGCATATGAGCTCCCTTCGGTTGGTTCTCAGCTCCGGTCCGGGTCTGGACCTCCCACGATCGGGACGAGCAATAGCCGGGCGCGTTGCCACGCACCCGGCAGGGGAGGCGAGCCTGTCGCACGATTTTTCGCGGGTGGCAAGGGAAAGCAGGAAGCAAGCAGCCGCTTTTAAAAAAACGGTGCAAAAATTTTTGCTGTGCTGGGCGGAGGGGCTCAAGGTTCCGGTGGTGCGTAGCACCGTTGGAATAGCCCCGGAGGGCATGGGCGTTGTCCCCGCCAACGCCCATGGCCCAGATTCATAAAGTTTTTTTGCTACTTTTTGTTCACAAAAAGTAGCCTTCCTTTTGCTTACCCTAGCGTCAGGCGGGCCTCCACCATGTCGGTTTCGCCCGGGATGTGCGCGATGGTGAAGCCAAGCCGTTTGACGAAGGCGAGCATCGGCACGTTGTCGGCCAGGATCTGGCCGGAGATGTCCACCACGCCCTGCGCCCGGCCCCAGTCGAGCACCGCGCCCATCAGCGCCGTGCCCAGGCCCAGCCCCTTGGCCGCCGGCTCCACGGCAACCGCGAACTCCGCCTGGGTGCCGTCGGTGTCGTTGCGCACCAGCCGTGCCGTGCCGGCGGTCTCGCCGGTGGATTCGCGCACGGCGATGATCGCCATCTCCCGCGCGTAGTCGATATCGGTGAGGCGGTTGATCTGCTCGGGCGGCATGCTGCGGATCGCCGAGAAGAAGCGGTAGCGCAGATCCTCGACGGTGAAGCGGCCGAGCATGGCGGCGTGGGCGTCGGCATCCTCCGGGCGGACCGGCCGCAGCAGGAAGGCCTGCCCCTTCGCCTCGTAGTGGCTGATCAGCTCGCTCGGATAGGGCGAGATCACCAGCGGCGGGCGCACGGCACCGCGCGGGCGCAGCGTGATGCGGGCACTGGCGGCGACCACCCCGCGCGCGTGCGCGAAAACCGGGTCCAGCTCGAGCGCCAGGATCTCTGGCCGGTCGATGATCAGCTGGCTGACGCGCACGATCGTGGCGGCTACGGCCTCGAGATCGGCCGCCGGGCTGCCGCGATGCGCGGCCAGCGAGGTGGCGACCGCCGAACGCTCGATCAGCGCCCGCGCCAGCACCAGGTTGAGCGGCGGCAATTCGGCGGCGAGGCCGGACACATCCTCCGGATCGCCCGCGCCGATGCCGAAGCCGAGGATCGGCCCCAGGACCGGATGGTCGCTGACGCGGATGCGCAGCGGCCGCCCATTGGCCTGCGGCTGCACCAGGATTGCGGCGCTGGCCAGCGCCGGGTCCTGGGCCGCGAGCCGGGTGCGCATCTCGGTCACGGTGCGGTGCACCGCGGCGGCGTCCGGCAGGTCGATGGCGATCGAGCCGGCCAGCCGGTTCACCGGCATGCTCGGGTGCACCGCCTTGAGCACCACGGGAAAGCCGAGTTCCCGCGCCGCCGTGGTGGCGTCCGCCGGAGTGGTGACGAGACGGCTGGGGAGCACCGGAATGTTATAGGCGGCGAGCACCGCCAGCGCCCGGTCCTGCACCAGCGCTTCCTGGCCGGCCGCATAGGCCTGGTCGACCAGGGTTTTCGCGGCCGCTTGGTCGGGCGGCACGCGCAGCACGGCGGAGGAGGGCAGCTCGCGCGCGGCGGCGCGGTTCTGGCGGTTGCGCAGCAGGTGTCGGAACCCGGCGATCGCCGCTTCCGGCGAGTCGAAGCAGGCGAGCCCTGCCGCCGCCAGCCGGTGCCGGTGCGCGAGCCCGTTGGCCTCGCCGAGGGCGGCGATCAGCAACGGCACGGCGACGCTTTTCGCGCAGGCGACCAGCGCCTCGATGGCCACGCTGTCATCGCCGCCCGAGGGCGTGTGCACGACCAGAATGCCGCCGACCTCCGGCGCTGACGAGAGCAAGGCAGCCAGGTCGGCGAGCCGGGTCGGCGTCTCGCCGGCCTGCAGCAGGCCGTTGGGCGGCGGCGCGCCCATGCTCATGGCCAGCACCTGCTGCGTTTCCGGCGAGAACTGCGCCAGGGAAATGCCGCTATCCAGCGCGAAATCCGCCGCCAGCCGGCTCGCCGCGAAGGAGTTGCCAATGATTGCCAGGCTCTCGCCGCGCGCCGGCTTCACCCGGGTCAGCGTTTCCGCCGCCGCCAGCAGTTCGCCGATCGAGCTGGTCAGCAGCACGCCGGCGCGGGCGAAGGCGGCCTCCAGCGTGCCGCGCGAATTGCGTTGCCGTTCGCGCAGCCGCACGCCCGGGGCGATGGCCACCACCGGGCGCAGCCTTGCCGCGGCGCGGGCGGCGGAGTGGAACAGTTTCGGGTCGCGCAGCCGGTCGATCTCCAGCAGGATCGCCGCGGTGCCCGGATCGCGCGAGAGATGGTCCAGCACCAGGCCGAACCCGATATCGCTGTTGCCGCCGATGCCCACAATATGGCTGAAGCCGACGCTGTTGGGCACCGCCCAGTCGATGATGGTGCGTGCCAGGGCCGGGGATTGGCCGATCAGCGCCAGCCGCCCGCGCGGCGGCGTCAGGCTGAAGGTGGAGGCGTTGAGGCCGAGGTCGGGCAGCACCATGCCATAGGAATAGGGGCCGAGCACGCGGATGCCGGCCTGTTTGGCGAGGCGGCCCAGCTCCGGCACGTCGGAGAGCACGAGCGCGCCGCGCGCGCCGCGCGCCGCATGGCGCATCAGCGCCGCGCCCACATCCTCCGGCGCGTCGGCGACGAGCGCCAGGTCGACATGTTCCGCCTCGCCTTCGAGGCCGATCGTGCCGGCGAAATTGCCGCCGCGCAGATGCGCGAGCACCGTCTGGCCGAGCGGCGTGTCCGCGCCGCTCAGCCCGACGCTGGTGGGGTGGAAGAACAGCGAGGGGTCGAAGCGGCGTTTCGAGGGGATGTTCATATCGTCAGTTCAATCAGGAAGGGGCCGGGGCGTTTGAAGCTGGCGGCCAGCAGGGTGTTGAGGTCATCGAGCGAGGCGGCGCGCGCCGCCGGCACGCCCATGCCGCCGGCCAACTGGCACCAGTCCAGCGCGGGGTTGGAGAGGTCCATCATGTCCAGGGCGGTGCGGCCCGGATTGGCGCCGACATTGGCGAGCTCGCCGAGCAGGATCGCGTATTTGCGGTTGGAGAAGATGATGGTGGTGACATCCAGCCGCTCGCGCGCCTGGGTCCACAGCGCGGACAGGCTGTACATCGCCGAGCCGTCGGCCTGCAGCCCCACCACCCGCCTTCCCGGTGCGGCGATGGCGGCGCCGACGGTCGCCGGCAGGCCGTGGCCGATCGCGCCGCCGGTCAGCATCAGCCAGTCATGCGGGGCTGCCGCATGGGTGTTGGCGAAGAAGCCGCGTCCGAAGGAGACCGCCTCATCGATCACGATGGCGTTGTCCGGCAGCGCCGCCGCCAGCGACTGGGCAAATCTTTCCGGCGTTACGGCGCCAGTGGCCGGAGCCGGGCGCTGTGCCGCTTCGGGGGCGGCAAGCGCCGGGGCGCCGAGATGCTCGCGCAAGGCGGCCAACGCCGCCGGGCCGTCCTCCTCCGGCCCCGCCAGCACATGCACCTGGCAGGCCGTGGGGTAGAGCCGGCCGGGCTTGTCCGGATAGGCGAAGAACGAGACCGGCTCGCCGGTGTTCACCAGCACGATCTGTTTGACGCCGACGAAGGCTTTGATGCCGTCATCGATCGGGTAGGGGATGCGCTCGGCCGGCACGCGCCCCCGCCCGCGGGCGATGCGCGCGATGGAGCGTTCGGCCAGCAGCCGCGCCCCGGTATGCTGCGTGATACGCCAGGCTTCCAGCAGCGGCGACTCATCGAGGCTGCTTCCGCCTACCAGCAGCAGGGTCGGCAAACCGTTGGTCAGCATCGCGGCGGCGGTTTCCAGCGCGCGGGTGGAGACCGGCTTGCCCGGCGCCGGTGCTGCGGCCTCTGCCACCACCCCGCCCTCGTCCCAGGCGGTGTCGGCGGGCAGGATCAAGGTCGCCACCTGACCCGGCCAGACGCGCGCCGCCTCGATCGTGGCCGCGGCACTCGGCCCCACATCGTATGAACTGATGGCGCGGCGGGTGAAGGCGGAGACGGGGCCGGACAGCCCTTCGACATCGGCGGTCAGTGGCGCGTCCAGCGGGCGGTGGTAGGTCGCCTGGTCGCCGACGATGTTCACCACGCCCGATTGCGCGCGCCTTGCGTTATGCAGATTGGACAGCCCGTTTGCCAGGCCCGGCCCGCAATGCATCAGCGTCGCGGCCGGCTTGCCGGTGATGCGATAATAAGCGTCGGCGGCACCGGTCACCACCGCTTCATCCAGGCACAGCACACAGCGCAGCCCGGGGATGCGGTCGAGGGCGGCGACAAAATGCATCTCACTGGTGCCGGGATTGGCGAATACCGTGTCGATCCCGGATTTGATCAAGGTGTGGACAAGGGCTTCGGCGCCATTCATGCGGTCAGATCCTTCAAAAAACGCAATCGCGTCGCGTTATACACAAGTTTCCCACAGGCCAGGCCGGGGTTGTCCACTGAGTCGTCCAGCAGACAGCCACGCCCGGGATGGTCTAAGAGACATCTGATGAACTCGATTGATACCCCACTTCTCGGTCTTTCCCAACGGCTGCCGCCCAGCAACACTCAGGCTGAGCAGGCGCTGCTCGGCGCGCTGCTGGCCAATAACAAAGCCTATGAGCGGGTTTCGGAATTCCTCACCCCGGAACACTTCGTCGATCCGGTGAATGCCCGCATCTACCAGGCCATCGTGCGCCGCTGCGAGGCCGGGCAGATCGCCGACCCCGTCACACTGCGCGCCGAATTCGAACATACCGGCGTGCTCGATGAGGTTGGCGGCACCGCCTATCTGGCGCAGCTGCTCTCGGCCATGGTCGGCATCATCAATGCCGGCGATTACGGACGGGTGATCCGCGACGCCTGGCTGCGCCGGCAGCTGATCGATGTCGGCGAGACGGTGGTGAACCGCGCCTTCGGCGCCGACCCGGAGCTGGACGGTTCGGCGCAGATCGAGGCCGCCGAGCAGACTCTGTTCAACCTCGCCACCCATGGCGGCGGCGAGGGCAAGGGCCTCACCTTCAAGGAGGCGCTGACCGAGGCGATCAACATCGCCTCCAAAGCGTTCAAGAATCAGGGGTCCGTCTCGGGGCTCGATACCGGCCTGCGCGACCTGAACAAGCGCACCGGCGGCCTGCATCCTTCCGATCTGGTGATCCTCGCCGGCCGTCCCGGCATGGGCAAGACGGCGCTGGTGACCAAGGTCGCCTACGGCGCCGGCAAGGCGATGCTGGCCAATGCGCGGGTGGAGAACCCCAACGCCATGGCCAAGGCATGCGTCGCCATCTTCTCGCTGGAAATGAGCGCCGACCAGCTCGCCACCCGTCTGCTCGCCGAGGAGGCGCGGGTTTCGGCGGACAAGATCCGGCGCGGCGAGATCTCCTCCCGGGATTTTGATAATTTCGTGAAGGTCAGCCGGGAAATTTCCGATGTGCCGATCATCATCGACGATACCCCGGCGATCACCCTCTCGGCCCTGCGCACGCGCTGCCGCCGGCTGCAGCGCACCCAGGGACTCGGGCTGGTCATTGTCGACTACCTGCAACTCATGCGCCCCGCCGCCGGAACTAAGCCCGAGAGCCGCGTGCTGGAGATCAGCCAGATCACCCAGGGGCTGAAGGCCATCGCCAAGGAGCTGGCGGTGCCGGTGATCGCGCTTTCCCAGCTTTCCCGCTCGGTGGAAAGCCGCGACGACAAGCGCCCGCAACTCTCCGACCTGCGCGAATCCGGCTCGATCGAGCAGGACGCGGACATGGTGATGTTCATTTACCGCGACGAATATTACCTGGCGCAGCGCGAGCCGAAGATCACCGCCTTCGAGCGTGACGACAAATACCAGGAAGCGATGGAGAAGTGGAAATCCGACATGGCCGCCGTGTATCAGAAGGCCGAGTTGATCGTCGCCAAGCAGCGTCATGGTCCCACCGGCAAGATCGACCTGTTCTTCGAGGGCGAGTTCACCCGCTTCGCCGATCTAGATCAGGTGCACGACCGCGACGTGCCGTTCTAAGAGGATAAGGAAGACTACTTTTTGTGAACAAAAAGTAGCAAAAAAACTTTGCTATGCTGGGTCATGGGCGGTGTCAGCGACAACGCCCATGACCCAGCATAAATAAAAGTTTTTGCGCCGCTTTTTTCAAAAAGCGGCCTCTTTCTTCCCATAAGCATGCATGCGAGGGAAAGACGATGACCGCGCTGCTGGAGATCGATCTCGACGCCATAGCCGCCAACTGGCGGGCGCTTGATGCCATGCATGCGGGGCAGACCGCGGGTGTGGTGAAGGCTGACGCCTATGGGCTGGGGGCCACGCATGTGGCGCCCAAACTGCTCGCCATCGGCTGCCGGCATTTTTTCACGGCCCATCTTTCCGAGGCGCTGACGATCCGCGTGCTGCTGCCCGGTGCGATGCTGGCGGTGCTGAACGGGATTCTGTCCGGCGAGGCAGCGGAATTTTCCGCGCGCAACATCGTCCCCGTGTGCGGCGCGCTGCATGAGCTGGCGGTATGGCGCGCCGAGGCGCGGCGGCGGGGAGAGGTGCTGCCGGTGATCCTGCATGTCGACACCGGCATGGCGCGGCTCGGGTTTTCCGGTCCCGACCTGGCGCGGCTGGGCGAGGATGCCACGTTGCTGGAGGGGATGCGGGTTGACTATGTGATGACGCATCTGGCCTGCGCCGACGCGCCCGAGGATCCGATGAACGCCCGTCAGGCCGCCGCCTTCGCCGCCGCCGCGCGGCAGTTCCCCGGCGCCAAAACCAGTTTCGCCAACTCCTCCGGCATGTTTCTGGCCCCGGAATTCGGGTCCGACCTCGCCCGCCCTGGTGCTGCTTTGTATGGCATCGATCCCAGCTCCGGAGGGGGGTGCAAGAATCCGATGCGGGGGGTGGTGCGGCTGAGCGCGCCGATTTTGCAGATCCATGAGGTCGCGCCGGGCGAGACGGTCGGCTATGGCGGCGACTGGACGGCGCGCCGGCCGAGCCGCATCGCGACGCTGGGCGTCGGTTACGCCGACGGCTTTCATCGTTCGCTGGGCAACCGTGCCACCGCGTATTTTGACGCTACCCCCGTGCCGCTGGTAGGCCGGGTGTCGATGGACCTGACCACGTTCGACATCACCGATCTGCGCGGCCTGCAGCCGGGCGACCGCCTGACCTTGATCGACGAACGGCATGGGCCGGACCAGCTGGCCCGGGAAGCCGGGACCAACGGTTACGAGATACTCACGTCTTTGGGGCGCCGTTATCAGCGGCGATATAGCGGCGCATGAAATTTCTGCTGAGTCCGGTTGCCGGCATCGGGGCCACGGTGCTGGGCATGCTCGCGTGGCTCGGCGAGTTGACGCTGTTCGCCCTGTCCGGCCTGTCGCATGTCGTCCGGCCGCCTTTCTATCCGCGCCTGGTCGGCCGGGCCTTCATGGAGATCGGCTTCTATTCGATCCCCGTGGTGGCGCTCACCGCTTTGTTCACCGGCATGGTGCTGGCGCTGCAATCCTATACCGGCTTCTCCCGCTTCGGTGCGGAAAGCGCGATCGCCAGCGTGGTGGTGCTCTCGGTCACGCGCGAGCTCGGGCCGGTGCTGGCCGGGCTGATGGTGGCCGGCAGGGCCGGGGGAGCGATGGCGGCGGAGCTCGGCACCATGCGCGTGACCGACCAGATCGACGCGCTCTCCACCCTTTCCACCGAGCCGATGAAATATCTGGTGGCGCCCCGGCTGCTGGCCGGGATCATCGCGCTGCCGCTGCTGGTGGTGCTGGCGGACATTCTGGGCGTGCTCGGCGGCTTTCTCGTCGCCACGCAGAAACTCGGCTTTACCCCCGATACCTACCTCATCAGCACGCTCACCAATCTGCGTAGTGACGACGTGGTCTCCGGCCTGATCAAGGCGGCGGTGTTCGGCTTCATCATCGCGCTGATGGGTTGCTTCCACGGCTACCGCTCCCGCGGCGGCGCGCAGGGCGTGGGGGCGGCCACCACCTCGGCGGTGGTCAGCGCCTCGATCCTGATCCTGGCGCTGGACTACATCCTGACCCAGGTGCTGTTCATCAAATGACCCAGCCGAAACTGCGCATCCGCGGCCTCAAGAAGGCGTTCGGCGAGAAGCAGGTGCTGGACGGCGTCGATCTCGACGTCATGCCCGGCACCGGCATGGTGGTGATAGGCGGCTCCGGCACCGGCAAGTCGGTGCTGATCAAATCCATCCTCGGCCTGGTCACGCCGGATGCCGGCGTGATCGAGATCGACGGCGAGGACGTGCTGAAAGCCCCGCGCCACCGCGCCCGCCAGCTGCGGGCGCAGATCGGCATGCTGTTCCAGAACGGCGCGCTGTTCGACAGTCTATCCGTTTGGGAGAATGTCGCCTTCGGCCTGTTGGCGGAGCAGAAAATCCGCCGGGCGGCGGCACGGGACAAGGCGGTCGAGGTGCTGGCCCAGGTGGGGCTGGACGCGACCGTGGCCGGGCTTTCACCCTCGGAGCTCTCCGGCGGCATGCAGAAGCGCGTGGCGCTGGCGCGGGCCATCGCTTCGGAACCGGCGATCATGTTCTTTGACGAGCCGACCACCGGGCTCGACCCGATCATGGGCGCGGTGATCGACGAGCTGATCGTCGATTGCGTGAAACGCCTGGGCAGCACCTCCCTCGCCATCACCCACGACATGGCGAGCGCACAGCGCATCGCCGACCGCGCGGCCATGCTCTATCAGGGCCGCGTCTGCTGGAGCGGCCCGGCGGAGGACCTGCTCGCGACCACCGACCCGGTGGTCGACCAGTTCACCCACGGCCGCGCGCAGGGGCCGATCCGCATGGCGCTGCGGCGGTAAGGTAAGGCAAGGCAAGGCTACTTTTTGTGAACAAAAAGTAGCAAAAAAACTTTGCTATGCTGGGCCATGGGCTTTGTCGGCGACAACGCCCATGGCCCAGCATAAAAGAAGTTTTTGCGCCGCTTTTTTCAAAAAGCGGCTTCTTTCTTCTACTTAGCCTCAACCTCGCCCAGACTCTCCACCAGCGCGCGGAACGGCGGCGCGCCGGAATTGCGCGGTACCTGGTAGATCGGATGCGGCAGGCGGCGGGCCAGCGTGTCGGCGGTCTCTTCCAGGCTAACCGGGGCGTTCACGCTCTCGTTCAGCACGATCGCGGCGATGGGGATGCCGCGCACCACCAGCGCCTCGACGGCGGTGATGGTGTGGCTGATCGTGCCGAGATAGGAGCCGGTTACCAGCACGGCGGGGAGGTGCAGGGCGGCGATGAGGTCGACGACCAGATGCGTGTCGTTGAGCGGCACGGCGACGCCGCCGACCCCCTCGATCAGCAGCACGTCCGGCGCCGCCTGAATCGCCGCCTCGCAGAACGCAGTGAGGGCGGCGAAGTCGATGGTGCGTGCCTCGCGGGCGGCGGCCATGTCCGGGGAGAGCGGTGCGGCGAAGCGCCAGGGGGTGAGGGCGGCGATGTTGCGTAAGCTCACCTTCTTGCCCATGGCGGCAAGCAGTTTCGCGGAATCGCAGGCCGCCGCCGTGGCCTCGTCATAGCCCGAGAGCACCGGCTTGATCGCGGAAAAATCCAGCCCGATCTGCCGCGCCGCGCGGATGATGTTGCCGGTGACATAGGTCTTGCCGATATCGGTCCCGGTGGCGGTGACGAAGTAGCTGAGCATGGTCAGAGCCCTTTCCAGCCATGGAGCATATGGTTAAACCTGACGGGTATTCGAGTAGAGGAGATTGCCGGTGCCGGATAGCCATATTGCCGTCGAGCCACGCTGGAGCCGCGAAGCTGTCGCAGCACTGCTGGCGCTGCCGTTTCCGGAGCTGCTCTACCGCGCGCAGACCGTGCATCGCGAAAATTTCGACCCTACCCAGGTGCAGATTTCCACCCTGCTCTCGATCAAGACCGGTGGCTGCCCGGAGGATTGCGGCTATTGCCCGCAGGCGGCCGGCTATGAGACCGGCACCAAGGCCGGCAAGCTGATGCAAGTCGAGGCGGTGCTGGCCGAGGCGCGCGCCGCCAAGGAGAAGGGCGCGCAGCGTTTCTGCATGGGGGCGGCTTGGCGCTCGCCCAAGGACCACGATCTCGACACGGTGTGCGACATGATCGCCGGGGTGAAGGGGCTGGGCCTGGAGACCTGCGTGACGCTCGGCATGCTCACCGGGCCGCAGACCGCAAAGCTGAAAGTGGCCGGGCTCGACTACTATAACCACAACCTCGACACCTCGCCTGAATATTACGGCAAGGTGATCACCACGCGAGTTTATCAGGACCGGCTGGACACGCTGTCTCATGTGCGGGACGCCGGCATCAATGTGTGCTGCGGCGGCATTGTCGGCATGGGCGAGGATGAGGGCGACCGTGCCGGGCTGATCGCCGCCCTGGCCAGCTTGCCGACGCCTCCCGAGTCCGTGCCGATCAACGCGCTGGTGGCTGTGGAGGGCACGCCACTTGCCAAATCCGCGCCGCTCGATGCGATCGATTTTGTCCGCGTGGTGGCGGCGGCGCGCATTACCATGCCGAAGAGCTATGTGCGGCTCTCGGCCGGGCGCGAGGCGATGAGCGACGAGGCGCAGGCGCTCTGTTTCCTCGCCGGGGCGAACTCGATTTTCCACGGCGACAAGCTGCTGACCACCAAGAACGCCACGGTCAGCCATGACGACGCGCTGTTCGCCAAGCTCGGGATGCGCGCCGCGTCTTGAGCTGGCGGGACGAAGGCTGGCGGCATGTCTGGCTGCCTTACGCGCAGATGCAGACGGCGCCGCTGCCGCTGCCGGTGGTCCGCACCGAGGGGAGCCGGATCTTTCTTGAGGACGGACGGGTGCTCATCGATGGCATCGCCTCCTGGTGGACCGCCTGCCACGGTTATAACCATCCGCATATCCGGCAAGCGGTCGCGGCCCAATTGGAGCGCCTGCCGCATGTGATGTTCGGCGGGCTCGGCCACGAGCCGGCCTACCGGCTTGCCACGCGCCTTGCGAAACTGCTGCCCGACCCGCTGAACCGGGTGTTCTTCACCGATTCCGGCTCGGTCGCGGTGGAAGTGGCCATCAAGATCGCGGTGCAGGCGCGGCTGAACCAGGGCGAGCGCGGGCGGACCAAAATTCTCGCCTTCACGGGCGGCTATCACGGCGACACGCTGGGCACGATGGCGATCTGCGACCCCGAGGAGGGGATGCACAGCCTGTTCGCCGGCCTGCTGCCGGAGCAGCCGGTGGTGCCGTTGCCGCGCGATGAGGCCAGCATCACCGCCTTCGAGTCGTTCCTGGAGCAACACGCTAGCACGCTGGCCGCCATCATCGTCGAGCCGCTGGTGCAGGGCGCGGGCGGCATGGTGCTGCATCCGCCCGAGGTGCTGCGGCGCTTGCGGGCGGCGGCGGACCATTACGGGCTGACGCTGATTTTCGACGAGATTTTCACCGGCTTCGGCCGCACCGGCACGATGTTCGCCTTTCAACAGGCGGGCGTGGTGCCGGACATCATCACCCTCTCCAAGGCGCTGACCGGCGGCACGCTGCCGCTCGCCGCCACCATCGCCAGCGACGATCTGTTCGCCGCCTTCCTCTCCGACAGCCCGGCGACGGCGCTGATGCACGGGCCCACCTTCATGGCCAACGCGCTCGGCTGCGCCGCCGCCAACGCCTCGCTCGACCTGTTCGAGACCGAGCCCCGGCTCGACCAGGCGGCCGCGATCTCCGCCCAGCTCGCCGCCGGACTGGAACCCTACCGCGACCTGCCCGGGGTGAAAGATGTGCGGGTGCTGGGGGCGATCGGCGTGGTCGAACTGCACGCCCTCCCCGACCCGGCGGCGCTTCGCATGGCGCTGGTGGCGCAGGGCGTATGGATCCGCCCGTTCCGCAATATCCTGTACCTGACGCCGGCACTGACCATCGGCGCGGAGGAGTTGGAGACGCTCTGCGCGGCGATCAGGAAGGTGCTTAGTTAAGAGAAGGAAAGGCTACTTTTTGTGAACAAAAAGTAGCAAAAAAACTTTGTTAATTTGGGCCGTGGGCGTTGGCGCTGACAACGCCCACGGCCCAGCATAACCAAAAATTTTTGCGCCGCTTTTTTTAAAAAGCGGCTGCTTTACTTCGCTGTCGATAAGCCAGCGCCTCGGCGATGTGGTTCTTGTGCACCTCCTCCCGGCCGGCGAGGTCGGCGATGGTGCGGCCGACCCGCATGGCACGGGTAAAGCCGCGTGCCGAGAGGCGCAGTTTCGTCGCCGCCATTTCCAGGAAGTCTTTCGCCTCCGGCGTGAGGCGCAGAAAATCGCCCGGCGCCTCGGCATTGGTCGCCGGCCCCTCCGCGCCATAGCGGTGGCGCTGTCCTCGCCGGGCGGCGCCCAGCTCAGCTCCTTGGGGCTCAGCGGCGTGATTTCGACGATGAGGTCGATGCGGTCCAGCAGCGGCCCGCTCAGCCGGCTCTGATAGTCTTCGCCGCAGCGTGGGGCGCGGCCGCATTCGCGAGCCCCGTCGCCCAGATAGCCGCAGCGGCAGGGGTTCAGCGCGCCGATCAGCTGGAAGCGCGCCGGGTAGGTGACGTGGGCGGCGGCGCGGGCGACGGTGGTCTGCCCGGCTTCCAGCGGCTGGCGCAGAGCCTCCAGCGTGGCGCGGGGGAATTCCGGCATTTCGTCCATGAACAGCACGCCGCGATGCGCGAGCGACACTTCGCCGGGCCTGGCACGGTTGCCGCCGCCGCTGATCGCCGCCATGCTCGCCGAATGGTGGGGCGCGCGGAAGGGCGGACGCGTGACCAGCCGGCCGCCTTCGAGCAGGCCCGCCACCGAATGCACCATGCTCACCTCCAGCGCGGCGCGCGGGCTGAGATCCGGCAGCAGGCCAGGCAGGCGCTCCGCCAGCATCGATTTGCCGCCGCCGGGCGGGCCGATCATCAGGATGTTGTTACCTATTACACAATTTGGTACAATGCCTCCAACCTATTGAAAGATTGGGACTTTGGCGGATAAAATCGGATACTCGTATGTCAGGCTAAGTGCAGATTCCCAATTATCTGGCGACGGGGAACGGCGTCAGGACACATCTGCCGAGAGATACGCTCTGTTGAACGGCATAACGCTGGATTATAGTTTAGACCTCAAAGACTTGGGCCTTTCGGCCTTTAGCTCAGCCCATAAAAAGCGCGGTGCGCTTGGTAAGTTTCTCGCCGCCGTAGACAATGGGAGGATAAAAAAGGGTGAGATATTGCTTTTGGAGGCGATTGATCGTCTGACTCGGGAGCACCCGATTGACGCATACGATATGATCTCTCAACTCGTACGGGCTGGGATCGAAATCCACACCATCGAAGACGGTGCAATTTATAACTGGGCGTCGCTTGATAATGGTGAGGCACGGCGTCTAGCCGATAAGATCGATCAGGCGCGGCAATACAGTAAGCGGCTTTCGCGCCGGGTTAGCGCCGCGTGGGAGGAAAAAAAGACTAAGAGCGAATTTCCGATTACTCGGAGGTGCCCCGCTTGGTTAAGAGTAGAGGGCGATCAATACATAGCTATCCCGGATCGCGTAAAAATTGTTCGACGCATTTTTACAGAAACGGCGAATGGTATTGGAAGAGAGGCGATTGCACGACGTTTAAATCTAGAGAAAGTTCCTACGTTTGATCGCGCAGGACAGGGAGTGGCTAACAACAAGCCGCCTACAGCAACTTGGCACGCGAGCTATATTCAGAAAATTTTGCGAAATCGTGCCGTTCTGGGCTTTTATCAGCCGCACGAGAAAAGGACGGCCAATGGAAAGAAGCGAGTTCCGGTTGGCGAAGAGCGTGAGATTTATCCGCCTGCTATCAAACCAGAGCTTTGGCAGCGATCCGCCGCAGCCCGCGCAGAAAGGAAATTGAAGGGGGGGCGGCGCGGACCACTCCACCGAAATATACTTAGCGGCCTGTGTATATGCGCAAAATGCGACGGCAAGATGACATATAGGGCCAAAGGAAAACGTAGTGCGAACTACCTTGTCTGTGATTCGGCTATACGTGGGACCGGTTGCGTCAATCGTGTTCACTTTCGCTATGACCTGATAGAGAACACAATACTCGATACCATCATTCGCTGGCGTTTGCTGCGCCCATCATTATTCGCGAGCACAAATGATGAGGAAAAGAGACTTGCTGAGGAACTGGCATCTATAACGATACATAGAGAGAAAGTCTCTGCCCGGATCGCCAATCTGTTTGCATCATTTGACGGTGGACCCTCAAAGTCGGCGGCAACGAAAATTTCCGAACTTGACGTGGAATTAGAAGCGACAACAGTAAAAATAAAAGAGCTAGACGCTAGTTTGGATGTGGCGAGGGGTAGCTCTCAATTGCTCCACGTTGATCGCATTGTGGAAGTTCGAAAGCGTGCGAATGAGGGCGAAGATGGTGCCTACGAAGCGCGAGCATTGCTTCGCCAAGCGTTGCATAGTGTGGTTAAATTCGTCGTGTTTTTTCCTGAGGATCGTAATGCTTTTGTTGCTCTCAAGGCAATGATTATGACTTTTGTCATAACGAAGGATGGAGATGCAAAGGAATTTAAGTTACACGCTAACGGGAACACTGTATTTCTTGACGACGTTGGCAATGGGGTTGCCCTTGGAGATACGCCGGGAATGGTCTCTGAGTGGCAACAGCTTAATGCAGACGATGTTGTTGATATGTTCAAGCTAATGTCATTTTAAGTCGTTGCCTGCCAAGGATGGTCTGTATGAGCGCTTGGTCGGAGGCGCCTGCCCCGCTCCGCCTCTCCCGGCCCCTCGAAGGGGGGCTAGTATGGGGGCAGCGAGCCCAAAATTGGGATGGGAAGCCGCTTGGGTCTTTGGTTGGCCCCTCCCTCCTACCAGCCCGGCGTTACCCCGGCCACTCTTCACTAACCCAATCACATAATGTAGCTCTAGGGAGCGCGAAACGAATCGATATTTTCACACGGGGAAGGGGACGGCTTTAACGTCATGAGATTCACCCTTACTTATGATGGCGAACTTCGCTCTCAGGGAAATCCGAAGCAAAAATGGGCGATTAGGCAACAGTTCGATCCACAACTTCAGGAGTTGTGGAGAATCAATCCAGCGCTTGCTGATCTTGATTACGCGAGGCACGTTCCTACGACGCCGGGCTTTCCGGTTTGGGAGGTTCATCATAGCGCAGATAAACATTTGCCGTCATTGCCTCAACCTAACGGATGGGTTGACGTTCTATCCCCGATTGAGAAGGGCGGGAAAAAGTTCATCCCCCTTGTCCGGGAAAGTTTGGCGCTGCGTTGTGGGCTGAAGATCACGTTCCTAAGGAAAGAAGAACCGGGCAAGGTTTACCAAGGGGGCGACTTAGATAACCGCCTGAAAACACTCTTTGACGCCCTGTCAATTCCAACTTTGGAACAAATCCCCAAGGATGATCCTCTCATATCGGATAACGTCTACTGCTTGATGGAAGACGATTCGATGATTTCGTCATGCGAAATAGAGACGCATAGGCTTTTGTCGAAGCCAGATGGAAGCAAGCATGACGTGCGGCTAATCATAGAGGTGGATATCAAAGTGACAAAGCCGCGCAATTATAATCAGTTCTTCTTGGGCGATTGATCATTTTGCACGACGTGCGGAAAATGATTTCAGAACAGAATGAAAGCCTGTTGGCATGTTTATCGGTTTTGCTGCCCACGTTGAAGATTACTTGCTGAAAATTGATAGTCCTAAGTACGGTTCGGTTGCCGCAGCGGTCGCGCCCAAACCCGCAGAAGCCAGCATTTTTCTAAATCTGCAATTGTCCGAACTTACACTGAAACAATTGGGTTTTGAGAACGGCGAGGATATCCACGACGTTGTTGTGCATATGCTTCTGAAGTCAGGGCAACCTGTATTCGCGAATGGCGAACCCATTGTAGGTGGCTGCGGGGCGCTCTGGCACATTCCAGCCTACGGCGAAAGCCCTACTTTTCTATCCGCCGAAGTAGTTCTGCCGGTGCCAGAATTTGAGCGGGTGTGGAGTTTATTTGCGGCGGCAGGTGCCTTACAGCCACGGGTTATCGCGTCAGTCGGGCGCGTTCCGTTCTCGGCCAAGGCCAATAAATGGCTATGGAACACAAAAGAAGAGGACGGCAAACTACTCATTAGCGAAATAGCAATTAGCTTTGCCACAAAAGGCTTGGCGTGGCCTGATATGGCGGCACGTGGTTAGGGTTGGTGCCTTGAAGGGCGGGGGCAGGTAAATAGCTGATTAAGGTCCAACCCGAGACACAGTTATGCCCAAACCACGAAAACCCGCCGGTAGCTCGCGACGCGAGCGCCATGCGCGCGTCATGCGTCAAATAATTAGCGAACGCGCTCGCCATGCCGCGCAAAACCGGGAGACGGCGCGGGCCATCGATGCGGCACGGGCGGCCGGGGCGCAGGATTTAGTCGAAGCGACGTATGCCAAACGGGCCGCCGAACGAAAGCGTCATCTGAAAAAGATAGCCGATTTAGAACGCAAAGGCCGCGAGGTGTAGGGGTGCAAGGGAGCGCGAAGAGAGACGCGCTCAGGAGTTCCCGCCTCATTGCTAAATACTGGGTCAATTTTTTTTGTGAGACCCACACATGCCCAGCCCAATCAACATGCAGGCCGTCCGTCGGCACTTGGAAGCCGATGGCGTCCGCCTCGCCCGAGAGCCATCCGAGTTTAATTTCCACGCATTAATCAGTCTCGACGAAATGAAGCTCGGATGGCGTCGATTTGCGAGGCGCCTGCAACGCTTGCGTCATGTGGCAAACGATCTGACAGACGGGCGGTATGCGTTGCTGGTGGTCAGGGACCCGCAGACCCGCGAGCGTACGGGCTACGCTGTGTACGCTGATTCCCAAGCTGTCTGCGACTTGATCGCGCGACGGATGTGGTGATTGAGATGAGATACAGCGAAATCGTCCAACACAAATTGGATTCTGAGGCACTGAGCGAGGAGCAACCTAGCGGAGGAGTGCCGCCGTTAACTCCAGAAAAAGCGAGGAAACGCGCCGCTAAACAAGCCCAGATTGATCAGCAGCGGCAGGCAGCTAACGCGCAACATGCCCAGAAAATGCGGTCTTTGGCACTAAAGGCGAGGCAGTTGTGACTACGCGGGCGCAATCCGAATGGCTCCGGGCTGTCAGTCAGAAAACTGTCGCTGACCTGCGGCAGGTCGGCGTGGCCGAGGTGGCGGACCGATTGGAACGGTGCGCTGCTGAGCGCCGCAACCGTACGCCAGATCGGCGCAACTGGGTACGCAGATCGGCAGCATGCCCGTGGTGTGGCCGAACTTTGGTGCGCCGCTGGCAGACGGGGTTACACGACTGGGTCGGCAGCGGGGCCGATGTCTCGTACGTGTGCGTGGCGCTGCCCGGCAGCGGCCATCTGCGAGACGTTGTTCGCTGCTTCAGGAGGGCTCTGAGGGATGCTCGCGACCGGGCCGGGCGAAAGAGGCGCGTATGGCGGCATATGTCCGCTGCCGGGATCGTGCTGCCGGGGGCAAGCGGACGTGTGGCCCTGCTTGCCATCCGGCACGCAGGGTTAACTAGACCCCAAGTTGCCGAGTTTTTCGCCCGCTGGCCGGGATCGGTGGTGTCGGCCGAGGAGCCCCACGCGCCCCCTCTCCGGTGGTCTCAGGCCGACCGGGTGGCACTCGCTGCCCTGCGGCGGGGCTGCGAATGCCTCCGGGTTGTTTTGCAGCCCCAAGGGCTCGGGCAGCAGCAGAGGCAGACGCAGGCCACTGGAACCGGGTGCGTCGAACCTCTCCCTGTCACGTTCGGGTGGTTCTGACGGCCTGTTTTGTACTTAATTCTCAAGAAAAAAGTACACATATCTCCGTGTAATCCTTGATTATCTTCAAAAAAACGCGCAGAGAATTTGGTATGAAAACGACCTCAACCTCGACCGCTGTAGGGTACCTGCGCACAAGTTCTTTAAGTAACTTGGCAGGTGACAGTGAAACCAGACAAAGGACCGCTATCAAGGCGTATGCCGAGAGCGCCGGGGTCGAGGTCGTGGCCGAATTTTCGGACCCCGGTGTGTCGGGTGCCGATCATATCGATACGCGCGCCGGATTCATCGCGCTGCTCGCCTATCTGCGAGAGCATGATGTCAGGATGATCATCGTGGAGAATGCATCGCGCTTCGCCCGCGACTTGCTGGTCCAAGAGACTGGGTACGCCATGCTTCGCCGCGAGGGCGTCGATCTGGTCGCCGCTGATGATCCCGATGCTTTTGTTTCCAATACCCCGACCGCCATCATGGTGCGCCAAATTTTAGGGAGCGTCAGCGAATTCGAGAAGGCAAATCTCGTTTCAAAACTGCGGGGCGCGAGAGATCGGGCATCAGATGCCAACCATGGCCATCGGATCGAAGGCCGCAAGGGATATGCGGAGACAAATCCAGAACTGGTGAGGCAGGCCAAACGGTTGGCACGGCGGTCGCCAAAAACGGGGAAGGTGCGCAGCCTACGCGAGATTGCGGAAGAATTGTCAGCGCTCGGATATGTCACTGCGAAAGGTCTGGCGTTCTCGCCATCACAGGTCCAACGTCTGATATCGTCTTGAGGGCAGTCTCTAGATTATTTACCATAAGTATCCTATGTCTTTTAATGGTCTCTAGATAATCTTCTTAAGTATTGTATGTTTTTGTGTTGTCTATGTAATCTTCTAGATGTTTTGTGTATTCTTTATTGTCTACGTTATATCTTGTTGATATTATCAAGTACGTCTCTGATGTCTTGTTATGTGTTCTTGATTTTTCATTAGAATTAATTGCCGCATGATTTACGCATGCAGCATGGGGAAGAATCAGATGCGATTGTCCGGATCAAAATGGTCGGGGGGGCGTAGCCAACAGCCCCTTGCAAATGATCTTGGATCGGTAGAAGTCGGGACCGATCAGCCCATTCGAGGTTTATTTATGGTTTATAAAATCGTCAGAGAATATTAGATTTTCCGTCGAATTTATCACGGCTTTTGCCGCGTACGCTGCCCAACATCCATCGTACCATGGTTGCAGGTCGTGGCTGCCAGCCGGTGCAATCTGCTTCCACCTCCCCTTGTTGTCGAGGAGGTCGGCCAGAATGGCAGGGCCGTGGGGGGGGAGATACCAGCCCAGATGAGCATGGGGGTGTCGGTCTAAAAGCTCGATGATAGCCCAAAAACTGGATCGATCCGCGCTGCGCGAATAACGTTGACGGTAAATCTTGCGATCCACCATCTGATGGAGGAGGCGCAAATCATGGTATATCCGGTCCATCGATACTCTGTGATCGTTCCAACTGACGGACAGGGCCATCGAGGCGGGTTGTTTTTCGAGCAAATCGGCCAGTTCGGCGCGGTATTTTGCTGTGGTCGGCGTCATGTGGGGGCCTATGTCGTTGGGGTTAGGCCAGTATTTAGCGAGCGATTTTTTGCACGCCTCTCCCTCAGCCTAAATACAGTCAGCGGCAGACAGCCCGCCCCGCCGATGCTGCGTTGGGGCTTACATCGCCGGTCCTTTTTCTGCGGGTTGTCTGCTGCTGCCCCCCCTCCGGCAATCCCGGCCCCACGGACTTTACGATATAAAATTCCGTGTTAACTATTTCGCAGGAGAACAAATAATATGCTGCGGATAGTTTCTTGGTTTCTTTTTGTTTTTGCTCTATATGAAGTGGTCCAGATGTTTGCCTTTCTGTATACGCTTCCTTACTCAGCGTTACTTTGGCTAATGCGCCTCGTCCATCTATACCACGGCGATATGGAGTTTTCCGTGTCGTCTTGGCATCCATGGTTCTACAGCACTGCGATTTATGCAGCCCTCATTGCCCTCGTGTTTTGGCTTTTTCGTCCGGACCCGCGCAAAGTTGTCAAAGTGCTTGGATTTCTTGGGAATGGGCTGAACGCCATCGTGCAATGGGCTTGTACTGTTGGCACTGGCAAGCGCAAGTCCTCTTCTGGCATTAACCTCGCGGCCGGTTTGACGGGTTTCATCATCGGATTCCAGAGCGTCCGAAACAGCAATAAATTCCGGCGCTGATCTGTTGGGGGGGCAGAGCCTGCATAATAGAAAGCCGGGAGCGCCGCCGCCCGATGAAAGGGCAGCGGCAGGTTTCCCAGCGGTCAGGAGCCAACCACATCTGAGGCGTTTTCTATGATTTGCCGCATAGCCGTTTGCGCTGCCACCGCTTTGTCCTCGGTATCAAACGAGAGGGTTAGAAGCGGCGCTCCGTTGGGGACGGTTTCGACGCGAAAGCTGTAGCCGTGATGGCGGGATGGGCCGTAGCTGGCTGCTTCTGTGTTGGATACTCTCCATCGAGACAACGTTTATGTCCTCCAAAATGATCGGAGGATGCATCTTATTGGCTAGGACTATTGGTCACAATAGGTCGCGGCCAGAGAGGCCGCACCGCTTGTTTTGAGGCAAAAGTAATTGCAATAAGTCTACAGATAACTTCTGCTAAAGGAATGTCTTCTTTGTCTATCAAAAAATATGCTGTGTGGTTTGGGGTTGCGCTCGTGGCATACAGTTTTTATCATCACAAAGGTTCGAATTCTTCTTCGGGCGCTCAGTCGTCGAACTCGTCACAAAACCAGTCAACGACGGTCGCCGATACTTCCGCACCAGTCGTGCCAGCCGCTCCTGCCCCTGTACCCGAAAGTAATTATAACATTCCGGATCAGTTCATAGGAACGTGGGCTGCGGAAACTGGGCAGTATGCAATGGACTGCTCAAATCCAACGATAAAAATCACTCAATCGGCGGTATATCTGTTCTTGGCCCCTCAGGGCAATCAAACCGGGGCAACCAGTCAACGTCTTGCTCTGACTGATGCAGAGGCGAGTGGGGATGGACAAAATCTAACTCTGCGTATTTCGCCCGGATCACCGATTCAGGTTCTTAATTTTCAAGAGAATCAAGACTCCACCATATCGAATATGGGACTTTTGGATTGGAACGGTCAACCTGCGGGGCGCTTCGGAGTTTTAAGCCGTTGCCCTGACGCTAATTAGACCAAAGTGTCACAAGCTTCGCAAAGGGGAAATATGATTCCGGGCGCGGGGCTTATGATCCGCTGCCCTGACGTGAACGATCCCATCACGGGTTTACGCGACCAATGAGAAATATGGCGCATTAGTTCGCCGTATGGCTGCTGTTTCTTCCCCCCGGTGGAGAAGAGGCAGCACAAGATGGCCGGGCAGCGGCCCGGTGAGGGCAATGGCACCCGGAACAAGGGGAGGGGAGGCCACGCCAGTGTGGCTGCTGCCCTCGCCTACCGGTTTGGCAGAGGCGGCAGCACAAGCCTTGAACTGTTCAGCTTTAAGTTAGCCAACGACGAGACGAAGATCGGCTTTGCGACTGGCCGTAGTCGCACCTTCCCCGTCGAAACTAAGCATATTCGCTAGTCCGAACACCAAGTTCTCGACCTCCGAGACAGGTACACGCAGGTCAAGCGCAATATGAGCTTTCGTTACCTTCTCTCCTCGCAAGGAATCGAAGACTTTTTGCCATACTGCGGATGTCTCTCGCTGAATCCCATGCGGCTCAGATTTTCGATAACCGCGTTCTTGTATTTGAATACAGAACGTCCGGTACTGCCATTCGGTTGACGCCCCCAATCTATGCAGGCGATAGTTTAGGGCAGCGAGCGCTACCTTCCAGCGCTTTTTTGCTTCGATCATCTGGTTGATGTCTCGGACGTGCGGAATAATGGCGAGCACGTCGCTGGCTGGCATCAGAAAGGCAGAGGCGAACTGGTTTGCTTCATCTTCCGCTTCGCGACCATGTGGGCCGCCGTGCTTGTGCAATACAAGGTGTCCGAGTTCGTGGGCAGCGTCGAAGCGCTGGCGTTCCGCCGTCTTTTGGCAGTTGAGGAAAATATAAGGCTTATTGCGACGCCACATCGAAAAGGCGTCCACAGCTTGAGTGTTTTCTACAAGCGAAAAAACACGTACGCCTTTCGCTTCCAGCATATGAATCATATGGCTGATTGGACGTTCGCCGATAGACCATTTTTCGCGTAAAGCCCTCGCGGCGCCCTCAGGCGTTTCCTGAGACAGGTCTTCCAAATCATGTTCGGGAAGTGAAAAGCGCTGTTCGACCCAATCGTCGAGCAAAAAGCCTATCGAACCGGCCGCAAGGGCAGCATCCCGGTCCCGCGCTGGCATCGTTGAGAGGCTTCTAAAGCTGGCGGCTTCGACGGTAGGCTCGTCGAGGTCATCTCCAAAGAAAAAATCTTCAGAAAAGCGCAGAATATGAGAGATTCTCTGAATCTCTTGTGGATTTGGAAGACGGTCGGACTCTTCCCAGCGCATAACCGTGCGCGGGTGTATATCAAGTGCTTCTGCGAATCCCTTTTTGCTCAGTCCCCTCCGTCGCCGGATGAGACTTAGTCTTTTCCCGTTGAATAACATAGTAGCCTACCTTCGGGTGATAGATACCTCAAATTTGGGGCCTTCGTCATCCATAGGTGTACGATTTAGTTGGGAAGAGTATTCGTTGGACGGCGTCCATTCGATAGCGCGCTTCCAATCTTCATCCGAAGAGATGAGCATGATGCGCTCCTCCCACTCGGTAAAGTAACCGCTTTCTAATCGAGTAGGAAGAGAGAGTTCAGCGCGAATTTTATCTCCATCGACATAGATGCAAAGATACCACGTCGCATAGTCCGAGCCTTTCGAATCGCCCGACTGGATTTCTGACTGAAATTCAGGAAATGGGAGCGCAAGCTGATTGATTTGGCTCGCTCTATCCGAGTTTGCCCCTTTTCGCGAGCGATTGATCGGGAGAACCTTAGGGTTTCCGGTCGCGTCGTCTGTATTCGCGACTGCAATCTTGATGCGGCCCTGTTTGTTGACGATGGTCGAGAAGTTCGATGCGTCGTCCTTTTCCCATCCGAGCGAACGATGAATTTCCCGCAGGACCCGGACGGCCGCGCGCCAACATTCGTAGCCACGGGCAGTGGGAGGATCATTTTCAGTGCAGTTTCCAACCGCAGCGACCGCTGCGCGAACGACGGCAACAAGATTTTTGCGCTCTAGGTTGAGGACCTCAAGGCGGCGGTCCACATCGAATGTCTGCCCGATCACTTGCGGCACTTGTTTTCCTCACGGTTTCCTTCCTCATTTTTATCGGAAAAAAGTGACCGGCGTCAAGCGGCGCATCTATTCGGGCGACAGGCCTCTGGTTCGCAGAAGCGTGCATGACGTTCCGCGCCTCACTCGTGGCGACTCTCAGCGTCATGATCCCGCTTTGGTAGGTTTTTCGCATCCTGCATGTCGAAATATATTGCGCCGTGCTCGGTTCGCCCCCGCACATAGGCAGCCCATAGTAAGATGCCTTGTCCCAATCGGGCTGTAGGCGGTGAATATAAGAAAAAACAAGGCCTTATGCCTGCCATTATGAGTTGTGTAATATGACCTATCATTAGCATGTTGTGCCCGCCCGAAGCGGCCACCTCCAAGGCGCGTCGCGCCGTCTCCATGCCGCGCACATCCGCCAGATCCGGGTTTTTGCTCCCCCGCCGAGTTGGCCGGGTGGCGGGGCTGAAATCAATTGTGTGCCACGGA
>NZ_DASXFO010000043.1:0-9386 GCF_036489515.1 Acidocella sp.
GGCAGGACGACAAAAAGATACAGGCCGTCGAAGACGCTGACCACCAGCACGTCGCGCAGCATGCGGGCGATGGCCGGGGCAGGATCGTCCAGTCCGGCGAAAAACGAGCAGGCGATGGCGACCATCACCGCCGCCGTGCCGCCGGCGGGCCAGGAGGTTTCGATCCAAAAGAGGCAGGTGAGCAGGGTGGCGATAACGGCGGCGAGGGCGGAGAGCGCGGCCATGCTGTGATCGCGCAGCAGCGTGGCGTTGGCGAGGAACTCCGCCCGCAGCAGCAGCCCTTCGGGGGCAGGATCGCCATCGACGATGTGCCGGCGGATGGCGCGTGCATGATGAAGCAGGCTCACCAGCTCGTCCAGCCGCCGCGCGAGGCTGGCGTGCAGCAGGCCGCCCCAGGACGAGCCGTCCATTTCCAGTTGGAGGATCTGCGTGCGCAGGGCGGCATTGCTCTCCGGGCCGCCGAGCTGGATCCAGTCTCGAACCGCATCCAGCACCAGCTGCAGCGCGGGGGTGATGCCGTCGCGCCGCCGCAATTCGGCCACCCGATCGTTGATGGAGCCCAGCACCGGCATCAGGCTGAGCACATAGATACGCAGGTGCACGATGTAGCGTACCGCGCTTTGCAGATGTGAAGTGTCGTAGGCGAGTTGGGTGGTCATCATCGCCACGTCGGTCGCTTCCACCGCCAGCTGCCGCCGTGCCGCGCCGATATCGGCTTCCTCTTCGCGCCCGGCCAAAGCGGCGGTCGCCCAGTCGATGGCTGGTTTCACCCAGGTGGAGATGCGCCGCGCCAGCACCGGGCCGATGGCGCGCGGGAACACCACGGTGCCGAACATGGTGGTGCAGACGATGCCGAGCGAGATTTCCTCCACGCGGGTGAGCGCGGTCTGGAAGATCAGCTGCGGCGCGTCGACGCTGGGAAAGCCGATGATGCCCGCGGTGTAGCCGGCCAGCATGAAGGTGTACGCGCGCGGTGTGCGGTCGAGCAGCGAGATGTACAGGCAGAGCCCGACCCAGCAGGCGAGGGCGAAGCTGAGCAGCAACGGCGCAGAGGCCAGGTTCGGCACCAGCGCCACCGCCGCGGTGCCGCCGGCGAGCGTGCCGATGAAGCGATAGACCGCCTTCGAGCGCATCGGCCCGGTGAGCGGATTGGCGACGATGTAGGCGGTCGCCATCGCCCAGTACGGATTGTCCAGCCCCAGCCAGAAGGCCAGGTACAAAGCCGCCATCGCCCCGAGGAACGTTTTTAGCGCGAACGAGGCTTCATCTAATGTCGGCATGGGCGCCAGAAAAAATAGTCAGAGAGGTAGACCTTTAGCGCTTTCTGGCCTGGCAGAGATGCCGCGCAAAGACAATGGACCGTTGCGCAAGCGTGCCTTGCCATCGGCAGGGGCGAACGGCGCTGAAACCGTCACGGCCCAAATTAAAAAATTTTTTGCTTCTTTTTGCCCACAAAAAGAAGCGTTCCCCTTGGCTTGCCTAAGCAGGTTCCAGCTCAGCGCAGGTAAGTGCTCTAAAAAGGATCCGGCAAAGGATCGGGCGAGTTGTCGAGCGGCCGTGCCGGGCCGCTGGGGGCGAACACGTCAGGGCCGCTCGCCCGGGTGGCGGGTGCCGCCGCCGCACCAGGTGGTGTTATCGGCTGCGGCGGGTCGCAGAGCTTGTGGATCGTCTGCATGTCCTGTGTTTCCTGGATGGCCTCCTGCGCCATCACCGAGGCCGCGGTGGCAGCCTTTTCCTGCGCCGCCTGGGCGACGGCGTGGTCGTGGCGGGCCTGGATGCGCTTGCCCGCTGCCAGGCCTTCGTCATAGCCGCGTGCTTCCGCTTCGCGCAGCGCTGCGGCCGGTGGCGCCGGGGCGGGGTGGGGAGGAGGAGGGGCCAGAGATTGTTCATACCGATCCAGCGATGCGCAGCCGGACAACCCGGTGGACAGTGCCAAGGCGGTGAGCCAGGGCAAATTCCCGGGGACACGCCAGGATAAGGTTTTCACAAAGATAGGCATCGTTATCGACCATTCTTAATGTACTGGTGAGATTTCGTCACCACCAAAAGCCGGCCCGCGGCAGCTTCTGGTTGAAAAACCTTTGTATTTTTCTGGGCTTGACGGGAAGGGTTTGAACGTGGCGCATAGCGCCCTGCGTTTATCGCATATTTCCTGCCTGGCCCTGCCGCGACGTCGCCGCCCATGCAGGGCCAGAGCGCCGGGACGTTCGTAATCTGACGCAATGGTAAGGTCACGCTTCCCGGCCATAGCCTTGCGGAGAGCCCTTTTGATCCAAATCAATTCGAATGCCCTGATTACAGGGCAAGCAGTCACTCATGTGACACGAGTCAACGTGACGCGAGTAAAAAGAAGATGGAATATGAGTGACTTGGTGACGAATTTGGTTGAGGCCTGCAACCGGGCCCGCCGTGCTGGCCTGGATTTTCCGCGGATCTGGAAAGATGTTTTGCAGCACCATCCGCTGGTGACAGGCCATCCGGTGCAGGGGATCGGTGAGGCGGGGCCGCATCTGGAAATTCCGCTTTTTGCCGGTCAGGTCCTGGTGTTCGACGCCGAAGGCTTTGCCGTGAGGTGACGGCAAAAAAAACGGCCGCCCATGTGGAAAAAGCTGCTTGCGGCTGGCTGAGGCGCGTATGGTGATCCGGTTTGGAAATCGCCGGGAGCGCAAAACATGGTTTGCCCGATCTGTCAGGAACATCATCGGGAGCCAAAACCGGCGCTGAGCCGACGGTTTTTGTTCCATCTCGCCGGCGGGGCGGCCCTGGCGGGGCTGCCCGCCTGGGCCGCCCCGCCAGGTGCGCCGCCCAAACCCGGAAACGTGCTCTCGCCGGACGCGGCGCTTGAGCGGCTGATGCAGGGCAACACGCGCTATGTCGAAGGGCTGACCCGTCGGCATGATTTCGCCACGGAGCGGGCGGTGCTGGCGCAGGGGCAGAATCCTCTTGCCGGCATATTGAGCTGCGCGGATTCCCGGGTCGCGCCAGAATTCGCCTTCGATAGTTATCGCGGTGATTTGTTCGTCGTCCGCGTCGCCGGCAATTTCGTCAACGAAGACAATCTCGCCAGCTTCGAATATGCGGTGGCGGAATTGTCCACGCCACTGCTCATGGTGCTGGGGCATGGCAAATGCGGCGCGGTGGCCGCGACCATCGCCTCCTTGCGCGACGGCACCACACTGCCGGGGCATTTGCCTTCGCTGGTCCAGCAACTGCGGCCGGCGGTCGAGGAGGCGCAAAGCGAGCCCGGCGACCTGCTGCACAACGCGATCCGGGACAATGTGCGGCTGAACGTGGCCCGGCTGCGGGACGCTTCGCCGATCTTGAGCGCGGCGGTGGCGCAAAGACGCCTACGCGTCGTCGGCGGTGTTTACGATCTGGCGACCGGGCGCGTGGACGTGATTACGGTCTAGATCCCAAGCGAAGGAAAAGGCTTCTTTTTGTGAACAAAAAGAAGCAAAAAAACTTTTTTATGCTGGGCCTGAGGCTTTGTCGGCGACAACGCCCATGGCCCAGCATCGCAAAAGTTTTTGCGCCGCTTTTTTTAAAAAGCGGCTGCTTCCTTTGTCTTCGCTGGCTGCAAATGCTACCGCCCGCGGCGTGAAGAGAATTTTACAATCCGACTGGCTGCGGGCGGCGCTGGCTTGGTTCGCCGCGCGTTATCTGCTGCTGGTGGCGAAAACGCTGCGCTGGCGCATCGAGGGGGACGCGCAAATCCAGGAGATGGCAACCGGCGCGCCGCTGATCGTCGCCTTCTGGCATGAGGCGATGCCCTCCATGCCGATCCTCTGGCAGCAGGCGAAGCGGCGCGGCATGGTCCGCCCGGCCGTGGTGCTGGCGAGCCGGCACCGCGACGGCCAGCTGATCGGCCGCGTCGTCGAGCATATAGGCATCGGCCTGGTGTCGGGGTCCTCCTCACGGGGCGGCGCCGCCGGGTTGCGCGGATTACTGAACGCACTCAGCACCGGCATGAATGTCGGCCTGACGCCGGACGGGCCGCGCGGGCCGCGCCGGGTCTGCGCGCCGGGCGTGGCGCAGCTGGCGGCGCTAAGCGGGCGGCAAGTGCTGGCCTGCGCCGCGATGACCAGCAACGCCAAAACTTTACGCTCCTGGGACAAGATGCGCCTGCCTTTGCCTTTCGGCCACGGCGTGTTGGTTTGCGGCGAATTGATCACGGTGCCGCGCGAGAACTGGCAAGACGGCGTCGAGACGGTGACGGCGACGCTGAACGCGGCGATGGACCGCGCCGCGGAGCTCCTGTGATCGCCGCCTATCGCCTCGCCGGCCGGCTTGCCGCCCCCTATCTGCGCCGGCTGCTGCGCCGGCGCGCCGCGCGCGGCAAGGAGATTCCGGTCCGCCTGCCCGAGCGCTATGGCATCACACAATTGCCGCGGCCGGACGAAAAACTCGTCTGGATTCACGCTGCCAGCGTGGGGGAGACGATGTCGGTGCTGCCGGTGATCGAGGCTCTGGGCGGCAAGGCGGAAGTGCTGCTGACCACCGGCACGCTCACCTCCGCCAATCTCGCCGCCGCCCGCCTGCCCGCTTTCGCCCGGCACCAGTTCGTGCCGTTGGACGTGCCGGGATGGGGGCAAAAATTTCTGAACCATTGGCGGCCGGACGTGGCGGTGTTCGTGGAGAGTGAGCTGTGGCCCGGCCTGCTCACCGAATGCGACCGACGCGGCATCCCGCGTTTGCTGATCAATGCCCGGATTTCCGAAACCTCCGCGCGCAACTGGCGGCGCGTGCCGTTCCTCGCCCGCCGGGTGCTGGCGTTCCGCCACGTGCACGCGCAATCGCCGGGGGACGCGGAGAATTTTCGCCGCCTCGGCCTGCGCAACGTGCTGGAATGGGGTAATCTGAAATTTTTTACGCCGCCCCTCCCCGTTGAGGAGGAAGCCCTGACGTCCTTCCGGACGCAAATCTCCGGGCCGCTCTGGCTCGCCGCCAGCACCCATCCCGGCGAGGAACAGATCATCGTGCAGGCGCATCGCGCACTGCTGGCGGATTTCCCCGAGCTGATCACCGTGATCGTGCCGCGCCACCCGGAGCGCGGCGCCGAGATTTCCGCGCTGGCCGGCAACGCGCCGCGCCGCGCTTTGGGCGAAGCGCCGCAACCGGCGCGCATTTATGTCGCCGACACGCTGGGCGAGCTTGGCCTGTTCTTCCGCGCCGCCCCTTTCGCCTTCATCGGCAACTCGCTCTGTGGCTTCGGCGGGCATAACCTGATCGAGCCCGCGCGACTCGGGCGCGCTGTCATCACCGGCCCACATAACGAGAATTTTCGAGAAGCCGCTTCGATGCTGCGCGACGCGAAAGCGCTGGTCGAGGTGGCGGACGCCGTCTCCCTGGCCGAGGCGGTGCGCGCCTGGCTGCAGCGACCGGAAGGTGCGGCAGCGGCCGGAAGCCGGGCCGAAGCCGCCTTGCGCACCGGACCAGAATTACCGCAACGCCTGGCTGCGCTGATCCTGGAGAGCACGCGATGAAGGCGCCAAAATTCTGGGCCAAACGCGGTGTGCTCGCGCATCTGCTCAGCCCCCTCGGCGCGGTCACGGCCGCCCTCACCGCGCGCCGCCTGCGCCAGCCCGGCTTTGCGCCTGGCATCAAGGTCATCTGCGTCGGCAATGCCGGGGTCGGCGGCGCCGGCAAGACCGTGGTGGCGCTGGATATCCTGCACCGGCTGCAGGGGCCGCGCTTTGCCCTCACCCGCGGTTATCGCGGCCGGCTGGCCGGGCCGGTGCTGGTCAATCCCGCGCTCCATACCGCCGAGGATGTGGGTGACGAAGCGCTGCTGCTGGCCGCCATCGCCCCCACCATCCTGGCCCATGACCGCGCCGCCGGGGCCAGGTTGGCGCTGGCGGAAGGCGCCACCGCCATCGTCATGGATGATGGGCTGCAAAACCCCTCGCTGACCAAAACCATGTCGCTGCTGGTCATCGATGGCGGCTACGGTTTCGGGAATCTGCTCCTCCTCCCCGCGGGGCCGTTGCGAGAGCCGGTGACGGCGGCCGCTGCCCGTGTGCAAGCGGCGGTGCTGATCGGCGCGGATGAGACCGGCGCGCTCGCGCATCTGCCTCCGGCGCTGCCGGTGCTGCGGGCCGGGCTGGTGCCGGAATGTGCCGCCGAACTGAGGGGACGCAAAATCATCGCGTTCGCCGGGATCGGTCGGCCGGAAAAATTCTTCGCCTCGGTGCGGACGCTGGGTGGGGATCTGCGCGCCACCCATGCCTTTCCCGATCACCACGTGTATAGAGCGAGTGATTCGGCGCGGCTTCTGGACGAGGCTGCGGCTCAAGGAGCGCAATTGGTGACGACGGCAAAAGATTACGTGAAACTGCCCGAGACATTGCGGGCAGCCACCGCGGTGGTCACGGTGCGCCTGCACTGGGACGACGAATCGGCGCTGGAGCGGCTGCTGGCATGAGCGACCGTCAGGTGGAAACAGTGCCGCTGGCGCATAAGGCCGAGGCCGCCTTGGTGCGCGCGGCGTTGGCCATTTTCCGCGCGCTGCCGCCTGCCATGGCCTCGCGCCTCGGCGGCGGCGTGGCCAGGACGATCGGCCCGCTGATCCCGGTCTCGAAAGTCGCCGACCGCAACCTGCAGGCGGCGATGCCCGAACTCGATGCCGCGGCGCGCAAAAAAATCGTCGCCGAAGTGTGGGAGAATCTCGGCAGCACGGTCGCCGAGCTGGCGCAGATCGGCCATCTGCACGAAACCGCGTCGGGCCCCGGCTATCACGTCAGCGGCTGGGACGAGCATGTCGCCCCGGCGCTGGTGCCAGGCAAACCGACGATCATTCTCACCGGCCATATCGGCAACTGGGAGATCATCCCGCCCGCCGCCTATGCACGCGGCATGGATCTCGGCTTCATGTACCGCGCCGCCAGCAACAGCCTGGTCAACGACATTATCCTGAAGCTGCGCGAGTCTAATTTTCAGCGCAAGGTGACGATGTTCCCGAAGGGCGGCAGCGGCGCCCGCCAGGCCTATGCGCATATGGCGCGCGGCCAGCATCTCGGCCTGCTCATGGACCAGAAGCTCGATAACGGCATCGCCGTGCCGTTCTTCGGCCGCCCGGCGATGACCGGCCCGGCGCTGGCGAGTTTCGCCCTCAAATTCAAATGCCCGGTCTTCCCCGTGCGGGCGCTGCGCGAGGGCCCGGCCCGGCTGCACGTGATCTACGAGGCGCCGATGACGCTGCCCGATAGCGGCGACAAGGAACGCGACGTGCTGGCCATGACCACGGACATGAACAACATCCTGGAACGCTGGATCCGCGAGACGCCGGGCGCCTGGCTGTGGCTGCATCGCCGTTGGCCGAAGACCCCGCGCTAGGGAAGGAAAGACTACTTTTTGTGAACAAAAAGTAGCAAAAAAACTTTGCGATGCTGGGTCAGGGGCGTTGGCGCCGACGCAGCCTCAGACCCAGCGCGGATTATCCGTGGCAGGTGCAGCCAGCGTGCTGGCAGCCGGAACCGTTCTTGTGATGGTCGGCACAGGCGTCGCTGCAATAGACTCGGCCATCGCGTTCGATCCCTTTCTTCAGGTCGACCACGCAGATGCAATCACTGCATGCACACTTCACACGCTCAACAGTGGCACTCATGACATAGCTCCTTCTGTCGAAAAAACGCCGCCCGATCCCCGAACGGACCATAGTACGAAGCAACGGGACCCGGTTGTCACGCTTTTGTGTCCCCATAAGGCGCAAAAGTCTTTGCGCCGCTTTTTTCAAAAAGCGGCTGCTTTCTTCTCTCGCTCTGGCGGCCCGCCGCCGGCCAAGTTAAAGTAGCGGGGCGATGGGATTCTGGCACGACAAGACCCTGGCGGAGATGAGCAAGGCCGAGTGGGAATCCCTCTGCGATGGCTGCGGCCGCTGCTGCCTGCACAAGCTCCGCGACGAGGACACTGACGAGCTCAGCTTCACCAATGTCGCCTGCGGTCTGCTCGACGTGAAGACCGCGCGCTGCGGCGATTATGCGCGGCGGCGCACGAAAATCCCCGATTGTGTGCAGCTGACCCCAAAAAAGCTGAAAACCGTGGACTGGCTGCCGCCGAGCTGCGCCTATCGTCGGCTGCAGGAAGGCAAGGATCTGCCCTCCTGGCATCCGCTGATCACCGGGCGGGCGGAGAGCGTGATCGAGGCCGGGGCCAGCGCCGCCGGACGGGCGATCAGCGAGCGCGACGCCGGGCCCCTGGAACACCATATCGTCGAATGGCCCGGCCAGCTCCCGCGCCGGCGATGACCACGCAACTCACCACCGAGTTGCTGCCCATCCAGGGCGCGCTGGCCCAGGTGGTGTTCCGCCGCTCCGCGCGCGCCCGCAAAATTTCGCTCCGCATCGATCCTGCCCAAGGCGGGCTCGTCATCACCTTGCCGATGCGCGCCTCGCGCCGGGCCGGGCTGGCGCTGCTGCAGACGCATGAGGCCTGGGTGGCGGAGCGGTTGGCCTCCCTGCCCGGCGCCCTGCCCTTTCTGGCAGGTGCCGTGGTGCCCGTGCGCGGCATGCCGCATGAGATCTGCCCGGTGCCAAGCGCGCGCGGCGGTGCCTGGATCGAGGATCAGCGCATCCTGGTCTCCGGCCAGCCGGAATTTCTCGGCCGCCGCGTCGCCGACTGCCTGAAGCGCCTGGCGCGCCAGGAGCTGACCGCGCAGGCCGCCGCCAAGGCCAGGCTCGCCGGGCTCAACCCCAAATGCGTGCGGGTCAAGGACACGCGCACGCGCTGGGGCTCCTGCGCGCCGGACGGCACCCTCGCCTTTTGCTGGCGGCTGATCTGCGCGCCGGATTTCGTGCAGGATTATGTGGTCGGTCACGAGGTCGCGCATTTGCGGCACATGAATCACGGCCGGCATTTCTGGGCGCTGACCGACGAACTCACGCCGCACCGTGCCGCCGCCAGTGCCTGGCTTGACCGCAACGGCCCCGCCCTATTGAGGATCGGTTGACCGGTCTTATCTGTCACCGGAGCGAACCGCCGAAGCGGTCGCCATCAGCAAAAAAGTGAGTATCCGTTCATGAAAGCCGTCGCCTTTACCCATTCCAAGCCGGTCACCGATCCGGAATCGCTCCTGGATCTTGAAATCGCCGTTCCGGTACCGCGCCATCACGATCTGCTGGTGGAAATTAAAGCCGTTTCCGTAAATCCGGTCGACACGAAAATTCGCGTGAGCGGCGAACCGCTGGGCGAGCCGCGCGTGCTCGGCTTCGATTCCGCCGGCATCGTCCGCGCCATCGGCCCGGAGGCGCAGAATTTCGCGGTCGGCGACGAAGTGTTTTATGCCGGCATGCCGACCCGGCCCGGCACGAACGCCGAATTTCATCTGGTCGATCACCGCATCGTCGGCCACAAACCGAAAACCCTGAACTTCGACCAGGCGGCGGCGCTGC
>NZ_DASXFO010000086.1:0-4960 GCF_036489515.1 Acidocella sp.
GCTTGGACAACGCTAACGCGTTGCCCACATACCCACAGCCACAACAGCAGCAAGCAGCTTAATTTTTATGAAAGATGGAACGGCACCGACCCCACCTTAATCCCAGTCGGAAGTGGTCCTCACTACGGGGGCCAGCTCAGGCTTCCGAGATCAACTCGCCGAGCAATTGCCGATTCATGGTTGTTTCTCCCTGTTATTTATTTTGTGGCCGTTTTTCTTGGTGGAGCGATGGCGCAGAGGAAGGCTTCTTTTTGTGAGCAAAAAGAAGCAAAAAACTTTGTTAACGCTGGGCCGTGGGCGTGTAGCTGACAATAGCCTCTGGCCCAGCGGAGCAGAAGTTTTTGCGCCGCTTTTTTCAAAAAGCGGCTGCTTTCCTCTATCAGTCTACCCAGGCGAAGGAACGCTGCACCGCCTTCTTCCAGGATTTGTAGTGATGGGCGCGCTTTTCTTCCGCCATGGAAGGAGTCCAGGTCTTATCCACGCCCCAATTGGCGCGCAGGTCGTCGGTGTTGCGCCAGTAGCCCACCGCGAGGCCGGCGGCGTAGGCGGCGCCCAAGGCGGTCGTTTCGCTGACCTTGGGCCGGATGACTGGCGTGCCCAGCATATCCGCCTGGAATTGCATGAGCAGTTCGTTGGCGACCATGCCACCATCGGTCTTCAGCGCGGCGAGCTTGATGCCGCTGTCTTCCTGCATCGCCTCGAGGACGTCACGCACCTGGTAGGCGGTGGCTTCGAGGGCCGCGCGGGCGAGATGCGCGCGCGTCGCGTAGCGGGTGAGGCCGGCGATGACGCCGCGCGCGTCGTCCTTCCAATAGGGCGCGTACAGGCCGGAGAAGGCGGGCACGATGTAGACGTCGCCATTATCCTCGACGCTGCGCGCCAGCGGTTCGATCTGTGCGGCGACGTCGAAGAGTTTCATGTTGTCGCGCAGCCATTGCACCAGCGCGCCGGTGATCGCGATCGCCCCTTCCAGCGCGTAATGCGGCGGCTCGTCGCCAAACTGGTAGGCCAGTGTGGTGAGCAGCCCGGCTTTTGATTGCACCGGCTCCTTGCCGGTGTTCATCAGCATAAAGGAGCCGGTGCCGTAAGTGTTCTTGGCTTCGCCGGCTGAGAAGCAGGTCTGGCCGACCAGGGCGGCCTGCTGGTCGCCGAGAATGCCGGCGAGTTTCGTGCCGCGCAGCGGGTTTGAGACAATCTCGCCATAGACTCTCGAGGAGGACACGATTTTCGGCAGGCAGGCGGCGGGGATGTTGAACGCACGCAGCATGTCCTGGTCCCAGGCGCAGGAGGCAAGATCCATGAGCATGGTGCGGCTGGCGTTCGTGACATCCGTGAGGTGCAGGCCGCCGGTCAAATTCCAGGTCAGCCAGCTGTCGACGGTGCCGAACAGCGCGTCGCCGGCTTCGACTTTCTCGCGCGCGCCGTCGACGTTTTCCAGAATCCAGCGGAGCTTGAGGCCGGAGAAATAGGTGGCGAGCGGCAGGCCGGTTTTAGCGCGGAAACGGTCCTGGCCGCCGTCGCGCATGAAATGGTGCACGATCTGGTCGGTGCGCGTGTCCATCCAGACCAGCGCGTTGCAGAGCGGCTGGCCGGTATGCCGATCCCAGAGCACGGTGGTTTCACGTTGGTTGGTGATGCCGACCGCGGCGAGGTCGGAAGCGGTGAGGTTGGCGCGGGCCAGGGCCGCGCCGATCACCTCATTCGTATTGGCGAGGATTTCCATGGGGTCGTGTTCGACCCAGCCCGGCTTTGGATAGATCTGCCGGTGTTCCTTTTGCGCGACGGAAACCACGTTGCCGCGTTTGTCGAACAAGATGAAACGCGAACTGGTGGTGCCCTGGTCGATGGCGCCGACATATTGGCTCATTTTTTCCTCCGGTTTTTTGTTGTTATCAGCCAGCCTGGTGAAACTGTCTCGCGAAAGGCTCCGCCCGTTCCGGCGTTTTCAGATAGGCGGCGAGGCGCTCGGCGGTGCCGTCCGGCACGTGCAGCGCGAGTTTCGAGCGGCGCCACAAGATATCTTCCGGCGTGCGTGCCCATTCCTGCGCGACCAGATAGTCGATTTCGGCGGTGGTGAGATGACCGCCGAGATCCTCGCCGAGATCGGCGAGTATTTCTGCTCCGCCCAGAATGGTTTCGGCGCGCGTGCCGTAGGCGCGGACCAGCCGCTGCAGCAGGTGCTGCGGCAGGAGCGGAAATTTGGCGGTGATGGTGGCGAGATAGGCGGCAAAATCCGCGGGCATGTCGCCGCCGGGTAGCGGCACTTGCGCGGTCCAGCCGGCGCCGGCGGGGCGGCCCATAAGGGGCAGAAGCTTTTCCAGCGCGTGTTCGGCGAGTTTGCGGTAGGTGGTGATTTTGCCGCCGAACACCGAGAGCAAAGCCGGGCGGCCGGCGCCGCCTTCGGCCTCCAGAACGTAGTCGCGCGTCACGGCTGCGGCGTTTTCGGCATGGTCGTCGTAGAGCGGGCGGACGCCGGCATAACTGCGCACCACATCCGCCGGTGTGACCTCGGTGCGGAAATAGCGGGAGACGCTGTCGCAAAGATATTTTGTCTCCTCCGCCGAAATTTTCACGTCACCAGGATCGTCTTCGTATGGGATGTCAGTGGTGCCGATCAGAGTAAAATTCTGTTCGTAGGGAATGACGAAGACGATGCGTCCGTCCGTATTTTGCAGGATGAAGGCATGTTCGCCTTCGTACAGGCGCGGAACGATGATGTGGCTGCCTTTGACCATCCGGACGGTCTTGCCGCCGGTGCGGCCCAGCCTGTCGGCAAGAATCTCGCCCACCCAGGGGCCGGCGGCATTGACGATGGCGCGTGCCGTGATCGTTTCGTGCGGGCCGTTTTCGGTTTGCAACGTGGCATGCCAGAGCGCGCCCTCCGACTGGGCGGAGACTAGGCGCGTGCGGGTGCGGATCACGGCGCCGCGTTCGGCGGCGTCCAGCGCGTTCAGCACCACCAGCCGGCTGTCTTCGACCCAGCAATCGGCATAGGTGAAGCCGCGGCGATAGGCCGGTTTGAGAGTCGCCGCCGCGGGGTGCGGACCGAACCGCACCGCGCGGGAGGCCGGCAGGCGCTGGCGCCGGGCGAGATGGTCGTACAGGAACAGGCCGGCGCGAATCATCCAGGCCGGGCGCTGCTCGGGTGAATGCGGGAGCACGAATTCCAGCGGCCAGATGATGTGCGGGGCGATGGCCAGCAGGCGCTCGCGCTCGCGCAGCGCTTCGCGGACCAGGCGGAATTCATAATATTCCAAGTAGCGCAGCCCGCCATGGACCAGCTTGGTGCTGGCGGATGAGGTGTGCGCGGCAAGGTCGTGCTGCTCAACCAGCAGCACCGAAAGCCCACGCCCCGCGGCATCGCGCGCGATGCCGGCACCATTGATGCCGCCGCCGACGATTAACAGGTCAACAGGGTTACTAGAGTTTATCCCGGTCATGACGATGCCAGTTTCCCCATCTGCTCGGTGTGCGATTGTAGCGCGAGCGTCAATTTTCGTAAACGAAAATTTTCCGTCAAGAATTGTGCTAAATCAAACGCACTTTTAAAAATATTTTCGTACGGTGACATTAGCGCGAAAAGGAAGGCTTCTTTTTGTGAACAAAAAGAAGCAAAAAAACTTTGTTAATGCTGGGCCATGGGCGTTGTCGGTGACAGTGCCCATGGCCCCAGCATCGCCAAAAGTTTTTGCGCCGCTTTTTTCAAAAAGCGGCCGCTTTACGCGGGGAAGGGACCAAATCATTGTCTGAGACGCAGGGGAACGAGCAGCGGCGCTTGCGCATCGTTGAAATGGTCAGCCGGCAAGGGTTTCTGACAATGGAGGCACTCGCCCACCATTTCGGTGTGACCGTGCAGACCATCCGGCGCGACGTGAACACGCTCGCGACCGAAGGACGGCTGTCGCGCTATCGCGGCGGCGCCGGACTCGCCTCGTCGATCGAGAACATGGAATATCACCGCCGTCAGGTGGTGAATCTGGCGGCCAAGCAGGGGATCGCGCATGAGGTCGCGAGCGACGTGCCGGACCACTCTTCGCTATTCATCAATATTGGCACGACAACCGAGCAGGCAGCGCGCGCGCTGCTGGCGCATCGCGACCTGCAGGTCATCACCAACAACCTCAATGTCGCGCGAATCTTGAGCGAAAACCCGAATTTTTCGATCGTCATGGCGGGCGGCAAGGTGCGCAACCGCGACGGCGCCGTGACCGGCCAGCCGACGGTGCGGACATTCGAGCAATATCGGGCGGATATCGGGATCATCGGCATTTCCGGCATCGACCTGGATGGCGGGTTATTCGATTTTGATCTGGACGAGGTGCTGTGCGCGCAGGCGATCATCCGCAATTCGCGCCGGGTGTTTTTGCTGGCGGATGGCTCGAAATTCGGGCGGCCGGCCTTGGTGAAAGTGGGGAACATCACGGAGATCTCGGCGCTTTATACGGACGCGCCGCCGCCGGAGCCGATCGGCGCGATGCTCGAACAGGCCGGCATCGTCGTGAGGATTTCGGCATAGAAGAAGGGGCCCCTTTTTCGATCAAAAGCGGCGCAAAAACTTTTATTCCGCTGGGCCATGGGGGTGTCGGCGACGACGCCTATGGCCCCGGAGTGGAAGAGTTTTGGCGGGTTCATCCAGGTAGGCCAGCAGCGAGCGGGTCATGACGAGCCCATAAACAGGTTTGCTGCGGCCGGCCCCGTTAGCCTGACCGTTTTGGTATTGAAATATTCATCGACAGTGCGAATTCACCTTCCCTACTACCGGTTGCAGCGATACTCTGCCTTGGACCGGGACGGACGCAACGTCTCTCTGGGATTAAAAACGCTATTATGCACTTGACGTACCACGCCAAAAACGTTACTAAAGTGGCATGACATACGACCTTACAAACCCGATCTACAACGACGAAGAAGCTGCCCGTAAGCACTTTGAGGCCATCCGTTGGCCAGAAGGTACGGTCTG
>NZ_DASXFO010000078.1:0-5114 GCF_036489515.1 Acidocella sp.
GATGCGCCCCTTCACATCGCGCAGCGAAGATGCCCAGAGCTCCAGTGTATCTTCAACCGACGCGCCGCCATTCATCATGTCCTGAATCATGGTTGCCCATAGATTCAGAACTCCGACAAAAAGGCAACTGTAGTGCTAGGACCGGACGTTTGCGTTAAATGCGCGAATGTCTCGGTCTGGTCGGAAGCGTAAATTCACATTGACTCAATAACATTATTGGGGTCTGGGGCCTTTCGGCCCCAGCGGGGTCAAGGGGCGGAGCCCCTTGCCTAAAGCGCTTTCCTGAACGTCAGGTTGATCCGCGCCCGGCCGGCGAGGGGATGCTCGCCCTCCGTTAGCGGCAGGATCCCGTGAAAATACAGCCGTGCCGTTCCGCCCCAGACCAGCACGTCTCCGCTTTCCAACAAGATGCGGCTGGGTTTGTCGGTGCGTGCGGGGCCGCCCCAGAGGAAGACGGCGGGGAGGCCGAGGGAGACGGAGACGATGGGGGCGGTGAAATCCTGTTCGTTGCGGTCCTGGTGGAGGGTCATTCGCGCGCCGGGGGCGTAGCGGTTGATCAGGCAGGCGTCGGGCGTGAAGTCTGGGAAGCCGCCTTGCGCGGCGGCTTCCTGGGCCAGGAGCCGAAAAATTTCCGGCATGGGGGGCCAGGGGTGGCCGGTTTGCGGATCGGTTGGGGTGTAGCGGTAGCCGGTGCGGTCGGTGACCCAGCCGGCGGCGCCGCAATTGGACATGCCGACCGACATTGGCTTGCCCCAGGGCGTGACCATCTGCCGGAACGGGGCGGTGGCGGCGATGCTTTGCACCGCGGCGAAAAGGTCTGGGGCAGACCCGGCGGCGAAGCCGGGCAGGCGGGTCAGCCCTTCGTAGACTTCGGGGAAGAGGTCCGGCGTCAAATCACCACGTCGCCGGTGATGCAGGTCACGCAATCCCCGCCCACCCAGAAATCCGTGCCCTCCTGTTCGAGGTAGATGCGCCCGGCGCGGCCCATCGCCGTGCCTTGGGCGGCGGTATAGTGCGACGGGGCGCGCCCTGTGCCGATCAGCCAGCGGGCCAGGCCGGCATTCAGGCTGCCGGTCACCGGGTCCTCGCCGATGCCGAGATCAGGCACGAAGCCGCGCACCTCGAAATCGGTTTCGCCCTCCGGTGACGGCGCCACGGCGCCGACTTTCAGAGGACCCATGGCGGCGAAATCGGGCTGGAGCGCCAGGACTTGCGCGCGGCTCGCGAACAGAGCGGCGATCCAGCCGGGTTTTTGCGACACGCGCTGGATGGCGAGAATGGCGGTGGGATCGACGCGCAGGCTGGCGGCGACCTGGGCGCGGGTTGCGTGGTCGATCTCTTCCAGCGTGGTGGGCGGTGCTGCGAAAGCCAGGCGTTCGTCCTTGCGGCGGATGCGGATCAGCCCGATCTCGCATTGCTGCACGATTTCCGTGCCCTGCGGCGTGCCGCCGGCGGCGAGCCAGGCATGGCAGGCGCCCAGCGTCGGGTGCCCGGCGAAGGGCAGTTCGGTGGTGGGCGTGAAAATCCGCACCCGGTAATCGGCAGCGATGCTGGTGGGCTGGAGCAGAAACGCGGTTTCGCTGAGATTGGTCCAGTTCGCGAAAGCGACCATCTGCTCGGTGCTCAGCGCATCCGCGCCGCGCACCACGGCGAGCGGATTGCCCTTGTACGGGACCGCGGTGAACACATCGATCTGCGCGAAGGAGAATTTTTGTTCCATGGGCGTAGTTTATCGCACCTTTGGAAGGAAGAAAGTGGCCGCTTTTTAAAAAAAGCGGCGCAAAATTTTTTGGCTATGCTGGGTCATGGGCGGTGTCCCCGACAAAGCCCATGACCCAGACTCACAAAGTTTTTTTGCTACTTTTTGTTCACAAAAAGTAGTCTTCCTTGCCTTCACGGCAGCATCAACTCCGCGGCCCGCCCGCCTTCCTGCAGATACTTTTCCAGCACCTCGTCCACGGCGGCGAAGGAGTCGAGCCGGTACCACACGCCTTCGGGGTAGAATACGGCGCAGGGGCCGAGTTCGCAGCGGTCCAGGCAGCCGGCCTGGTTCACCCGCACGTTTTTGATGCCGAGTTCTTTCACCCGTGCCTTCATGTAGTCACGGATTTTTTCCGAGCCTTTGGAGGCGCAGCAGCCGCGCTCATGGCCTTCGGGGCGGCGGTTGCCGCAGACGAAGATATGGGTGGAAAAATACGGCGCGGGGTCTGTCTGTCGTCTATCGCCCAAAGCTGTTACTCCCAGGATCTGACCCTATCTAAGGGGGAACATCATCAGCGGGAAGCCAGCGATGCCGAACATGTTGAGCGAGGCGTCCTCGCCGTATTTGCTGCAGCACAGGGACAATCCGGTGCATTGGCAGGTCTGGGGGGCGGCGGCCCTGGAAGAGGCCAAGGCGCGCAACGTGCCGATTTTGCTCTCCATCGGCTATGCCGCGTGCCACTGGTGCCATGTGATGGCGCATGAGAGTTTTGAGGACCCGAACGTCGCGGCGCTGATGAACGCGCATTATGTGAACATCAAGGTCGACCGCGAGGAGCGGCCGGACATCGACCAGATTTATATGACGGCGCTGCATGCGATGGGCGAGCAGGGCGGCTGGCCGTTGACCATGTTCCTGACACCGGACGGCGCGCCGTTCTGGGGCGGCACGTATTTCCCGCCCACGCCGCGCTTCGGCCGGCCGAGTTTTACCCAGGTCCTGCAGGCGCTGGCCAAGGCGTGGGAGACTGACCGGGCGCGGATCGACAGCACGGTCGTCTCGATGACCAGGGCGCTGGCGGCCAATGCGGCGGCACGGCCGGGTGATGCGCCCGGGCCGCAAGTGCTGGACGAGATCCGCGCGCGGCTGCTGCACGGCGTGGACTGGACGCGCGGCGGGCTCGGCGGGGCGCCGAAATTCCCCAACGCCCCGACTTTCCGCTTCCTGTGGCAGGAATCGTTCCGTACCGGTGACACGCAGGCGGCTGATGCGGTGGATCTGCTTCTGAACGCGATGAGCCAAGGCGGCATTTATGACCATGTCGGCGGCGGCTATGCCCGCTACGCGACCGACGAGAATTGGCTGATCCCGCATTTCGAGAAAATGCTCTATGACAACGCGCTGATCCTCGACCTGCTGGCCCTGGTTTATGCGCGGACCGGCAACCCGCTTTACGCCGCGCGGGCGCGCGAGACGGTGGGCTGGCTGTTGCGCGACATGCGCGAGGAAGGCGCCTTCGCCGCCTCGGAGGATGCCGACAGCGAGGGCGTGGAAGGCAAGTTCTACGTCTGGGAGGCTCGTGAAATTGCCGAAATCCTGGGCGCGGAGGGAGCAGAAGAGTTCGGCCGCCATTATGACCTGCCGGAACATGGCAACTGGGAAGAGCGCATCATCCTGGAGCGCAAGACCCCGTTTTCCGATCCCGCCACCGAGGCCCGGTTGGAGGCGGCGCGGCGCCAATTATTGGCCCGGCGCAGCACGCGCATCCGGCCCGGGCGCGATGACAAGATCCTGGCGGACTGGAACGCCCTGAGCATTGCAGCACTTGCACGCGCCGCCGCAGTGTTCGAGGAGCCCGCCTGGCTGGAGCTGGCGAACCAGAATTTCGATTTTCTGCGGCGCGTCATGGGGCAGGCGGATGGCAGGATCGCCCATGCCTACCGCGCCGGAAAGATTTCCGCGGCGGGGCTGCTGGAGGACCAGGCGGCGATGATCCGCGCCGGGCTGGCGCTGTATGAGCATAGCGGCGACAGCGCCCGTCTGCAGCAGGCGCTGCAGATCCTCATTGCCACGGAAACCTATTTCGGTGATGGCGCTGGTACGTTCTTCATGGTGGCGGACGACGCGGTGGACGTGCCGGGCCCGAAAGCGCGGAACGTCACGGATGGTCCCACCCCTTCCGGCATCGGGCTGATGGCGGAGAATTATGCGCGTCTGTTTCATCTGACCGGCGATGCCTCTTACCGGGCCCGGGCGGATGCGCTGCTGGCGGCGTTCGGCGGCCGGGCGGACATGCTGGCCGCCTCCCCGGTGCTGCTCGCGGCGGCGGATCTGCTGGAAAACGCCGCCTGCGTGGTGACCGGTGATGCCGCTCTGGCGCGAGCCGCACTCATCGCGCCCGATCCGGCGGTGGTGGTGCTGCGAGCTTCCGGCCAAGCGCTCTCTCCCGGTCATCCGGCGGCGGAGAAGAAGACGGAGCAGGCGGCGTTTGTCTGTCAGGGCGGCGTCTGCGCCTTGCCGGTGACCACAGCGGAGGCGCTGCGCGCCTTGCTACGGCCGCTCGCCAAAACCTGATTTTTCTGCGCCGCCCGCCAGTGTGAGACTATCCAAGGAGGACGTCATGATCACACGCCGCGATTTTTTGCTTCTGGGAACCGGGCTGGCTGGGTTCCTGGCCACCGCGGAGGGCGTGCGGGCGCAGCCGGTTTATGAAGTCAGCTATAGCGACGCGGAGTGGCGCCGGCGGCTCACCCCGGCGCAGTACAACATCTTGCGCGAGCAGGGCACCGAGGTGCCTTTTTCGAGCGCGTTATTGAACGAGCACCGCAAGGGCACGTTCGATTGCGCCGGCTGCGCTCTGCCGCTCTATTCCTCCGCGACCAAATATGACAGCGGCACGGGCTGGCCGAGCTTCTGGGCGCCGTTGCCGCATGCGGTGCTGACGGCGGACGATAGCTCGCTGGGGATGGACCGGACCGAGGTGCATTGCCGGCGCTGCGGCAGTCATCTCGGCCATGTGTTCGACGACGGGCCGCCGCCCACGGGGCTGCGCTATTGCATGAACGGCCTGGCGCTGACGTTCACGCCGGATTGAGGCATTGTCGCTGACAACGCCCATGGCCCAAGCATAATAAAAATTTTTGCGCTTGGTCTGCCCCTTTAGATGCAGTCCACTTTTAACGTAGGTTTTTTGTAGAGGTGAGCAGCAAGAATGGCGGCTTTTCCGAACAGCAGACGTTCCCGCGGGAACGCTTGAACGTCGCGGTCTGGTCGATATTGTTGATTTAGTCGGGCAATAGACGTGTTTCTCCTTGGCCCCTTGGCTTTTTTTCTGGCATCAGGCCGTGGCGTCGATCTTTGCGCCGTTTATGGCGCTGTGGTGTGACCTATGCGGCCCTTGGTAGGCTCTCCT
>NZ_DASXFO010000014.1:0-9263 GCF_036489515.1 Acidocella sp.
CCCTGGGGGTTTGAGGCCAGGATCATTGACCGCGAGGGCGCTGATGTACCGGTGGGGGAACCGGGCGAGGTTTTGCTGCGCGGCGACGGGATGACACAGGGTTATTACAAGGATCCTGTCGGAACCGCGGCGGCGTTTGACAGTGAAGGCTGGTTGCACACGGGCGATCTCGCCTATCGCGATGAAGACGGCTATTTTTTCATGATCGGTCGCTCCAAGGAGCTGATCATCAAGGGCGGCGTGAACATCGCGCCCAAACAGATCGACGAAATTCTCGAGTCCCATCCTGTGGTTTTGGAGGCGGCCGCGGTCGGGGTGCCTGATCGGCATGTCGGCGAGGATGTGGTGGCGTTCGCCGTCCTGCGGAACGGGATGCGTTGCGACGAACGGGAGCTGCTGAGCTTCTGCGAAAGCCATCTGGGCTATTTCAAGACTCCGGCGCGCATTTATTTTGTTGCGGATTTGCCGAAAGGCCCCTCGGGAAAAGTGCAGCGGCTGCGCCTGACGGAAGAGGCGGAAAGACTGACGGCCGCCGGCGCGCTGGCACAGGAACGATCCGGCGCATCGGCCGCAAACGCCGCAGGCGGGGAGTCCGGCGACGGCTTGCCGCTGGAGCGGATCATCATTGACATCTGGGCCGACCTTCTCGCGGCGCCGCACATTGGCCCTGACAGCAATTTTTTTGCGCTGGGCGGGCAGTCATTGCAGGCCATTCAATGCCTCTCGCGCCTCCGTGAAAAGATGCCCGTGCTGCTCTCGCTGGCGGATTTTTTCGAAAACGCCACCGTGGCGCACCTGGCGGCGCTGGTGCGGCGCCGGCTGGAGGCGCAGCCGGCGCACGAGCAGGCCGGCGACGTTAACGCCCACGCCGATTTGCAGCCGATCCCGGTGCGGGACCGCGCCCTTCCGTGCCCGCTGAGCCTCGCCCAGGAGCGCCTCTGGTTCATGGAGCAGCTCAGAGGCGAAGAACCGGCTTACAACGAGGCCGAAGCCGTGCGCCTGAAGGGCAAGCTCGATGTCGCCGCGCTGGAACGCGCGTTCAACGCCGTCATCAAACGCCATGAGATCCTGCGCACGACGATCGAGGCCAAAGGCGGCCGGCCGATGATGATCGTTCATGAGACATCGCCCCTGGACTTTAAAAAGATCAGCCTGCGGGAGCTCGAGGCCAGCCAGCGTGAAGCCGAATTGGCGCGGTTGTTGGTCGCAGAACCGCGTCGGCCATACCACTTGGACGTGGAACCAGGCGTGCGCGTGACGCTCGTCGAAATCGATGCCGAAGATCACGCCTGCATCGTGATGCTGCATCACATCGTTTGCGACAGCGCCTCATTGGGCATCCTTTGGCGCGAATTGACCCTGTTATACGAAGCCTTCCGGAGAGGGGAGCCTTCGCCGTTGCCGCCTTTGCCGATCCAGTATGGCGACTATGCCGTTTGGCAGCTTCAGCCCATTCAGCAAGACCGCTTCGATGAAGATATCGCCTTCTGGCAAGAAAAATTGCGGGGTGTGCCGCCGCTGCTGGACCAGCCGACCGATCGGGTCCGACCGGCGGTCTTTTCCTTTCGCGGCACCAAGCGGAATTTCGCATTCGACGGCGCGCTGGCAACCGATCTGCGGCTGCTTTGCCGGGAGCAGCGCGTCAGCCTGTTCACCGTGTTTGCCGCGGCGCTCAGCACGGTCATGTATCGTTATACCGGCCAGGACGATATCCTGGTGGGGATTCCGATTGCCGACCGTGAACGGCCCGAATTGCGGCCGCTGATCGGCTTTTTGCTCGATACCCATGTCCTGCGCACGAACCTCAGCGGCAACCCCACATTCCGGGAGCTGATGGGCGATGTGCAGCAGAATGTGGCCGGCGTCTATTCGCACCGGGCCGTGCCGTTCGACCAGGTCGTGTCCGCGCTGAAGCCGGAGCGCAACCAGAGCTATTCGCCGCTCGTCCAGGTGATGTTGAATTGGCGCGATCGCGACGATCAGCCGCAGTTCATCGGACTGCCGGGGGTCGTGACCGAAGGGCTTCTGGCTCAAGCCAAGATCGCCAAATTCGATCTGACCCTGACTTTGACTGACACCGGGAGCGAGATCTACCTGGAAACGGAGTACAGCACGGATCTGTTCGATGAGGACCGCATCGAGCGGCTGACCGGACATTTGCGGACGCTGCTGGAAGGCGTTGTGGCGGACGCCGGGCAAAGAGTCGCCGATCTTCCCTTGCTGCCGGCCTCCGAGCGCCAGCAGCTGCTGGTCGAGGGCACGGCGACGGCGGATTATCCGCGGGAGCGCTGCATCCACGAGCTGTTCGAGACGCAAGTCGAACAGGCGCCTGACGCTGTTGCGCTGGTCTTCGAGGACCAGCGTCTCACCTATGCGGAGCTCGATGCGCGGGCCGACCGGCTGGCGCATCATTTGCGCGCTCTTGGCGTGGGGCCGGATGTGTTGGTGGCGCTCTTTTTGGAGCGCTCGCTCGACATGGTCGTCGGTATGTTGGCCGTGCTGAAGGCAGGTGGCGCCTATGTTCCGCTCGACCCGCACCATCCGCGCAGCAGGCTCGCTTATATGCTGGAGGATGCGCAGCCGCTGATCCTGCTGACGCAGGAGGGCTTGCAGTCCGAACTGCCGCCTCATCGCGCTCAGCTGGTGGTGATCGACGGCGATGCGCCGTTCGCGGCGGCACCGGCGGCCGGCCGCAGCGCACGCCCCAGCGATCTTGCTTATGTGATCTACACGTCAGGCTCGACCGGCACGCCGAAAGGCGTCGAGATTACGCATAGCGCGGTCGTCAATATGCTTGAGTCAATGCGCCAGCGGCCAGGTCTCGATGCCGCGGACAGGATGCTCGCCATCACCACGCTGACCTTTGACATCGCCGTTTTGGAGATATTCCTGCCGCTGCTGTGTGGGGCATGCGTCGTCATTGCCCCCGCCCAGACCACCGGGGACGGTGGGGCGTTGATCGATCTGATCGCGCAATCGGGCGTGAGCGTCATGCAGGCGACGCCCGCGACCCTGCGCATGTTGCTGGATGCGGACTGGGCCGGCGCTCGTGATTTGAAGATCTTGTGCGGCGGCGAAGCCTGGACGGCCGAACTTGCCCGTCCGCTGCTGGCGCGCTGCGGCTCGCTCTGGAATATGTATGGGCCGACGGAGACGACAGTGTGGTCGGCGGTTGCCCAGGTGGAAGCCGGAAGGCCGGTGGTGATCGGGGCGCCGATCGCCAACACATGCCTCTATGTGCTGGATCGCGCCTTGCAACTGGTCCCGGTCGGCGTCCCCGGCGAGCTTTATATCGGTGGCGCCGGGCTGGCGCGGGGCTATCTGCGCCAGCCGGAACTGACACGTGAACGTTTCGGCGTGGATCCCTTCGCGGCGGAACCGGGGCAGCGTATGTATCGCACTGGTGACCTGGTCAGGCGGCTGCCGGACGGATCGATCGAAATGCTCGGCCGTCTTGATCATCAAGTGAAGATCCGGGGCTTTCGCATTGAGCTTGGCGAGATCGAGGCGGCCCTGGCAAAGCATCCTGCCGTGCGCGAGGCGGTGGCGGTGGCGCGCGAGGAGACGGGCGGGAAGCGCCTGGTCGTTTATGTGGTGGCCGACGGCGACGACCAACTGGCCGGGAGCTTACGGGCGCATTTGGCGACGCATGTACCTGAATACATGGTGCCGGCGGCCTTTGTGCGGCTTGAGGCGTTCCCGCTGACGCCCAACGGCAAGATCGACCGCCGGGCGCTGCCGTCGCCGGATGATCAGGCTTATGCACGCGCCGGCTACGAAGCGCCGCAAGGGGAGACCGAGACTGTGCTGGCGGCGATCTGGGCCGAATTGCTTGGTGTGGAGCGGATCAGCCGTAACGATAATTTCTTTGAGCTCGGCGGGCATTCTCTGATGGCGATACGAGCACTGACAAGAATCCAGGAAAAAATGGACGTGTCTTTAAAAGTTCAAGGCATATTCGAAAATCCCCAGCTCTATCGGATGGCGGAACAAATCATCTTGGCCCAACTTTCAAAGTATGACCCGGATGAATTGGCAGCGATTCTTGATCAAGTGGCAGAGATAGGTTGATGCATAAGCGTTTGCTGCCTGGTCGAGCCGATATGCTTTTGTTTTTTCTTTTTTGAAGGTTGGGGATATTGAGGTGCGGAACTCAATGCTAGCCGGGTTGACTGCCGAGCAACGGTCGGCACTCTTGCAGGCGGCCCGGCGGGCCAATCTCCATCGTGCAGAAGACGGCGCAACGGCGGTCGCCAAGGCTGATCGGCGGTTCGCGATTCCCCTTTCGTTCGCGCAGCAGCGTCTGTTGTTCCTGGCGCAGATGGACGGGGGCAGCGAAGCCTATCACGTCCCTCTGGGCTTCCGGCTGCGCGGGCCGCTGGATGAGCGCGCGTTGCGTGAGGCGCTGAACGCTCTGGTGGCGCGTCACGAGGCGTTGCGTACGACCTTTGTGCTTGAGCAAGGCGATCCGGTGCAGCGCATCGGCCCCGCGGCGGCAGGCTTTGCGTTGGCGATCCACGACCTGCGGGGCCGGGCGGACGCCGAAGAAGAGCTTCGGTATTTGGCGTCGCAGGAAATGTCCGCACCGTTTGATCTGAGCCGTGGTCCTCTGATCCGGGGCCGGTTGATCCATCTGCGGGCCGATGAAGCCGTGCTGCTGCTGACGATGCATCACATCGTGTCGGACGGCTGGTCGTGCACCGTGCTGCTGCGCGAGCTGGGCGCGCTGTACCGTCAGGCGCCGCTGCCGTCCTTGCCGGTGCAATACGCGGATTACGCGGTGTGGCAGCGGCGCTTTCTATCTGGGGATCGTCTGGCGGCGCAGAGTGCTTACTGGGAGAGCCGCCTTAAGGGTGCGCCTTCGTTGCTCGAACTGCCGACGGACCGCAGCCGTCCGGCGCATCAGCAGTATGAAGGCGACGTGGTGGCGGTGACAGTGGACGCAGAGCTGACGGCGCGCCTGAAAGCGCTGGGGCAGCTTCATGGTGCGACGCTGTTCATGATGATCCTGGCGGGCTGGTCGCTGTTGCTGTCGCGGCTGTCGGGCCAAGAGGAGGTGGTGGTCGGGACGCCGACGGCGAACCGCGGCCAAAGCGAGATCGAGGGGTTGATCGGGCTTTTCGTCAATACGCTGGCGCTGCGTCTGGAGCTGCCGGGGGAGCTGAGCGTCGCGGCGCTACTGGGGCATGTGAAGCAGCGCGCGCTGGAGGCGCAGGAGCACCAGGGCCTGCCCTTCGAGCAGGTCGTCGAGCTGATCAAACCGGAACGCAGCCTGTCCTGCACGCCGGTGTTCCAGGTGATGTTCGACTGGCAGAACAACGAGGCGGCACTCGATCTTGGGGGCGCTCTGTCCGTCGATTTCGAAGCGCCGTCCTGTACGATCGCGAAGTTTGACCTGTCGCTGGGGCTGAAGGAGGTTGATGGCCGGATCGTCGGCGGCTTGCGCTATGCCACCGCGCTGTTCGACCGCGAGACGGTGGAACGGCATGTGGGTTATCTGCGCGAAGTGCTGTGGGAGATGACGCAGGACGTAAGCCAGACAGTGCAGCAGGTGCGCCTGCTGCCGGCGCCCGAGCGGGAGCGTCTGCTGGTTGAGTGGAACGCGCCGGCGGCCGAATTCCCCGCAGATCATTGTGTCCATGAGTTGTTCGAGGTGCAGGTGGCCAGGAGCCCCGATGCCATCGCGGTGCGCTTCGACGACCAGCGGCTCAGCTACGCCGAGCTGAACCGCCGCGCCAACCAGCTGGCCCATCATCTGCGCACGTTGGGCGTCGGGCCGGACGCCCGGGTCGCGCTCTGTCTGGACCGTGGGTGTGAGATGATCGTCGGCTTGTTAGCCGTCCTCAAGGCGGGTGGCGCCTATGTGCCGCTCGATCCGGCCTATCCCGCCGAGCGCCTCGCCTTCATGATCGAAGACAGCACCCCCCAGGTGTTGCTCACCCAACGGGCGGTTCTACCTTCCCTCGGTCGTCTGCCGGACCGCCTCCCGGTCCTCGTGCTCGACGACCGCTCCCCGCCTTGGGCCGCATCGCCGGTCACGAACCCCGAACCCGCCGCCGCCGGCCTGACCCCAGCCAATCTCGCTTATATGATCTACACATCGGGATCCACGGGGACGCCCAAAGGGGTTCTCATTGAGCATCGTGCTCTGGTCCAGCATTGTCTTGAGTGCCGGGACTTCTATGGATTGACGCCCGAAGACCGTGTCCTGCAATTCGCGTCACTGAGCTTTGACGCGGCCATTGAGCAGATTCTGCCACCGTTGCTGAGCGGCGCGTGCGTGGTCCTGCGCGAGGCGCTGGTTTGGGATCCTGTCGAATTTCAGAAAAAGCTCGCTGAGTTTGGCCTGACGGTTATCAACCTTCCGCCGGCTTATTGGCACCAGCTGGCGGATGGATGGGCCAACGCCGTCGAACCGGTTTCCGCCCACCAGTTGCGGCTGGTGATTATCGGCGGAGACGCCATGTCCCTACAGACCCTGGAGCTATGGCAGAAGGCGCCACTTAACAGCGTACGCCTTCTGAATGCCTATGGGCCGACCGAAGCCGTTATTACGGCGACGAGTTTTGAAATCCCCGCGCGTAATATTGGAGACCCGCTGCGCGAACGAATTCCCATCGGTCGTCCGCGCGGGGGGCGCCAAATCTATCTGCTTGATCGTCGGGGCCGATTGGCGCCGCTGGGGGTGACCGGTGAGCTGCACATCGGGGGGGGACTGCTGGCGCGAGGATATCACAACCGACCCGAGCTGACGGCGGAAAAATTCATTGCCAATCCGTTCAGCAAAGAAGCGGGAGCTCGGCTCTACCGGACGGGTGATCGGGCCAGGTACTTGCCTGATGGCGCGATCGAATTTCTTGGCCGTCTCGATCATCAAGTGAAAATCCGCGGTCACCGCATCGAACTTGGCGAAATCGAGGCGGCCTTGGCACAGCATCCCGCTGTGCGCGAGGCGGTGGTGCTGGCGCTGGCTGAGGAGAGCAGGAAGCGGCTGGTGGCCTACGTGGTGGCCGACAGCGATGACCAGCTCGCCAGTACCTTGCGGGCGCATCTGGCGGCACGCGTGCCGGACTACATGGTGCCGGCGGCCTTTGTGCGGCTTGATGCGTTCCCGCTCACTCCCAACGGCAAGCTGGACCGCCGGGCATTGCCCGCGCCGGACGATGAAGCCCATGCGCGCGAAACCTACGAGGCGCCGCAGGGCGAGACCGAGACGGCGCTGGCGGCGATCTGGGCAGAACTGCTTGGTGTGGAGCGGATAAGCCGTAACGACGACTTCTTTAATTTGGGCGGTCACTCGCTCCTGGCACTCCGCGTCATCAGCGAAATAAATAAGACGCTGAAGCTGCATTTGAATGTTCCGACCTTTTTTATGAACCCAACGATCAAGCGGTTGGCAAGGGAGTTTGAGCACAGTCATCACGTCCGAACGGAACCACGGGTCGTGACATTACGGACGGGACGCACCGGTTTGCCGATATATTTGATGGGAGCCAGGCCGGCCGAACATCGAATCGCGCAATTGATCAATGGGGATCGCCCTATTTTCGCGATCGATACGCTAATTCCGGTGGAATGGCTTTCCGCGATCGCGGCGCCGGATCATGCGGCGCCGTCGACAATCGAACGGATGGGCGCGCTCTACGGCAACGCGCTGTTTGCGCATGCCGGGTCGTCTCCCTGCGTCATCGCGGGATACTCCTTGGGAGGCAAGCTGGCCTTCGAAGCCGCGCATGGGCTACAGCGCAGCGGGGGCAAGGTCGCCTACGTGCTTCTCGTCGATGCGTCGGCGTTCGCCTCGAGCAGTTTCACCCTCGGGCCCGCATTGGAGAGTTTTCGGTGGATCTGGCGCCGTGCCGCAGCCCGTACGGTCAGTGATCCCTCGTTCATGCGTAGAATGTCTGCGTCGCTCAGCGATTCCTCGCGTTTGGCCCGATGGCTGCTCAGGCGGATACCGGACATGACGCGGCATCGCTTCGACCTCGTCAGGCGCCGTTTAGACGCATTGAACAACCGCTCCGCGCCGGAGCTTCGCCCTTCAGGCTATTTCGATGATGAGGGTATCGCGATCGATGCTTCGGTCATGACTCGGCTAACTTACCTGGCTGCAAGGTCATGGCGCCGACTCCCGCTGGATTCATCCGGCGTGCTGATTCGCGCGAAGAATCAGCACGACATGCTGCCCGGCCGCGACCCTATCAATGGATGGGGTGGCCTCTTCACGCGGGGCCTGGAAATCGTTCAAACCGAAGGAGATCATGACTCGATGTTTAACGATGCAAATACTGCGGAATTGGCGCGGCAGCTGAATTTAATACTCGACAGATATGAGCCCGCTGGGTCGCCGGCGAGAGTTGCGGACGGTCATATCCTCGATCATACGTCGACGTAGAGGGCTGATCTCAGCCAGCGCAGGCCCCAAAACTCTAAAAATTCAGACAATTGTAAAGTCCGCCATTTCACATGTGTTTTCACCCGTGCGGATATCTCTATAATTTCGATTCGAGATTGCAAAAAGACCGGGGCGGTTTTTTCCAACATGATCCGGGGGAGTACTGTTAGCCAGAACATGAGGCCCCCATTAACCTGCTGGGCCGCCCCGGCACGCTCCCGTGTACGGACAATGTGGCAAACCGGCAGGCATTCATAATGTTGGGGTTTTATTCGAGCCTTGTGATTACCTTCATCAACACTTTCTCTGTCTCTACAGTGTTCCCCCGCTGAAAACGATGCTCGGCGAACTTGATGGCGCGACGGATACTGAACAGATCCCTATGCAGCGGCACATATATCTCCGGGGCTTTTTCGGGGTCTATACTGTCCGCGCGCACAATTTCAACCGCGAATAATTTGCGGGCACGCTCAAACAGTTTTTGAAAACCTTGGCTAACATATTGGGAGGGGGCACTCATTGCAGATGTCTCTTGGACTTTTTGTTGCTGTTAGCTTCACATAGCTACATAAGGTCGGACTGCACAAGAGAACGTTTCAAGGCTCACTATGTGTGGTTCTGTCAGAACTCGCGCCAATTAGCCCAGTTGGCCCATGGGTGCGGCGCTGGTGGGCTCCCCAGGCTACGAGAGTGGCGGGTTCCGACGTTTTCTCACTCATTCACGGCCTTGGGTACTGGCGGAACGCCACGTTGCTGACTATCAGGCGGCGCTGCTCACGGATCTGGGCATACCGCCCGAGCGCCTCGCCTTGCCAGCGCAGCCCTTGCGGCCTTCCCTGCCGGGCATGCTTGGGCCGACGCCAGCGGGGCT
>NZ_DASXFO010000054.1:0-12395 GCF_036489515.1 Acidocella sp.
CGTCGAGCGCGGCGCGGATGGTTTTCAGCACCGCGTGGGTTTCGGGCAGGTTCTCGTTGTTGGTGCCGTCGCGCTCGATCAGATAGGGCACGGCGTCGAGCCGCAGCCCGTCCACGCCGAGATCGAGCCAGAAGCGCATGATGTTCAGCACCTCTTTCAACACGCGCGGGTTGTCGAAATTCAGGTCCGGCTGGTGCGCGAAGAAGCGGTGCCAGTAAAAGGCGCCGGCCGTCTCGTCCCAGCTCCAGTTTGATTTTTCCGTATCGGCGAAAATGATGCGCGTGCCGGCATATGTCTGGTCGCTGTCGGACCAGACATAAAAATCGCGCGCCGCCGAACCAGGCTTGGCGCGGCGCGCGCGTTGAAACCACGGATGCTGATCGGAGGTGTGGTTCACCACCAGCTCGGTGATGACGCGGATGCCGCGGCGGTGCGCCTCATGGATGAAGCGCTTCACATCCGCCATCGCGCCGTATTCCGGATGCACGTTGCGGTAATCGGCAATGTCGTAGCCGTCATCGGGGTGCGGTGAGGGGTAGAAGGGCAGCAGCCAGATCGCGTTGACGCCGAGACCGGCGATGTAATCGAGCTTGCTCGTAAGCCCCGGAAAATTGCCGACGCCGTCATTGGTTGAATCGTAGAATGATTTGACATGGAGCTGATAGATCACCGCATCTTTATACCAATGCGGGTCATCGACTGTGGTGATCTCCGGACGGTGTTTCATGTCATCCCTGATCAGCTGATGTGACGCGCCAAATACAGAAAGGCTGTTCGAACGGGTTGAGACGGACCGGCTGAAACTTCCCGGACCAGACGAATTTTTGCGCACGCATCAGATCTTCGGCCGCGAGCATGCCGTTATCCGGCAGGCCCAAGCGCCAGAGCGGCAACTCAATGGTCGCGTCCTGAACGTTGAGCGGGTCCAGGCTGATCGCGATGAGAAGCGTGTTGCCGTCGCTTGCGAATTTGCGGAAATACACGACCTGCGGATTATCGCAGGGCAGGAACTCGACATTCAGGTGCGAATGCAGCGCGGCATTGGCTCTGCGGATGCGGTTGAGCTGCGAGATTTCCGCGACAATATTGCCCTTCCGATCGCAATCCCAGGCCTTGATTTCATATTTTTCCGAGTTGAGATATTCCTCCTTGCCCGGCACCGGTTGCGCCTCACACAACTCGAATCCGTTATACATGCCCCAAAGTCCCGAGAGAGTCGTCGCCAGCGCGGCGCGGATCAAAAATCCGCCGCGGCCGGAGGTCTGCAGGAACACCGGGTTGATATCAGGCGTGTTAACGAAAAAATGTGGCCGGAAGAAATCTTTGGGCGCCGTGGTCGTGAGTTCGGTCAGGTAATCCTGGATCTCCGTCTTGGTGTTACGCCAGGTGAAGTAGGTATAGGATTGCGAGAAGCCGATTTTTGCCAACCGGTACATCACTTTTGGCCGGGTGAAGGCTTCGGCGAGAAACACCGTGTCGGGATGGCGCGCACGGATGTCGGCGATCATCCACTCCCAGAACGGAAAGGGTTTCGTGTGCGGATTATCGACACGGAACAACCTGATGCCCTGATCCACCCAGAACTGCACGACGTCCCGCAGCGCGATCCACAGCGAAGGTTGCGCGCCTTCAGTGTAGAAATCGACATTGACGATGTCCTCATATTTTTTAGGCGGATTTTCCGCATAGCGCAGCGAGCCGTCCGGTCGCCAGTCGAACCATTCTGGATGTTCGGTTACCCATGGGTGGTCCGGCGCGCATTGGATTGCGAAATCCAGTGCCACTTCCAGCCCATGATCCTTCGCCGCCGCGACCAGCGCACGGAAATCATGCACGGTGCCAAGTTCCGGATGCAGCGCATCATGGCCGCCCTCTTTGCTGCCGATGGCGTACGGGCTGCCCGGATCGCTCGGCCCGGCCTGCAGCGCATTATTGCGGCCCTTGCGGTTGATTTCGCCTATGGGATGGATCGGCGGGAAATACAGCACGTCAAAATTCATCGCCGCGATGCGCGGCAACTGGCCGATCACGTCTTTGAACGTGCCATGACGGGCCGGATCGCCGCTCTGGCTGCGCGGAAAAATCTCGTACCAACTGGCGAAGGACGCACTGCGCCGTTCCGCGTCGACGATGATCTCGTGTGATGTCACCAGGAATTTCCGCGGCGCCGCTTGGCGCATCCGCGCCACCATCATGTCGCTCAGCAACATCGTACGCAGCTCGTCCTCAGGGAGGTCCTGCAGCCGCGCCAGCATGGCGCTCAGCGAGTCATGTCCTGGCGCCGCCTCTGCCACCAGCGCCAAGCCTTCCTGCAGCTCAAGCCGAGTCGGGACCCCGGCGGCGTGTTTCTCCCGCACTTCGTGGGCGAAGCTCGCAAAAGCATCCTGCCAGGCGGAGACGGTGTAGACATAACGCCCCATACGTTCCAACGGCACCAAAGCGCGCCATCGGTCATTGGCGATCAGCATCAGCGGATAGGCCTGCGTTTTCCCCTCGTCGGCGGGGCGGACCAGAACTTCACCGGCCAGCTTGCCGTGCCCGTCGGCGATGAGGTCAGCCTCGATCGTGACCAGCTCCCCGACCGTATGGCGGACCGGGTAGCGTCCGTTGTCGACCTGCGGCGTAATGGCCTCGATGGCGATGCGCGGCGCGCGGCAATCGGGATTTTCCGCCGGTGGCAGCACCACCGGCTCCGGCTCGGCGCGGGTGAAAAAGCATACGCCGCCGGGGGCGAGCGTCACCGCGCCGTCCGGGGTTATCTCCGCCGCGGTTTCGCCGAGGGTCTGAAGCCGCGCCGCGCCCAGCACGGGCAAAATCGCCGCTCCAGGCTGCGTGACCTCGTGTTCCAGCGAAGCATTGGCGGTGATGATGAAGCCACGGCGCTCCAGCACCGCGAGCCGCGCCCCCGGCGAGGAGCGGAGTTTCGCCGGGACCTCGGCGCGCAATTCGCGGCGCGCGTGACGCAGCGCGTTCAGCCTGGCAACTTCGGCACGGAGATCGTCCCCGGGAGAAGACAAAAAACGCGCCTCGACCAGCCAGCCCGGCGCATAAGTCGCGGCGAAACGCAGCGCGCGGATCGCGGCGGTTCTTGTCCAGCCGGTGGTGCCGGGCGGGGCCGCCCAGGCGATCGCGGGGCCGATGGGGGAAATACGCGCGGCATCCTCATTCAGCCAGGACTGGGAAAAATCCCACCAACAGGACGAGGAGACGACGAAATCAAACCCCAGGCCGGACAGGTCCAAAATTTCCGCTGGCGTGGCCCCGAAGCATTCGGCGATGAACATTATGTCCGGGCGCCGCGCCGCGCCGCGCAACCGTGCCCAGACTGCCGGGGCCGTCAGATGCGCGTCGCGGCAATAGAAGCCGGCATAACCAGCGTCCAACAGCCGTGCCAGCTCCGCCTCCCACCAGTCCACTGTGGCATCAGTGTCGGACAAATGGCGAAAGACGGGGCCCCGCTTGCCGTGCACGAACCAGTCGGGATGTTCCTCGAGCAACGCGTCGCCAGGTGCGGCACGGTCCACGGAAATCTCTCGCAGCAGCCCCAGCCCGGCAGCCCGTGCCGGATCCAGCAATGCATCATCGGCCAGGAGCAGAAAATTACCGCCCAGCGTCGCGGCGTCAGTAATCTCCGCCGCATGCGCGACGCGCAGGATGGCGGGAGCACGATGCTCGGCCACAGCGGTGGGCAGCGCCCCAGGCTTGCGCGCATCCGGCGCGCTGGCCGGCGTGATTTCGACAGCAGCGCGACCAGCTCGGGCAATGGCGCGGCGGTCATGGGGGGACGCGGCATCCATCATGTCGAACCTCAGGGCCGGGCCCGGAGATGGGCGAGGAAGGTCTCGCAGAAGCGCCACGCCGTGGTGTGGCAAACTTTCCGGAACAGCGCGTCATGGCGTGCGCGCCGTTCCTCCAGGCTCATCACCAGCCCCTGATGGATCGCGGCCGCGACCTCGTCGGCGTCGACCGGGTTGACGATCAGCGCTTCGGTCAGCTCGTCGGCGGCCCCGGCGAAGCGCGAGAGCACCAGCACGCCAGGATCTTCCGGGTCCTGGGCGGCGATGTATTCCTTCGCCACCAGGTTCATCCCGTCGCGCAGCGGCGTCACCAGGCCGATATGGGCGCGGCGATAGAAGCCGGCGAGGGCGTTGCGGTTCACCGGATGCGTCATATAGCGCAGCGGCACCCAGTCGAAATCGGAGAACTCGCCGTTGATGTCCCCGGCGAGGCGGTCGAGCTCGCGGCGCAGCGACTGGTACGAGCCGACCTCCTGGCGCGACCGCGCGGCGATCTGCAGGTAATTCACGACACGGCGGTGCTGTGGATAAGCATAGAGCAGCCGCCCGAACGCGTCGAAACGCAGCGGCAGCCCTTTGGAATAATCCAGCCGGTCCACACCCAGCACCAGCTTGCGACCGCCCAGGCTTTCATGCAGCCGCACCGTCTCCGGCGCTAACTCGGCACGCTCGGCCAGGCGGGCGAATTTCATGGCATCGATGCCGATCGGCGTGGTGACCACGGCGACCTCGCGCCCATGATAGGCATAGCGCCCGCTACGCTGCGGGTGCACGCCAAGCGATTCGGTGACGTTCTGCAGAAACATGTCCGCGTCGGCGCTGGTCTGCAAGCCGATCACGTCGCAGGCGGACAGGGCCGCGATTAGCTCGTCGGCGGACGGCAGCACCTGCAGGAAGGAGGGCGGCACGAACGGCACGTGCAGAAAAAAGCCGATGCGGTTTTCCACCCCGAGCGCCCGCAGCTCCTCGCCCATGGTCATCAGCTGGTAGTCGTGAATCCAGACAAGATCGTCGGGTCGCAACAGCGGCAGCAGCGCCCGGGCGAAGGCGCGGTTGACGGCGCGGTAGGCCTCGTAATCCGGGCGGTTGAAGCGCAGCAGGCCGGTGCGGGAATGCAACAGCGGCCACAGCGCGCCATTGGCGAAGCCGTTGTAAAAGCGCTGGTAGTCACGCTCGGCGATGTCGATCGTGGCGTAGGTGACGCCGGCCTCGGAGAGCACGATGTTGGCTTCGGCCGAGGTTTCCTCGGCACGATAGCCGCTCCATCCGAACCACATCGCCCCCTTGGTCGTGGCATCCGCCAGCGCCACCGCCAGGCCACCCGCCGTCGCCCCCTGCTCACTCGACGCGGGCACACGGTTGGAGACGATCACCACACGCCCTGCCCCCGCCTCAGCCCAGGACGGGGGCCCGGCGACAGGCACGCTCGAGGAAAACAACTTGGGCTGAGCGCCGTCTTTTATATCTGACGGGCGGGCGTTCACGAGGACCATACGATCCAAGATTGGCCCCTTTCCGACCGGTTCAACTCTGCGGCCGATTTGTTACTGATTTTCAATAACCACTGCGATCTTGTACCGCCGACACATGAATTTATTATTTTGAATCCGTCATTTTTGCCAGGGAAAGAGAACTTCGTTCCCGACCACTCGCTCGCCTGTTCTCAATTTTGATATCGACATGAGACTGCGTTTTCAGATGCAGACAAGCCGCTAGATGGCCTCACCATGTCGCAAACATGATCACCACTGCCGCTGCCATCGCTCCCGTGCACAACCACCCCATGACCTGCAGCGCTCTCGGCAGCACAAAGCGGTCCATGACGTCGCGGCGCATCGCCATCAGCATGAGAATTGCCATCAGCGGAACCGCGACGACGCCATTGATGACCGCCGACCAAAATAGCGCCTTGATCGGGTCCAGACCAACAAAATTGATGCAGATACCGATAACGGTGGACAGCGCGATCATGCCATAGAACGCCTTGGCGTCACGCGGCTTGCGATCAAGGCCGGTGGTCCAGCCGAGCGTTTCGCCGAGCGCATAGGCGCTGGAGGCCGCGAGCACCGGGACCGCGAGCAGACCGATGCCGATGATGCCCGCAGCGAACAAAGCGAACGTGAACACCCCGGCGATCGGCCGCAGCGCCTCGGCGGCCTGGGCTGAAGTCTGGATGTTGGTGATGCCTTGCGCGTTCAACGTCGCCGCCGTGGCGATGATAATGAACAGGCTAATCACGTTGGAATAGCCCATTCCGACATAGGTATCGAACCGCATCCGCGAAATCTCGACCGGTGCCTGCTCTGGCGCGTCGATGAGCGGGTAGGCCGTAGGATCTACGCGCTCGTCCTCCACCTCCTGCGAGGATTGCCAGAAGAAGCAGTAAGGCGTGATCGTCGTTCCCAGCACGGCGACCACGGTGACGACGTAGTCTGTCTTTAGCGAAAAGTTCGGCACGACGATGCGATAGAGGACATGCCCCCAGGGCACGTGGATGGCGAGCGCAACGGCCACGTAGGCGAGCAGCACGAAGCTGCCCCATTTCAGGAAAGCAACGTAGTGTTGATAGCGCGAAAATACCTCAAGCACAGCGCAACCAACAGCAAAGCCCACCACATAGAGACCTGCACGTCCGCCCACCAGCAGCTTCAGTGCCGCGGCCATCGCGCCGAGATCGGCTCCCAGATTGATCGTATTCGCGAGCAGCAACAGCCCGACGATGACGTAAAGCAGCCAGCGTGGGTAGTGCGCGCGGATGTTGCCGGCAATGCCGCGCCCGGTAACCCGCCCCACGCGCGCGCTGATCTCCTGGATCGCTGCCATCAGCGGGAAGCAAAACAGCACCACCCAGCACATCGCGTAGCCAAATTGCGCCCCAGTCTGGGAGTAGGTGGCGATGCCGCTCGGGTCATCGTCGGAAGCGCCGGTGATCAGCCCCGGGCCAAGCCGGCCGAGCAGCCCCTTTTGTGCCGTGTGGCGGGTGGCCCTGCGCCGGGCGATGCGGGCTGCCATCACGGGAACTTCGTCGCGGTAAATCATTCCACAATCACCATTTTACTCAGCATGAAAACGCAGGATGCTGCGCTCTAGGCGATCTGATCCGATTCTGGCGCATCCACGACGGGTTCCACCTTCATAATTCGCCCCAAAGCACCATGTGCCTGATGCGGTCTGTGTTCTACGATGGATGTCTTGAACTTGTATCCGCCGCTTTCTTTGCCGCGGCGGAGCGGCTCGCGGCCGGGCGGGCGGCTGAGGCTTTTCCCCCCAACTTTCCGCCCTTATGAGCTGCCGGATGGCCTGTGTGCTTATTCTGTCCGGACCCTCCAGGCTGCTTTCCGCCGCCGTCATCCTTATTCACAGTGGCCCAAGCGCGCCGTTCGGCTTCCTGTTCCGGGACGCCGCGATTTTCATAACTTTCTTCGATATGTTCAGCTTTGCGCTTTTGCTTGGCGGTATACTTGCCTTTGTCACCTCTCGGCATAGCGTCCTCCTTATCATTCGACAAAGTACGTGCGTCTCCAGCGGCGGTTCGACCGGCCGCTTGAGAAGTCGTTTTGACGGCTAATTCCAATTCTTTGAACTTATTTGGTTTCTTTACGGAATTAAAAAAATTGTTTTCACATTAAAAAATCTAAACTCTCACGCTTACCATTCTCTTTTGGCCGCGGCGGACACTCTGGCGGCTGATTATAATCATTGCATTAAACGATGGACTCATCGCCTTTTCGGCTTGCATTCGCGCCGCGGGCATACGACGTGCCGTTCTGTCTGATGGAGTCCACCCAACCGACATATTTGAAGGAAGGTCCCTGACAACAGTATCACGTGAAGGATACAAAAATGGCTACGAACTCAAAACCGGAAAACAGCGCTGCCAAGGTCCGGCCCTGGGCTCTACGAAAAATCTTGCTGAGTGCTGCAGTTTCAATTTTTCTGCCGGCGGCCGCCATGGCACAAGCAGGAACCACAGGCGCCGCCGCCGCCTCAACTCATCTAAGCGCCCAGGACATGCAATTCATCCACACCGCCGCCCCCGCTGGCCTTTCGGAGGTGCAGGAGGGTCAACTGGCGCAGAGCAAGGGCGATTCCGCGGTTCAGAAAATCGGCGCGCGCATGGTCGCCGATCATACCAGAATCAACCAACAGTTGAGCTCCCTGGCACAAACGAAGGGCGTCACCGTTCCCAGTTCGGTCACCAACGTGCAGGCCGCGCAGGCGGCCCAGCTGAAGGAAATGGGCGGCGCCTCGTTCGATAGGCTTTATCTCCGCGATCAACGGCGCGCGCATGAACAGGCGATCAAACTGTTCCAGACCGAAGCGCAAAACGGCACAGATGCTGATCTAAAGAAATTCGCGTCCACGACGTTGCCGACACTGCAAGAGCATCTACAAATGATCGAGACGGCGCAGAAGCAAGCAGCGAACACCTCGGCATAGCACAGCCCGCCATGTCGCGATCGGTCGCGGGAGCAACTCACGCAACAACGGAAGCGGGCGCATGCGCGGCAGATTCTGGCTTTGGATTCTGTTTCCACTGGCAATCGTGATTTTGCTGCTGGTGATTTTCTGGAATTGGGATTGGTTCATCCCGATCATCGACGCTCACGCGTCTGCCTCGATCGGGCGCAAGGTTAGCGTGCAGCACCTCGCCGTCAAATTCGGTCGCATCACCACGGTGACGGCGCGCGGCATCACGATCGCCAACCCGACAAATTTCTCGGCCGACACACCGCCCTTGGCGACCATCGACCGGCTCGGCGTCAGCGTGGCGGTGATGGAGTATATCCGCCACCGCACCCTCTCGCTCACCACCATCGTGATAGACCATCCGGTGGTCGCGGTGCGCGAACTTCCCGATCGGCGCAGCAACTACACGCTGCGTTTCGCCCAGACCCAGGGTACGAACGCCCATCCAACAAAATTTGGCAATCTGATCATCAATAACGGCGCCGTCTCGGTGATCATGCCGATCTACAAGACGGATTTCAACCTTACCGTGCAGACACGTCCCGCGCCCGTGGGCAATAGACTTTTTACCGGCGGCGAGATCGTGGCCGAAGCGCACGGCACCTACGCTGCGGCGCCGGTCACCGGCCGCTTCATCGGTGGTGCCCTGCTCTCGCTGCGCGATCCATCGCTTCCCTACCCGATCGACCTACAAGTGCAGAACGGCACCACACTGGCCCATCTGGCCGGCACGCTCGATGATCCGGAACATCTTTCCGGCGCGCACCTGCGGCTCTCCTTCTCGGGCCAGAACATGGCTGATCTGTACCAGCTGACCGGCGTCCCGATCCCTGCGACCCCGCCTTTCAGCCTGACTGGCAAGCTCGACTATTCCAAGTCGGCGTTCCGCTTCGAGCATTTTTACGGCCACATGGGTTCCTCGGACCTCGAGGGCACGGCCACCGAGGCGCTGACCTCACCGCGCCCCACGGTTACGGCCGACATCACCTCGCACCGCGTCGACCTCACCGACCTCGCCGGTTTGCTCGGCGCCATGCCGGGCAAAACAACCACGCCAGGCCAGACCGCTGCCACCCGCGCCAAGGTGGAAGCCGCCAATGCCCGGCCCAACCTTCTGCCGCACACGAAATTCGATTTGCCGGTGCTCAATGCCGTGGATGTCGACCTGCACTATCGCGGTGAACAGATCATCAATCGCGATGTGCCGCTCGACAATGTCGTCGTGCATCTGGTGGTCAAGAATGGCCGGATCACGATCGATCCGCTGAATTTCGCGGTAGGAACCGGCACCATCGCGAGCAATTTCGAACTCGATCCTGTGGCAGGCAGCCTGCACACCAAGGCAAATATAGATTTCCACCGCCTGCAGCTTTCCCGGCTGATGGCGGCGACGCACGCGTTTGCCGGGAGCGGCACGATCGGCGGGTCGGCTTATCTCACCGGCACCGGCGACTCCGTGGCGCAGATTCTAAGCGACGGCGACGGGCATGCCACGCTGTTTCTGCAAAATGGCGGCTCCGTTAGCGCCCTGCTTGTCGACCTAGTCGGGCTGCAGGCGGGCGATGCGGTGCTGTCCGCCCTCGGCGTGCCGGTAAAGACCCAGATCCACTGTCTGATCGCGGATTTCGCACTGACCAACGGGATGGTCGACACCAAAACTTTCCTGATCGCCACCAAGGCCGCCAACATTCTGGGCACCGGTACGGTCAATCTCGCAAATGAACAACTCGCCTTGCAGCTGCGCACCCAAGCAACGCATTTTTCGATCGGCTCGCTGTCGACGCCGATCAATATCAACGGCCACCTGAAGAACCCGAGCGTGTTACCCGCCCCGGGTCCCCTGGCAGCCCGGGCCGGGCCGGCTGTGGCGCTGGGCCTGTTATTCCCGCCGCTGGCGCTGCTCCCGACCATCCGGCTGGGGCTGGGTGACAAGAATGCGTGCGCTGACACCATCACCAGCATCAATCAGGGCCACCCGCACAATCCGGGCTGAGGCCCTATGGCGGGCTCGTGGCGTAGATTTCAGCGGAAAATCGGCCCGTGGCGTCCTACATGCCGCGTGAGGCACACATCGTGGAGGGGGATAATGCGTCTGTTCAAATGCCAGGCATGCGGTCAGACTGTGTTCTTCGAGAATCGGAGGTGCGCCCGCTGTGGTCACGAACTCGGCTATCTGCCCGAGGCACAGCAGATTGTGGCGCTTAAGGCCCAAGGCTGCATACTCGTCCCGGCGAAAGGCCGGATGCAGAAATTCCGCTATTGCGCGAACGCCACGCATGACGCGTGCAACTGGCTGATCCAGGCGGAAGCGACGACGGAATTCTGCGCCGCGTGCCGGTATAACCGGACCATTCCCGACCTCACCCAGGACAACAACCTGCTGCACTGGCAGCGCATGGAGACGGCCAAGCATCGGCTGTTTTACAGCCTTCTCGCGCTGCGCCTGCCACTGACGAGTTATGTGGACGATCCCGCGCATGGGCTGGCCTTCGACTTTTTGGCCGACGCGGGAGACGGCGCAAAAATCCTCACCGGCCATGATGACGGGCTGATCACCATCAACCTGGCAGAAGCGGATGATGCGCGGCGTGAACAATCGCGGGTTGAGATGCATGAACCCTACCGTACGTTGCTTGGGCACTTCCGGCATGAGATCGGGCATTATTTCTGGAACGTTTTGATTGGCAACGGCGGCCGCTTGGAGTCCTGCCGCGCTGCGTTCGGCGACGATTCCACCGACTACGCCGCCGCCTTGCAACGCCATTACGAGCAGGGGCCGCCCGCCGATTGGGCCCAGACCTTCATCACCGCCTACGCCGCCGTCCACCCTTGGGAGGATTTTGCCGAAACCTGGGCGCATTACCTGCACATCGTCGACACGCTGGAGACCGCCAGCGCCTTCGGCCTGAGAATCCACCCCACGGCGACAAAGAGCCGCGTCTTGCACGCCGATATCGATTTCGACCCGCACCACGCGGCGGACGCGCAAAGCCTGATCGAGGCCTGGCTCCCGCTGACCTTTGCCGTGAACAGCCTGAACCGCAGCATGGGCCTGGCGGATCTGTATCCGTTCGTGCTCTCGCCCGCAGTGATCGAAAAACTGCAATTCATCCATATGACCGTGCAGGCGGGCGCTCAGCCTGCCGTGCCGGACAAACCCGGCCTGTTCGGCGCGGCGGACCCGAAGCAGCCACCAGGCGCCGTAAGCAGAGAGGAAGGCTTCTTTTTGTGAACAAAAAGAAGCAAAAAAACTTTGCTAATCTAGGCCATGGGCGTTGTCGCCGACAACGCCCCATGGCCCCGCTAGACCAAAAGTTTTTGTGCCGCTTTTTTCAAAAAGCGGCCGCTTTCCTTTGGTCTTACCGCTTACATCAGCGGCGGTTGCCGAGACCCATAATATTCGTCGATGTCGTGCCCGTAGATCGACCAGTCAGGAACATCGGCGGTGCCATAGGAAGGCGCGTTCTCTAGAACCCGTTTGTCCAAGTTCACGACATAGGCATCGTACGCTTCGCTATATGTCAACTGGCGCCATGGCAGCGGATGATATTTTTCTCCGATCCCAAGAAAGCCACCGAACGACATAACCGCATAGGTTACGTGCCCGCTTTGTTTGTCCAGCATCACGTCATGGATCGAACCCAATGACTCGCCAGCTGCATTACAGACTTTCGTGCCGTTGACTTTGCTGGCGGCGATCATTGTGGGTGTCTCACTGTGATGGTCTGTGCCGGAAGGCGTTGTGTAGCTCATGCTGTTTCCTCCAACGTGTTTTCGATTGCGTTCCCGCATGCAGCGAGATCGTGTATTGGAGATGGGACAGAAAGGGCAAAGATAAATCGCCCTCCAATTAAAACTTGCATACCATCCCTACATGGAGTGTGAGCATGACAGCCGTGGCACGCGAATCTGGCGGTCCTCTCACGCGGCACGGAAGCGGTGTGCCGCGCGGCAGATCATTTCGATTTACCACACTTCCTTGCTGAAAAATTACTAACCCGGCCGCCAAATAGGTATCACGCTCTTCGTCATGCGGCATATCGGACATCAGCCGCCTGAAAGAAGGAACGCACCTTTTCCGGCCGGCGTTGCAGTCCGCGCATGTGAGAATGCAGCCCAGCCTTCATT
>NZ_DASXFO010000069.1:0-7929 GCF_036489515.1 Acidocella sp.
CCGCCATCATGGCCGGGCCTGAGGAACAGGTCGGGTTTGAATATGACCTGACCGTGCTGATCCCGCCGCTGCCTGCGCCCAGGGGTAAACATGCGGAGGCGGTTTCGGCTCAATGCGATGTCCTGCCGGTCACCGGCACGCTCTCTTTCCCCAACCCGGCGGCGCCGGTCATCTCGCCCTTCATCGGGGTGATTTTCCTCTACAACAACTCACCGGCCATCGGCTTCGCGCTGAACATGATCGCCAACAGCACGGAGGGTTCGCCGCTGCCCTTCAGCATGAATATGGCCTTCCCGGCCTCACCGCTTTATTTTTATTCCGGTGCCATCGGCTTCGGCGCCTGGCCCGGCCCGCTCAGCGAGACCACGGCCAGTTTTCTCGCCCCGCAATAGGCTAGTGGCCCGTACTGCCAAACCCGCCCGCGCCACGGGCGGTCGCGTCTAAATCCTCGACCTCTTCCCACACGGCGCGCACCACCGGCGCCAGCACGGCCTGGGCGATGCGCATGCCGCGTGTCACGGTGAAGGCTTCCGCGCCGGTGTTCATCATGATCACCTGGACCTCGCCGCGATAGTCCTCATCGATCGTTCCAGGGGCGTTCGGCAGCACGATGCCGTGCTTCAGCGCCAGGCCCGAGCGCGGGCGGACTTGCAGCTCGAACCCCTCGGGCAGGGCCATGGCGAAGCCGGTCGGGATCAGCGACCGGCCGCCGGGCAGTATGGTGACCGGCGTGTCCACCGCCGCCAGCAGGTCCATGCCCGCGGCGCCGGTGGTGGCGTAGGCGGGCAGATCGAGCCCCTGGCCATGCGGCAGGCGGCGGATCTTGATCTCGTAGTCGGTCATGAAAAAACCTGTCCTATTCTTTGGGCGAGTTTTTCGGCGACGGCGTGCTTGTCCATCACTGGCCAAGCCTCGGCGCCGGTTTCGGTGAGGAGCAAAACCTCGTTGCGCTCGCCGCCCATGATGCCGGTGCCGCCGACATCGTTGGCGACGATCCAGTCGCATTTTTTGCGCGTCCGTTTCGCCTGGGCATAGGCTTCGAGGTTCTCGGTCTCGGCGGCGAAGCCGACGACCAGACGCGGCCGGTGCGGACCGGGTGCGGAAAGCCGGGCCAGAATGTCGGGATTTTCGCTGAGATGCAGGGTCGGGGCGTGCGCGTCTTTTTTCAGTTTCTGCGGCGCCGCCTCCACCTTCCAGTCGCCCACCGCCGCGGCGCAGACCGCGATGTCCGCCGGCAGCGCCGCCTCCACCGCCGCCAGCATCTCTGCGGCCGTCTCGATATGGATGGTCGTCACGCCGGGTGGGTCCGGCAACGTCACCGGGCCGCTCACCAAGGTCACCCGAGCGCCCAGGGCGGCGAGGGATGCGGCGATGGCATGGCCTTGTTTGCCGGAGCTGCGGTTGGCGATGTAGCGCACCGGGTCGATCGGCTCATGCGTCGGCCCGGAGGTGACGATGGCGTGTTTGCCCGTGAGCGGTCCCGCATTCCCGAGCGCGGCCTCGATCGCGGCGTAAATAACTGGTGGTTCGGCGAGGCGCCCGGGGCCGAACTCGCCGCAGGCCATCGGCCCTTCCTCAGGCGGCACCACGAGCACACCGCGCGCGGCCAAAAGTTCCATATTGGCCTGCGTCGCCTGGTGCAGCCACATCCGCACATTCATCGCCGGCGCCACCAGCACGCGCTTGTCGGTGGCGAGCAGCAGGGTGGTGGCGAGATCATCCGCCAGCCCCGCCGCCATTTTCGCCAGAATGTCCGCGCTCGCCGGGGCCACCACGACCAGATCCGCAGCCCGAGACAGTTCGATATGGCCCATCTCGCTTTCATCGGTGAGCGAGAAGAGGTCTTCATACACCTTGGCGCCGGTCAGCGCCTGCAGGGAGAGCGGGGTGACGAAGTGCGCGCCGGCGCGCGTCAGCACCGCGGTAACGCCGTAGCCGCCCTTGGTCAGCAGCCGCACGAGCTCCAGCGATTTGTAAGCCGCAATCCCGCCGGAGACGATCAGCAGGATGCGGCGCGTCACAGGCGCCAGCCCTGATGGATCGCCGCGATTCCGCCCGAGAGGTTGCGATAGGTCACACGCTCCAGCCCCGCGGTCTCCATCATGCCCTTCAGCGTCTCCTGGTCGGGGAACATGCGGATGCTCTCGGCCAGGTATTGGTAGCTCTCGGCATCGCCCGCCACCATCGAGCCCATGCGCGGCAGCGCCTTGAACGACCAGGTGTCGTAGAGCTTCTCGAACGCGGAAATCTGCAGCTTCGAGAATTCCAGGCAGAAGAATTTCCCGCCCGGTTTCAGCACCCGCCGCGCCTCGGCCAGCACCTTGTCTTTATTCGTGCAGTTGCGCAGGCCGAACGCCATCGACACGCGGTCCACCGAACCGTCGGGGAGCGGAATGGCCTCGGCGTCCGTGACCATGAAGGTGATGTCCGCCAGCAGTCCACGCCCGGTCGCGCGGTCGCGGCCGACGCTGAGCATCGCGGCGTTGATGTCGGACAGGATCGCCGGGCCGCCGCCTTTTTTCAGCCAGCCGAAGGTGATGTCGCCAGTGCCGCCGGCGAGGTCGAGCAGGCTGCGAGTCGGACGCGGGTCGAGCGCCTGGATGAAGTCGTGCTTCCACAAACGATGCACGCCGAGCGACATCAGGTCGTTCATCACGTCGTATTTGCCGGCGACGGAATCGAACACTTCCCGCACCATTGCGCGTTTTTGTGACCGCTCGACGGTCCGGTAGCCGAAATCTACTGTCTGGGGGGAGTTGTCGCTTGCCATGGACCCACTATAGCCTTGTTTCGCCATGCCGGAACTCCCCGAGGTTGAAACAGTCATGCGCGGCCTGGACGGGTATCTGACCGGAAAGGTGATCACGCGCGCCACATTGCACCGACCGGATCTGCGGTTTCCGGTGCCGGGAGAACTGCCCGCGCTGCTGACCGGCGCCACCGTGCGCGGCTTCCGCCGCCGCGGCAAATATTTTTTCCTCCGCCTCGACAGCGGTATGTCGGTGCTGATCCATCTTGGCATGTCCGGCCGCATGGTGCTGGCCGGCGCACCGATGCTGCACGAGCATCTGACCATCGAGACGGCGGATGGCGGCCGTGTCGGCTTCGTCGATCCGCGGCGTTTCGGCGCGCTGGATGTGATCGCCACCGCGGATGAGGACACGCACAAACTGATCGCCGCCATGGGGCCGGAGCCGCTCGGCAACGAATTTTCAGCGCCCGTGCTGCTTGCGGCGCTGCACGGCAAGACCGTGTCGATCAAGGCGGCGTTGCTGGACCAGAAAATCGTTGCCGGCATCGGCAACATCTATGCGAGCGAGGCGCTGTTCCGCGCCCGCATCAGCCCGCGCCGCCTGGCCGGCACGCTCGGCGGTGCGCGTGTCGAGCGCCTGGTCCCGGCGATCCGGCAGACGCTGACCGAGGCGATCGCCGCCGGTGGTTCTTCGCTACGCGACTACGTACAGCCGAATGGTGAACTCGGTTATTTCCAGCATGCCTGGAAGGTCTATGGCCGCACCGGAGAGGCCTGCGAACGCTGCCCCGGCGCACCCTGCGCCGGCATACGCTGCCTCACGCAAGGTGGGCGCAGCAGTTTTTATTGCGCGAAAACGCAGCGTTAGAGCAAGTAAGTGGCCGCTTTTTGGAAAAAGCGGCGCAAAAACTTTTGCTATGCTGGGCCACGGGTGTTGTCGCTGACAATGCCCGTGGCCGGGAGTAACGCCACCAGCTTGTACTCGGTGTACGAAGCTGGGGTTAGGGTGGACTGGGTGTAGCGCAGCATGCCGCGGATCGGGTGGATAAAAACCCGTGCCCCGCCCTCACGCGCTTGCACCACATGACTGGTCCAAAACCGTGCGAAATCCTGACTCTCCTGCCGCAAATCTGCAATCAGCGCACGCCGCTCCGGCATCTCAGGGGCAGAGGCCGTTTCGGCCCGAAATTCGGCAGCCAACCGTCGCGCCCGCGCCTCCCAGTCTGCGATGAAGTTTTTTGCGTCTTGGTGCAAAAACACAAAGCGCAGTAAATTAGGCTCGCCGCTCTCATGCCATGGCTGGAACAGGTCTTGCGCTGCTTTGTTCCAGCCTTTCGCGGTATAAATTCCGTCCAGCAAATAGGCCGGCGCGTTTATTTCGTGCAGCAAGGCAAGCAATTCTTCGGGCGCTGATGCGGTCACCGGCTCCGGTGGTGCAGGAGCCGGGTCGCGCTTGCGCGCAAGCTCGAACAGATAACCCCGTTCCGCCGCACTGAGCTGTAAAACCGCGGCCAGACGGGAGAGCGCCGTGACAGAGAGTGAGATTTCCCGCCCTTGTTCCAACCAGGTGTACCAGGTGGTGCTGATCCCCGACGCGTCCGCCACCTCCTCCCGCCGCAAGCCAGGCGTTCGACGACGGCCGGGCGACGCAGGCGGCATCGCCTCGCGCCTGGCGCGCAAAAAATCGCCCAGGAGCCGGCATTGTTCGGCGTATGCGTCCATGGGGGTTTTTATACCAGGATATTTTTGTTCGTTATACCAGTTTATTTTTCGTCGTAGAAAGGCTCAGCAATCGAGGAGGGTTAGAGTGAGCCAATCGAGCCAAGACTTCGCGTCCACGCAATATGGTCCTCGCGCCGCGGATTACGTCAGTAGTTCGGTCCACAGCAACGGGGCCGATCTCGATCAAATCGAGGCGCTGGTCAGCGGTCACCCCAATGCCATAGCGTTGGATCTGGGGTGCGGCGGCGGTCATGTCTCCTACCGCGCAGCGCCGCATGTGGCGCGCGTGGTGGCGTGCGACGTGACGCCTGCGATGCTGGAAGTGGTCCAAAAGACCGCCGCCGAACGTGGCCTGAGCAACATTTCTGTCAAACAGACCTCTGCTGAAACGCTGCCATTCGACGCCGGAACCTTCGATTTCGTGCTCTGCCGCTTCACCACGCATCACTGGCAGAACATGGAAGCAGGCCTGCGTGAAGCGCGGCGCGTGTTAAAGCCGGGCGGGACGGCTATTTTTGTCGACACCGTTGCCCCTGCCATCCGCGTATTGGATACGCATCTCCAAGCCATCGAACTGCTGCGCGACATCTCGCATATCCGCAACTATTCAGTTGCGGAATGGATTTCTGCTCTCTCCAGAAGCGGTTTTTCACTGCAAAGCGCCACAATCCGCAAGCTCCACCTCGAGTTTGGTACATGGATTGCGCGCACGCGCACGTCACCGGACAACGCGGATTCCATATTGCGCCTGCAACGCAACGCCCCGGATATCGTGCGCGAGCATTTCGCTGTCGCCGCAGACGGCAGCTTCGACATTGAGTGCGCAAGCTTCGTGGTAAGGGAAGCAGCCGCTTTTTGAAAAAAGCGGCGCAAAAACTTTTGATACGCTGGGCCATGGGCGTTATCGCCGACAACGCCCATGGCCCAGGTTAGCAAAGTTTTTTTGCTACTTTTTGTTCACAAAAAGTAGCCTTTCTTAGCTTATTTTAGCTCGTTGACGGCCTGCAGCACCTCCGCCGCATGGCCGGCGATTTTCACTTTTGGCCAGATTTTGGCGACCTTGCCGGTGGCGTCGACCAGCACGGTCGAGCGCTCGATGCCCATGTATTTTTTGCCGTACATGGATTTCTCGACCCAGGCGCCGTAGGCGCCGATGACCTTCGTTTCCGGGTCGGAGGCGAGCGGGAAGGTGAGGTTATATTTTCCCGCGAATTTTTCGATCGGTTTCATTTTGTCCTTGGACACGCCGATCACCGTCACGCCGGTTGCGCCGAGCTGGGGCAGCGCTTCTTCAAAGGCGCAGGCCTCCTGGGTGCAGCCCGGCGTGTCGGCGCGCGGGTAGAAATACAGGACGAAGGGTTGGCCCTTCAGCGCATCGCGGCTGACGGTGCGGCCGGCCGAGGCGGGGAGGACAAAATCAGGCGCGATATCGCCGATGGCGAGGGTCATTACAAAGCTCCGTGGTTGATGTGGCGTTCGAAACAGTCGCGCACCGCCGCACCGGCGTGGTCCATGGCGGCGGTGAGAGCGGGCAGGTCGTCAAGGTTCGTGGCGCGCAGCAGCGGTGCCGCCATGGCGGGCGGCGGCCGCATGGCCTGGTCGCGCAACCCGGTGATGCGGTTGATGCCCTGCACGCTGCGCCACAGGTAATCCGCTGCCACCAGCTCCTGCACGTCTGCCGCAGGCAGATGACCGGCCGCCCCCAGTGCTTGCAGCGCTTCGGTGGTGTTGGCGCGGAACAGTTTAGGATCCGCCGGGCCGTGGACCAGTTGCAGCGCCTCGGCGATGAAGGCCAGCTCCATCATCCCGCCGGTCCGGGTTTTCAGGTCGAACGGCCCGCGCGGCGGCAATTCCGCCATCAGCCGGTCGCGCATTGCCACCGTGTCGCGGAGAATTTTTCGCGGCGAGTCCGGGCGGGCCAGAGCCGCATCGATCGCCGCGCGCAGCACGGCGGAAAACCCTGGGGTTGCCGCCAGCACGCTGGCGCGGGTCAGCGCCAAGCGCTCCCAGGTCCAGGATTCGTGGGCGTGATAATGCTCGAACGAGCTGAGCGAAACCGCTACCGGCCCCTGGTTGCCGGAGGGGCGCAGCCGCATGTCCACCTGATAGAGCGGCCCTTCCACCCCCTGGGCCGTCAGCGCGGCGGTGAGCGCATTGGACAGGCGCATGAAATACTGCGTCGGCGGCGGACCAGAAAACTCGGCATGGTCATAGATGAACATCAGGTCGAGATCCGAGCCCGCGAGCATCTCGCCGCTGCCGGCCTTGCCGAGGGCGACGATGCCGAAGGCTGTGCGTTTCAGCCTGCCATGGCGCAGTTGGTGCTGGGCGATCACCCGCGGCAGCAGCGTGCTGAGCGCCGCCGCCGCGAGGTTGCTGCGCAGGCGCCCGGCGTCATCGGCGTTCAGCCGGCCTTCCAGCGTCGCGACCGAAAGGTGGAATTCCTCCCGCCGCACGAAATGCCTTGTCACCGCCACGGCCTGCTCGAAATCCGCCGCATCCTGCAGCAGCCGGCGCAAGACCGGCTTCGGCGCGGCGTAACGGTCGCTGGGCGAGAGCAGAACTTCAAGCGCCTGCGCGTCGTTGGCCAGATGGTCGGCCAGCGCCGGGGCGGCGCCCAGCACGGCAGCGAGACGGCGCAGCAGCGCCGGGTTGTGCTGGAACAGCGAGAGCAGCTGGACGCCGGCGCGCTGCTGGCTCAGCAGCGTGTCGAAATGCGCGAACGTCTTGTCCGGGTCGGGCTGTTCGCTGAGCGCGTTGAACAGCGCCGGCAGCAGGGGCTCCAGCAGGTCACGCGCGCGCTGTGCGCGCAGCGCCGGCACCCGCCCACCCGACCAGGCGCGCAACCGTTCGGCGATATGCCGCGTATCCGCGAAGCCGAGCGCGGTGAGGTGTTCGGTGAAGGCGGCGTGCGGCGGCCCAGCCGCACCGGGATCGACCCAGCCGGCACGGGCCTCGTCATGGCCGGCATCGAAAAACGCCAAAAAATGCCCGTGTACCCGTGCCAGAAGCTGCGAGAATTCGCTGCGGAAATCGGGCGCATCGAGAAACACGGCAAATGAGTCCAGGGCCGCCTCGGTGCCCGGCAGGGCATGCGTCTGCCGGTCGGCGATCATCTGCAGCCGGTGTTCCACGCGCCGCAATTCGCGGTAGTCGGCGGCCAGTTCGGCGGCGTCGGATGCCGGCATATGGCCGCTCTTGGCCAGCGCGGCGAGGGCCGGCAGCGTCGCCGGGATGCGGAAGGCCGGATCCTGTCCGCCCCACACGAGGCTCAGAGTTTGCACGATGAATTCGATTTCGCGAATGCCGCCACGCCCCAGTTTGACGTCGTGCCCGAGCAGGCCGTGCGTTGCCTGCCGCGCGTCGATTTGCCGCTTCATGCCATGGATGTCGGAGACCGCCGCGAAATCCAGATGGCGCCGCCAGATGAAGGGGCGGATCGCTGCCAAAAACTC
>NZ_DASXFO010000010.1:0-29339 GCF_036489515.1 Acidocella sp.
CAGCCGAAAATCGTAAAATAGCTCCGGCGCTGCCTCCTGCCTGCCCATCATTGCCCTGCCTCCGCGTACGCTCAGGCAAAGTGAATCACGGCCGCAGCCGTCGAGCAACGAAAAAGCTCCTTTTTCAACAGTATCGGCGCATGGCGGTCTGCGCAGGGATCAGCGGGGGCGCCGCGATCTGGCTGACGCCGGAAACCATGCCGTTCGTGCTGATGGCGTTCGCTGCCTTGTTCTTCCGCTGGATCGAACGCCCTTCATGGCGCGTCATGTGCGGCTGCGCCGCCGGCTTCGTTGCGATGTTGACGCTCGCGCTCGCGTTCGATCCGCCCCAGGGCGGGTACGGCGTGCCGGAGGTCGACCGGCTTTCCTGCGTCTATGTCGTGCTCGGGTTTCTGCTGCTTCTGGGCGCCTTGGGGCTCAGTGTATTGCAAGCGCCGCGCCGGCGCGGCGTCGGCGTGGTGCTGATGGTGGTCCTGTTCGCTGCGTGGATCGGACTGTTCCCGAAGGTCGCGATGGGGCCTTACGGCGTCCTCCCGAAGGCGGAGATGAAGCTGTTCTTCGGCGCGATGCAGGAAACCCAGCCGGTACACGGGAGGGAGCTGATCACCTTCCTGCTCCCGGGTTTTCTGGTCCTGCTGTTCGCCTCATGGCGGGGGTTAAGGGAGCGCTTCTGGGTATGGATGTATTTTGCCATCTGCCAGGCTGTCGCCCTTTGGCTCGGCGTGAAATTCGTGCTGTTTGTCGGCTTCTCGGCTGCCGCCGCTGCCGTGCTCCTGCCGATCATGATCACCCGCCTCTCAGAGACATTGGCCGCCCGGCCGGGCCTTGCTTCAGGCTTCCGGCTGACGCTCCTGGCCGCCATGTTCGGCCTGCCGGAAATCTTTGCGTCCGCCGCCGCGCATCCTGCTGCGCTGGATGCAAAAAAATTTCCGAGCTGCGACCTGCGCACGATCGGCCCGTTGCTGGCGCCGGTGGCGGGGCAAGTCGTGTTGGCCCCGATGGAAGATACCCCGGAGCTTCTCTACCGTTCCGGCGTGGAGACGGTGGGATCGCTTTATCAGCATGGGGTTCCGGCTTATCTGCGTGCTCGCGCGGCGTGGCGCGCAGCACCCGGCACGTCGGAGCCGCTCGCGGTGCAGGAGACGGGGGCATCTTACGTTCTGTTCTGTCCGCAGCCGGGACGGTACACGCCGGTCGCGGACCTGCCGCCGACCACGCTGTGGGACCGCCTGGAAGGTTTCGCGCCGCCGCCCTGGCTCAAGCTGCTGGGCCAAAACGCCGCAGGCTGGCGGCTTTATGCAATCGCCGCCAAAACACCGCCGCAGGTCGGCGCCGCAACGCCGGTGGTGCTGGGCAGCGATAGCGGCAGGCCGCGCAGCGAGCGCACCGCCAGATAGGCGAAGCACTGTGCCTCCAGCGCGTCGCCGTCCCAGCCGACCGCTTCCACGGGCTCGACCGGCACGGAAAACCGGGACGCGAGCCCGGCCATGAGAGCCTTGTTCTTGCGCCCGCCGCCGCAGACCAGCACACGGCGCGGCGGCGCCGGCAGGGGCACGTGGGCGATGGCAGCGGTGCAGAAGGCGGCGAGGGTGGCCGCCGCGTCTTCCGGCCGCAATGTTTCGGTCGCTAGCGCGATCAGCTGGGAGAAGGTCAGCCGGTCCAGCGATTTGGGCGGCGGCAGCGAGAAATAGGGATGTGCCAGCAGCAGGCGGAGCCGGTCTTCGTCGACCCGGCCTGAGGCGGCGAAGGCGCCATCCTTGTCGTAAGGCTGGCCCAGAAATTTCTGCGCGAGGTCGTCGAGCGGCCCGTTGCCCGGCCCGCTATCGCAGGCGATGATCTGGTCCCCCTCGCCGAGATAAGTGATGTTGGCGACGCCGCCGATGTTCACCACCAGCAGCGGCTTTTCCAATTTTTTGGCGAGCGCGGCGTGGAAGAGCGGAGCCAGAGGCGCGCCCTGGCCGCCGGAAGCGACATCGGCGGAACGGAAATCATACACCACCTTCGTGCGGCAGATTCTCGCGAGCAACGGCCCGTCGCCGATCTGCCAGGTGCGGTGCCGTTCCGGGGCGTGCAGGATGGTCTGGCCATGAAAGCCGATCACATCCGCGGCCTGGCCGAGCAGCCCGACGGCGATGGCATGGTCCATGGTCAGGCGCTGTGTGAGTTTCTGCACCTGCGGATCGTCTGGGGAGAGGTGCTGCGCGCGGTCCAGCAGCTGACGTAATTCGGCGCGAAAATCGTCCTGGTAGTGCAGCGTGGCGGCCGGGCCGAGACGGGTGATGGTCTCGCCGTCGGTCTCCAGCCAGGCGGCATCCACCCCGTCCAGCGAGGTGCCGGACATCAGGCCAATGGCGCGCAGCTTTTGGGGGCTCATGCCGCCTGTGCTACGCGGATCTGTGCGCGTGGTGAAGGGCATGGCTGGAAAGAGCGCCCGCTTTTGCCCTGGCCGGTCTCTGTGCTACCCCGCGAGCTCGTAGGAGCGGCAGATGGCAAAAAGTGAGTTTTTGGCCGAGGCGAAGGCCCGGGGATTCGTGTTTCAGTGCACCGACGAGGCGGCGCTGGATGAGGCCTGCGCGCAAGGCTCGATCGCCGGCTATGCCGGGTTCGACCTGACCGCCGACAGCCTGCATGTCGGCCATATGATCCCGATCATGCTGCTGCGTCTGTTTCAGAAGCACGGACACAAGCCGGTCGCCGTGGTCGGCGGCGGCACCACCCGCATCGGCGATCCGTCCTTCCGCGAGGAAGCGCGACAGCTGCTGACCGATGCGCAGATCGCCACCAACCTCAAGGGCATCCGCAAGAACATCGAGGCGTTCATCACCTTCGGCGACGGCGCTAGGGATGCGCTGCTGGTCAACAATGCCGACTGGCTGGACCGGCTGAGCTATATCGACATGCTCCGCGAGATCGGGCCGCATTTCTCGGTCAACCGGATGCTGTCCTTTGACTCCGTGAAATCCCGGCTCGACCGCGAGCAGGGGCTCACCTTCCTGGAATTCAACTATTCGATCCTGCAAAGCTACGATTTCCGCGAGCTCAGCCGCCGCCATGGCGTCGTGCTGCAGATGGGCGGGTCGGACCAGTGGGGCAACATCGTCTCCGGCGTCGATCTGGTCCGCCGCACCGACCAGAAGACCGTGTTCGGCCTGACCACGCCGCTGATCACCACCGCTTCCGGCGCGAAAATGGGCAAATCCGCCGCCGGCGCGGTCTGGCTGAGTGCGGAAAAGCTCAGCCCCTATCATTACTGGCAGTTCTGGCGGAACACCGAGGACGACGATGTCGGCCGCTTCATGCGGCTGTTCACCGATCTGCCGCTCGACGAGATCGCCCGGCTGGAAAACCTGGGCGGCGCCGAGATCAACGCGGCGAAAATCATCCTCGCCACCGAGGCGACCAGCCTCGCCCACGGGCGGGCGGCGGCGGAAGAGGCAGCGGCGACGGCGCGGAAGATTTTCGAGGAAGGCGGCACGGCTTCAGGCCTGCCGACCGTGGAAATTCCGGCCGTGGAATTCGGCGCCGGGCTGCCGGCCTTCGCGCTGTTCGTGCGCGCCGGGCTCGCCGCCAGCAATGGCGAGGCACGGCGGCTGATTCGCGGCGGCGGCGGTCGGCTGAATGACGCGGTAATCGCCGACGAGGGGCAACTGATCGCGCCGGCGGCGGAGATGAAGCTTTCGGCCGGCAAGAAACAACACGTGCTGGTGCGCGTGCTGGGGTAGGAGAAAGCAGCCGCTTTTTAAAAAAAGCGGCGCAAAAATTTTGCTCCGCTGGGCCATGGGCTGTGTCGGCGACAACGCCCATGGTCCAGCATAATAAAGTTTTTTTGCTATTTTTGTTCACAAAAAGTAGCCTTCTCTTCTGCTTCTTTAAACTTTTGCTTTGCATGATCCCCAGACGCGTGCTTGCCTTCGGTTAAGCACACTGGGGGAACGCATGTCCGTCCATGCCGCGATTACGCACCGCACTTCGTATCACTATGATCGGCTGGTAACGCTGGGGCCGCAGACCATCCGCCTGCGCCCGACCCCTTATGCGCGCACGCCGATCCTCAGCTATTCGCTGACGGTCCTGCCGAAGCCGCATTTCCTGAACTGGCTGCAGGACCCGCAGGGGAATTTCCTCGCCCGGGTGGTGTTTACCGAGCGGGTGACGTGTTTCGAGGTGGTGGTGGATCTGGTTGCCGACATGGCGCCGATCAACCCGTTCGATTTTTTTCTCGAGCCCGAGGCCGAGACCTATCCGTTCGTTTATGACGAGGTTCTGGCGGAAGAGCTGGCGCCGTTCCGTGTCCTGCAGGAACCCGGGCCGCTGCTGCGCGGGTTGATCGGCGAGGTCCGTGCCGCACTTGTGGGGACCACGCCGGACACGTCGGACATGCTGGTGATGGTCAACCGGATGGTGGCCGCGCGTCTCGCTTATGTCGTGCGCCTGGAAGCGGGCGTGTGGAGCCCGGAGGAGACCCTGGCGCAGGGCCAAGGGTCCTGCCGCGATTTCGCTTGGGTGATGGTGAACCTGCTGCGGCATCTGGGGTTCGCCGCGCGCTTCGTGTCGGGCTACCTGATCCAGTTGGTCGCCGATGTGAAGCCGCTCGACGGTCCCGCCGGGCCGACGGAGGATTTCACCGATCTGCACGCCTGGGTGGAGGTGTATCTGCCCGGTGCCGGTTGGGTTGGGCTCGATGCGACGTCCGGGCTGATGGCGGGAGAGGGGCATATTCCGCTCGCCGCCACGCCGTCCCCCAGCTCCGCCGCGGCCATTTCCGGCGCGCTCGGCGAATGCGAGGTGAGCTTTGACTTCGAGATGAAGGTCGCGCGGGTGGCGGAGACGCCGCGCGTGACCAAACCCTACACGAGAGAGACTTGGGCTGAGATTCTCGCTTCTGGAGCACGTGTGGACCGGGCGTTGGCCGAAGCCGATGTGCGGCTCACCATGGGCGGCGAGCCGACCTTTGTCGCCGCCACCGATGGGAATGCGCTGGAATGGAACATCGACGCGCTGGGCCCGACCAAGCGGCTTTATGCCGGGCGGCTGATTCGCAAGCTGATCCCGCTCTGGGGCAAGGGTGCTGCGCTTACCTGCAACATGGGCAAGCAATATCCCGGCGAACCGCTGCCGCGCTGGGCGCTGCATGCGCATTGGCGGGCCGATGGCGAGCCGGTCTGGCGCGACTTTTCGCTTCTGGCCACGGAGGACGACACGGGCGACGCCGGGCCCGAAGATGCGGCGCGTTTCGCCGGCGCTCTGGCGGCGCGGCTGCAGCTCGATCCCGGGCTGGTGATTCCGGCCTATGAGGACGTGCATTATTACCTCTGGCGGGAGAAACGCCTGCCGGCGGATGTGATCGCCGAGGACTCCAAACTCCGCGATCCGCTGGAGCGGGCGCGGCTGGCCCGTCTCTTCGATCAGGGCCTGGCGACACCGGCCGGCATCGTGCTGCCGTTGCGCCGGGTTCCTGAGAACGGCGCGCGGCGCTGGCAGAGCAGCGAATGGGTCTTTCGTGACGGTGTGATGTTTCTGGTGCCCGGTGATTCGCCGATCGGCCTGCGCCTGCCGTTGGAGAGCCTGCCCTGGGCGGAGTCTGACGCCGCCGAAACCGCCTTCGAGACCGATCCTTTCGCACCGCGCGGAAAATTGCCACGGCGCGAGGCGATGCAACCGCGCCGTGATCTTGACGTCGGTGGCATCGAGGGGTTTCGGCCGGTGCCGCAGGATCTTCCGGCCGTGGGGCGTGAGGCGCCGGGCGTCGTGCGCACCGCTTTGGCGGTGGAGGCACGGGGCGGCGTTCTGCATGTCTTTTATCCGCCGCTTTACGATGTCGAGGACTGGCTGGAATTGACGGCGGCGGTCGAGGACATGGCGCAGACATTCGGGCGCCGCGTGGTGCTGGAAGGATATCCGCCGCCGGAAGACGCACGGATCATCAATTTCTCCGTCACCCCCGATCCTGGCGTGATCGAGACCAACGTCCATCCCGCCGCCAGTTGGGACGAGATCGTGACGCGCGGCGCGCAGCTTTATGAGGCGGCGCGCGAGGTCGGGCTGACGACAGAAAAATTCATGCTGGATGGAAGCCACACCGGCACCGGCGGCGGCAACCATGTGGTGATGGGCGCGGCGACGCCAGGGGATAGCCCGTTTTTGCGCAGGCCGGATCTTTTGAAATCCATGCTGGGCTTCTGGCATAACCATCCGGCACTCTCCTTCCTGTTCAGCGGCCTGTTCATCGGCCCTTCCAGCCAGCATCCGCGTGTCGACGAGGCGCGCGACGATGCGCTGGGCGAATTGGAAACAGCTTTTGCGCAGGTGAGCTCGGGAGAGGAAACGCCACCTTGGGTAGTGGATCGTGTGTTTCGCAACATCCTCGCCGACATGACCGGCAACACGCACCGCACGGAATTCTGCATCGATAAATTATATGCGCCGGAGTCGGCCGCCGCCCGGCGCGGTCTGGTGGAGTTCCGCGCCTTCGAGATGCCGCCGCACGCAGAGATGTCAGCAGCACAGGTGCTGCTGGTGCGCGCCGCCATCGCCGCCTTCTGGAACCGGCCCTATGAGCGGCGGCTGATCCGTTGGGGCACCCGCCTGCACGACACGTTTTTGCTGCCACATTATGCGCAGGCGGATTTTCAAGATGCCTTGGATGAGCTGAGCAGTTTCGGATTCGTTCTAAATACGGAATGGTTTCTACCGCATCTGGAATTCCGCTTCCCGCCGGTCGGCGAAATTAACGTGCGGGGCATGAGAGTCGAGTTGCGCCACGCCCTCGAACCGTGGCATGTTTTGGGGGAAGAACAAAATTCGGGAGGCACGGCCCGCTATGTCGATAGCTCGACGGAGCGTCTGCAAACAAAGGTGTTTGGATGGCTGGCAGAGCGTTATACGCTCGCTTGTAACGGCGTCGCGCTGCCGCTGCAGAAAACCGAGGTGCCGGGTGAATTCGTCGCCGGTGTGCGCTTCAAGGCCTGGCAGCCATACTCCGCGCTGCATCCCACCATCCCAGCGCAGGTGCCGCTGCTGTTCGATGTGTATGACAACTGGTCGGGCCGGAGTCTGGGGGGCATGACGTATCACGTGGTGCATCCGGGCGGACGGCATTATGAAGCGTTCCCGGTCAATGCGAATTCGGCGGAAGCCCGCCGCCGTTCGCGCTTTTTCGGGTTCGGCCATACGCCAGGGCCAATGGCGCCACCGCAAGCGATGCCGGGGCCGGAATATCCGCGCACGCTGGATCTGCGCCGGCATGGTTAAGCTTCTGCTCCACCGTATGCGGCGATTCATGAACGCGGAAATTCTCAACGAGATGGCCGCGCTGCGTGCCGAAATTGCGGCGCTGCGCAGCGAGACCATGTTGCGTGAGGATGTGAGGCCGATGATCCGGCAGATGGAGGCGGCGTTGCTGGCCATCACGCTCAGCGCGCATGTTCCCGATGAGCGGAACGGGCGGCGGGAGTTTATGGGAGAAGGGAAGAAGGAAGGGGAAAGTTACTTTTTGTAAACAAAAAGTGGTTTTCGGCTCCTTCGGGCCTGAGGCTGTGTCACCGCCAACACCCATGGCCCAGCGTAAAAAAATTTTTTGCGCCGCTTTTTTTAAAAAGCGGCCGCTTTCTTTTTAAATCTCCAGAATTTCCAGCAGCGAAGTCGCGTAGCGCGCCATGCTGTGGGTCGCGCAATAATCGGCGCGCTCGTGTTCGCGGTCGTGCCGTGCCGCCGAGTCGAGCATTTCGGCCAAGGCCTGGGCGATTTCCCTTGGATTGAGCTGGTCAGAGACGCGGCGGATATAGCCCGGCGCTTGCAGGTTTTCCGCCAGATCCCGGCTGGCCACGGCGGGCAGCCCGGCGGCGATGCAATCCTGAACCGCGCCGGAAATTTGCCCGGCACCGGTCCGGCGGAGCTGCAAGGCGCCATCCACGGCGAGCAGATGCAGGCGGTATTCGGATTCGGAGACGAATGCGCTGCTAAAGCGCACCGCATCGGCGATGCCGAGGTGCTTCGCCAGCGCCTGGAAACGTGTTGGCCCGACTTCGAGTTCACCGACGAACAGCAGTTGGCAGTTGACCCTCTCGCGCAGCAAGGCGAAGGCGCGCAGGGCCTCGTCGATGCCCTTGTTGGCGCTGACGAAGCCGAAACTGCCGATGATTTTTTGCGTGGGGTCGAGTTTCAGCGCGGCGCGGGCGGCGGCTTTGGAAGCCGGCGTTATCGCCGCATCGAACGGGCGGTAGATGGCGAGCGGCAGGTACCGCGCGGTCGCGCCGAAGCGCTCCTGGACCAAGGTGACCGGCTGGGGCGCATGAAAAATCAGGGGGCGGGCCGCTTGCGCCAGGGGGCCGAGAAAACTCGCCTGGCGCGTGCCTTCATCGGCCGTCCAGCTGTCGATTTCCTGCGGCGTGACGCGGCTTCCTGCGGCGTGACGCGGCGCCCGATCTCGGCGCTGGCGAGGTTGGCGGCATGTTCCAGGCCGAATCCGGAAGTCAGGTTGAGCAGCCTGGCGTCATGGCAGATCGCCGCACTGCCCCATCTCACCGCATGGTTGTAAATGCCGGTATGCAGCGTGGAGTTGCCGATCGTGCTGATCACCCGGTCGAAGTTGCGGCTCAGATGCGCGTTGGCCTCCACGTTCTCTTCGGTGAACAAAGTGAGTGCCACGCGTGCGGCGAGGGTTTTGGCCAGCGCGGCGGAATAATCGGCGACACCCGATTTGGCCGGCGGTAGCGGGCTGAGCATGGCGATGCGGGGCCTGACATTGCGCCGCAGCGCCGGCCGGGCGGGCGTTAGCGCCGACCAGACTTTGCGCGCCACCGCCGCGCCGGAGAATGGCTGCCAAACAGGCCATTGCTGGGCGGTGACCGAGGCGCGGTAGGATTTGTCCTGAACCAGCCGTTCGAGAATCGCAGCCAGCCGGTCGGCATCGTCTGGTGCGAAGCGCAAGGCGGGGTCGGTGATGAGCGCGCGGTGGGCGGGAATGTCGGACACCACGGCGGGGGCTTGCGCCGCGGTCGCCTCGACGACGGGGAGCGAGAAGGACGCCGCCCGCGACGGCGTGACGACGCAGATTGCCGCGGCATACAAGGCGCGCATCTCGAGCTCGGTGACCCAGCCCGGAAAGGTCGCCGGAAACTGCGCGCACAGCCGCTCCTGGGCGGCGGCGGAATAGACGCCGGTGATCACCACCGGGACATCGCGCAAGATCGCGCTGCCGGCGCAGGCGCGCAGGAGAAGCGCGGAATTCTTGCGCGGCTCCCCGCCGCCGACCATGAGAATATGCCGTGGCTGCTGCGGCGTGATGCGATGCATCCAATAAGGCAAGGCGACACCTGTCACCCTCGATTCGACCCCGCCGTAGAGAGTTTTCAGGCGTTGGTCGGTATCCTCGGAAATCGGGAAGAACAGATCATAGTGCCGTAGCCAGGCCATGGAGGAAAAATATTTCAGCCGCTCGCCGGGCTGCGTCAGACAGGTCTGCTGGTTGTCGAAGGAGATGAAATCATGGACCAGAGCCGCTTTGGTGACGCCCGGATGGCACAACAGCCGGGCCAGGAAGCTCTGGTCCTGCCGCCACATAGGGGACGGGTTAAGCAGCACCGTGCCGGGGGCGAGGTTGGGAATATAGGCGTGCGGGGAGAGGGTGACCGCCAGCTCGGCGAAATGGGGCGGCAGGGAAGGCAGGTTGGGATCGACCAGACCGATGAACGGGAAGGGGGCACGGCTGACGATGCAACTGGCATGGTGGCCGATGCCAGGTTCGGCATAATGACGGTCCTGCAGGCAGCGCATATCGATGATCAGGTTGGGTGACATTGGCGGCAACGGTTCCTCGTTATAGACGGGGCGAATGTGGTCCGGTTCAATGTTGAAATTTGCCGTTTGTATTGGTTGCCTAACCGTTATGATAATGACGCTTAACACCGCCATATCCGGTTGCAAAGCCCCGGGGAGGGTTGTGGCGTGAGCTTCAAGCGACGGTTGACCGAGCTGCGCCTGCCGATCGGCCATGACGAAGCGGCGTTGCGCGCGGCGATCTGCGCCGGCTTCAGCGTACCGCCGATGGAGCTACTCGGCTATACTGTCTTCCGCCGGGCCTGGGACGCGCGCCGCAAGAGCGATATCAAGCTGGTCTATACGATCGACGCCGAACTGGCGGTGGCGGTGCAGGAAGGCGAGCCTGTGCCCGACACGGACTATAAATTCGTCGCCCAGGCGCAAAGGAGTCCGGCCAAGCGTCCGGTGGTGATCGGCACCGGGCCGTGCGGCATTTTCGCCGCCCTGATCCTCGCGCAGATGGGCTTCGCGCCGCTGATCCTGGAGCGCGGCAAGGCGGTGCGCCAGCGCACCAAGGATACCTGGGGTCTGTGGCGGCGCAGCGAACTGAACCCGGAATCGAACGTGCAGTTCGGCGAGGGCGGAGCGGGCACGTTTTCGGACGGCAAACTTTATTCGCAGATCAAGGATCCGCGCCATCTCGGCCGGAAGGTGCTGACGGAATTCGTCGAGGCCGGGGCGCCGGAGGAGATCCTCTATGTCGCCAAGCCGCATATCGGCACGTTCCGGCTGGTCACCATGGTCGAATCCATGCGCGCGAAGATCGAGGCGCTGGGCGGCGAGTACCGATTCGGGGAGAAGGTGACGGATATCGACATCGAGGCAGGCCAGGTGCGCGCGGTGGTGCTGGAATCGGGCGAGCGGATCGAGACCGAGCATGTGGTGCTGGCGGTCGGCCATAGTTCCCGCGACACGTTCGAATTTTTACACCGGCGCGGCGTGTATATGGAGGCCAAGCCGTTTTCCGTGGGGTTCCGCATCGAGCATCCGCAATCGGTGATCGACCGCCATCGTTTCGGCAGTTTCGCCGGCCATCCGATTCTGGGGGCGGCGGATTACAAGCTGGTGCATCACGCGAAGAACGGTCGCTCGGTGTACAGTTTCTGCATGTGCCCGGGCGGCACGGTGGTGGCGGCAACCTCCGAGCCGGGCCGCGTGGTGACCAACGGCATGAGCCAGTATTCCCGCAACGAGCGCAACGCCAATGCCGGCATCGTCGTCGGCATCACCCCGGCGGATTATCCGGGCGACGTGCTGGCGGGCGTGGAATTCCAACGGCGTTGGGAGAGTGCGGCGTTCCTGGCGGGCGGCGGCACCTATGCCGCGCCCGGCCAGCTAGTGGGCGACTTTTTGGCCGGGCGGCCCTCCGAACAGTTCGGCGAGGTGGTGCCCTCCTACCGGCCGGGCGTGACCTTGACGGATCTCTCCACCTGCCTGCCGGATTATGCGATCGAGGCGATCCGCGAGGCATTGCCGGCCTTCGAGGCGCAGATCACAGGGTTCTCGCGCGACGATGCGGTGCTGACCGGCGTGGAGACCCGCACGTCCGCGCCACTGCGGATCACCAGGGGCAAGGATTTCTGCTCGCTGAACACACGCGGCCTGTATCCGGCCGGCGAGGGGGCCGGCTATGCCGGTGGCATCCTGTCCGCCGGGGTGGACGGGATCAAGGTGGCCGAAGCGGTGGGGCTGAGCCTAGGAAGTGAAGGGTAAGGCCTACTTTTTGTGAACAAAAAGTAGCAAAAAAACTCTTTTGCTCCTGGGCCATAGGCATTGTCGCTGACACAGCCCATGCCCTCCGGGGCTATTCCAACGGTGCTACGCACCGCCGGAACCTTGAGCCCCTCCGCCCAGCGTAAAAGAAGTTTTTGCGCCGCTTTTTTCCGATCGAGCGAGGGGAGCATTCTTTATCGGGATGAGGCCTCTAAATAGCATATCGTGCTCTGGACGATATATATCCTATCGGCGAACCGTGTTATAAAGGCGCGGAGATTTTGGCAGGAAAGACGAGACGGTGCTGTCGCAAAAATGCAAGTACGCGCTGCAGGCGCTCCTGGTTCTGGCCAGGGAGAACAGCGAGGAGCTGTTGCTGGTGAGCGAGATCGCCGAGCGGGAGAACCTGCCGAAGAAATTTCTTGAGGCGATCCTTCTTGAGCTGAACCGCAACGGGCTGGTGCGCAGCCGGCGTGGGCGCGGCGGCGGTTACGCGCTCGCCAAACCGGCGGATCTCATCACCTTTGGCCAGGTGGTGCGGATCATGGACGGGCCGTTGGCACCGCTTTCCTGTGTCAGCGTGAATTATTACCGCCGCTGCGATGACTGCAAGGACGAGCAAAGCTGCGAAATCCGCCGGGTGATGCGCCGAGTCCGTGACGCCATCGCCAATGAGTTGGACGGCACCTCTCTGGCGGCGGCGCTGAGCAGCACCACGACGAAAGAGCTGCTCGCGAGCTAGAGCGAAGGGGCCCGTGCTGTTTCAGCGCCCCAGGCCCAGCATAGCCAAAAGTTTTTGCGCCGCTTTTTTCAAAAAGCGGCCGCTTGCTTCCTATCTTCGACCGAAGCGCCGCGAGCGCGCTTCCGAGACGACTTCAACCTCAGGGTGATTCGGCTTTCTTTTCAAAGCATTTTTCTGCTACATGAAGCGGTGTTAATAAAAATCAAACTACCGGCGCTTTAATAGAAGCAGGGATCGTAGAGGCAGGGATGCGCTTGAAGGCCTTATCCGTGGGAATGACGCTGGCGGCATGTCTTGCCGTGCGCCCGGCCCAGGCGGCGAGCCCGGCGGTGAGCGCTGCGGAGACCAGCATCAATCTCAGCGTCGGCGTGATGAACACGCAGTATCACGAGAATCTCACCCCGGGCGATGACGAGAGCGGGACGACGCCCGGCTTTGGCGTCAGCATCGGCGCCCTGCTGCCGACCCATCCCGGCTATGCCGCGAGCGTCGATATCTACAGCGCCCTGATTTATAATTTCGACGCCGGAAATATCGGCTATTCCGGGCATTATCTCGTCTCCGGCGCCCCGCTCACCGCCACCGACCATTCCGTGTTCAACCGGGTGGAGGCGCGCCTCGGCCTCGGCTTCCCGCTGATCGGCGGCGCGGAATCCATCCCCTTCCTGGCCGCCGGCTATCAGGCCTGGAACCGCAATATCGACCCCAAGGGCGCGATCGGGACTGATGAGTTCTACCATTCCGGCCTGTTTGGCCTGGGCTACAAGCTGGACGTGCCGATCGGCGCGGGTTTCGTGGCCTTCGGCACCGGTGAGGTGCTCGCTTTGGCCGGCGGTGGCATCACCGCCAATGGCGCGAATTTCAGCGGCGGGTTCGGGGTGACACCGGAGGAGCGGGTGGAGCTGGGGCTGAATGACGCGGTTTCGGGGCGCTTCCACTTGTTCGCCACGGCGTTCTGGGAGCATTTCAACTATGCCGGCACGCGTCCGCAGAGCTACGGCTATAATTACTACCTCTACGAGCCGTTCAGCACGACCACGCAGTTCGGGGCCAATTTCGGCATCGGCTACAGCTTCAATTGAGGAAGGAAGCGGCCGCTTTTTGAAAAAAGCGGCGCAAAAACTTTTACTATGCTGGGCCTGTGGCGGTGTCGGAGACAACGCCCCAGGCCCAGATTCATAAAGTTTTTTTGCTACTTTTTGTTCACAAAAAGTAGCCTTCCTTTTTGCTCAGTCGGCGGCGAGCGCCATCTGTTTGCGGGCCAAAGACTGGCTCACATAGCCTTCCACTGCCGTTGCGATCTTTTCGGCATGGTTGGCGAACACGTGGTCCGCGCCCTCGAAGACCCGGTAGTCGATGGCCACGCCTTTTTGCAGGTTGAGCTTGTCGACCAGCTTGCGGACGGAGTTTTCCGGCACCAGCTCGTCGGCATCGCCATGGATCATCAGGCCGCCGCACGGGCAGGGGGCGAGAAAGCCGAAATCGTAATGCGCGGCGGGCGGCGCCACGGACACCCAGCCGGACACTTCCGGGCGGCGCATCAGCAGCTGCATGCCGACAAAGGCGCCGAAGGAATAGCCGGAGATCCACAGCCCGCCATGGCCGGGATTGAGCGACTGCATCCAGTCCAGCGCCGCCGCGGCGTCGTTGATCTCGCCCATGCCGCCGTCGAACTTGCTCTGGCTGCGGCCGACCCCACGGAAATTAAAGCGCATGACGGAAAAGCCCAGGCGTTGAAACACCTGGTACATGGAGTAGGTGATGCGGTTATTCATCGTGCCGCCATGAAGCGGGTGCGGATGCAAAACCAGCGCCAGTGGCGCTCCCCGTTCCTTGGCATGGTGGTAACGACCTTCGAGCCGGCCTTCCGGCCCGGCGAACATGACTTCAGGCATTCTGTAACTCGTCTTTCATCTTACCGTGTTTCTCACATGGCTGCCGCGGACCGTCTCTGGGATAGGAAACACAGAAACGTATGAGCCGATCGCCTCATCCGAATGTTGACCAAAAGGGTCCGGGTACCTAATTGCTCCTGACGGTCTGGGAGATGTTGCGGATGGGTTAACCTTGGGTTTCCCCTCAGGTCTGCTAATATAGACTGCTATGTTTTGATTATCCACGGAAATGTCGCATGGCCCTTATGTTTTTCGCGGAGACGGTGCGGGCGTACCGGGAGCGTGACCCGGCGGCGCGGTCGAATTTGGAGGTCGTGCTGTGCTATCCAGGCCTGCACGCGGTGATGATTCACGAGCTTTCCAGCCGGCTCTGGAAGCATCGCTGGTATACTCTCGGGCGTTTTGTCTCTCACATGGGCCGGTTTTTGACCGGTATCGAGATCCATCCCGGCGCCAAGCTGGGCCGGCGGCTGGTCATTGACCATGGCCTCGGCGTTGTGATCGGCGAGACCGCGGAGATCGGCGACGATGTCTATATGTACCATCAGGTGACCCTGGGCGGCACCAGCTCTGAGCATGGCAAGCGTCATCCCACCGTGGGCAATAACGTGATCATCGGCGCCGGCGCGAAGGTGCTGGGCGCGATTCTGATCGGTGACGGGGCGCGAATCGGCGCCAATGCGGTGGTGATCGCCCCGGTGCCCGCCGGCACCACCGTGGTCGGCATTCCGGCCCGCCCGGTGGATCGCACCGAGAAGAAGCCACGCTTCGATGCCTATGGCACGCCCTGCGATCCCTGCCTCGACCCGCTCCTGCATGAGGTCGATCTGCTGCGCAGCGAGTTGACGGACCTGGAAAACCGGATTGCCAGCCTGGCGCGCGAGCGCATCGGCTGAGCATGATCTATCTCGATGCCAACGCGACGGAGCCGCTGCGCCCCGAAGCGGGGCAGGCCGCCATGGCGGCGATGGGGCTCGGCAATCCCTCCTCCATCCATGCCGCCGGCCGCGCGGCGCGGCGCGTGCTCGAGGATGCGCGCGAAAGCGTGGCGCGGTTTTTCGGCGCCGACTCGAAGGACGTGATTTTCTGCTCCGGCGCCACTGAGGCCAACGCCCTGGCCGTGCACGCGCTGGGCGCCGGAAGGGTGGTGCTGCGCGGCGCCACCGAGCATGACGCCATCCGCGCCGCCACACCCGGTGCCGAAATCATTCCCGTGGATCGCAACGGCCAGGCGGATCTGGTCGCTCTGGAGGCGTCGCTGGCGGCGGACCAAAATCAGGCGCTGGTGTGCCTGATGGCGGCGAACAACGAGACCGGTGTACTGCATGACATCGCGGCGGCCGGGCGGATCTGCGCCGCGCATGGCGCATTGCTGCATGTCGATGCGGTGCAGGCGGTGGGGCGCGACAACCGCGACTGGTTCGGCCTAGGGGCGGCCAGCATCGCCGTGTCCGGTCATAAATTCGGTGCGCCGATGGGGGCGGGGGCGCTGATCGTGAGCGCCGGCCGGGCCGTGACGCCGCTCCTACAAGGCGGCGGCCAGGAACAGGGGCGGCGCGGGGGAACCCCGGCGCTGCCGGCGATCGCCGGTCTGGCGGCGGCTTTGGGCGCGCCTTACGAGGGTGCTAAAATTGCCGCGTACCGCGACGAGATCGAAGCGTTTTGCGTGGGGCTGGGCGCGCTGGTGCTGGGGACCGGGGCGCCGCGTCTGCCGAATACGTCGTGCCTGGCTTTGCCCGGGGTGCGGGCGGATACGCAGCTGATCGCGCTCGACATGGGCGGGATCGCGGTTTCCGCCGGGTCCGCCTGTTCCTCCGGCAAGGTGGCGGCGAGCCATGTGCTGGAAGCCATGGGGGCCGGAAATCTCGCGGGGCAGGCGATCCGCGTGTCGCTGCCCTGGAATGTCGCGGCCGACGCAGTGCCGGCCTTTTGTGCCGCCTATGAAAAAATGGCGGCGCGCGCGGGGCTTGAAAAACTTAGGCTGGGCGCCGCGTGACTCTCTTGCGCCGCGCCCGGTGATGCGATTAACCACAGGGGATTCCTTAAGGGTTACACGATGCCAAAAATGACTTTCATCGAGCGTAATGGTCAGCCGCGTGAAGTGGATGCGCCGATCGGCCTGTCCGTCCTGGAAGTGGCGCATAAGCACGGTGTTGATATCGAAGGCGCATGCGAGGGCTCGCTGGCCTGCTCGACCTGCCATGTGATCGTCGATCCGGAATGGTTCGCCAAGCTCACCACGCCGAGCGAAGATGAGGAAGACATGCTGGACCTGGCCTTCGGGCTGGAAAAGACTTCGCGCCTGGGCTGCCAGATCGTGATGTCCGAGGCGCTTGACGGTCTTGTGGTGCGGCTGCCCGCCGCCACCCGTAACGCCGGCGGCTGATTTTCATGCGTGTGGTTGTGGCCATGTCCGGAGGTGTCGACAGCTCGGTGGTGGCCGGGATGATGGCGCGCGCCGGCCATGAGGTGATCGGCGTGACGCTGCAGCTCTACGACCACGGCGCCGCCGTCGGCCGCAAGGGCGCGTGCTGCGCCGGCCAGGACATCCACGACGCGAAACGGGTCGCCGACCGGCTGGGGATCGCGCATTACGTGATCGACGCCGAGGCGCGCTTCCGCGGCAGCGTGATTGCCGCTTTCGCCGACAGCTATGCCAGCGGTGAGACCCCGGTGCCCTGCATCGCCTGCAACCAGCATCTGAAATTCGGGGACCTGCTCGGCATGGCCCGTGATCTCGGTGCCGAGGCGATGGCGACCGGGCATTATGTCCGCCGCGTCGATGGGCCGGCAGGGGCGGAACTGCACCAGGCCGCCGATCCGGCGCGTGACCAGAGCTGGTTCCTGTTCGCCACCACCCGTGAGCAGCTGGAGTTCTGCCGCTTTCCGCTTGGGGACATGGTCTCCAAGGCCGAAGTGCGGGCGCTCGCGGCGGAGATGGGGCTGGTGGTGGCGGACAAGCCGGACAGCCAGGACATCTGCTTCGTGCCGACCGGCACCTATGCCGGGATCGTCGAAAAATTCCGCCCCGAGGCGCTGGAAGCGGGTGAGATCGTCACCGAGGACGGCGCGGTGCTGGGCCTGCATCAGGGCATCGCCCGCTATACGGTGGGCCAGGCCAAGGGACTCGGCAATGCCGCGCAGCGCGCGGGGGAACCGATCGCGGTGAAACGCATCGAGCCGGGCACGCGGCGCATCGTTGTCGGGCCGCGCGGCGTCGCCGGCCGCGAGGTGCGGCTGCGCGACGTGAACTGGCTGATCGATCCGCCGGCCGGCGCCTTGCGCGCCACCGCGAAATTGCGCGCGCGCGACGGGCTGCACCCGGCCGCGATCGCCCGTGACGGTGCGGGCGCCCTCGTCACCCTGGACCAACCCGCCGTGGCCGCCCCCGGACAGGCGGCGGTGTTTTATGACGGCTCGCGTATTCTCGGCGGCGGTTTCATCGTCTGAGAGAAGAAAGCAGCCGCTTTTTAAAAAAAGCGGCGCAAAAATTTTTGCTCCGCTGGGTCATGGGCTTTGGCTGAGACAACGCCAATGACCCAGGTTAGCAAAGTTTTTTTGCTACTTTTTGTTCACAAAAAGTAGTCTTCCCCTTTGCTTCCCTGCTTGTTGTATAATCGTGCCCCCAACGAGGAGAGCACGCCATGAACACGCCACCGATCGTGTCGCCGCAGAAATGGGATGCGGCGCGCCAGCAGATGCTGGTGAAGGAGAAGGCTTTCACTCACGCCCGTGACGCGCTGGCCGCCGAGCGAAGGCGGATGCCGTGGGTGGCCGTGGAAAAGACATATATGTTCGACGGGCCCGAGGGCAAAGCGAGCCTGCTCGACCTGTTCGACGGCCGCCGTCAGCTGATCGTCTACCGCGCCTTCTTCGAGCCCGGCGTGCACGGTTGGCCGGAGCATGCCTGCATGGGCTGCTCGCTCGGGGCCGACCAGGTCGCCCATCTGGCCCATCTGAACGCGCGCGATACGACGCTCGTCTATGCCTCGCGCGCGCCGCAGGCCGATATCGCGCGCCTGAAGGTGCGGATGGGTTGGAACATGCCCTGGTACACGATCACTGACAGCTTCGACGCCGATTTCGACGTGGACGAATGGCACGGCCACAACGCCTTCATCCGCGACGGTGAGCGCGTGTTCCGGACCTACTTCATCAACAGCCGCGGCGACGAGGCGATGGGCAGCACCTGGAGCTACCTCGATATGACGGCGCTCGGACGCCAGGAGACGTGGGAGGACAGCCCGGAGGGCTACCCTCAGAGCCGAACCTACAAATGGTGGAATTGGCACGATTGTTACGTCGCCGGCGCCGCGCCCGACCCGAAATGGGTCGAGGTGTCAGATGCCGGAGAGGCGGCTTTTCGGAAACGCGAAGGATAGAAGGAAGTGGCCGCTGGGTCATGGGCGTTGTCGTCGGCAACGCCCATGACCCAAAGGAGCAAAAAAAATTACTTTTTGTTCACAAAAAGTAGCCTTCCTTTCTACGCGACGGTCGTGCCGACTGGCGCCAGCGTGCCGCCGGCGAGCGAGAGATGCCGCTGTGCCGACCCCGCCATATCGCGATGCGTGATCGAGACCATGGTGGTGTTCGGCAGGCTGGTCGTCAGCACCGCCTGGAGGCGCGCGGCCAGCGGCGCGTCCAGGGCCGAGGTCGCCTCGTCGAGGAACAGCCAGTCCGGTTTGATGAGCAAGGCCCGGGCGAGCGCCAGGCGTTGCTGCTCGCCGCCGGAGAGGATTTGCACCCAGTTATCCGTGGCTTTCAGCCGGGAGGTCAGCCCGCCCAGTTCGACCGCCTCCAGCGCCGCCCGCACGGTGTCATCGGAAAAATCCTGCTCCTGGCCGGGGTAGACGACGCTGCGCTTGAGGCTGCCCAGCGGGAAATAGGGGCGCTGCGGCAGGAACAGCACGGTGCCGGTGGGCGGCGTGATCTCGCCCTGGCCGAAGGGCCAGATGCCGGCGATGGCGCGGAACAAGGTGGATTTGCCGATGCCCGAGGCGCCGGTCAGGACCACCGGCTGGCCGGGTGGCAGCGACAGGCTGGCATTGTCGAGCAGGCGCCGCCCGTCCGGCAGGCTCAGCGTCAGCTTGTTGAATGTCAGCGCAGCCCCCGGCTGGCCCAGGCGCGGCCCGTTGGCCGAGGCCAGCCGTGCCGCGGCCACGGCTTCCTGGAAGCCATACAGACGGGAGACGGTAGCGCGCCAGCCCACGAGGCTCTGGTAGGAGGTGACGAACCAGGAGAAAGCCCCCTGCACCTGGCCGAAGACCATGGGGATCTGCGACAGGCCGCCGAGCGCGATCTGATGCGCGAAATAGCGCGGCAGAGCGACCAGGAGGGGGAAAATATTCGCCACCTGGCTGAAGCCGATGGTGAAGAAATTCAGGGCTTTGGTCCGGCGCATGATCGCCCAGAAATTGTCGCGTACCGCCTGGAACCGTTCGCGCAGCGTGATCTGCTCGTCGGTCTCGCCGCGATACAAAGCGACGGCTTCCGGATTGTCGCGCACGCGGATCAGGCCATAGCGGAAATTCGCCTCGACCCGTTGCTGGTTGAACGTGAGCGGCACCAGCTTGCGGCCGATCAGATGCGTGAGGAACGTCCCGACCACGGAATAGAGGATGGCGACATAGAGCATGTAGCCGGGGATCGTGATGCCGAAAAGTTTAACGGACCCCGAGATGGCGTAGAGCACGAAGACGAAGCTGAACAGCGTGACCACATTGGAGATGAAATCCAGGCCGAGCGACAAAGTGCTGCTGGTGTAGGCGTTCAGGTCGTCGGCGATGCGCTGGTCGGGGTTGTCGACAACGCTGCTGGCGCCCTGGCTGAGGCTGATATGATAATAGGCGCGGTCGGCCAGCCAGTTCTCCACGAAATGCCCGGTCAGCCATTGCCGCCAGCGGATTTGCAGCATCTGGTTCAGGTAGAAGGCATAGACGGCGATGAGGATATAGACGCCGACGATTTCGATGAAGCCTGGCATCGGGAAGGAAGCGCCCGGCGCGCGATGGTAGAGGTAGATCAGGCGGATCACGGATTTCACGTCATAGGCCTGGATGGCGTCGAAGAAATCGCGGTTCCAATAGGTCAATACGACGTTGAAGCCGACCATCAGGAGGTTCAGCGCGATGATCGCGGCGAGCAGGCCGATCGCGAAGAAACGCTCCTCGGATGAGAAATAAGGGCGGGCCAGTGCCCAGCCCTCACGCAATCCGGTGAAAAAATTGGTCATCGAACGGCGCATCAATCGGAAACCTTTTGTTGCAGGGGCAGGGCGATGAATTTAATCAGGGCGGGTTCACCCCGAAATCGTGATGTGCGTAGAGGCCGGGAGCGCGCAGCCCGGAACTGCCGAGGGCGGTGCAACGCGGAAAGACGAAGCTGAGCAGCCAGGGCAGCAGGCGCATAGATCAGTCCAGCTTCGTCAGCCGCAGCCGGATCACCCCGCGTGCCTCTTCCGGCGGGACCGGCTTGCCCTTGCGCAGAATTTCGATCCGGCCGGCCTTGGCGAGGCGGAACGCGGCAAGGCGCACGGGCGACAGGCTGCCGCGCCATTTATCGCCCTCGGGATGGCCGGCCAGCGCACGGGCGGCTTCGGTGGGGCAGATCGATTTGTCCCCGCGCTCGGCCAGGAGGTTCAGGATCGCCAACTCGGCGGGGTCGGAAGATGCATTCATGCGTCAGCCTTATGCCGAAAGCCGCGCCCGATAGGAAGAAGGCCGCTTTTTGAAAAAAGCGGCGCAAAAACTTTTGATGAAGCTGAGCCTGGGGCTGTGCCTGCGACAACGCCCACGGCCCAGCATTATAGAAGTTTTTTTGCTACTCTTTGTTCACAAAAAGTAGCCTTCCTTTTTGCTTTCGCCTTCACCGCGGCGTGAACCATGCCACCAGTTCCGATGCCGCCAGCGGTGGGCTGAAATAATTGCCTTGTCCCTCATCGCAGCCCATTTTCAACAACCTGCTGAATTGCCGTTTGGTGTCGACACCATCGGCGAGCACCGTGCAGCCGAGTTCGTGCCCGGTTTTGATGGCCCGGACGATGGCGTCGCTGTCAGGGTTGCCGTCGAGATTATGCGTGAGGGAGCGGTCGAGCCTGAGTGTCGTGAGCTGTAGCCGGCGCAGTGCCGGAAGATTGATCGAACCGCCGCCAAAAATTGTCAGCGCCAGGCGCACGCCGAGGCCTTGCAGGGCGTTCAGGCTGAATGCCGTGTTGGTGGTCGCGCCAGTCAGCATGGCCTCGGTCAGGCCGAGTTCCAGGCGCTCAGGGGCGATGCCGGTACGGCCCAGCCGCTCGAGGAACTGGCGCATGAAGTTGCGGTCCTGCAGGTGCCGCGGCGCCAGTGTGACGGCGATGCAGGCGGGTTCCGGCCAGATCGCCGCCTGGGCGCAAGCCTGATCGAGCAACCAACCGCCGAATTCGACGATGATGTCCGCCCGTTCGACGCCGGGCATGAAATGGCTGGCGGGCAGCAGGCCGAGGCGGTGGTGGCGCAGCCGGACCAGCGCTTCGGCGCCGCGGATCTGGCCGGAGCCCAGCGTCACCAGCGGTTGGTAGTGGAGCAGCAAGTCACCGGCGGCGAGGGCGTGGCGCAGGCGGCGCGTCACCCGGCGGCGTTCAGTGACCTCGTGCCACGTGCTGCGCGGAACCTCGTGCAGATCGGGAGCAGGCGAGATGATTCGGGGGAAGGGAGGTTGAGCGGGCATGAGACAAAGTCTCACCCGGAGAGATTAACAGAGTGGAAAAGGAGAAAAGAAAGATTACTTTTTGTGAACAAAAAGTAGCAAAAAAACTTTATTATGCTGGGGCCATGGGCGTTGTCGCCGACACAGCCCATGACCCAGCATAATAAAAATTTTTGCGCCGCTTTTAAAAAGCGGCTGCTTTCCTTTCTTTAAGCCCCAAGCGCCGCGCGCAAGGCGCCAAAACTGGCCTCGATGCCGTAATGCCGTGTCACGTAATCGACGGGCCAGCCGGTCGGCGCAGGTGCTGCCAGCTGCCGGGCGATGGCGGCGGCGAAGTTTTCAGGCGAAGCGGCGGCGATGAAGGGGGCGGTGGTGTCGGGCACGAACCCTTCCAGGCTGCAGGGCGTGGCGACCGTGACGAGCCCATGCCTTGCATATTCGAGCAGCTTGATCTTCAGCCCGGAGCCGACCCGCAAGGGGGAGATCGCGAGGCTGGCATCGTAGAGCAGCGTGCGCAGGTCCCCAACCCTGCCATGGCGCGCCACACCCGGCGGCACGGTGTGCAGCGCCGCACCGCAATCGCCGATCAGGTCGAGGCTGATGGTGTTGTCCAGACGTGGCCAGATTTCGGCGAAAAACCAGCGCAGCCCGTCGAGGTTCGGCAAGGCGTCACTGCCGATGAAGACCAGTCTTCCCGGCCTGCGCAGCCAGCCTGCGGGGGGCGGACAAGGCGGGGCCGGCATCGGTGCGGCAAACACAGTCTGCGCCGGGCAGAGTTTTTGCAGCAAGGCGGCCTCGTCGTGCTGGCTGGCGGCGATGCAGCGCGCGCCGCGCAGCCATGAGACCTCGTCCGCGCACGACAGATGCCGGGGCTGCACGCTGTAGCCGGCGCTGACCAGCGCGCGGTGGCGGCGGTGGAACACGTCATGCGCGATGATCACGCTGTTGAGGCCATGCAGTTCCGGCGTGGCCAGGGGGGCGGCGCGGAACAGCGTGTCGATCAGCACGGCGTCGGGTTTCAGGCGGGCGATATGCTTCGCCGCCCAGCGCGTTTCGTCCTGGGTGCAAAAGCGGCCGAGCACCGCATCGGCGTCATGCTGCCGGTGGCGGACCCAGCCGGCGGCCGGGGCCGGCAAGCCGCGCAAAGCGGCACGGGCCAGAATCGAGGTCAGGGCGCGCGGGGAGCGTGGGAGCAAAAAATTGCCCCAGACGGCGACTTGCGGGCCGACCACCGGGGCGATGCCGTAACGCGTCGCCGGCCCGGCCAGCCGTGCGCCAAGCAGCAGCACGGTGACCTGATGGCCCAGCCCCTGCAGCCAGGAAATGATGGCGTGATTGGTCGCCAGATGGCCGGCAGAACCGGGACGCGGCAGCTCATAGGTGAGGAAGACATAGCGCATAAGGCGCGGCCCGCCTGTCGAACGGAGTTTTTTTCTTCTTCTTGGCCGGACATCCCGCCCGGCAGGCTAGTGGGCGTTGTCGCCGACAACGCCCACGGCCCAGCATAACAAAAGTTTTTGCGCCGCTTTTTTCAAAAAGCGGCCGCTTTCTTCAGGCAGCGTCCTGGGTGACGCCTTTTTCGGTGAGCAGGGTCTGCAGCTCGCCGGACTGGTACATCTCGGTGATGATATCGCAGCCGCCGACGAACTCGCCCTTCACGTAGAGCTGCGGAATGGTCGGCCAGTTGCTGAAGGCCTTGATGCCTTCGCGGACTTCCTGGTCTTCCAGCACGTTCACGGTCTTGAACGGCACGCCGGCATGTTTGAGGATCTGGATGACCCGCGCGGAGAAACCGCATTGCGGGAACATCGGCGTGCCCTTCATGAAGAGCAGAACCGGGGTGGCGTCTATCTGCGACTGAATTTCGGCAAAAACGGGGTTGTTCATAGAATAGATCCTTATTCGGGAGCGGCGGTTTGCAGGGCCAGAGCGTGCAAGGTTCCGCCCATGCGTCCCTGCAGAGCGGCATAGACCATCTGGTGCTGGCGTACGCGGGAGACCCCGCGGAACGCCTCTGTCACCACGGTCGCGGCGAAGTGATCATTGTCACCCGCCAGGTCTTCGATCGTGATTTTCGCATCCGGAAATGCGGTCTTGATCAAGGCTTCAATTTCACTGGCCGACATTGCCATGTTCCGAATCCTTACAGAGCGAACCAGGCGGGGAAGAACCGCTCATGGGCTTCGCGCAACTGTGACAAAGATATGGCGATGGTATCGGAATGTGTCAAACTCTTGGCACCATCCGCATGGCCTATCTGCACCGCCGGAATGCCGGCTTCTTTTGCTGCCGCGAGCAGCTTTGCGCCGTCCTGAACCGCCAGCACGTAGCGCGCCTGTTCCTCGCCGAACCAGAAGGCGTGCGAGGTCTCCGGCGCGGTGAGCGCCGCACCGGTGTCGCCGGCCAGCGCCATTTCCGCGACCGCGACCAGCAGGCCGCCATCGGAGACGTCGTGGCAGGCCGCGACGTTGCCCGCCAAAATCTGCGCGCGGACGAAATCGCCGTTCCGGCGTTCGGCGGCGAGGTCGATGGCGGGTGGCGCACCGGTTTCCTGGCCGAGGATTTCACGCAGCCAGAGCGAGCGGCCGAGTTCACCTTTGCTGGCGCCGATCACGATCAGGTCATGGCCGGGTTTCAGCGCCAGGCCGACCGCCTTGGATGCGTCCTCGATCACGCCCACCGCGCCGATCGCCGGGGTGGGGAGAATGCCCTTGCCCTCGGTCTCGTTGTAGAGCGAGACATTGCCGGACACGACGGGGAAGTCGAGCGCCGTGCAGGCGGCCGCCATGCCTTTGATGGCGGCGGCGAACTGGCCCATGATTTCCGGCTTTTCCGGATTGCCGAAATTCATGTTGTCGGTGACGGCGAGCGGGGTTGCGCCGGTGGCGGTAATGTTGCGCCAGGCTTCCACCACCGCCTGCGCGCCGCCGGCCTCGGGATCGGCCACGCAATAGCGCGGGGTGCAATCCGTGGTCAGCGCCAGAGCGCGGTTGGTGCCCTCCAGCCGGACGATGGCGGCATCGGCCTGGGCCGGGCGTTTCACGGTCTGCCCGCCCACGGTGGAGTCGTACTGGTCGAAAATCCAGCGCCGCGAGCACAGATCCGGGCTCGCGATCAGTTTCAGCAAGGCCTCGTCCAGCCTCATGTCGCTGTTCACAGGGCCGAGCGGCGCCGGCTTCGGCGTCTCGGCGATGGGGCGGCGATAGAGCGGGGCGGCCTCGGCCAGCGGGTCGAGCGGAATGTCCGCCTCAACCACGCCCTTGTGCTTGACGATAATGCGGCCGGTATCGGTGATATGGCCGATGATGGCGTAGTCGAGGTCCCATTTCGCGATGATGGCGCGGGCCATCTCGGCGCGCTCGGGCTTGAGCACCAGCAGCATGCGCTCCTGGCTTTCCGAGAGCATCATCTCATAGGCGGTCATGCCGGTCTCGCGCTGCGGCACGTCGTCGAGGATCAGCTCAATGCCGACACCGCCTTTGCCCGCCATTTCCACGGAGGAGGAGGTCAGCCCGGCCGCACCCATGTCCTGGATCGCGACGATGGCGTCGGTCTGCATCAGCTCCAGGCAGGCCTCGATAAGCAGTTTTTCGGTGAACGGATCGCCGACCTGCACGGTCGGGCGTTTTTCCTCGGAGGACGCGTCGAACTCGGTGCTGGCCATGGTCGCGCCATGGATGCCGTCGCGCCCGGTCTTGCTGCCGACATAGACGACGGGATTGCCGATGCCCGCGGCGGCGGACAGGAAGATCTTGTCCTGTGCGGCGATGCCGACGGTCATGGCGTTGACCAGCGGGTTGCCGTTATAGGCGGGGTGGAAATTCACCTCGCCGCCGACGGTGGGCACGCCCACGCAATTGCCGTAGCCGCCGATGCCGCGCACCACGCCGTCGACCACGCGTTTCGTCACCGGCAGTGCCGGGTCGCCGAAGCGCAGCGCGTTGAGGTTGGCGATCGGCCGCGCGCCCATGGTGAACACGTCGCGCAGAATGCCGCCGACACCGGTGGCAGCACCCTGATAGGGCTCGATGAAGCTGGGGTGGTTGTGCGACTCCATCTTGAAGATCGCGGCCATGCCCTCGCCGATATCGATCACGCCGGCATTCTCGCCGGGGCCGTGAATGACCCAGGGCGCCTTGGTGGGCAGCTCCTTCAGCCAGACGCGCGAGGATTTGTAGGAGCAATGCTCGGACCACATGACCGAGAAAATGCCGAGCTCGGTGAAGCTCGGCGTGCGGCCCATGATCTCCAGGACCTTGGCGTATTCCTCGGCGTTGAGGCCGAAGGATTTGGCGAGCGTAGCGTCAACGGTTTTCATGCGGCTGCCAGTGAATCAAAGAGGGGTTTGCCATCGGTGCCGCCGAGCAGCGGGTCCACCAGATCCTCGGGATGCGGCATGAGGCCGAGGATGCGCAGATTGGGCGAATAGATGCCGGCGATGTCGCGGGCGGCGCCGTTGCGGTTGCCGTCGGCGTAGCGGAAGGCAACGAGGTTCTCGCCCTCCAGCCGGTCCAGCGTCGCGGTGTCCGCGGCGTAGTTACCGTCACCATGGGCCATTGGTGCGCGGAATATTGCGCCCGTCTCCCACTTGCTCGTGAAGACCGTGTCGGCGCGTTCAACGCGCAGCATGGTGTCCATCGAGAGGAAGCGGAGTCCGGCATTGCGGAGCAAAGCGCCGGGGAGCAGTCCGGCCTCGGTGAGGATCTGGAAGCCGTTGCAGACGCCGAGCACGTAGCCGCCGCGTGCCGCATGGTCTTTGACCGCGCGCATGATCGGGCTCTGCGCCGCCATGGCGCCGCAGCGCAGATAGTCGCCGAAAGAGAAGCCGCCGGGGATGATGACGAGATCAATGCCGGAAAGGTCGGTTTCCTTGTGCCAGACCATTTTCGGCTCGGCGCCGAAGCTCTGGCGGACCGCGATCGCCATGTCACGCTCGCGGTTGATGCCGGGAAAAAGAAGGATTGCTGTACGCATGGCGTTCCTCTGCCGAAGCGCGGCGGGGAAGTAAAGCAGAGCACTGAGACCTGCTCAGGCAAGCAAAAGGGAAGGCTTCTTTTTGTGAACAAAAAGAAGCAAAAAACTTTGTTATGCTGGGCCATGGGCGTCGTCGCCGACAACGTCCATGGCCCAGCGGAGCAAAAATTTTTGCGCCGCTTTTTTTAAAAAGCGGCCGCTTTCTTCAGTTATGTTGTGCGTTCACGTCCAAAAATCGTTCCACGAGGCTGGCGCCATCGATTTTTTCGTCCGTCAGCGCCATCGCCAGAACCTCGCCGCCGAACACGTTGGGGGCAAGGATCATGTCGGGCTGCACGCGCCGCACCCGCTCCAGATTCTTGCGGTTGCTGACCGCGGCGACTTTTTTGGCGTCTGTGGCGAGTTCGCGCAAAGCGAGGATCACGAACGCGTTCTCGGCGTCGTCATTGGACAGCGCCAGGACCGCGCGCGCCGTTTCGGCTCCGGCGCGGCGCAGCACGTCGAGATCGGTCGGATCGCCGATGACAATTTCGGCATCGCCGAAAGCGGCAACTTCCTCGTCCAGGATAACGAGCACCGGCCGGTCCCGGGCCAGCAATTCGCGCGCGGTGTTACGGGCCAGCGCGCCGTCTCCGGCGATGATGAAGTGGTCGATCCGTTTCATGCGTTTTCTCTCCGGGGAGATGATACGGCTGAGGCGCCCTTGCACCAGCGGGCCGATCACCGCGGTGATCGAGGTCACGAACACGCTGAGGCCGACAATGATCAGCGAGACGACGAACAGCCTGGCGTCGTCGCTCTTCGGCAGGATATCGCCATAGCCGACGGTGGACATGGTGACGACGGTAAAATAGACGGCCTGTTGAAACGTTTCGATCGGTGGGGTGAAACCCTGGCCGAGGATCAGCGAGCCGAGGACGCCATAGGCGAGCAGCAGGCCGGTGGCGGCCAGCGCGAAGAGCGTGCCGGCGGCCAGCGAGGACCTTTGGAAAGCCCGGCCTGCGACTGAAAGGGCACAGAGCAGGGCGACAAGATATAACGCGGTGCTGGAGTGCCAGGAATAATGCGTGTAGCCGACCGCCAGGGCCAATTGTGCCAGGGCGATGAGCAGGGCGGAAATCCAGGCCAGGCGGGAGCGGAGCAGCAGGCCGATGGCGATGAAAATCTGCAGCCAGCCGATGGCGGCGTTGGGCACGCCGCTCAGCACCACCTCGGGAACGCCGGCCGTCAGCGGGTGGAGGGCGTTGAACAGCTCACTCAGGCGCAGATGGAAATATTCGTAGAGGAAGTGCCGGATCGTCGGCACCAGTGCCAGCGCGCCCGCGCCGCCGACGGCGCAGGCGAGTGGTAGATGCGGGAACCAGAGATCCAGCCGAACGCGGTGGGCGAGGCGCCGGAAGGCCGGCTGGAAATGAGAAGGGTGGAAGAGGTCGCTGGGCGACCTCAACCGGTGATCTCGACCTTAAAACTTTCGATGACGGTGTTGGCGAGCAGTTTTTTCGCCATGTCCTCGGCGGCGGTCTTGGCTTTGGCCCTGTCGGTCTCGTCCAGCTCCAGCTCGATGACCTTGCCGGCGCGGACCTCGCCGACCTGGGGGAAGCCGAGCATGTGCAAGGCGTGGCCGATGGCCTTGCCTTGCGGGTCCAGCACGCCGTCTTTCAGCATGACGGTGACGATGGCTTTCATTGCATCATCTCCGGGCCCTTGAGGTCGCGGGAGCCAGCTTCGGGCAGGATGCCGAGGCGGCGGGCGACTTCCTGATAGGCCTCCTCGATCTTGCCGAGATCGCGGCGGAAGCGGTCCTTGTCCATCTTTTCGTTGGTCTTGGCGTCCCAGAGGCGGCAATTATCCGGGCTGATCTCGTCGGCCAGGACGATGCGCATGTCCTCATTCTCGTACAGCCGGCCGAATTCGATCTTGAAGTCGACCAGGGTGATGCCGACGCCGAGGAACAGGCCGGTGAGGAAGTCATTGATGCGCAGGGTCAGGTGGACGATGTCGTCCATGTCCGGCGGAGTCGCCCAGCCGAAGGCCGTGATGTGCTCTTCAGCCACCATCGGGTCCTTCAGCTGGTCGTTCTTGTAATAATACTCGACGATCGAGCGGGGCAGGCGGGTGCCTTCCGGGATGCCCAGGCGCGAGGACAGGCTGCCGGCGGCGACATTGCGGACCACGACCTCGATCGGAATGATCTCGACTTCCTTGATCAGCTGCTCGCGCATGTTCAGGCGCCGGATGAAATGCGTGGGGATGTTGATTTCCGCCAGCTTGGTCATCAGGAATTCGCTGATGCGGTTGTTCAGGACACCTTTGCCTGTGATGGTGCCCTTCTTTTCCGCGTTGAACGCCGTGGCGTCATCCTTGAAATATTGCACAAGGGTGCCGGGTTCCGGTCCCTCGAACAGAATTTTTGCTTTGCCTTCATAGAGCTGCCGGCGGCGGGCCATTTCGTACCTTCAGAAAATCAATGGTCAGGGTCTATACCAACCCAGCGGTAGTCGCGCTATGCCTGC